>JBMOPZ010000033.1:0-1449 GCA_049321355.1 Pseudomonadota bacterium | reverse complement strand
TTCAGACTGCCGCTGTCGATGCTGATCGCATCGTAGGCCTGAATTCTGCCGCCGCTACTATTGTCCAGCGCGCCAGAACCAAGATTCAGATTGATGGTGCCGCCGCTGAATATGCCGCCGCTGATATTGGTCACACCAAAGGCAGAATTATTCACACCAAAAGCAGCGTTGATGGTGAGATCGCCAAGCGCCAGAATTCGGCCATTGCTGCTGTTGTTGAGCGCACCGTTGCCCAGATCCAGATTGATTGCGCCATCACTCTGCAAGTCGCCGTCGGCATTGGTCAGACCGATGCCGCTGATCGTTAGACCGGCATTGCCCTGCAACAGGCCTTCACGATTGTCGAGGCTCGGGTTGAGCGTATCCGTGCCATGCAGGTTCAGCGTAAAGGCGCCGCTGCTGGCGAGGGCACCCTGGAAGTTATTGAGCGTTTCCGCAGCAACGACCAGAGCCGACCCCTGGTGCACAAAAACGCCGGTGCTGTTGTCCAAACGGCCGTCGATATTCAGTCTGGCGCTGCCGTTGACAATCTCGATGCGGCCACCGCTGTTGTTCAGGCTGCCGGCATCCAGCGTGAAGAGATCGGAGAGCCGCCAGTTATTGCCAGACCAGCCTCCGTCGTAACTGAATAATCCGCCGGAATTGTTGAATTCGCCGGTCAAACTCATGCGAACAAGACCACCACGAACAATGATCTTGCCGAAGCGGCTGTTATCCAGGGTATCGCCATACAGGGAAAGATGTCTTGCGGACTGGATAATTCCGCCGGCATTATTTATGCGATTGAAGTCGTCAAGAACAAGATGGCCTCCTGCCGAAAAAGAACCGCCGCTGTTGTCGAAGTCATATCCGCCCAGATGAGCGGCCAGGAACCCGCCACTGATGATTTTGCCGCCGGCATTATTCAGCCCGGCACCAAAGACAGAAAATCCACGGCCTGTTTGCAGGTATCCGTAACGGTTGTCGAGAACAGGGAGAGCAGCATCTGCATTTTGTTGCAGTAACAAGCCCTCCCCGGCGATGAAAAATCCCTGGCGGTTATCCAACCAATCGGCATTTACCGTCACTTCGCCGGCACCTTCGTGCAGAAAGGTTCCGGTGTTGTTGTCAAAAGCACCGGCCAAGCTGATATTCGCAGCACCTTCCTGCATGCCGATATAACCGCCATCGTTGTGCAGGGTATCGGCACCAATCTTCAACTCGCCGCTGCCACCTCGCAGAAAAACGCCGGCGCTGTTGTCAAAATTGCCGGCCAACAGGATATTGGCCTCGCCATCGGCAATCTCGATGCGGCCACCGCTGTTTTGCAGCATGTCGGCATACAGAGAAAATCCGTTGCCGATGCTCAGGTAGCCGCCGGAATTATCGACAATGCCGGCATTGATCAAGTGGATGCCGCCGATGGTTTTAATCAGCCCGCCACGAATGTCTGCCGTTCCGTCACTTAGA
>JBMOPZ010000032.1:0-108770 GCA_049321355.1 Pseudomonadota bacterium | reverse complement strand
TCTTCAGAAGCCCGGACTTTGAGGTGCTCAAGCAGCATTTGAAAGCTCCCATTATCTTCGACGGGCGCAATCTGTTTGAACCGGAAAAAATGGAATCGCTGGGCATCGAATATCACGGCATCGGGCGGGTAAGCGGAAATGAGTGAACCACACATTACTGTTTACACGCCAGAGTCACTGCTGGCCAATCCCATCAGGCTGGTGAAAGCAATGTTTCGTGATCTGGCTGAAAGTCGTGAACTCGCGTGGCGATTGACGGTGCGTGATCTAAGTGCCCAATACCGGCAAGCTTTCCTCGGGTTTCTTTGGGCCATCATCCTGCCTTTGTCCAATACGCTGGTCTGGATCTTCCTGAATCGTAGCGGAGTGGTCAATGTGAGCGATACACCGTTGCCCTATCCGGTTTACGTATTCACCGGCACGATGTTGTGGGCGATCCTGATGGATGCCTTGAATGCCCCGTTGCAAATGGTCAACGCGTCAAAAAACATGCTGGCAAAGATCAATTTCCCGCGCGAGGCACTGGTGGTCGCGGGAATATACCAAACGATGGTCAATGCGTTGATCAAGGTCGGACTATTGCTGATTGCGTTGTGGGCAATGGGCATATATCCGGGATGGAGCGTGCTGCTGTTTCCCGTCGGCGTACTTTCGCTAATCTTGGTGGGAACGGCTATCGGCCTAATGCTCACGCCAGTCGGTTTACTTTACACCGATGTGGGTAAAGCGATTCCCTTGTTGATGCAATTTCTGATGTATCTCACCCCGGTCGTATTCGCGATGCCCAAGGAAGGTCTGCCCGCAACCTTGTTCCAGATCAACCCATTCACCCCGCTGATCCTCACTGCCCGTAGCTGGCTGACCGGAATGACTCCGGAATATCTGGGCTACTTCATGATCGTCAACCTGATCGCGATCCTATTCTTGTTCGTGTTCTGGGTCGTCTTCCGGTTGGCGATGCCTATCCTGATAGAACGGATGGGGAGCTGACATGGGCGAGACCTTGATCAAGGTAGAAGGGGTGTCCAAGAAGTTTTGCCGCAGCCTCAAAAAATCCATGTGGTACGGCATGCAGGATATCGGTAGCGAAATGCTGGGCAGACGTCATGGCGGGAATGATGTATTGAGACCGGACGAATTCTGGGCGGTCAAAGACATCAATTTTGAACTGAAGCGAGGCGAATGCCTCGGGTTGATAGGGCATAACGGCGCGGGCAAAACAACCCTGCTGCGCATATTGAATGGATTGATCCGGCCGGATCAGGGGCGTATCGAGATGCGCGGAAAAGTTGGCGCGCTGATCGCGCTGGGAGCCGGTTTCAACCCCATTTTGACCGGACGTGAAAATATTTACGTTAATGCTTCTGTGTTAGGCATGAACAAACAGCATGTCGACAGAAAAATGGACGAGATTATAGATTTTGCCGAGATACGTGAATTTATCGATTCTCCCGTACAAACGTATAGTTCAGGTATGAACGTGCGCTTGGGTTTTGCTGTCGCCGCCATCTTGATAGAGCCGGACATCCTGTTCCTGGATGAAGTGCTGGCGGTCGGCGACATCGGTTTCGCCATCAAGTGTTTCAATACGGTAAGGCGCATGACAAACAAATCCGCTGTCGTCTTTGTCTCGCACAACATGCAGCAAATCTCCTGGCTCTGCACGCGTGTCATGGTGATGGATCACGGTAAAGTGCTGCTGGACAGCCAGAATCCTTCCGAGGGTATCGACCAGTATTTTGGTTTGGTAAAACACCAGCAACAGATTTCCGGCACTGGAGAAGCTGAAATATTCAGCGTGGAACTGATCGTGAATAAGCAGTATGTGGAAAGTATCGAGCCCACCATACCGCATGGTGTGGAAATGGGTTTCAGGATAAAACTGCATATCAACAGCAATAGAGCCGGTGCGGAAATGCAAATCTACATCATGGATGAGGCCATGAATCCGGTAGTTTGCATGCCGGTAAGCAACACGGAGGGAAATTTGAACCTGTTTCCCGCAGGCGTGCTGGAAATTCAAGTGTCGATGGGTGCAGTGGAGCTGGCTTCTGGGAAGTACAGTGTCACTATAGCCGTAAAGGACCCAGTCACAAACGAATCGTTGTCTCGTGTTCAGGGATTGAGTCCTTTTCGTGTGATCTCGGACAAGGTGCACTGGGGCAAGATCGTGCGTCACGTAGTGCCACAACATGTCGAGACTCAGTCTCATTTTTTATGAATCAAGGCCCAGGAACAACATGGATAACGACTTTCTGATTGCCTACAGGCAAAACATCGCCAACTGCCTGAAAAATGATTTTCAGGATAATTGGGACGAGCGCCGGTTTGGCCCGGAGGTCAAGCCTGCCCGACCCAGTCTCCGGCAAGCGATCAAACAATCCATCAAGAATATGCTGGCATTGGTCGGCCTCTATGACCATCCGGATCCGATAGAACCGGCGGTGTCGTTGCTTAATCGCAATGTGGAGCAATTTCAATGGCTCTACAAAAAGCTGGCGGATGATGAATCAAGGCAATTGCTGGTGCAGGTACTTTCGTTTCGTGCATTGGGATATCGCCGTGTCAAGTTGCCCCTGAATAATTCGCGTCATTGGGAGGCCGTAAAAAATGCCGAAAGCCTGGCGTTGAACTGCGAGTCTATAGACCTCGGATGGGGTGGGCGCAAAGCCTATAAAATGAACCTTTCCAGGATCGGGTATGACGTCAATCTTTTCCTTTCGCCATTCGGAGTCGTGCCTTCATACGTGTTGCACCAGTATGAATGTGTACTGTCGGACGGGAAGGTTAAAGCGGAAGCGGGAAATGTCGTCATAGATGCAGGAGGATGCTGGGGCGATACGGCGTTGTATTTTGCCCATGAAGTCGGGGAAGCGGGCAAGGTCTATTCATTTGAATTTCTGCCGGAGAATTTGGCGATATTTGAACGAAATATATCGTTGAATCCCGAGCTTCAGCCGAGGATTAATTTGGTTAAGATGCCCTTGTGGTCCAAGTCTGGCGAACAGCTTTTTGTCGAAGCCAGGGGGCCAGCAACCAGGGTGGTTGCCAGCACCCGGATGCCCGATGCTATCCGGATAGAGACGCTGGCAATAGACGATCTCGTCAGACGTGAAAATCTGGAGCGTGTTGATTTTATCAAGATGGACATTGAAGGGGCCGAGTTGGAGTCACTCCGTGGAGCGGAAAATACCATCCGCCAATTCCGACCCAGGCTGGCCATTTGTGTTTATCACAAGTTAAATGACTTTTGGGAGATTCCGCAATATTTGGACAGCCTCGGGCTCGGGTACCGATTTTCCCTGAGGCATTTCACCATACACGCTGAAGAGACGGTTTTGTTTGCTTATTAGCGACAAATATCAAGGATGTATATATGCCAAACGATAGCAATACTTATTTGAAATTTGATCACGATGCGTATGCCAAATCGCGTGCCCCGGACGATTTCTGGGGGCAGGTTCGCCGAACCGTCAACGGGGTGCCGGTTTCGGATGACCAAATAAAGCTGATCATTGAGACTGTCCGTACCGCACTTGACCTGAAGCCGAATAATGCGTTGCTCGATATTGCCTGCGGCAACGGCGCGCTGTCACATCTTCTTTTTGATTCATGTTCCGGATATCTGGGGGTGGACCTCTCGGAACACCTGATTGCTGTTGCCAAGGATAATTTCGAGAAGTTGCCCAACTACCAGTTCATCCATCAGGGGGCGGCGGAATATGTACGCTCGGAATCGCGTCCAGAGAGATTCTCCAAGGTGTTGTGCTATGGGAGTTTTCCGTATTTTCCCGCTGCCGATGCAGCCGAAGTATTGCGCACGTTGCACGACAAGTTTACTAACGTTCAGTCTGTGTTCATCGGCAACCTGCCGGACAAGGATCGGGCGGCGGAATTCTATAAACGACCGCCAAATACCGAAGAGTTGGCGGACTGTTTTTCCCAGATCGGTATTTGGCGTAGCCGCGATGAATTTGCACAATTGGCGAGTGGAGCGGGGTGGAAAGTGAAATTCTCAACCATGCCAGACGGGTTTTATGCCTCGTATTATCGTTTCGATGCTTTGCTTAGCCGATAGAGAGGGTGCGGGGAAATAATTATGGTCAAAAAGAGCAAGGTGGAAGAGCTGGCGATCTTTGGTGGAGCTAGCCATTTTGCGATTCCGAAATCGACTTCAAATTTATTGCGGCCCGATTTTGAAAAATTCATGGGCTACTCGAAGCTGTTTCTCGATCAACATCAATACACGAATAACGGCCCGAACGTAAAGCTGTTGGAACAGCGGCTGGCAGCCTTTCACCAGACGGAGTATTGCGTCACGTTTTGCAGCGGATTCTGGGCGATAGCCCTCGCGATCTCCGCACTCGCTATCAAGGGTAAGACCGAGATCGTGATGCCGTCCTTAACCTATCGCCGCATGGCTGACATTGCCGCCTGGGTGAACCTGAAGCCCCATTTTTGCGAAGTTGAGGCAAGCACGCTTGCGATGAGCGCGGCAACGGTGAGGCCCTGTATCAATGAGAATACTGCTCTGATACTTGGCGTCCATCCCATTGTGAACTGCTGCGATGTCGATGGTCTGGTTGCGCTGGCGAAAGAAAAAAATATCCCGTTGCTGTTCGATTCGGTCGAATCGGTTTATGAATCCATCCCAAGTGGCAGAGTGGGCGGATTCGGCGCTGCCGAAGGATTCTCACTGCACGCCTGCAAATTGCTAAATGGATTCGGGGGGGGCTACATCACCACCAATGATGCCAGCCTGGCAAAACAATTGGCACTGATGCGGGGATTTGGCTTTGGCGGGATAGATAACATCGTCGTGCCCGCCGGGATGAACGCCAAGCTTAACGAGATGCATGCGGCGATGACATTGGCTAGCTTGGATGGCATCGAGGCGCAGGTCGATCGTAATCGGCAGCGTTACTATACTTACAAGCGATTGCTTCAGTCCGTTTCCGGCATGCGATTGCTGGAGTTCGACGAGAGTCAGCGGACTGGATATAAAAATATTGTGGTTGAACTGCTGGATGATTGGCCATTGACCCGCGCAGACACGATCGGCGTTTTGAACGCGGAAAAGATTCTTGCGCGTGCCTATTACTCGCCCGCATTACATCGGAAACCGATGGCCTTTGCCCATGTGCCTGCAGAGCTGCCGGTAACGGACAGGCTCGCGGAAAGATTCCTGAACCTTCCTTGCGGACACCTTGTCAGCAACGATGACGTCGCCGACATCGTTGAGATGCTGGTATTTATATCGACCAACGCAAAGCAGATCAACAATCGTTTGCGTGAGAGTGGTGTGAATTAAAATGAAGATAACCGACCTCGCCCTGTTTGGCGCAAAACCCGCATTCGACAAACCGCTGCCCATCGGCCAACTTTATTTCCCTTCGCCGGAACGTTATGAGGCGGCATTCCGCGGCATCTTTGAGCGGCAGTACTACAATAATAACGGCCCGCTCCACGAAGAGTTGGAAGCGAAACTCCAGCAATTTCTCGGCGTAAAGCACGCGATTTGCGTCAGCAATGCAACGTTCGGCCTGATGATGGTGGCCGATGCGATGGGGCTTTCCGGCAAAGTGATCCTCCCATCCTTCACCTTTATCGCCTCTGCGCATTCACTCAGCTGGGCGGGGCTGGAGCCGGTTTTCTGCGACATCGATCTGGATACGCATCAGATCTCGCTCGACAAGGTCGGTGCGCTGATCGACAAAGGTGTGAGCGCGATCATGGGTGTGAATCTGTGGGGCGGGGCATGCAACCCGAAAGCACTCGCAGAATTGGCTGACGCGCATGGTATTCAGCTCTATTTTGACTCTGCCCATGCTTTTGGTTGCGCGGTTGATGGTGTGAAGATAGCCAATTTTGGTCGCGCCGAAGTGTTCTCCTTCCATGCGACCAAGATTCTGAGCGCAACCGAAGGCGGGTGTATCTGCACCAATGACGACGATCTGGCCGCACGTTTGCGGAGCATTCGTCCCAGCTACGGAACGGATAAGCCGGTCAATATCGTCAGGGTTGCAAACGCGCGCATGTCCGAAGCCCAGGCTGCCATCGCGCTGATGAGTCTTGAAGACTTTCCGGCAAACCAGCAAAACAATGAAGTGCTTTACCGGCTGTATGAAACGCAGTTAAAAGAAATCCCCGGATTGCATCTGGTAAAGCCAATCGGGGTCAGTTTTTCGAATTATCAGTATCTTGTGGGCAGTGTGGACGAGCGCGAATTCGGGCTGCCGCGCGATGTGCTCATCGATATACTCAAGGCGGAAAACGTGATCGCGCGTCGCTATTTCTACCCGGGCGTGCATCGCAGCATCCCTTATGTACAAGAGCTGCCACAATACCTTGATCGCCTGCCCAACACCGATAGTCTTTGCGGCTCGTGTATTCAGCTCCCGATTGGTGCGCGGGTTTCTGCCCAAGGGGTCGAGCGCATTTGCGGTATTCTACTGGCTGCTCATCAAGCTTCTGCGGAAATTCGTGCGCGGTATGCAAGATAAATTGACGCTGGGCATCATGCAGCCCTATTTTTTTCCGTACCTTGGGCACTTCTCTTTGATCGCGGCTGTCGATGAATGGATCGTGTTCGACATCACGCAGTACACACCGAAGACCTGGATGAACCGCAACCGTATCCTGCATCCCAAGGCAGGATGGCAGTATGTAACGGTAGCCCTGTCTAACTCGTCGATCTCGACCAAGACACATGAGGCGAGAGTGTTGAACCTCCCGGAGGCGAAAGCAACTATTCTGGGGAAATTGAGCCATTACAAGAAAAAGGCACCGCACTTTGAAGCGGTCAACGCCATAGTCAACGAAGCATTCGACTCGGCCACCGACGATTCGCTGGTGCATCTCAATGTGCGAGGACTGCGGGCGGTTTGCCGTTATTTGGATATCCCGTTCAAACACCGGATATGTTCCGAAATGGATCTGCCATTGCCCGAGAAATTGGGGCCGGGCGAGTGGGCGCTGGAAATATGCAGCCTGTTGGGTGCGACTCGCTATGTGAATCCAGCCGGCGGGCAGCATATTTTCGATCCGGCAGGGTTCGCCCATCGCGGCATAGCGTTGCAGTTCGCACAGCCCACAGAGTTTGTTTATGACACTGCGCCATACCAATACGAACCTTATCTGTCCATCCTTGATGTATTGATGTGGAACCCGCCCGCCGTTGTCGCCGAAGCGGTTCGCAAGGGGGTGGTTATTAAGGACGGCAACGCTGCCGGGCAGGGATTGAAAACTTAGATGCGATACCACCATGTCAACTAATCTGGCCCCGATAGGCATATCGACTTATGCCCGTCTGCAACATTTGCAGCAAACCATTGCGACCCTGCAAAAAAATGCACTGGCTGAGCAGAGTGAGTTGTTTGTGTTTTCCGATGCGCCCAGATCCGGAGATGAGGAGAAGGTCGCAGCTGTGCGCGGCTATTTGCGTACTGTCGATGGATTCAAGGCGGTGCATATTATCGAGCGGGAGAGTAATAGCCGGACGGCAAATAGCCGGGGTGGATTGAGGATGTTACTTGATCGATTCGGTAAAGTGATTTTTCTTGAAGAGGACATTATTACCGCGCCGGGTTTTTTGACTTACATGAATCAGGCGCTTGAAAAATATGAAGGGAATGATCGTGTTTTCAGTGTGGCGGGATATTGCCCACCGATCAATATTCCGGCGAATTACAAACATGACGCGTTTTTCCTGAGGAGATATAACGGCTGGGGATTAGGCATATGGAAAAATCGTTACGATCGTATCAAGTACATTACCCCTGAGGAATATGAACAGTTCGCCGCCGATAAAAAGCGAGCAAAGTCGTTTGTCGAGAATGGCATGGATATGCTGGGGATGTTGAAACTGGATGCCTATGGAGAAATTGATGCGGGTGATGTAAAGGCGATGTACGCTCAATTTCTGAGCGGCCAATATACTGTCTATCCCAGCAAGTCATTGACACGCAACATTGGTTTTGATGGGACAGGAACTCAATGTGGTGAATCGAGCAGATTTGATGTCATTCAGAACGATAAGACCACATTTTGTTTGCCTGAGTGCCTGATTGTTGACCGCAGGATAGTCAAGTCTCACCGTGAATTTTGGGGCGATCCCTATGGATATGCTCGGCAAGGACGGGGAAATCACTTTATTCGCAGGGTAATCAATAAACTTGCGATAGTCAGTGGGGCAGGAAGAATACGCAACGAAATTGATTATCGCCGCCGCTATCGTGGTTCAGTTGTCCATGGAACAGCGCATGTGATGCCGGATGTATCTATGGGTGCGGGAGTCAGAATTGAATCTGGAGCACGGCTTTCTAATTCCATACTTGCCAAGGAAGTGACTGTTGCTGCGTCAAACTCTATAAATGGTTCCTCTCTAGGGGAAAGGTCGAAGACTTATTCGGGTTGCAACCTGCAAAAGGTAACTTGTGAGCATGATGTTGCTTTATATGGTGGGCACTTCAATGAAGTAACAATTGGATGCTATAGCTATATTGCCGCCCAAGCAGCGATGAGCATGGTAACTATCGGTCGATTTTGCTCGATAGGGCCACATTTGATATGTGGTTATGGCGATCACCCAACGGACTTTGCCAGCACAAGCCCGGTATTTTTCTCTCCGGAAAAACAATGCGGAGTCTCTTTCACCCGCAAAAAATTATTTGAAGAAAGAAAGCCCATTCATATTGGTCACGATGTATGGATAGGTGCCAGAGTTTTTATTCGTGATGGTGTGAAGATCGGCAATGGGGCAGTCATTGCCGCAGGATCGGTGGTTGTTAAGGATGTGCCAGATTACGCAATAGTTGGCGGGATGCCGGCAAAGTTGATTCGTTATCGGTTTAACGAAGAGATAATTGCCGAGCTATTAAAGCTGAAATGGTGGGAGTGGTCAGAAGACAAACTGCGCAAGGCACAGCCTTATATGGCACAAAACAATGTTCTTGAATTTATCGAGTGGGCATCCAACATCGATAAATCGCAAATACCCAAATCATGAAACCCAGCCTGAACATTATCACCATTACCAAAGATGACCCCGACGGAGTCGTCGCGACGGTTGAAAGCACCAAGGTGCTGCGCGACAACTTCGATGTCCGGCAGATCGTCGTGGATAGCAGTGCCGATCCGGTATCCGGCAAATTGCAAAAGCACTTGGTTGGTGAGCAGAACGTCGAATATATCTGGCAGAAGCCTGAGGGTATATCAGCCGCCTTTAACCAGGGCATCAAAGCGTTAAATTCGGAATGGGTCTGGTTCCTGAACGGCAGGGACGAGGTGCATCCGCAGCTGGACACCCGGCTTCTGCTTCAGATCCTCGATTCCAGCCGGGCTGATGTGGTGATATTCCAGATCGAGTACATGGATAGCAAAGTGCCTCCCAGAAAACGTCCTCCACTGTGGTCAGTATGGCCGCCGATGTATCCTAACTGGGTGCCCCACCCGGCGACATTCATCCGAACCCGTCTGTTCGAGCAATACGGCGTGTACGACACGGATTTCAAGATCGCGATGGATGCAGACTGGTGGATGAGGGTGTTCAGCCAGAATGTTACTGTGGACATGCTCTCCATCCCGGTGACGCTCTATGATTTGAACGGCGTATCGGCGACCAATTCTGTCCGGACGGACAAAGAGGCGCGCAGGATCATCAGAAAGAATATCGGGATACTGGTAAAGAAATGGCTGAGCAGGGGGATCCATTTGTTCAGGGCATATACCAAGCTTTAGGGAAGTGCTGATTTATTCGGTTTTGTCGTTCCCGCGAAAGCGGGAACCCGGTCAGATTAATACACTGGATCCCCGCTTTCGCGGGGATGACGAAATAAATCAGCACCTCCCCGGTGAATAAAAATCTGCTTTTATATCTGCTCCCGGCAGCTAGGGATGCTTGGTCAAATAGATACGACGTTAGGGGTAAGACAGTGATTGCACGCATATTCAGAAAAATACAAAGATTGATCTCGGGCTCGCCCAAGGCTGCCGTATTTTCCAATTCATCCCAGTATTGGGATGATCGCTACAAGGTGGGCGGAAACTCCGGCGCGGGTTCTTACGGGCGGCTGGCGCAGTTCAAGGCCGAGGTGCTGAATGATTTTGTGGTGAAGCAGGAGATCCGCTCGGTGGTCGAGTTTGGCTGCGGGGATGGTGCCCAGCTGGACTTGGCGAATTATCCCGAGTACACCGGATTCGATGTGTCTCCCAAGGCGGTGGAGATTTGCCGAGCCAGATTTCCCACGCGCCCCACTTTCCAGTTTTTCGGAACCGATACGATTCTGGAAAAGGAGGGAAGCTTTGACCTGGCGATCTCGCTTGATGTGATTTATCACTTGATTGAGGACGCGGTGTTCGATGGCTATATGAGGCGGCTTTTCGCCTCCTCGCGAAAGTTCGTGATCATTTATTCGAACAACGTCGAGAAGACGTTCGATGTCCAGCATGTGCGGGGAAGGAGGTTCACGCAGTGGTGCGACGAACACGCCAAGGATTGGACATTGCTTCAGGTCATTGAAAATCGTTACCCCTATGATCCCGCGCAGCCCAACGAGACCTCGCATTCGGACTTCTATGTTTACAAGAAAGTTGCCGGATGATCATTGCTAACCTGGCGACCTATCCGCCGCGCCGCGAGAGCCTGGAGAATGTGGTGGCGACTATCTCGCCGCAGGTCGATCGCCTGAATATCGTGCTCAACCAATACGATGCCGTGCCTGTTGAGCTGGAGAGGTTTCCCAATGTGGTTCCTGTTATTCCGAAAGAAGACTTGAAGGATGTCGGCAAGTTCCAACCGGATGCGCGGGATGCCGACTATGTGTTTCTGATTGATGACGACATCGCTTATCCGCCCGACTATGTGGCGGGGAGTATCCGGCGGCTGGAGGCAGTGGGGCTGGAGAATTGCATGGGAGGCTATCACGGCTCGCTCTACTTGAGACTCCGGTTACGTCAATTACTGCGCTCGCCGGGGTTGCTGTTTACGTATAAAAAACAGATTGCTGATTTCCGTAGCGCGGGTTTCGGATTTTTTAATGCACTGAACGAAGCCACTGTGGTTGACCAGATCGGAACGGGTACGGCAATTCTGCGCGGCAAGGACATGCCCACCTTTGAATATATGCGCACATCGCAAAGATTCGTCGATGTCAGATTGGCGCGCTGGTGTTTTGAGCGGGGAATCACGCCGGTTTGTTTGCCAAGATCCCGTGATTGGATCAGGATAATTGATGTTGATGAATCAATTTACAATAGCTTTACCACAAGACATCCTTCGCATGTAAATGCCGAGATTCTGGTGTATGCATACAAGGTCAAATTCAGGGGGTTACCCGTCAGTGCGATTCGTGCAGCTTGACCGGACAGGTCTCGCGGGATGCCAGTTATTAACAAGCCATAAATGAGATAAACAGAGAAATGAAGACCGCAACCAATTCAAACACAAAAAAACTGGCATGGCTGCCGGATGCCATCCGCGAGCCGCTGGTATTGATCAGAAACAATTACCGTCAAGCCAAAGCAAGGGCTGCGCTAAGGCGTTCATTGCATAGTCAGACAATAAAAAGGATCATAGTTGGTGCCAGTGGCACCGAGTTTGAAGGATGGATCCCGACAAATCAGGAGATACTGAATTTGCTGAAGGAAGATGATTGGGTTGCCTATTTCAAACCCGGTTCGCTGGATGCCATACTCGCAGAACATGTTTGGGAACACTTGACCCCAGAGGATGCGGTAGTTGCGGCAAAGCATTGTTTCAAATTCCTGAAGCCGGGCGGTTATTTGCGTGTTGCCGTCCCCGACGGACTCCATCCGAATCCGAGATACATCGAGTGGGTGAGACCGGGAGGGAATGGGCCGGGGGCCGACGATCACAAGATACTGTACACCTACGATACTTTCCGCAAGGTGTTTGCTTCGGCGGGATTCGATATTTCCCTGTGTGAGTATTACGATGAGCACGGAGAATTTCACGCCACAGATTGGAATCCGGCAGACGGGATGATTCGGCGTTCACTGCGTTTTGACAAGATCACTTTTGATCCCGGCACATCGGGTAGAGACTTCGGTTTCACTTCCATCATCCTTGATGCAAGAAAGCCGCATAGTCATAAAACCTGAAGTGATGACTCTTGCCCCGATCGCCCTGTTTGTTTACAACCGTCCGTCGCACACACGCCGGACAGTGGAGGCGTTGAAGCAGAACGACCTCGCCGGGGACAGCGATCTGTTCGTGTTCTCCGATGCGCCCAAGTCAGCGGCGCAAGCCGATGCAGTGCGCGAGGTGCGTGACCATATCCGTAAAATCAGCGGCTTCAAGTCGGTTACCGTCGTCGAGCGTGACACGAACTTGGGGTTGGCTCGCTCTATCATTGAGGGTGTAACCGAGCTCTGTGAGAAATTCGGGCGGGTTGTCGTGCTGGAAGATGACCTTGTTACTTCGCCACACTTTTTGCGATTTATGAACGACGCATTGGAATTATATAAAGATGAAGAACAGGTAATGCATATCTCCGGCTCCCTCTATCCCATCGAGGCGATGCGGGACGAGACATTCTTTTTCCGCGTTCCGCTATGCTGGGGATGGGCTACATGGGATCGCGCATGGCGGCATTTTTACAAGAGCAACGAGGTGATGACCGAGTTCAACCAGAAAATGCGTCGCGACTTCAGCGTTAACGGCACCTACCACTTCTGGAAGCAGCTCGAAGACAACAACAAGGGGCTAATTAACACTTGGTTTGTTTACTGGTACGCGGCACTATTTCTGCGCGGTGCGATGGCATTATTTCCGGGCAGGTCACTGGTGATGAATATCGGCATGGATGGCTCAGGAGTACATTCCGGCATCAACGATATTTACGGTATTGCCCCCAGTGATATTGCGATCAACGTATTGCCCATGCCTGTCAGAGAATCTGGCGAGGCGGTGATCAAGCACGAGAATTATTTCCGCAAGGAATACCCGCCGCCACCGCCGATCCTGATCAGGGTCGTGCGCAAAGCCCTCCGGCTGGCCGGAAAACTGTTTCGGGGTGTTCGTTCCGAGGGGGTGCAGACGAAATGATCAATTATTTCGGCATCATTAAGCGATTGTTTAACAGGATTCGTGCGTATCGCCGGGGCCATGCCATGCTGAACAGACTGCGTGCCGCGCACCCCGGTTGCAGGATATACAGTGCCGCGCTTAACAAAGTCAGCATGGGTGAAAATGTCGCCATCCTTGACGGGGTAGTGCTGGAGAGTGTTTCTTTGGGAAATTTTAGCTACGTCTCCAACAACTCAAGGCTGATCAATGTGTCCGCAGGGAATTTTTGTTCCATCGGCCCGAATGTCAAAATAGGCTTGGGACCACACCCTTCCAGGATATTCGTATCGACTTACCCGGCGTTTTATAGCGATTGCAACATGGGGTGTCCGCTGAGTTTCCGTAAGGACAAGATTTTTGATGACTCCGTTCCAAGCACTCGTATAGGCAATGATGTCTGGATTGGTTCTGATGTGATTATTCCCGGCGGAATACTGGTTGGTACAGGAGCAATTCTGGCCGCAGGTTCGGTTGTCGTGAAGGACGTTCCGCCCTATGCGGTGGTCGGGGGGAACCCGGCAAAGATCTTAAGGTATCGTTTCTCCGAGCAACAAATCCAACTGCTTTTGGAGTCGGAATGGTGGAATTGGCCCATCGAAAAAATTCGTCCGCATATAGACAAATTTTCCGATATTGAAAAGTTTCATGCGGGAGCGGGCTAATGCATTGTCCAATATGTGCAGCATCAACCGCTAATTTCCGTCCCGACTTGTATGATGACCGCTACGGGTATCCCGATCAGTTTGCGCTGATGCGGTGCAAAAACTGCGGGCACGCTTTCTTGGGTTGTGATTTCACCCCGGATCAACTGACCGCGTTATACACCGATTACTACCCGCGCAAGACTTTCGATCTTGATCAATGCAAACCCCATGCAGAAAAGAGTGGGTCAAAAGCTTGGCTTGACGGCCTTGATAGCTCGGCATTCCGTTGGGTGCCCAAAAACGTGCGCGTACTGGATGTGGGTTGTGGTTTCGGGCAGTCACTTGCTTATTATGCGGCCAGAGGATGCGATGTTTATGGCGTGGAGGCCGACGAGAATATACGCCGCGTGGTGGAAAAATTCGGCTACAAGGTTCATGTCGGGCTATTCGATGACAAAATTTATGAAGAGAATTTTTTCGATTACGTGACCATGGATCAGGTGCTCGAACATGTCACCGACCCGCTATCAACGCTACGTGGGATAGGGCGGATATTAAAGCCGGGGGGGTCAGCCATTCTGAGTTTGCCAAACGCCAACGGTTGGGGAGCAAAGATTTTTGGGCGACATTGGATCAATTGGCATACCCCCTATCATTTGCAATTCTTTTCCAGGCATTCAATGCAACTTGCCGCACAGCAAGCCGGTTTAGTGGTGGCGGAAGCTAGAACGGTGACAAATTCCGAGTGGCTTTATTATCAGTGGATACATTTAATTACTTACCCCAATGCTGGCGAACCTTCGTCCTTCTGGTCGCCGACCCAAGGCGGGCTGTCCGTGCTGCAAAGAGTTGCTTTGAGGCTCTTGGGCTTGATGCACAAAACCAAAATAAATCACCTGATTACCCGTTTGTTTGACGGTCTAGGCTGGGGCGACAATTTTGTATTTGTTCTAAGAAAACCGTGAGTCCAACAGTTTACATTTTGTTGCCCGTACACAATCGTTGCGCGATAACCTCGCGCTTTATCGATTGTCTGGAAACGCAGACCTGTCCCAATTATCACCTCGTGCTGATTGATGATGGTTCCACAGATGGCACAGCTGCAATGGTGCAGGCCAAGATCAAGAATCTAACCGTACTCAGGGGGCGCGGTGATTGGTGGTGGGCGGGGAGTTTGCAGCAGGGGATTGAGTGGTTGATGGGGCATGAGATCAATGATGACGATATTGTTTTGATGATCAATGACGATGTCGATATTCCTCCCGACTTTATTGAAACGGGCTGCGCATTGCTTAAGTCCGGAATGCTGCTTCAGGCTGCAGTTTGCGATCAGGTCAGTCGCGAGACTCTGGACATGGGTGTGGTGTATGAACCAAGGACAATGCTTTTTCGTCCGCCGAAAGCAGGTGAGCCGGTGAATTGCCTGACTACGAACGGGTTGTTCATGCGCTGGCATGATCTGCAATCCATAGGAGGGTTTTATCCGAGATTGCTGCCACATTATTTGTCGGATTATGAGTTTACGATGCGGGCTTACAGGAAAGGCCTCGTCTTGGAATCGCTCCCTGATCTTAAACTTTATTGGAACCGGGAAACAACCGGACATCACGTTATTGAAGAAGACAATCTGCTGCCATTTTTGAGGAAGATATTTTCAAAGAAAACGCCGGGGAATCCGGTATATCGGACATCGTTCCTTCTGCTGATTGGTTCGACAAGATATCTTCCGTTCAATCTCACAAAAATATGGGTTGGTGTCTTGTATAGAATTTTCAAACGAATGTTGCGGATGCTATTTCCCCAACATAAGCGAGCCTGATATGTGCGGAATTTTTGGGCACATCGGCTACCTACCGAAACAGCCAGCCCAGCATTGCACGGACACGCTCGCCCATCGCGGTCCGGACGGTAGCGGGTTATGGCACACGCCCGAAGTGACCCTCGGCCATCGCCGCTTATCCATTCTCGATCTTTCGGACAACGCCAAACAACCGATGAGCTTTGCCGACGGACGCTACCACATTACATTTAACGGGGAGATTTATAACTTTCTGGAAATTCGGACAGAGTTGGAATCCAAAGGGTACCGCTTTCACAGCCAGTCAGACACTGAAGTGGTGCTGGCTGCCTTTGCCGCCTGGGGCGAGGCTTGCTTGTTGCGGTTTAACGGCATGTGGGCTTTTGCGATTTGGGATGCTCACGAAAAATCTTTGTTTTTGTCGCGGGACCGCTTCGGCAAAAAACCGCTCTTTTATGCGCATTTGCCCGGAGCAAAATTCGCTTTTGCTTCGGAGATGAAGGCTATTTTTCCGCTGCTTAACGGGGTGCGCGCCAATACCCGACTTGTAAAGGATACGTCGCGAATTTTTCTGTACGAAAGCACCGATGAATGCGTGATCGAGGGGATCAAGCGTTTCCCGGCAGGGCACAGCGGGTGGCTGAAAGACGGAAAATTGGAAATAAAGCGCTGGTGGAACACGCTGGATCATCTGCCGAGCGTCCCGGAAAAATACGAAGAACAGGTCGAGCAGTTCCGGGAACTATTTCTGGACGCATGCCGCTTGCGTATGCGCAGCGATGTGCCGCTGGGTACGGCATTGAGCGGCGGGTTGGATTCGAGCGCGACCATCTCTTGCATGGCGCACATAGCCACACACGGCAAAACCATGCGCATGGGGGAAAGCTGGCAACACGCTTTTGTCGCCGCCTTCCCCGGCACGCCGTTGGACGAAACGCACTACGCCCAGATGGTCACGGACCATATCGGCATAGATGCGACCATTATCAACATTGATCCGCTGCAAGCGATGGGCAAGCTCGATGATTATTTTTACCTGTTTGAGGACTTGTACATCACCAGCCCCATCCCCTTCATGCAGACCTACGCCGCAGTCAAAGCGCACGGGGTTTCCGTCACGCTGGACGGGCACGGTGCGGACGAGTTGTTCGGCGGCTACAACTTTGACTATCTGATTGCTCTAAAAGATGCGGGATGGAATCTCAAGCAGGCATATGAAATTATCGGTACTTATTACGACGGATTGCCGCAGGATTCTGCTCAATTTACAAAGATGCCGTCCAAGAGCAGATTTATCTCCGAGTATCATGCAAGACAAATCGCTAAAAAAGTACTCAAGCGAGGTTCTCGATATGTGAGCAGAGATGTGCAACACCCTCAATGGGGGCATCTCGATCATTTGAATCAGCAACTTTACACTTCGACACACGAAACAACTCTGCCAACCTTGCTGCGTAATTATGATCGCTACAGCATGGTGAACGGTGTGGAAATTCGGATGCCGTTCATGGATCATCGCGTCGTCAGCTTTGCTTTTGCGCTGCCCTGGACAGCCAAAATTCGCAAGGGGTTTTCCAAGGCGATTGTGCGCGACGCGATGGCACCGTTTATGCCGCACGAGGTGGCTTACCGCAAGACCAAAATAGGGTTCAACTCCCCGGTCGTCGATTGGATGCAAGGCCCGCTGAAGCCATTTTTACTCGATACCATTTCCAGCCAGTCGTTCAAGGGTTCAGAATTGATCAGTCCGCAGCAAGTGGCGGACGCAATACGTTATGTCATCAACAATGCCGACGCGAAGTTTGTCGATGGGGAGCGCGCGTGGACCTTGTTGACCCCCCATCTGTGGGAGCGTGCGGTGCTTCAGCGCGGGGAAAGGTGAAAAATGAAGCGGCATGTTTCAAAGTATTGCTGTTTACCCTTACTTCGTGCAGCATACAGCCCGTCAAATCGTTCAATTTCCGAACCCCGCAATGAGACTCACTGACGCACAAAAATCGGTCATACGCGAGGAAGTGTTGCGACACTTTGGCGCATACGCACGTCCGTTGCTGTTCGGTTCACGGGTGGATGACAATGCGCGGGGCGGTGATATTGACCTGTATGTTGAAATTACCGACGAATCCAGTTTGCTTGAGCACCGACTGGAATTTCAGCGTCGCCTGTTCCACCTGTTCGGTGATCGCAAAGTGGATGTTGTTATTCATCCGCGCACACGCCCCCAACTGCCGACACACCGGATCGCGCGGAAGTCCGGCATTCTGCTCAACGGTGTGCAGATCACATGAGTTTGTTTCCCCTGGGTTGTTAGAGCTGGGATTATTCGAGTGGGGACAATGTTTTAGGCCGTTCGCCTAACTTTGCTACAATTCACATATAGCACATATACGAGGAGTATCACATGGCTCAACTACATTGTTATGTCCCCGAAGAAATTGCCCAGCAGGCACAGCTTCGTGCCACGCAATCTGGTTTGAGCCTTTCGCGTTATCTGGCGGAGTTGGTCAAGCGTGACGCGGGGGTCAGTGCGAGTTGGCCGGAGGGTTATTTCGACATCTTTGGAAAATGGGAGGGTGCACCGTTGGAGCGCCCGGAGTTGTTGCCCCTGGAAGGGCGACTGGAAATCAAATGATCTATCTGCTTGATACCAACGTTTGTATCCACCTTCTCAACGAAAAACATCCTTCCATCCTGCAACATTTTCGCCGGCACACCCCTGCCGACATCGCCCTGTGCAGCGTGGTCAAGGCGGAGTTGCTGTATGGCGCCCGGCGCAGCCAACGGGTAGAAGCCAATTTGCAATTGCTCAAAGCGTTTTTTGCCCCACTACAAAGCCTGCCTTTTGATGATGAATGCGCAGAGTACTATGGGCAAATCCACACCGATCTGCTGGCACAAGGCAAGCCTATCGGCCCGAACGACACCATGATTGCCGCTATTGCCCGCGCTCACGATGCCACCCTAATTACCCACAACACAGGTGAATTCAGCCGCGTGGCGGGATTACGAACTGAAGATTGGGAAGAAAGTGCTACGGCATTTACTTCTCCCACCACCAATGTGAGCAAACCAAAATAACTACTCCCGCCCCCATCGTCTTATTTGTTTACAACCGCCCTGTGCATACGCGCCAGACGGTGGAGGCGTTGCAAAAAAACGCGCTGGCGCAAAGCAGCGACCTGATTATTTATTCCGATGCGCCAAAAAAACCGGAAGCAGCAGAAGCGGTGCTTGAGGTGCGTGCATACATCCGTCAAATTACGGGTTTCAAGTCGGTTAAGATTGTTGAGCGCGACAAAAACTGGGGGTTGGCGAACTCCATCATTGATGGCGTGACCGCAGTGGTCAATGAATGCGGTCGCATCATCGTGCTGGAAGATGACTTGGTTACTTCCCCCTATTTTCTGGATTTTATGAATCGCGCGCTGGATAAATACGAACATGAGCCACAAGTGATCCAAGTGTCAGGCTACATGTTTCCAGTCAAGCTTAAGATTGAAGAGGACGCTTTATTCTTGCCACTTACCACTTCATGGGGGTGGGCAACTTGGCGGCGCGCCTGGCAATTGTTTGATGCCGATGCCAAAGGCTATGCCCAAATCAAAGCGGACGCAACCTTGCGCAAACGCTTTAATCTGGGTGGCGCGTATGATTATTTTTCGATGCTGGAAGATCAGTTGGCGGGGCGGGTTGATTCATGGGCAGTGCGTTGGCAATTGTCCGCTTTCCTCAGTGATGCTTTAACTCTCTACCCCAAACATTCTTTGGTAGTGAATGCTGGCTTTGATGGCACAGGAACACATGGGACAATGAAAGGATTGCTGTCGCTGTCGGGGATGAAAGATGCGTTTTCACCCAACGGATTTCCAAAAGAAATCAAAACCAATGATTCATGGAGTGAAGTTTGCTATGCACTCAAGTATCGCCATGGTGTATCAGATAAAATTATAAAGAAAGCGCGATTGTTTTTATCTCGTTTCAAGAAAATCGGGGAAATATGGAATTGAGGGTTTTGACGAAATTGCGTAATGCCTATCGCCGAATAAAGTTTCGCAGATATGCGGCTTGTTATATCGGTGAAGGAAGCAAGGTTAATTTCCTTCGTGTTGTCGGAAAGGAAAAGGTCACTCTGGAAGTTGGTTCCTTAACGATTATCGAGGGATCAATTTTTTATGATCGTAGCGGTGCGCAAGTATTGATTGGAGATAGGACATTTATTGGCATCTCTTCAATTGTATGCGCAGAAAAAATTGAAATTGGTAACGATGTGCTGATTTCATGGGGTTGTACGATTGTGGATCATAATTCCCATGCAACCGATTGGACATCTAGGAAAAATGATGTGGTTGCATGGGGACAAGGCAAGAAAGACTGGTCTAGTGTAACAATAAAACCTGTAAAAATCAGCGACCGAGTTTGGATCGGACTTAACGCTATTATCTTGAAAGGTGTCACGATAGGCGAAGGCGCAATTGTCGGCGCGGGTAGCGTGGTAACCAAAGATGTGCCGCCTTATACCATCGTCGCGGGAAATCCTGCGCGCATCATTCGAGAGATTCCCCCAGATGAGCGGTAAATTATCCTCATGGGAAGAGGCAGTCGTCTGGTTGCGCAATCAGCCCGAACAGGCCGAGTTGGTGCGTGCCTGTTTTTACGACGACCCGTTGCGTGCAGCGGCGGAACGATATTACGCCAGCACGGAGTGGCAGGCTGTTCGTGCGCTGATCGGTGATAAGCGCGGAGTCGCTCTGGATTTGGGGGCGGGGCGCGGTATATCTTCTTACGCCCTTGCGAGCGATGGTTGGCGAGTAAATGCACTGGAGCCGGACTCAAGCAATGTGGTGGGGGCAGGGGCAATACGCGCATTGGCACAAGAGGCAAATTTGGATATTCAAGTCGAGCAAAATTGGGGCGAATCGCTCCCTTATCCCGATGCGACGTTTGATCTGGTGTATGGACGACAAGTGCTGCATCATGCGCGTGATCTCAAGCAACTTTGTCGCGAGGCAGCACGGGTGCTCAGGCCGGGCGGCATGTTCATCGCAACGCGCGAGCATGTGATTTCGCGCAAGGAAGATTTGCCCGCGTTCCTTGCGGCGCACCCTTTGCATGATTTGTATGGCGGCGAGAACGCCTACCTGTTGGATGAATACCGTGATGCCATTGCTGAAAGCGGATTAGTGCCGACCAGCTTGTTGAATCCGTACCAATCGGACATTAATTTATTTCCAGAAACACTTCAAAGCTTGAAAAAAAATCTGGCGCGCAGGCTGCACTGCCCCTCATTTTTGATCCCGAATTTTTTACTGGGGAAACTGGGTGAGAGAAGTCATGCGCCTGGACGACTCTATTCTTTTGTGGCGCGCAAACATGGTTAAAACGGCATTGGTAACTGGAGCATACGGCTTTATAGGTCGGCACGTTGCTCGGCAATTAGCGCAGCAGGGCTGGCGTGTTATCGGTGTGGGGCATGGCTCTTGGTCACGCGAGGAATGGCAAGCATGGGGCATCGCCGAATGGCATGTCACGGATATTACGGTTGACGCACTGGTGACATATGGTGGGCGGCCGAGTGTGATTGTGCATTGTGCGGGTAGTGGTTCGGTTGGATTTTCCATGACGCACCCGTATCAGGATTTTCAGCGCACGGTTACAACGACGCTGGCCGTTCTGGAATTTGCGCGGCTATATGCACCCCAAGCTCGGATAATTTATCCCTCCAGCGCGGGTGTTTATGGTGAGGTAAAAAAGTTGCCGATTGTTGAAACGGATCCGTTGCTTCCTGCCTCACCATATGGTGTGCATAAACATACCGCAGAAACGTTGTGCGCCAGTTATGCGCGACACTTCGGAATCGCTGTGGCGGTAGTGCGTTTGTTTTCGGTGTATGGCGTGGGATTACGTAAACAACTGCTGTGGGATGCCGCCCAAAAAATCGGAAGTGGCGAAAATAATTTTTTTGGCACAGGCGCGGAAATTCGCGATTGGTTACATGTGGAGGATGCCGCACGATTGATCATCACTGCTGCCAGCCAGGCATCGGCAAGCTGTCCGATCGCGAATGGCGGCTCAGGGGATGGCGTGACCGTGCGCGAAATTTTGACGGAGCTGTTTGCCTGCTTTGAGCGAACCGATGCACCTGTTTTCTCTGGGGTGGTTCGCGGTGGTGATCCCGCCGGGTATCAGGCGGATATTACGATTGCCAGAAGTTGGGGTTGGCAGCCACAAACCAATTGGCGCAATGGTTTGCGTGACTATGCCGACTGGTTCAAGAGTGGTGCGTTGTGATAAGGGTTGGGTTTGTATTTTCATTTGATGATGGCTGGCTGGGCGGTATCAATTATTTTCGCAACTTACTTGCCGCTATTTACGCACTCCCGGATCGAAAAATCGAAGCGGTCATTTTCACGGGGCTGAAAACACCCGAAAAGTACTTTGCCGATTTCCCCCCAGTCACGATTATGCGCAGTCGTTTGTTTGATCGCGGCTCTTTGCCATGGTTAGTACGCAGGGCTTGGCAAAGGGCTTTCTTGCATGATCCATTTCTTGAGCGATTGCTAAGAAAGTATGGGATTGCTGTGTTGTCGCACTCCGGCTGGATTGGCAGGGGTGCGAGGATTCCGACCATCGGATGGATTCCGGATTTTCAGCATCTTCGTTTGCCGGAATTTTTTGACGCAAAAGAAATGACGGTTCGTAACCGGTGTTACGGGGATGCGTGCCGATACTGTTCGACGGTCATTGTGAGCAGCTTTGACGCGCTGGCTGACTTGCGCCGGTTTGATCCCGATTGCCAATTAAAGGCTAAAGTTTTGCGGTTTGTTGTGGCGACGACAAAAGCCCGGACATCACTGCCAAGCCGCGCGGAATTAGAGAGTAAATACCAATTTACCGGAAAATATTTTTTGCTACCCAATCAATTTTGGAAGCATAAAAATCACGGGGTTGTGATTGAAGCATTGGGATTGCTTGTTGGAAGAGGCGTGAAAGTGCGAGTGTTATCCACTGGGAACACGAAAGATTACCGGCATCCCAAGTATTTTGAGGCGTTGATGGCGCGCGCCAAAGATCTGGGTGTAAGTGAATACTTTGTCCCGCTCGGATTGATTTCAACGGAAGATCTTGCCGCACTCATGGTGCATTCATCCGCGATTATCAATCCCTCCCTTTTTGAGGGATGGAGTACGACGGTGGAAGAAGCGAAATCTTTAGGAAAGCCAGTTGTGCTGTCCGATATTCCCGTTCATCGGGAGCAAAATCCGCCCTTGGCACATTACTTTCAGCCGGATGATGCCCCTGCACTCGCCGCCATACTTTGGGACATATGGAACACGCCGGTGGTGGATGAAGAGCAGGCAATTCAACTTGCCCAACAGGAAACAAACGCGCGCAGGTTGGAGTTTGCCATTCAGTATCAAAATATTGTGCGAGATACTTTGGGGCAACATCACCGATGAGCGATGAGTCGATGCCTTTGGTTTCTATTATTGTCGCCGTATTTAATGGTGCGGCGACGATACGGCAATGTATAGATAGTGTCGCGCAGCAAACCTACCGGAACCGGGAAGTGATCATTATCGACGGTGGTTCAACTGACGGTACGGTCGAGTTGTTGCAAGCAAACCATGAGAAATTGGCGTATTGGATTTCAGAGCCGGATGGCGGTATATACAGTGCCTGGAATAAAGGACTGGCGCACGCGCGAGGCGAGTGGATATGTTTTTTGGGATCGGATGACTACTTCTGGAATGCGCAAGCCTTGGCGCAGATGATTGAACCGCTGGCAAAGCTTCCGTCAAATATCAGCGTGGCCTACGCGCAAGTCATGCTGGTTAATGCCGGCGGGGAGGAGCTCTATCCGGTTGGCGAGCCTTGGAACAAGATAAAAGTAAAGTTTAAGCAACTTAGCTGTATTTGCCATCAAGGTGTTATGCACAGGCGCAGCTTGTTTGAGCAATATGGTCAATTTGATGAAACATTCCGCATCGCTGGCGATTACGAATTGTTATTGCGCGAATTAAAGATCGCGGATGCTGCTTTTATTCCCGATGTGATTATCACCGCCATGCGTCAGGGCGGTATCAGCAACAACCCCGCCAATACGTTGCAAACGATGCAAGAGTTGAGGCGAGCGCAGAAAATGCACGGACAAACCCAGCCGGGGAGGCTGTGGTTAATGGCCGTGGTCAGGGTTTATGTGCGGCTGTTGTTGTGGCGTGTGATGGGTGAACGTGCCGCAAGAAGGTTGTTGGATATGGGCAGGCGACTGATGAGACAGCCCGCCTATTGGACAAAAACATGAGTTCGAGAAAAAGGCTGGTTATTTCGGGCATCAATTTGGTTGAAGGCGGTACGCTGACAGTATTTCGTGAATGTATCAGTGCCGCCGTGCGATACCTGGGCAAGGATTGGGAGGTGGTGGTTTTAGCTCATGACAAATCTTTGATTGATGCAACAGGGGTGACGGTTTTGGAGTTTCCCTTATCCAAGCGGTCTTGGCTGCTCCGGCTTTATTATGAGTGGTGGTATTTCAGGCGACTGGCGAAAGAATTAAAGCCGGATTTCTGGTTGTCACTGCACGATATGACTCCCTTTGTCGGATCGCGTCCCCAAGCTGTTTATTGTCATAACCCCGCCCCGTTCTATCGAATCACCTCTTTTCATGAGGCGTGGCTGGAACCGACATTATTGATGTTTAACTTGTTTTATCGCTATCTATATCAGATAGGCATACATCGCAACCAATACGTCATTGTTCAGCAAGAATGGTTGCGGCAGGAATTCAAGCGGCTATTCAACGTCCAAAACGTGGTGGTTGCTTATCCCGTTGCCACCGTTGAACCCAGAACATTTGCCGTGAATAAGCCTCCCTGTGGCAAATATATTTTTCTTTATCCCGCACTGCCGAGAGTGTTCAAAAATATCCAGCTGATTTGCGAAGCGGTAAAAATTTTGAATACGCAAGGCATTGCCGGGTTTGAGGTGCGCTTAACATTGGACGGTAGCGAAAATAGGTATGCCGCGTATTTAATCAAGCAATATGCGGATACACCCAACATCTCATTTATGGGCAGGCAGGCACATCATAAAATGGCAGGGCAGTACGCCGATTGCGATTGTGTGTTGTTTCCATCGAAACTGGAAACTTGGGGTTTGCCTATCAGTGAGGCCAAGTCATATGGCAAACCCCTGTTGGTTGCAGAATTACCTTACGCGCATGAAACAGTGGGTGACTATGACAAGGTTGGCTTCGTTGATCCATACAGTGCCGTTGAATGGGCGAAGAAAATGAAGCTTGCCTTGACGGGCGGGCAAGTGTTTTCGGATGCGCATATTGAAAGCCCGGAAGTACCTTTTGTGCGTGATTGGCAAGCGTTACTCAAATTGCTGACGGCGGCATAATAGTCAGGTAGGTTTTCTTCAATTAAATAACGAGATGACGTCTTATGAATCGGTTAAAAAATATAGCGAAATTTTTCGCAAAAAAAGGAAGATATATTTTCCTGTCAGTCTTATTCTCCTACCCTAAAAAAGTTCAGTGCAATATCTGCGGATGGCAGGGGCGTTGCTTCGCAAGTGATTCATGGCACAGCCATATAAATTGTCCGAAATGCCGCTCTGAAATAAGACATAGATTGTTTTTCGCGGCACTCCAGTATGTTGAAGAGGTGTCATTAAGCCGCCTAATCCATAAAAAATCTGTCTTACATTTTGCTCCTGAAGATGTCGTCAGCTCAAATATCCGAAGCGAATCCATGCGCTACGTTACGTCCGATTTTTTGCGGCAAGATTGTGATCTGAAGTTGAATATGTCAGAAATGCCGGAAGTCAAAAGTGGTAGCTTTGATGTTGTAATTGCTTTCGATGTCCTTGAGCATGTGCCAGATTATAAAAAAGCACTTGAAGAAATTTATCGGGTGCTGTCTCCCAAAGGCTGGGCGATTTTTACCGTGCCGCAGAAAGATAATTTGTTAACAACCTATGAAGACCCGGCCATAACTGAACCTGATGACAGAATAAGACATTTTGGGCAGTACGATCATCTTAGGCTTTTCGGAGACGATTTCGCTAATAATGTCGGAGAAAAGGGGTTTTCGGTAACTGTAGTTAACGAAACTTCTTTCTCTGAAGACCTGGTGAAGAAACATGTTTTGTTTCCGCCGATTCTTTCAAGCCATCCACTGGCGACAAACTACAGGAAGGTTTTCTTTTGTCAAAAAATCACGTAAAGCAACGGTCGGGGACAGGATACTTACATTCGGGTAGCAAAAGGTGTTAACAAGAATTTCAATTTCTGTTGTTAGCCATGGGCATATCAATTTGATAAATGATTTGTTGCATGACCTCGATCAGTATTGTTGTGGTTCACCAATCGAGTTGCTTCTCACACTTAATCTGGAGGAGGCCTTACCGTTTTCTGAGGCCGGCTTTTCGCTACCGATAAAAATTATTCGTAACACTACTCCGCTGGGATTCTCCGCTAACCATAACCGGGCGTTTTCCCAATCGGGCGGCGAATTATTTTGTGTGATGAACCCGGATATTCGGTTCAATAAAAATCCTTTTGCCGCATTAATTTCTTGCCTGAAAAACGCTTCCGTTGGCGTAGCCGCACCGCTGGTTGTCAACCAAAATGGCGAGATAGAGGACAGTGCGCGGCGTTTTCCGACACCGCTCAAAATACTCTGCAAGGCCTTGGGCGGGTGTCGTGGCGGTGATTATGAAATCAAGGACGAGGTTGTTCGCCCTGATTGGGTCGGCGGCATGTTCATGGTGTTCCGCCGCGAGGTGTTTGAGCGGGTGGGCGGATTCGATCAGCGTTATTTTCTGTATTACGAGGATGTCGATCTTTGCGCGCGGTTGCGGCTGCAAGGCTATGAGGTGGTGCTGTGCCCCGCCGCCCGGGTGATTCATCACGCGCAACGCAGCAGTCATCGCAGTTTCAAATATCTGCGCTGGCATCTGTCCAGTATGTTGCGGTTTTTCTGTTCTGTGCCTTTCCTCAAGATTTGCTGGTCGCGACTGGGCAAACGCCGCCGATAATGGATGTGTCGCGATGAAATTTTTGGTTACCGGTGCAAATGGATTTGTCGGGCGCGCACTGTGCGCGGAGTTGCTGCGGCAGGGGCATAGTGTGCGCGGTGCGGTTCGTAATCAAGCCGCCCCCCCAACTGATGTCGAAATGGTGACAACCGGTGCAATAGACGGCGTAACGGATTGGGCGGAGGCGTTGCGCGATGTCGAGGTGGTGATTCATTTGGCCGCGCGAGTTCACGTGATGCGGGAAACGGCAGATAACCCCCGGCTGGCGTTCGCCGGGGTGAATGTGCATGGCACTGAAAATCTGGCGAGACAAGCGGTGCGGGCGGGTGTGCGGCGGCTGGTTTATGTGAGTTCCGTCAAGGTGAACGGCGAACAAACAACGGCAACACAAGCTTTTTCGGAGACCGACCAAGCCGCGCCCCAAGATCCTTATGGCGTTTCCAAGTGGCAGGCCGAGCAACTGTTGCAAAGTATTGCGCAAGCGTGCGGGCTGGAGGTGGTGATAGTGCGGCCGCCATTGGTTTATGGCGCGGGGGTCAAGGGCAATTTCATTCGTTTGTTGCGGGCGATAGACCGGGGCATCCCGCTGCCGCTGGCATCAGCGCGCAATGCGCGCAGCCTGATTTATGTGGGCAATCTGGCGAGTGCCTTGATCGCCTGCGCGACGCATCCGGCAGCGGCGGGACAGACCTATCTGGTGCGCGATAATGAAGATGTTTCCACCGCGCAACTGGTGGGGAAGATTGCCAGCGTATCGGGACGATCTGACCGCTCGTTCTGTTTCCCCGGCGCGTTGCTGCGTGCCGTTGCCCTGTTGTTGGGCCGCGCGGGGCAGGTGGATCGCCTGTTCGGTTCGCTGCGGGTGAGTGATGCAAAAATACGCCGCGAGCTGGGCTGGACGCCGCCTTATTCGCTGGAACAAGGATTGCAAGCCACGGTCGATTGGTATGGTTCGCGGGGCACTGGATATAATCGCAAATCCTCTTAAGGGCGGCACACCATACAAGGCGACATAAGAACATGATATTAGTGACAGGCGGTGCGGGCTTCATCGGATCGAATTTTGTGCTGGATTGGTTCGCGCAAAGCGACGAGCCGGTGGTCAATCTCGACAAGCTCACCTATGCGGGCAACCTGGAGAATCTGGTCCCGCTCAAGGACAATGCCAAGCATATCTTTGTGCGGGGTGACATCGGTGATCGCCAACTGCTAGACACGCTGCTGGCCGGGCATCGCCCGCGCGCGGTGGTGAACTTCGCCGCAGAAAGCCATGTGGATCGCTCGATACACGGCCCCGAAGATTTTATTCAAACCAATATCGTCGGCACTTTTCATTTGCTGGAGTCGGTACGCGCTTACTGGGGTGGGCTGGCGGCGGTGGAAAAGGATGCCTTTCGCTTTCTGCATGTTTCCACCGACGAGGTGTACGGCTCGCTAAGCCGGGGTGATCCGGCGTTTACCGAGACCCACCGCTATGAGCCGAACAGCCCGTATTCCGCCAGCAAGGCCGCCAGCGATCATCTGGTGCGCGCGTATCATCACACCTACGGTTTGCCGGTGCTGACCACCAACTGCTCCAATAACTACGGGCCGTATCACTTCCCGGAAAAACTGATTCCGCTGATGATCGTCAACGCGCTGGCCGGGAAAAATCTGCCCGTGTATGGCGATGGGCAACAGATCCGTGATTGGCTGTACGTTAAGGATCACTGTTCCGCAATTCGCTGTGTGCTGACGAAAGGCAAGTTGGGCGAGGTGTATAACATCGGCGGCTGGAACGAGAAAGCCAATCTCGACATTGTGCATACCGTATGTGCTCTTCTTGATGAATTGCGCCCGCGCGCGGATGGGCAGCCTTACCGGGAGCAAATCGCTTTTGTGGCGGATCGCCCCGGACATGATCGCCGCTATGCGATTGATGCGCGCAAGATTGAGCGTGAACTGGGATGGAAGCCGGCTGAAACATTTGAGACCGGTATCCGCAAAACCGTGCGCTGGTATCTGGATAATCGGGATTGGGTGAACAACGTGCTGTCCGGGAATTATCGGCAGTGGCTGGAAAAGAATTACGCGGAGCGTGTCCGGTGAAAATTCTGCTCTTCGGTAAAAACGGTCAGGTCGGCTGGGAATTGCAGCGCAGCCTCGCGCCGCTGGGCGAGCTGCGGGCTTTGGATAGGCATAGCCGTGACGGCTGCGGGGATCTCGCCGATTTGGCGGGAATTGCCGAAACGATAGCGGTGTTTGCGCCGGATGTCATTGTCAATGCGGCGGCATATACCGCTGTCGATAAAGCGGAGAGCGAAGCCGGGTTGGCGCACACCATCAATGCGGCGGCGGCGGGGGCGATGGCGGTCGCCGCCCGGCAATGCGATGCGTGGTTGGTGCATTACTCCACCGACTATGTGTTCGACGGCAGCGGTGATACGCCTTGGCTGGAAGGGGATGCAACCGGGCCGCTCGGCGTGTACGGCGCGACCAAGCTGGAAGGCGAATGCCTGATCAGGCAGTCTGGCTGCAAGCATTTTATTTTTCGCACCAGTTGGGTTTATGCCGCGCGCGGCAATAACTTTGCCAAGACCATGTTGCGGCTGGCGCAGCAGCGCGACAGCTTAGAAGTAATCGACGACCAATTTGGCGCACCCACCGGAGCGGATTTGCTTGCCGATGTCACCGCGCACGCGATCCGCACCGCGCGCATCAGGCCGGAAGTGCTCGGCCTCTATCATCTGGTGGCGGGCGGTGAAACGTCGTGGCATGGTTATGCCGGCTTTGTGATTGACTTTGCCCGCCGTTCCGGTATCGACATCAAGGTTGCGCCCGACGCGATTAAACCCGTACCGACCAGCGGTTTCCCCACGATTGCCGTGCGTCCGCAGAACTCGCGGATGGATACGGCGAAGCTGCGTAATGTATTTGAGCTGACCCTGCCGCACTGGGAAACCGGTGTTGCCCGTATGCTCACTGAAATTCTGGATAAATGAATATGACACAACGCAAAGGCATTATTCTCGCCGGCGGTTCCGGCACACGATTGCACCCGGTGACGCTGTCGGTATCCAAACAGTTGCTGCCGATTTACGACAAGCCGATGATTTATTACCCGCTATCGACGCTGATGCTGGCAGGAATACGCGAGATTCTGGTTATTTCCACCCCGCAGGATACGCCGCGTTTCCAGCAACTCCTGGGTGACGGCAGTACGTGGGGTATCAATCTGCGTTATGCGGTGCAACCCTCTCCGGATGGTCTGGCACAGGCATTTATCATCGGGCGCGAGTTCATCGGCAATGACCCGTCGGCACTGGTGTTGGGCGATAATATTTTCTATGGTCACTCGTTGCAGCAGCAGGTGGAGCGCGCCGACCAACAAACACGGGGTGCAACGGTTTTTGCCTACCATGTGCGCGACCCCGAGCGTTATGGTGTGGTGGAGTTTGATGCCCACGGGCAAGCCGTCTCTCTGGAGGAAAAGCCGCTCAAGCCCAAGTCCAACTATGCGGTGACCGGATTGTATTTTTATGACAACTCGGTGGTGGACATTGCGGCGCAGTTGCAGCCTTCGCCGCGCGGCGAGTTGGAAATTACCGATGTGAATCGCATCTATCTTGAACAACGCAAGCTGATGGTCGAAATGATGGGGCGCGGCTATGCCTGGCTGGACACCGGCACGCATGAGTCGTTGCTGGACGCGAGCCAGTTCATTCAGACCATCGAACATCGCCAGGGACTCAAAATTGCCTGCCCGGAGGAAGTCGCCTACCGCAAGGGGTTCATTGATGCGCGGCAATTGGAACAGCTCGCCGCACCTTTGTTAAAGAGCGGTTACGGAAACTATCTGATGCAGGTGCTGAAAGAAAAGGATGTGCCGTGAATATTATTGAAACCCCCATTCCCGATTTGCTGATCGTTGAACCCAAGGTGTTTGGTGATGAGCGCGGATTTTTTTTCGAGAGCTTCAATCGGAAAAGATTTGCCGAACTTACCGGGCGCGATGCGGAGTTTGTGCAGGACAATCATTCCCGCTCGGTGAAAAATGTGTTGCGCGGATTGCACTACCAGATTCAACAACCGCAGGCCAAGCTGGTGCGGGTGGTGCAGGGCGCGGTGCTGGATATGGCGGTGGACATTCGCCGCAGCTCCCCGACCTTCGGAAAACACTTTGCGCTTGAGCTGTCGGCAGAGAACAAAAAGATGTTATGGATACCGGAGGGCTTTGCCCACGGATTCCTGGTGATTTCCGATAGCGCGGAGTTTTTGTATAAGACCACCGACTATTGGTATCCGCAGCACGAACGGTCGATTCGTTGGGATGACCCCGAGCTGGGGATAGATTGGCGGTTGGATGCCCCCCCGGCACTTTCGGCCAAAGATGCACAGGGTGTGTTGTTTAGCGAGGCGGAAGTGTTTGCCTGATAATTTGCAGTGACTTTTCGGTCGCGCCGCGATTGAGCCGGACGAATTCAATGCATTGCCGCCGCATCTCTGCCAGCAGCACCTGGTCGCCCAGCAGGCGGGATAGCCGCAACATCAACTCTTTACTGTCCGTTATTTGCATCGCCGCACCGGCATCGACCGCACGCCGGGTGGCTTCGGCAAAGTTGTGGGTGTGCGGTCCAATCAGCACCGGTGTGCCGACGGCGCAGGCTTCGATCAGGTTCTGTCCGCCGTAGGGCAGCAGGCTGCCGCCGACAAAGGCAATGTCGGCGGCGGCGTAATAGGCAAACATCTCTCCCATGCTGTCGCCCAGGACGACTTGCGTATGGTGCGCAATCGCTTGCGACGCGCTTCTACGCTGAAAGGAGAGACGGCGGTTTGCCAGGAGTGCCGCCACTTCGGCAAAGCGTTGCGGATGGCGCGGCACAATCACCACCAGCAGATCTGCGATATTGATTTGTTTGAGGGCTTCCAGCAGCAGCAGCTCTTCGCCTTCGCGGGTGCTGGCGGCGAGAAATATTTTCCGCTTGATGCCAAATTGTTCACGCAACTGCCGGCTCAGGTCGAGCATGGCGACGGGCGGTTGGATGTCGAACTTCAGATTGCCGGTTACCGAAATGTTGTTGCCGCCGAGTTGCCGGATGCGCTGCGCGTCGTCGTCGGTTTGCGCGGCGATGGTGCCGAGTTGGGCAAATGCATTGCGGCTCAGTTGTGCAAAACGGGCGTAGCCGCGCGCCGACTTGTCCGACATGCGCGCGTTCAGCAATAGCAATGGAATCCGGGCGGCGTGACAGGCTTGGATCAGATTGGGCCAGATTTCGGTTTCCAGCAATATCCCGATGTCGGGACGGAAGTGGCGCAGAAAACGGCGCACGGCAAAGGGGTAGTCGTAAGGCAAATAAACGCGCAACACCCCATCGCCATAAAGCTGTTCGCTGGCCGCGCGTCCGGTTGGTGTGGTGTGGGTGAGCAAAATCCGATGCTGCGGGTAGCTTGCACGCAAAGCCTGAATCAGCGTTGCCGCAGCGCGGGTTTCGCCGACTGAAACCGTATGCAGCCAGATGACGGGCCGGTCGCGGCGTACCCGATAACAGCCGAAGCGTTCGCCGATGTGCTGCAGATAGGCAGGCTGTTTGCGCGCGCGCCAGCACAGGCGCAGGAGAATGTACGGCAACAACAGCCAAAGCAGCGCGCTGTAGGCAAGGCGCATGACGGCGAGCGGCTTCATGGTCGTTGCCCCAACACGCTTTCCAGTTGTTGCATTACCTCATCCACGGTGATGAGTGACATGGCATCGGGGTGGTGGACGCGGGTGTTCCAGGGCAGTGTGCGCGGGTCTTTACCAAGAAATTTGTTTACCGCCTGCGGGTAATGGTCGATGCAATGCGCGCTGTGCTGGTAAGGGCCGGTCAGCCTGGGTGAGGCAACCGCGTACAGTCCGATGACGGGTGTTGCCATCGTTCTGGCAATATGGACTGCCCCGGTATCGGGGGCGATTAACACATCCACTTGGCCGAGTAGCGCGGCCAATTGTTTGGGTGTGGTCTTGCCGCAAAGATTCAGTGTGTGACTCCGCGCTTGTTGTGCAAGCTCCCCGCACAGGGTTTGTTCGGCGGCGGCACTCCCGCCGGTCAATACGATGCCGCACGACCAGCGGGCGACGGCTTGTTTGATGACTGCCACATAACGTTCCGTTAACCAGTTACGCTCCGCTTTGCTGGCATGGGGATGAATCGCGATGCGGGGTTGGGGCAGCGATCGCAGTTGGTTTTGCGCCCAGAGTCGGTCGGTTTCGCCAACGGGCGCATCCCAGACGGCGGTGACCGGTTTGCCGGTGAGCGTTTCAACAAAGGACAGGAAGCTATCGACCAAATGCGTGTTCTGAAACGGGATGCGGCGATTGCAAAACAGCCATTGTCCCTCGCGCGCGCGGGTGCGATCAAAACCGATTTTGAGCGGGGCATGCAACGCCGGATAGAGCAGATTGATGCGCAAGTTGGCCTGCATGGCCAGCACCACATCAAAGCGGCGATTGCGGAAAATGCGATAGAAATTGCGGTAATCTTGGAAGGTGCGCGGCTTTTCCACCACTTCAAACTGTACCCCCGCCATGCCCGACAGTAGCGAATAAGCCGACGGGCTGGTGATCCAAGTGATGCCGGCATCCGGCAGGCTGCGCTGTAATGCGCGCACGGCGGCGGCGACCATCACCACATCCCCCAAGGCGGAGAAGCGCACAATGGCAATGTGCAAATTGGATGATGCGGGCGTGCTCACAATAAGTTTGGCGTCGGGGATGGACCGCGTCATTGTAACGAAACGCGGTCGCCGGTGGCGAACAGCGCGGGGTGGGAGTGGTCGTCAAGGTGATAAAATGCGCGCCTCTGATTTTTACGTGAGTCGCATGACCCATTACGCCCCGCTAATTTCCGCTTTGGTGACACTGGTATTGGCTTTGTTGCTGTCCCTGAACAAAGATGGCAGTTTGCAAGATGTACCCAACGAGCGTTCCCTGCATACCACCCCGGTTCCGCGCAACGGCGGTGTCGCGCTGATGATGGGCATCGTCTTCGGCTGGCTGGTGCTGGCCGAGTCTGTGGTTTGGTGGGTGATCGTGCCGATGTTGGCGTTGTTCGTCCTGTCACTGGTCGATGATATGCGTAATTTGACACCGAAGACGCGCCTCATCGGGCATATCGCCGCCGCGTTGACCGTGTCGGCGGGCGTGGGGGTGGCGTGGTTCTGGTGGATACCGCTGGTGCTTTTTATCGTGTGGATGACCAATCTGTACAACTTCATGGACGGCTCGGACGGCTTGGCTGGCGGCATGGCTTTGTTCGGTTTTAGTTTTTACGGGGTGGTCGCACTAATGCGCGGCGATGAGGGCTTTGCCATGATGAACTTTTCCATCGGTGCGGCGGCATTGGGATTTCTGTATCACAACTTTCACCCCGCGAGAATCTTCATGGGCGATGCCGGTTCGATTCCCTTGGGCTTCCTTGCGGCGACGTTGGGGGTGTGGGGTTGGCAGCTCGGATATTGGCCATTCTGGTTTCCGTTGCTGGTGTTCTCGCCGTTTATTGCGGATGCCACCATGACGCTATTTACGCGTGCCCGGCGGCGCGAAAATCTTGCGCAAGCGCACCGCAGCCACTATTACCAACGCTTGGTGCAAATGGGCTGGGGGCATCGCAATACCGCAATCTCGGAATATCTGCTGATGTTCCTGGCCGGAGTTTCCGCGCTGTCGATGCTGGACGCAAGTATTCAGGCGCAGGGAAATATGCTGGCATGGTGGGGCGCGATTTATTTGGGGCTGATGATGTGGGTGGATCGTCGCTGGGGGCAATTTATCGCGCGACAGAAGGAGGCGGATGATGCCGCTTAGGTCGAATCTGCGCACTATTTTGGCCATGCTGCACGATGTGGTCGCCGCCGTGGCGGCATGGAGCTTTGCGTATTTGCTGCGTTTTAATTTTGAGCTGCCACCCAGTTTTGCCGACGAGCTTGAGCAAACTTTAATTTTAATTGTGCCGTTGCAAATGGTGATTTTCTGGCGTTTCAGCCTGTATAGCGGTATTTGGCGTTATGCCAGCACCACGGATTTGCGGCGCATCGTCCTCGCCGCATTGCTGTCTGCCGCGGTTGTTCCGCTGATGTTCTGGATGTTGCGCTTTGATTTTGTGGTGCCGCGTTCGGTATTGGTGATCAATCCCTTGTTGCTGATTTTAATGATGGGGGGCAGTCGCTTTGTCTATCGCTTGTGGAAAGAACAGGGCTTATACGGAAACTTGCAGTTGCACGGGGAACCGGTGCTGGTATTGGGAGCGGGGGATGTCGGTGCCAGTCTGGGCAAGAATTTGGCGCGTAGCGACGCGTGGCGTTTGGTGGGGTTTCTCGATGACGATGCGGACAAACAAAAACGCATGTTGAATGGCGTGCGGGTATTGGGATCGCTGGACAGTCTGCCGCAATGGGCGGAACAATTGAGTGTGTCCAAGGCGATCATCGCCATGCCCAGCAGCTCGCATCAGCAACGTAAACGCGCGATTCAACTGTGCAACGAATCCGGCCTGAAAGTGCTCACCGTGCCCTCCTTCGACGATTTGATGAGTGGCAAGGTGGAGGTGTCGCAGTTGCGCCCGGTAGAGTTGGATGATTTGCTGGGACGCGATCCGGTGATGCTTGATGCCGAAGGTTTGCATCATCTGCTGACCGGCAAAACTGTCATGGTGACGGGTGCGGGCGGCTCAATCGGCTCGGAAATGTGCCGTCAGGTGGCGCGCTTCTCACCCGCCAAGTTGGTGCTGTTCGAGGCTAGCGAGTTTGCGCTTTATACCGTCGAGCAGGATCTGAGCCGCAATTTCCCCGACCTGAAATTTGTTTGCCTGATGGGTGATGTGCGTGACGCGGCGCGTGTTGCCGAGGTGATGCGGGAACACTGTCCCGCAGTTTTGTTTCATGCGGCGGCCTATAAACATGTGCCGATGATGGAGCTTCACAATGCCTGGCAGGCGATACGCAATAACGTGCTCGGCACTTGGACGGTGGCGCAGGCCGCACGGCAACACGGGATAGAGAAATTTGTGATGATTTCCACCGACAAGGCGGTGAATCCCACCAATGTTATGGGTGCCAGCAAACGGCTGGCCGAGATGGTGTGTCAGGCGTTGCAGTCATCCGGGGCAACGCGTTTTGTCGTGGTGCGTTTTGGCAATGTGCTGGGAAGTACCGGCAGTGTCATTCCCAAATTCCGTGCGCAAATTGCGCAGGGCGGACCGATTACCGTAACGCACCCCGAAATTACCCGCTACTTCATGTCGATACCCGAAGCTTCGCAGCTGGTATTGCAGGCCGGATTGATGGGGCAGGGCGGCGAAATTTTCGTGCTGGAGATGGGGGAGCCGGTGAAAATCGCGGACTTGGCGAAGGATATGATTCGTCTGTCCGGTCTCGGCGAAGATGACATCAAAATTGAGTTTACCGGTTTGCGTCCCGGCGAGAAGCTGTACGAAGAATTGCTTGCCGATGATGAAAACACCCTGCCCACGCCGCACCCCAAATTACGGATTGCACAAGCGCGCCAGGTTGATGCCGCCTGGTTGGAGCGGTTGCTGGAGTGGACTGCGGCAACGACCCGCCCCGACGATGCGGTGCGCACGGCGCTGAAAGACTGGGTGCCGGAATATTGCCCGAACAACCGTGGCTAGTCTTTCCGTCATCATCATCACCAAGAATGAGGCGGAAAACATTCGCGCTTGTCTGGAGTCGGTGGCATGGGCGGATGAAGTCATTGTGGTGGATTCCGGCAGCGTGGACGAAACGGTCAGTATCGCCAAAGAAATGGGTGCCCGGGTCTATGTGCATACCGACTGGCCGGGGTTCGGGGCGCAAAAAAATCGCGCGCTGGATTATGCCGGCCATGACTGGGTGCTTTCTATTGATGCCGATGAGCGGGTCACAGCGGCACTGCGAACAGAAATCGAAAAGGCACTGCAATCATCCGGTGCCGACGGTTACTACTGTCCGCGCCTGTCGCAGTTTTGCGGAAAATTCATCCGCCACTCCGGCTGGTATCCTGATTATGTGTTGCGTTTGTTCAGGCGTGATGCGGGGCGATTCTCGGAGAGCCTGGTGCATGAAAGTGTGCTGCTGACGGGTCGCTCAGCCAAGCTGAAAAATTCACTGTTGCATTACAGCTATCTCACGGCAGCTGATGTTGAGCGCAAGGTGGAACATTATTCGGCGGCAGCGGCACAACAGATGCTCCAGTCCGGCAAGCAATCCAATCTGGCGGGTGCGCTATTGAGCGGCGTATGGGCGTTCTTGCGGACTTATGTGTTGCGCCTGGGCGTGTTGGACGGGTTGGCGGGCTGGCACATCGCCTGTATGAACGGGCGCACTACTTATCTGAAATATCGAAAGTTGGCGGTACTAAACAAAGAGGCAATGTCAAAATAAGACGGTAACGAGGTACTCGCGAGGGCGCGAACGACGAAACCAGACTGGTTCAGAGTTTCCCTAATTCAGCACCCGCTTCAGGCGGCTACGCAATAATTGCCAGCGTAATTCGCGTGTGTCTTGCGGTTCGTCCAGCATCAGCCCCGTTGCCGCTTGCCCGCGTTGCAGGTAATAGCGGTCAAATACCGATTGGCGTATTCCCCACTTGTGCAAAAACTGTTTGCCACCGTCATTCTTGATTACTTTTCCGGTGGATTTGCACTGAAAGTGGTAAACCAACGAGTCGCCCACCCCCAAAAATATACGACAGCCCGCGTGCCACAGCTTCATGGAAAAGTCATTGTCGCTACTCATTCCGGGCGAGAACTCGCTGCTGTAGCCGCCCACCCTGAACCACCAGCGTTTACTGACCAGGGTCGGCGGCCAGGTCGCACCGCTCCAATCCGGCTTGTGATTCCGCGCCAGCTCCGCGAGTAATCTTGATTCGTCAAAATTGTCCGCATCGCTGCCGTAATTTCCCACGATTACACAGGGGTTGCGGGTATCGCGTGGCTCGATCATGGTGCCCGACAGCATGAATAAATCGGTATCGAGCTGTTCAAGTTTACGTACCAGCGCGGCATCCCATCCGGGACAGCAATACATGTCGTCGTTCAAATACAGGATGTAATCCCGAGTGACATGCATTGCCGCCTCGTTTACCGCCAGGCAAATGCCGATGTTCTGCGGGGAGGCAGTGTGGACGATGCCCTGTTCGCGCACCCATGCCAGCGTGCCGTCGCTACCGTCGTTGACGTGAACGACAATCTGGTGCGGGTAGGCGGAGTTTTGTTTGATACTGCGTATGCACAGTTGCAGTAGCTTAAGGTTGTTCCAAGTGGGGATGATGATGGAGAACATGGCTGCCTTAGCGGGTCGGTTTGCGCGCGCGAATCAGCACGTTTTGTCCGGTGTGTGGATGATTGCGTTGTGCATAATGCTCGCGGAGTTCTTTGCGATAGCCCCAGAATAACAGTGACAACTCATCAAGCCACGACAATTTTAGGCGCAACTGATTGCTGCGGCTGACACGGTACACCACAGCAGAGCCTGCCGAATAAGTTTGCGCTTCGGTCACTGCAAAGCCGCTATGTTGCGCGAGACCCCGCAAGGAGCCCACCGAGAACAAGTGCAAGTGGCGGGGTGCCTCCCAGCCCCGCCAACACGCCCCGAATTCAGCGGCGCCGATACTCTCGACATTGGGTGAGGTCATTACCAGCAGGCCGCCCGGTTTCAGAAGACGCAGGCATTCATTCAGGGTGGCTTGGGGGTTGTAAAGATGCTCGATAGTTTGGCTCAGTGTAATCGCATCAAAGCTGTCGGCAGGCAGCGCGCATTGGGTCAAATCTCCGACATGTGCTGTGATGCCGTAGCGTGTAGCCACTCTATTTGCTGCCTGCCCATCGAAGTCAATGCCCTCAACTTGCCAGCCGCGCCTCTTCATCCGATTGAGGAAGCGTCCGCCGCCGCAGCCAACGTCGAGCAATTTTCCGGCGGGTTCATGCGCCAGTGTCATTAAACGCAGATGGCTGGCCTCACGTTTCAATCCGTTAATCGTCCACAGCGGCAGCATGGCAAGCTTGATGAGGCGATGTGCCAAGCTAAGCATCGCTTTGGATAGCCGGTTGGCGGACTGGCGCGTATGGGTGTGGTAAGAGGCATAGGCCTTCCAGAGCTCACTTTCAAGGGGGGCGGGGTCCAGCCAGACTTGTCCGCACTCCTTGTTCGAACACTGCCTGAATGCCCACTCACCGGAAATAATCCCGTCGGGATCAAGCACTCCGGTTTGAACGAAGACCCCCGTCGAACCACAGACAAAACAACCGGGAATCGGTGATGTTATGATGTCGCCCATACCTTATTTGACAGCCTTTTCGGGGTGTTCGCAATGCATCTGGTTCGTGCCGTGGTTCACTTGTTTCAGAAATTTTTGCGCGGTGTGCCGACGCGTTGCGACTGCGCCAATGTGCAACGTAATCCGTCTCGCCGACATGATGCCAGCTTTGCCCCACCCTTGGAAGGCGGGTATTGCGCGAGTCCAATGTTGTTATGAGTGTTGTCGGTCGGACACATCGAAAAATCGCTGTCATCGTTCCCAAATACGGGCTTGTCGGTGGCGGCGAGCGATTCGTCAGTGAAATAACCGAGCGATTGGCGCGGATTGAGGACTTTGACATCCATGTGTTTGCCCATCGTTGGGTGGTCAGTTCGGATCGTGTCACCTTTCATCCGGTTCCAACCATTCATTTCCCGCGCTTCCTGCGCCCGCTGTTTTTCGCCTGGTATGTGGGGCGGAAAATTGGCCGCATGAACTTTGATTTGGTGCACACTCATCACTGGGTATTCAATGCGGATGTGTTTTCCTTGCATGGCATCCCCCACGCCGACTGGGTCAAACACACCCGAAAAAAACGCCCCAGTTTGTACGATCGCGCATTGGGTGCCGTTGAGCGGCGGGCAATGAAAGGCGGGGGCGCATCGTGGTTCCTGCCGGTTTCATCCATTGCGATGGATGCCTTCCGCCGCGAATATTCATCCCTGCCGGGTCGCTGGCAAACGGTTTATCCGGGGGTTGATTTGGCGCGATTTTCAACGCCGAACCGCGCCGTCTGTCGCGCCGACATCCGCCAGCGTTACGGGGTGGGCGAAGCCGACACCCTGCTGCTATTCGTTGGTATGAACTTCGAAGTCAAGGGCTTGGACACCATCATCGCGGCACTCTCCAAGGCGCGATCCGCACACCCCGAGGGCAATTTCCGCCTGCTGGTAGTGGGGCGGGGCGATGAAAACAAATACCGCAAGCTGACCCAATCATATGGCGTTGCCGGGGCGGTAACTTTTGCGGGCGCACAGATTGAAGGCGTGGAACATTATTATCTGGCGGCGGATATATTCATCATGCTTTCGGTGTTTGACACCTTTGGTATGGTGGTGCTGGAAGCCATGGCTTCAGGATTGCCGGTTATCGTCAGCCCCAATGTGGGGGCGAAAGATCTTGTCGATGAGGGCATTAACGGTTTTGTTCTTCCCGCGCAGGGTGATGCGGATGCTGCGGCAGATCGTATTGTCAGACTGTCCGATGCGACGCAGCGGCAAGTGATGGGCGCGGCGGCGACGCGGACGGCCTCAGCGCATGATTGGGCAAGATTGGCGGAAGAGATGGGACATATTTACCAAGAGGTGCTCGCCCGAAAACAGGGCAAGTAGGGGGAGGGGCGCGTGATGATTGTGCTGTGTCATACCTTTTCAGAGTGTCGCCGTATTATTCGAAAATATAAAAAAACTGGTAGCATGGAACGTCGGTTTTGGAAAAGAAGAGTCTGTGGAGAAGTAAAGATGCAAACGGGCAATAAATAATGGTAGCGACAACAGTATCCCAAGCTGATGTGCCAATAAATACGCAACTGGGGGAGGTGTTCGCACATTTCCCGGCAATTACATTGGTAATATTGTTTGGCTCTGTTGCCTCGGGGCGGCAGCGCGCAGACAGTGATTTGGATATTGCCGTGGCTGGTGACCGCCGGTTAACGGACGGCGAAAAATTAGCCATCATCGGCGCGCTGTCGGAACGAATCGGGCGGCCTGTTGACTTGATTGATTTGCGTGCGGTGTCGGAGCCATTGCTTGGGCAAATAGTGCGGCACGGAAAAAGAGTGTTGGGCAGCGATACGCTTTACGGTGAGCTGATTAGTCGGCATGTATTTGAGCAGACCGACTTTATGCCCTATCGGACTCGGCTGCTTGCGGAAAGGCGGGCAATATGGATCGGGAAGTAGTCGAGCAAAAATTGGAATCTTTGCGGCGTTGCTTGCAGCGTATAGAAACAAAGTGCCCGGCAGATGCCGCCACGCTGGACACAGATGCTGATCTTCAGGACATTGTTTCCCTTAATCTCAGTCGTGCGGTGCAAATTGCGGTGGATATCGGGGCACACTTGATTGCAAGTATGGAGGTGTCTCCACCGGATACGATGGGTCAAACGTTTGACGTGTTGGCACAGCAAGGTGTTCTGCGTGGCGATCTGGCAAATAACCTGAAGAAGGCGGTGGGGTTTCGTAATATCGCAGTTCACAACTACGAAAGTATCAACTGGAATATTGTGCACCGCATTGCGAAGTGCCACCTTGTTGATTTTTCAGAGTTTGCCAAGGTGGTTATGCTCAAGCTAGAAAAGCAATGAGTGCCATGTGAGAGATGGAGTTATTTGTTGACATCCCTTCGCCACATTCTGGCGGGCGGGGCTGTGAGTCTATTTGCAGTGCAAACGACTTTGGAATGTGACCGGGAAACACGGGCAGGAAATATGGTACGCATCTATCAAAAAGTGTTTTCTGACAAGCCGCACCCAGCCCAAGAGAATTTCGGATAGTGCTTATGGACATCTCGGTCATTATTGTGTCGTATAACACGGCAAGTTTGACGGTCGCTTGCCTCGAATCTGTTTTTGCATCACAGCGGGTCAGTTATGAGGCCTTTGTCGTGGATAACGCCTCGAAAGATGGCAGCGTCAAAATCATTCGGGAAAAGTTTCCCCAAGCAACCGTGATTGCCAATGAAACGAATCGCGGGTTCGGTGCGGCAAACAATCAAGTGCTATCCGCGTGTGCTGGCCGGTATGTTGTTTTTCTTAATCCGGATACTGTTATCGAGCCGGAATCACTTTTTACGATGACTTCATTCATGGATGCTCACCCCCATGTCGGTTTGGCGGGCCCGAGGATTCTTAATGCGGATGGGTCGCCGCAAGAATCGGTCTCATACCGGTATCCGGGACACCGGTACGGAGCCGCCGATCTTGGGTCGTTGCCGGGTAGTATCGCCTGTGTGTTGGGTGCTTGCCAGATTGCCAGCACCGGCTTGTTGCGGGAGATCGGCGGGTTCGATGAGGATTTCTTTCTATACGGTGAAGATCAGGACATTTGTCTGCGAATCCGCAAGCGCGGTCTGGAAATCGGATTCATTAATGATGCGGTTATCATGCATCATGGCGGGCAAAGTGAGTCGCAGACTTTGCCCGCAGAAGTAGTCAGGAAGAAATTTCGCGGGGAGCTTCTTTTCTACCGCAAGCACTACGGCTCGGAGTCTGTTCGGAGACTGTGCCGGAAGCAGCGTCTCAGAGCATTCTGGCGCATTCTTGTGTTGCGACTACAGGTGTTGCTGATGCCGGGTAAAGCCGACTTGCAAAGAAAAATGGCTAAATATCAGGTAATCCATGAAGAGGCTGGGATTTCCACAGGGTTGTAGTTGTGGGTGAGACAAATCGCCGGGCGGGTAGCCCGTTTTCGAAAGAATGAGAATGTCGTTATTGTTGAGCACTGATATAGACAATTTGGTCGAAGAGAATATTCACGGATTCATTGCCCGAGCCGGTGGAACGGTCGATCAGTTGATAGAGTACGGGCAATGCAAGGTCGAAGACATCAATATACCCGATGGCGGATTTGGTAAAGTGCTGCAATCCGGCAATCGTGCCGCATTTGGGAAATCGCGTTCCATTTTGAAGCGCCACATTAAACAGGAGTTCAAGTTTATGGTGCACGGATCGAGGATTCCGCGAGATCGAAAAACGATCGTTCTGGACATGCACGATGCCCATACCGTGCCGGAGTTACACGACAAGTATGATGCCTCGATATCGTCCAACTTGCTGGAGCATTCACCGGATCCGATAGGTTTGTTGCTTAATTTTTATTTCATCACCAAGAAGTCGGGCTACCAATTCCATGCACTGCCGCATTATGAGTACACTTATGACCGTTTCAGAAAACCAACTCCGTTGGAGCATCTCATTGAGGACTTTGAAAATCGCACCGGGTTTTCCGATACGACACACGTGGAAGATTACCGGCAGTCCGCAATAGAAAAGGACGGTTGGCAGCGCAAGTTTCATGAGACTTATCCGCTGGAATATCCTTTTATTCATTTCCATGTGTTTGACGAACACAACACGAAAGCATTGTTCTCTTACGTGTTTCAGGAAGTAACGGTGGACATTTGCAAAACCGAACGTTTCTCGGATAACGTCGTTATATGCAGAAACACATTGAATCCGGATTTTGCCGGGAAATACAGGGAATTCTTGCGAGACATGGGGGAACAATGACTACAACCGATTCGGGCAATATGCCCGCTGCAGATCATCTGCAACCGCTTTTGGGCGGTGACCAGTTCCGCTTTGCGCGTCTTGAAATTGGAGGGATAGACAACGAGCCGGTTTTTGCCATTAATGCACCGGGGCAGCGGGAAGAAGAAATCTGCCTGTTCCATGAGTCGATACCATCGGGTGATGCTTATGTTCACTCCTTGGCGGAGCGCGTTGAGGCGGGTGTGACGAGTCACGCATCTCTCCCGGTTGTTCGCTTTGCCGACGGGGAATACGCGTTCTATAGCGGCTCGATGAAATGTAATGGACTGTATCGGCAAGCAGAATCGGTGGCAGCCATCAAAGCCGCGTTTCCCGCGCACGCGGAGGCACTCCGTTATCTTGCGGTTTCTGGGATATTGACCCCGTTAATTTTCCCCGGAAATACGCGGGAGCGTCGCGGATGGCGGGCGCTTTTCGGAAAGAAGGACGGTAAAGACTTGGCGATACGTTTCCTCCGGTTTCTTGCGGACAATCGCATCCGGCTTACGCATGACAACTACGTACCGTTCTATTGTGTCTATGCCTATCTTTCCAGTGCGCGATTTGCGCAGGCGGTTGATGGCAAGACGGTGTGCATTGTGAATTCGGATTTCAATGAGGCGGCCTGTGCTGCATGGTTTGAGCGTGCCGGGTCACGCCCGAAGCTGGTACACGTGCCAATATCAGCCTCGTATGTTGCCACCCGCTGGGGCGCGATGCGCGAAGAGGCGTTCAAAAGTGTCCCCGATAATCCCGATTGCTTCATGGTGGGCGCGGGTGTCGGTGCGCTTGAGGTCTGTGTCGATCTTGCGCGCCGTTTTTCGGCACCGGCAATCGACTCCGGGCACATTCTCAACATGATGAACGATCTTGAGTCCAAGTCCCAAGGTCCGCGTCTGTTTACCTTTCGCCGATGACCGATGCCTTGCGCATGCTGCGGCGGTCGCTCCGTGTATGGCGCAACGGTCGCCGTCTGAAGCGGGAGGCGTCGTACTACCGCAAGATCTTTCAAGAGCGAGCCCTCGTGATTCCCGGAGAAGCTGAAATTCGTGCGCGAATTGCCGGACGTTTTCCGGGCCACATACCGAAAACAAAAGGCAGTCTCCGCATCCTCGCCATCTACCACAACTACAACTGGGAAGAGCCCGCGCTGGGGACATCTCTGGCGGCCTTTGGTGAGATGCGCCATTTGGATTGGCGTAATCCGGCACTGACCGATGGCAAACAGGGCGGTGACGAGGGGTGGAAGGAGGCGATGAATGCGGGGTTGTTGCGGGCGGCAAATGCATGCGCAGCAGAGCGTCCATTTGATGTCATATTCACATATTTATCCGGTGAGCAGGTATGCGCCGACATCCTGAAGGGCTTGCGTCGGCTTAATGCACCGATGGTGAATCTCGCCTTGAACGACAAGGAAACGTTTGTCGGGAAGGTGCGCAATCGTCATGCCGCCGGTGCCAGAGACATTTGCCGCCACTTCGATTTATGCTGGACCAGCACTGTGGATGCACTCGAAAAATATGTCGTTGAAGGTGCGACTCCGGTTTATTTGCCGGAAGGTGCAAATCCGAGGATTCATCGCGCTTACGATGAAGATAAAAGCTACGACGTCTCTTTTGTCGGGCAATGCTATGGGAACCGTCCCGAGATTATCGGCAGATTACGTGACGCGGGCATCCGCGTGGAAGCTTTTGGCCCCGGCTGGCCACACGGGTCGTTGACAATGGAAGAAATGGTGCGTACCTGGTCGCGCAGTAAAATCAATCTAGGTTTTGGCGGTGTCTTGGGACACAAGGAAACGTACTGTCTAAAAGGGCGCGATTTTGAAGTGCCAATGAGCGGCGGGCTTTATTTGACGGAACATCATGACGAGCTGGTTCCGTTCTATGATGTCGGTCGGGAGATTGTCACTTATACGGGGTTCGATGATCTCCTGAAGAAAATTCGTTGGCTGTTATCAAATCCCGATCAGGCAGAATTAATTCGTCAGTCGGGGAAAAAGCGCGCGTTGTGCGAACACACATGGGAGATGCGTTTTGAGCGGATATTCCGCTTGCTTGGTGTATTAGCTTGATCATTTCGGGGAAATTAAATGTCACATAAAAAAGGATTTATTCGTTCCTTGCAGCGCGGGTATCACCGTCGCCGCAAGGAACGCCGCTACAGCGAGGCTATGTTGCGGGGAGGATATTCCCTGCCGCCGCAATCCGTGAAACTGGCGGTGATTCGTAACAACGTTCCGCATCCGCGCCCACAGGTGTTCATCGAAACGGGAACGTACTATGGCGACACAGTGGCGGCGGTCAAAGATTTGTATGCGCGCGTCACTTCGATCGAGGTTGACGAGGTGCTGCACAAGAAGGCGTGTGCCCGTTTCTCCGCCGACAAAAATGTCTGCATCACCCATGGAGACTGTGCGCGGGAATTGCCGACCATACTGTCCGGTCTGGCCGAGCCGGCCGTGTTCTGGTTAGACGGGCATTACAGCGGGGGTGAGACCGGCAAAGGCGAAATCGAAGACCCGATTTTGCTTTCTCTGCAACAGATTGCGGCTCACCCGATTAAAGAGCATGTAATCTTTATTGACGATGCGCGAACCTTTGACGGTCGCGAAGGACGCCCCGACATTTCTGCGGTTTTCAATTGCATCAAAGAGATCAATAGCCGTTATGTGATTCGTGTCTTGAATGACATTGTTATTGCCACGACAACGCCTTCCCCGGTTTGCGGGTAACCGTGTGGATTCACCGCGCCGCCGCTTTGTAAGCAACCGGAGATGAAAAACAGCAACACCCTTTTTCTCACCGGCCTGCGCGGCTACTCGGCACTAGCCGTGTTCTTTATTCATTCCGGTGGTGGCGGGTTTCGTTCACTCGGGGAATGGGCAAACAAATTGGTGGATCTTGGGAAGTATGGGGTTATCAGCTTTTTCATTCTATTTGCTGCACTTCCCGATACTTGAATATCTGAAGGATCAGCAGCTTTCGCTCCAAATGATTATGTTGATCGGGTTGTCGATCACGACAGGTGCCGCGCACCTGTGCCATATTTTGATTGAAAGGCCGACACTGAAAATAACCGGGAGGCGATACCTCTATGATGCCTAATGTTAGGCTCTTGTTTTTTGATTCTATTCGGCTAAGGAGATGCTGACTTATTCGTCATGCCCGCGCAGGCGGGCATCCAGTTGTTTGATTTGACTGGGTTCCCGCCTGCGCGGGAACGACAAAACAGAATAATTCAGTGTTTCCCCTAACAACTCAAACGCTGCCCGAATGACCGGCACTGCGGTCAAGTCATCGAGGCACTGGCTTTTTCCGCTTCCGTTGCACCCTGTTTTGTTGCATGGCAGGCAGTCCATTGTTTGGCTGATCACTTTGTGATGTGCGTTCACGATGCGCCATGCCCGCCAGTCCGAGGGGCCGTGTATGGTAACTGTCGGTGTTCCCAGCGCGGCGGCAATATGCGGCGCGGCACTGTCCACACCGAGGTGCAGCGTGCTTAGCGCAAGGGTTGCGGCCAATTCGCCGAGGGAAGTTTCCCCCGCCAGATTAAAAGTGTAGCTTTCGCGTCCTGTAGAAATTTCGCGGTTGGCGGCGGCTTCCTCTGCGGAGCCGATCAGCACTGTGGGGATGCGGTAGGTTTCCCATATCCGGTCAATAACCTCGCCCCATTTTTCCTGGCTCCATTCCTTGTATTTCCATCGTGAGAACGGGTTGATGGTTATTATCTTTTCGCCGGGGGAAATCCCGGTTTTTGCCAGTAACGAGACGGCGCGGATTTTGTCGTTCGGGGCGATGTACAGCTTCGGCATGGAGTCCGCCGTATCAATGCCGAGCTTACGGACGACGCGCAATGACTGATCCGCGCCCGGATGAACGGGGGGCGGTGCAACCTTGAGTCCACGAAGGATGGATGTGAAAAGGAATTGATGCCAGAACTGTTTCTTGACTCCCTGACAGCCGATTCGGTGCTTTGCTCTGGTAGAAAATGCAAGCAGTGCGCCCCGGTCACCGGTTCTCAGGTTGATTGCCAAGTCGTAATGTTTCTTGTAAAGGGTTCGCGCAAGTCCCAGAAATGTTTTCAGACGACGAAACAGCGACCCCCGAATCCGGGCAGTTTCAATAACCTCGTAAATGTTCGGGTCGGCCAGGAGCAGCGAGCCGAACGGCTCGAGCACCAGAACAGATACTCGGGCATGGGGGTGGGTTTCCTTCACCGCACGTATCGTCGGTGTCGTGAGAACAACATCACCGATGTCTCCCGATTGGATGAGGAGGATGTTTTTCGGGTGTGTGATATGGCTGTGCTGCATAACAAGTGTTTCGTCTGTGTCGGGTCGGAGATAACTGGAATCCGGGAAGGATTGCCGACACCCTTTCCCCCAAGTTTACTGCCTTCTGATGGCAACAAAATTAGAATAGAGAAATTGTTCGAGATCTTCTTTGTATGCCGTTATTTTTATCAGGTATCCAGAAGGTGTCGTGCGGAAAATATCCATTGGGGTATCTTCAAAAAAATGCCAATAGTCACGAAAGAATCTGCGAGTATCAATATTGCAACCACCAAACTCGAACAAAATAACGTCCACTTTATGGTTGGCGATCATGTCTTTTGCCCCAATCAGTGCGTCCAACTCATGCCCCTCTACATCAAGCTTCAGTAGATGGATGTGTTCGATACCGCGGGTTAAGCAATAATCGTGCAGCGTGGTCAGGCGAACAGTTTCCGAGTGGTCAATGCTGATCCCATAATGATCCAAGTCCCTTTTTGTTAGAGATGCACCCTCCGACCCCTGCACGTTGTAATACAGTACGGCCTCGCAGTTTTCCTTGCCCAAGCCCAGTTGATTCAGCTTGACTCTGTCATCCGTCGGGGCATTGGCTGCCAGCATTTTGAAGGTCTCATGGCTGGGCTCGAAGCAGTGGATGTTGAAACTGGTGAGTTTTTCTCCATTCAGTACATGCTCAAGGAATTGCCCGCTGTTTGAGCCAACGTCGAAAATACAGTACGGCGGTTGGCAGTTCTTTCTGAGCAGGTCGAACACCACAAATTCACCATCGCTTGAGAAATCTCCGCTGGTTCCAATTCCTCTGGCATGGTTCATGGAACGCACTTGCGCCGCGAGAAAACGCTGCATCAGCTTATTGCCGGATATTTTGGCAAGAAAATCGTGGTAAAGCCCCATGATTAGCCCTTTTTATTTCGTGAATTGGAAGAGTCCGCAGCCGTATTTTGCGTCTTTTGCCACTGACAACTCGACATTCTGCAAGAATTTTCCCGCGTCGGTGACAAATGAAAACTCTGTGAGTGTGAGTCCGGAAAAATATTCCATAATTTGGGCAGTGGAGTGAATGCGGTGTGCATTGAAGCAGACGCGCGGGTTTCCGATAGGTAAGCCAAAATATAGGCTGCCTCCCGGGGCGAGTACGCGCTGAAGTTCGCGGCAGGATTTGACCGTGCCCAGCGGATCCAGCGGATCGCCATATCGTCCCAAACCGATGTGTTCGGCCACGTGCAGACATGAAAGTGAGTGAATCGAGCCGTCTTCGTAGGGCATGTCGAGAATGGAGCCGGATTTTCCCTCAAAGTTTGGCAAGTCAGTTATGAGTGGACGTATATCAATGAAAGTAACCCGGGTGATGGTGGAGAGAAACCCGACGTAATCGACTTTTGAGCCGACATCAACGTGGCTCGCGGCTTTGCTTTCGAGGATTTTTCGGAATGCCCATATGTCCTGATAGAAATAATGTGTATCAAATGCGGTTGTTGAGGTTCTTTCGTCGAGCACCGGGTACAAGTCGCGTGAGGAGATATCCTCGGCACCCTCCATGCGTTTGTATTGCCGTAACTCCGAGAAAAACGATATATATTTTGGGATGTTTTTGAGCTTGAGCTTGAATTTCATATCAACGAACCTCGTTTAAAAATAGATTATGCGTGATGCCTTAGAGTGCTGCTGTTTGTGCGGGTACTCATTGCCGGGTATTGTCGCACACGGCAAGTCATCGGTCATTTGCTACACTGCCCGCCTTTAACGATAACCCCATTAACGAGATAATGGCTGACCAGAAATCTTCCCGGCTCGACATTCAGTTTCTGCGCGCATTTGCGGTTCTGATCGTGATGGCCTACCACTTTGAGGTTCCCGGGTTCGGTGGCGGGTTTGTCGGGGTCGATATTTTCTTTGTGATTTCCGGCTATCTGATTTTCGGGAAAATTCACGCGCAGCTCATTCAACAAAATTTTTCCTTAAGGCGTTTTTTCGAGGCTCGGGTGCGCAGAATTTTCCCCGCGCTTGCGCTGGTATGTGCGGCAACGGCATTGTGGGGGTGGTATTTTGTGTTGCCGCGCGATTACGTGTCTTTCTCGCGTACGGTATTGGCGGCGTTGTGTTTTGTTTCCAACTTTTCCTTTAACGGCGCGCAGGGATACTTCGACGCGGTTTCACATGCGAAGCCGCTGCTGCACACTTGGTCATTGTCGGTTGAGGGGCAGTTTTACTTTTTCTTGCCATTGTTGTTGATGGCGTTGTTCAAGTTGCGCGGTGGCGGGCGGGTGCGGCTCGCCTTGGGGTGGGCTGCGACCGCTTCGCTGATTTGGATGCTGTGGATGGCGTATAAGCTGCCGGAGAGCGGGTTTTACTATGTTTCCGCGCGGGCTTGGGAATTTGCGGCGGGTGCGATTTGTGTGACGCTGGGTGTTGGTCAAAAAAAGTTCGCCAAGCCGTTTTTGCTGCTCTGCACGATGGTGCTGGCGACGAGTGTATTGCTGCTGGATGGCGATGCACCCTGGCCGAACGCGTGGTCGCTATTTCCGGTTGTTGCGGCGGCGGGGTTCATTTATCTGGCGGTGCATGTTCAGCGTAATCCGATTATTGCCCACCCCGCTTTGCAGCTTACCGGCGATATGTCTTATTCCCTTTATTTATGGCATTGGCCGTTATGGGTTTTCGCAAAGCAAATGTACGGCGATCAGATAGCGATTACCCATAAGCTGGTTTTATTGGTGCTCACCTTTGTATTTGCATACTTGTCTTGGCGCTGGGTAGAGCGACCATTCCGTGATCGCGGCCTGGTGACGGGCAGGCGTTTAATGGCGGCAGTGGTGATTGCATTGCTATCCGCGATGACGTTTTTAGCGGTCATTGTGGTGAGCAAAGGGTATCCGCAACGCTTTCCCGATTACATTGCGCGTGCCGGAATCCAGGGCTTGGAAAAGACCCCGCGCGGCGAATGCTTCCGGCACGAACGCAATCGCCACGAGGCCGATGGACAGTTTTGCGTTTATGGAGCATCCGCGCGGCTTGAAGATGCCACCGCGATGCTCTGGGGGGATTCTCATGCGAATATGTACCTGACCCCGCTGACAAATGCCAGCAAAGCACTGGGGAAGACGGGTTTGATTGCCACCATGATGGGGTGTCGGGCATTTATTGAAACTGACGCGATTCAATATCCCGATTATCCGCACTGCAAAGATTTTAACCGCGAAGTATTCGCCTATCTGCTCGCGCATCCCGAAATCAAAACGATCGTTCTCGGGCGCATCTGGAGTGATTCGGACGAGAGTATTGCGCGCACCGTGCAGTTGATTCGCACACTGATTGAACACGGGCGCGAGGTGATTTTAATCGGGCCGCTGCCGTTTCCCGGTGTCGATGTTCAGGTCGCGTGGGCGATGTGGCAGGTGCAGGCGGGCCATGCGATTGATGAAGTCAAAATGAGTGCGGCATCGCGGGAACAGATGTCTTTGGTCAAGAGCAAAATAGAGCGGGCATTGGCGGCGGAAATGGCAAGCGGCAGGCTGTTATTTTTGGATGCCACGCGGCGTTTATGTGATGCCGAATTTTGTTATACGGTGCGGGATGGCTTGGCCAGTTTTTGTGATACCAGTCATTTGACGGAAGCATTTGCACGATCAATGGAGCCCGATTTCCGTGCCGTGCTTGCCCGGGGTAAGCCGGAGAATTGAACGGCGGGTTAAGGGGATTCTTTCGCAAGCCGGATGCTTTGATAGATGGCTTCTCCCATCAGCAGATAACCGGTCGTGGAGAAATGCGTGTTGTTGGCGGGATAAAGGTCCATGGTTTTTTCCGCGATCGCCTGTTGTGTCATACGCAATAAATTGGGCGCATGAAAGAGCTTTTCTGCCTGATTCCAGAATTGCTTGTCGGGATACAAATAGGCGGTGGATTTGTTCGGCACAATTGCCCAGATTGGCGTGATGTGTTGTAGGCGGGCATTCAGTGTATGCATGTTTTGTAACGCGGGTTCCGCAATGTCTGTTGGCTGGTCAGCACCCAAAAACAGATTGTCGGCACAACGCCGGTGGCTGAACAGCTCACACCCGTTGTCGATGCGCGCGACTTTGGTGCCGTTGGGCAGAACGGCAACTTTGAAGTCGGGCGAGCCGCTAATGCGTTCATAGTCACGATAATTTCGGGCGGTTTGAATGCCCACCGAGAATCGCCCGCTATAGTCCGTCTGGTCGGGGTTAAACGAGGTAATAGGAGGGGAGTGCCCCTTGTCTGAAAAGACTCTGAGGCGAACTTGGGTTTGCCGGCAGTTGACATACTTGCCGATTTCATCCTGGAAATTACGTTCGATGATTTGCAGTACCACGTATTGGCCGCGAAAACCCTGGGTTCTTAACCAGGGTTCAAAATCGGCGCAGACACCGTTGGTTTTCCCCCAGTGCGTTGTATGTACTTTCAATCCGCGCCGGGTTAGTGCGGTCTGCCAAACCTGGGTGTCTGAAAAGCTGTCGCCCAAAACCAGCACATCGGCCTCCTGTAAAGGTGACTGGGTTAACCATGCCGGATCAATGACGGGCTGCGGTTTGCGCCAGCCGAATGCGGATTCTGGCAGCATACCAATGCGCGTCAGATCTCCCTCGAAGCTGGCCATCGGCAGGTTGTAGAGTCCGACCGCACCATAGGCAAACAAGACGATGAACACGACGATGGAAAATGATTTGGCGTGTTTCATATCAGAACTGAAAGTAGAGGAAGGGGCTGTAACTGCCAAATTGGTCAATTGCGATGTACAGCGCGTATAACACGGCAGCCGTTTGCAGGAGTGTCAGCAATATGTTGCCCGATATAAAACGGATTTTTGTTGAATTGGGCAGCAGCCACACCCAAAGCAATCCGGGAATCAACAGGCGCACCAGGTCACGCCCGGATACGTCTGTGAGCAATAGCAGGTTGCCGTGCATTACCGCGTCGAACGTGATGGGGCGGGCGGCGATGCCGAACATGGCTTTGAGCAGATACATTGCTTGGGCGATGTTTTCCGCACGGAATACCACCCATGCGGTGACCACGGCGATAAAGGTGAGTGCACCGCCTGCCAGTGTGCCCAGCCAATTGGGAAACCAGCCCAGGAAGCGCGCGACAACGAGTTCGCGCCACAGATGATTGATGGCGAGATAGAGCCCGTGTAGTGCGCCCCAGATGACGAATGTCCAACCCGCGCCGTGCCACAGTCCACCGAGCAGCATGGTCGCCATCAGGTTGAGGTAACGGCGAGGTTTGCCCTTGCGGTTGCCGCCCAGCGGGATATACAGGTAATCGCGCAGAAAGCGGGACAGTGTCATATGCCAGCGCCGCCAGAAATCGATGATGCTGGTGGCTTTGTAGGGGGAGTCAAAATTGATGGGCAGGCGGATGTTGAACATCAGGGCAATGCCCAATGCCATGTCGGTATAGCCCGAGAAGTCGAAGTAGATTTGCAGGGTGTAAGCCAGCGCACCCGACCAGGCTTCGTACACAGTGGGCAGTGTTCCGGTGGCCATGCCGTATTGCGCCCCGTCAAAGATGGCATCGGCAAAGGGCGCGAGCGGGTCAGCCCACAATACTTTTTTGCACAGCCCCAGGGTGAACAGCAGCAGTCCGCTGGCGACGTGATCCCAGTTGATGTGGTAGGTCGCATTATGTGCAAATTGCGGCATCATTTCCCGGTGATGCAACACCGGCCCGGCAATCAGGTGGGGGAAATAGGTGACGAACAATACGTAATGCACGAAGTTGTATTCCTTGACCTTGCCTTGGTAGGTATCCACCAGAAAGGCAATCTGGGTAAAGGTGAAAAATGAAATGCCCAGCGGCAGGATGATGTCGCCGATGCTCCAGGCGGTGTCCGCCACGCTGTTGACACTGCCGACAAAGAAGTTGGCGTATTTGTAATACGCCAGCAAAGCCAGGTTGGCGGCAATCGCAACCATCAACACGCGTTTTTTGCGGGACGTTTTGTGTTGTACCGTTGCTTTTGCAATCCACATGCCGAAGACGTAGTTGCAGATGATGGAGCCCAACAACAGTCCGATGTAGGCGGGATTCCAGTAACCGTAGAAAAACAGCGATGCCAGTGCCAGCCAAGCGGCGGCGTAGGCATGGCTGACCCGTGCCAGCCAGAAGAATCCCAGCAATACCACAGGCAGAAACCCGAAAATGAAAATATAGGAGTTGAATAGCATGGGGAAAAGACTCTTGGCCGCTTTAGCGGGCGGTTAAGTTTTGCTTATGTGTCCATCGCCTAAATTTTCCGCACAAATACTTTGGATTTGCGCTGGTAGTTGTACAGCGATTTTTTTTGTGCCGGCAGTGCCGATACATCATGCTCGACGAAGCCGCGCTCGATGAACCAGTGTGCGGTGCGGGTGGTGAGCACAAATAGTTTTTTGATGCGCTGTTTTTTGGCAACGGCAATCATGTGGGTGAGAATGGCTTCGCCGTAGCCTTGGTCGCGGTATTGCGCGTCCACCGCCATACAGGCGAGCTCGGCGGCAGCTTCATCCGGGAAGGGGTAGAGTGCGGCGCAGCCGATAATGCGGTGATCGTGTTCCAATACCACGAAGCGCTCGATTTCGCGCTCCAGCAGTTCGCGTGAACGGCGCACCAGGATACCGCTTTCTTCCAGCGGGCGCAGCAGCTCGATGATGCCGCCGATGTCTTCAATGTCGGCGTTGCGCAAGGTGTTCAGGGTGGATTCCACCACCATGGTGCCGATGCCATCATCGCTAAACAGCTCCTGCAGCACTGCGCCGTCGGTGTGGCGACTGATGAGATGGGCGCGTGCCACTCCCGCCTCGCAGGCGCGTATCGCGCAAGGCAGAAACAAGCTGATGTCATCGGGAAGTTTGCGCTTGCCGGAGAGCACTTCGTTTGCCTGGGTGATAGTCAGCTCTTTGATCAGCTTGCCCGTTTTACCCTGTACGCCGTCGGTATCCATCAGGAACACCAGTTTGTCGGCATCCAGCGCGATGGCGGTCGCCGTGGCGACATCTTCCAGCGTGACGTTGAACACTTCGCCGGTGGGCGAGTAACCGAGCGGCGAGAGCAGTACCACCTCGCCAAATTCCATGCGGTCGTTGAGCGCGGCAACATCGACTTTGCGAACACTGCCGGTGTGCATCAGGTCGATGCCGTTAATCACGCCTATCGGTTGCGCGGTGATAAAGTTGCCGCCCGCGACGCGAATGTCGGCATTCGCCATCGGCGAGTTTGCCAAGCCCATCGACAGTAGAGCCTCGATTTCGACGCGTACCCGCCCGACGGCTTCTTTGACGCATTGCATGGTTTCGGCATCGGTCATGCGCACGCCCTGATGGTAAGTGTCGCCAATGTTGTTCTTTGCCAGGTGTTGTTCAATCTGCGGGCGGGCACCATGCACCAGTACCAGGCGAATGCCGAGAGCCGCGAGCAAGTTGAAGTCATGGGTTAGCTCAACGAATTTACCGTCGGCAACCACTTCGCCGCCGAAGGCGATGACAAAGGTCTTGCCGCGAAAGGCGTTGATGTAGGGCGCGACGGAGCGAAACCATGCAACGAAGTCGGCGGGGCGGGTGGTGGAGGGCATTAACAGTCTCCCGGGTTGGTTGTGTTTGCGGTCAGGCGCATATTGCCGTGCTATTCCTCATCCAGCAACTGTCCGGCAATTGCCCAGTTCTCATCGGGCAGTTCGTCAAAGGCGATGTAGGTGTAGCTTTTCGGCTTGAGCGCGATGCGTTCCAGCGTGGCGGTGATTTCTTCGGCAATTTTGGCTTTTTGTTCGCGGCTCAAGCTGCCCGCGATGCGGATGTTGACATAAGGCATGGTGCACTCCCGTTGGTTTATTGAGGACGGTGTCACTGTTAATCGTTGGATAAAAGGTAGGGTGGATAAAGCGCGAGCGTGTATCCACCGTCCGGCATCGCCCACCGGTGGAAACGCGATGCTTGTTGCATCCTGAGAATTCGACATGTATTCATATTGTTATGCAACAGCAGTAATGGCAGGGTCTTATTGAAAATCGCCCCACAGTGTTTGCAGGGCAGCCAGGCCGGCAATGGCGGCAGTCTCGGTGCGCAATATCCGTGAACCCAGTTGTATCGGGGTATAGCCGCACAGCAGTGCACTGTCACTTTCTGCCGGGGTAAAACCGCCTTCCGCCCCGACCATCAGCGTCACTGCACCCTGCGGTTTGCTTTGTGCGCGCAGGGATGTTGCGTCTTGCGGCAACAGGATGAATTTGCCATCGGTGCCGCCGCGTGTTTGTTGCAGCCACAGCATGATGTCCAGCGGCGGGTGAATGGTCGGCAAAAGGTTGCGCCCGCATTGTTCGCAGGCGGAAATTGCCACTTGCCGCCAGTGCTGTAAACGTTTTTCGACACGTTCGGCGGATAATCTGGCAACACTGCGCTCGGTGTCGAGCGGCTGAATTTTGCTTATCCCCAGCTCGGTGGCTTTCTGGATTACCCAGTCCATTTTCTCGCTGCTGGAAAGGGCTTGTGCCAGCGTCACCGACAAGCGGGATTCACGATTGTCAAGCACGGGTTGCAGGTCGCCGATGGTCACCTGTTTGCCGTGTGATGCGCTGATTAGGCCGTGGCAGGCATTGCCGCAGCCGTCAAAAATTTCCACGCGGCTGCCTTCGCGCAGACGCAGCACGCGGCTTGCGTGGTGAGCGGCATCTGCGGGCAACGCGAAGGTTCCCTCAAGCGGTAGTGGTGGTGGGCAGTAAAAGCGCGGCATGGCAGGCGAGCAAGTAACGTCAGCGTGATAATATAACGCATCAAAATATCTTGTCAGGAGTATCGAATGGTTAGCTTGCAACCCCCGTTGTGCGATTTCGGCTGGAAGGCGCGTGATTTCGATTTGTTGGGCGTGGATGGCAAACGCTATAACTTGGCTGCGGCACGCGGTGAGAAGGGTTTGCTGGTGATGTTTATTTGCAATCACTGTCCTTACGTGAAGTCGATTCGTGATCGTATCGTGCGCGACACCCGCGAGTTGCAACAGTACGGTATCAACACGATTGCGATTATGTCCAACGACCCCACCGAGTATGAGGAAGACTCTTTCGATAACATGAGGCTGGTCGCCGAACAGTATGGCTATCCGTTCCCGTATGTATGGGATGAGACGCAGCAGGTCGCAAAGGATTATGACGCGGTTTGCACCCCGGATTTCTTTGGCTTTAATCGTAATCTTGAGTTGCAATACCGCGGGCGATTGGATGCTTCGCGCAAAGAGGCGGTGGCAGACGCGCCGCGCGATTTGTTCAACGCGATGAAACAGGTGGCGCAAACCGGCCATGGCCCGCGCGAGCAGATTGCCAGTATGGGCTGCTCCATTAAATGGAAAGAGGCGTAGGTGGTAAAAAAGCTGACCGAGCAACCCGGCGGGGCGGGCATGAGCGCGTTGCTTAAGGCGGTTGTTGCGGCGGTGCGTCTGATCACGGCGGAGGAGATTCTGCCGCGCTATTTGAAGGTAACCCATCAAGCCAAAAGCGACGGGAGTCTGTGCACCGAGGCGGATATTGCCGCGCAGGCGGGGTTGTGCAAAAAATTGCAGGCGATTCTGGATGTGCCGGTGCTGGGCGAAGAGATGCCTGCCGCCGAGCAGCAGGTGCTGTGGGATGCCGGGGATCAAGGTTTGTGGTGTATAGACCCGATAGATGGCACTTCAAACTTTGTGCGCGGACTACCTTATTTTGCGGTGTCGGTGGCGTTGTTGCGTCAAGGTGTGAGCGTGCTGGGTGTGGTGTATGACCCGATCAAGGACGAAATGTTTGCTGCCGAATCCGGCAAGGGGTGTTTTCTGAATGGCGCACGCTTGCACGGTCGCGATACCGCGATGACGCTACAGCAGGCGTTGGCCAGCGTGGATTTGAAACGCTTAAATAAAAAATTGGCGGCACAACTGGCGGCGTATCCGCCTTTTTCTTCGCAGCGAAATTTTGGCGCAAGTGCGCTGGATTGGTGTTATACCGCCGCCGGACGTTACGACCTGTATCTGCACGGCGGACAAAAGCTTTGGGATTATGCCGCCGGTATGGTGATATTGAGTGAAGCGGGCGGGCGGGTATGTTCCATCGAGCGGGATGATTTTGCGCACGGTGAGATTTGGCAGCGATCGGTGATTGCCGCGCGTAACCCGGTGTTGTTTGATCAATGGAAATCTTGGGTGCGACAGCAGGTTGGTTAGCTTCGTGCATTTCTGATAAAGGTTAATCGTGAAGATATTGATATTGGGTGCCGGTCAGGTGGGTGCGACAGTGGCGGAGAGCCTGGTTCGGGAGGCCAACGACATTACCGTGGTCGATTCGGATGGCGAGAAGTTGCGCCTACTGCAAGACCGTCTGGATTTGCGTACTTTGACGGGAAATGCCGCCCATCCTTCCACTTTGGAGCGGGCGGGGATTGCCGACGCGGATATATTGCTGGCAGTGACGCAAAGCGACGAGGTGAATCTGGTTGCCTGCAAATTGGCGGCCAGCCTGTACAACACGCCCACACGCATTGCGCGTATCCGTACTACCGATTATCTCAATCGCGAGGAAGTGTTTAACGAGGACAATTTCTGCGTTGATTTTTCGATTTGTCCGGAGCAGATTTTAACCGACTATATCGCCAAGTTAATCGAGTTTCCCGAGGCGTTGCAGGTATTGGAATTCGCCGAGGGTCGCGTTTCTCTGGTGGCGGTGCGGGCATTGTATGGCGGTTTGCTGGTGGGTAAACCGTTGCGCGAATTGCGCTCCGATATTCCCAATGTGGATACACGGGTTGCGGCAATTTTTCGCCAGGACCGCTCTATTACCATGGATGGCGACACTGTTATTCAGGGTGGGGATGAGGTGTTTTTCATTGCCGCCACCGAGCATATTCGCGTGGTGCTCAAAGAGTTGCGACAGGAAGACAAGCCGGTCAAGCGTGTGATGATAGTCGGCGGCGGAAATATCGGTAGCCGCCTGGCTAAAACCTTGGAAAATGACTATCAGGTTAAGCTGATTGAATACAACAAAAAAGCCAGCCAAAAATTGGCGGCCGAGTTGAGCAATACCCTGGTCTTGAATGGCGACGGCTGCGATGAGAAATTGATGCAGCAGGAACACGTCGAGGAGATCGATGTGTTCTGTGTGCTGACCAATGATGACGAGAACAACATTATGTCCGCGCTACTGGCCAAACAGGCGGGCGCACGCAAGGTGATTACGTTGATCAATCGCGGCGCATACGTGAACCTATTGCAGGGTAGCAAGATTGATATTGCCTTGTCCCCGGCGCAGGTCACCATCGGCTCCTTGCTGGCATACGTGCGTCAGGGCGATGTGGCTGCCGTCCATTCCTTGCGACGCGGAGCCGCCGAAGCTTTGGAGTTGGTGGCGCACGGCGACAAAAAATCCTCCAAAGTGGTCGGGCGGCGCATTGATGAAATCGACTCTCCCGAGGGCGCAACTATCGGTGCGATAGTGCGTGGTGAAGAGGTCATCATTGCGCACAGCGACACGATAATTGAGGCGGAAGACCATGTGATTGTGTTTGTTAACGACAAGCGCATGATTGGAAAAGTTGAGAAGCTTTTTCAGGTTAATCTCGGATTCTTCTGATGCGCCGCACACTAACAGTTATCCATGCATTGGGAATGATGTTGGCGGTGTTCAGCATCGCTTATTTGATGCCTGTCGTGACCGCGCTGATTTATGACGACTCGGTGGTGTTGCTGGATTTTTTGCTGGCGATGGTGGGGACGGCCGCAGCTGGCGTATTGATGTGGATGTTGACGCGGCACTATAAGGGGGAGCTGTCGATACGCCACGGCTATTTGCTGGTGGTGACAATGTGGGCGGCGATGCCGCTGTTTGGGTCAATTCCCTTGCTGCTGCTGGTTCCCGGCCTTTCTCTCACCGATGCTTATTTTGAAACGATGTCGGCAATGACGACGACCGGCGCGACGGTCCTGACCGGTCTGGATGATTTGCCGCCGGCAGTGAACATTTGGCGGCATGAATTGCAATGGTTGGGCGGCTTGGGGGTGATTGTGCTGGCGGTGGCGGTGTTGCCATTGCTCGGGATTGGTGGGCGGCAGTTGTTCAAGGCGGAGACACCGGGGCCGATGAAGGATGCGGCATTGACCCCGCGCATTGCCGATACGGCACGCAATCTGTGGGTGGTGTATGTGGTGGTTACGCTGGCGTGCGTCGCCTCATTAAAGTGGGCGGGGATGAGTTGGCTGGATGCCGTTTGTCATGCATTTTCAACCACGGGTTTGGGCGGATTTTCCACGCATGATGCCAGTGTCGGTTACTTTGATTCTCCGCTGATTGAATTCGTCATGGTGGTGTTTATGTTGTTTGCGGTGGTCAATTTTGCCACTCACTTTTTGGCGGTACGCGGCAGAACCTTGCGGGTGTATAAGCATGATACGGAAGCGAAGGCGGCACTTGCGGTGATTCTGTCCAGCTGTGTCGGGATTGCCTTGTTCTTATGGTGGAATGGCGTTTATGCGGACTTTCTGACGGCTTTGCGCCATGCGACGTTTAATGTGGTTTCCATCGGCGCAAGCTCCGGGTACGCCAGCGTGGATTATGGTCAGTGGCCGATTTTTGCACCGCTGTGGATGTTGCTGGTGGGATGTATTGCGGCGAGTTCCGGCTCTACCGGAGGTGGCATTAAAATGATACGCACTTTGGTGCTGTTCAAGCAGGCCGGGCGTGAGTTTGTGCAGTTGCTGCACCCCCTGGCGGTGAATCCGATGAAGATTGCGGGGAGCGTGGTGCCGAACAACATTGTGTTTGCGGTGCTGGGCTTTATTTTCCTGTATTTTATGACCATCGCCACCCTGACTTTTGTGATGTTAATCAGCGGGATGGACTTTATCTCCGGTTTTTCGGCGGTATTGGCGTGTGTCAACAATTTTGGCCCGGGGTTGGGGCAGGTTGGGCCCGCTGCAAATTACCAGGGGTTGAGCGATTTTCAGTCGTGGGTGTGTATATTTGCGATGCTGGTCGGGCGATTGGAAATTTTTACCGTGTTGATTTTGTTTACGCCGCAGTTCTGGCGCGGGTGAGGGGTGGTATGACAGTGCCACGAAAATGCGCTAGCATTGCCGCCCTAGGATTTTTAGTCAAACTTTTTAAGGGGTTGAGTGTGGGCGGGAGAGTGCATCATGACGCAGCGTGAATCTGGGGCGGCAAATAACTTGGATTATTTGAACCCCGAGAAGAACGGTGAGCGCGTATTGAGCTTATTCAAGGCATATTACGGCGCGCATAACCATACGGGCGCACTTTATGATGACTCCCCCAATTTTTTCCTGTTTAAGCCCGATGTTTTGGCGGGTGTGGAAATCGCCACACGCAATTCAGAAAAAATTCTTTTGGAAGACTGCGTTCGTCGCGCCAAGGCGCGCCGGGGATATATCGGCGTGTCCAAGCACCGCAATCCCAAGTTGGGCTACTACTGGCTGGAGTTGTCGGTGTTGCCGTTCATGCTGGGTGACGCGGTGACTGCGGATAACAAGGGCGAGTTTTTCCACATCCTGACCAAGTTTATTGAGTACACCAAAGCGAATCCCAAGGTGTACGGAGATCTGACCGCAGAAATCGATTCGGATAAAGATCTTGCATTAATGTTCGATCAAATCCACAAAATGGCGGATCGCTTGGGTTCGACCACGAGTGCTTATTCGGTGAATATGTTGGTGTCATACAACGTGAATTGGCCGGTGACGGAAGTCAAAAAACTGATGCAATCGTTAAAAGACAACGATCAGGAATGGTGCGACGTGTTTTTTGAATACCTCATTTATGTGATGAGCAATAAGGCCAGGGAATAGTTTTGACCTTGCCAACCAGGGATGAAGTTTATATTGTCCAATGTTACTAAATTGGATTAGGATTCGCGCTGTTGCAAATGATTTTCAAAGCGGTTTGCGCGCAGTCTAATAGAGCACAATAGTGCCGGGGGAGCGGAAGTTGGGAGAAGATAAGCCATTGTCTGGTGTCAAGGTGTTGCTGATTGACGACAGCAACACGATACGCCGTAGCGGTGAGATATTCCTGTCGCAGGCGGGGTGTGAGGTGGTGTTGGCCGAAGACGGCTTCGACGGCTTGTCCAAGGTGGTTGAACACAACCCCGATGTCATTTTCGTTGACGTGATGATGCCGCGTCTGGATGGTTATCAGACCTGCGCGTTAATCAAGAACAATCCCCAGTTCAAAAATATTCCGGTGATCATGCTGACCAGCAAGGACTCTTTGTTTGACCGCGCGCGCGGCAAATTGGTCGGCACCAACCAATATCTGATTAAACCCTTTAACAAAAAAAGTTTGATAGAAATTGTCGTCGCCTACACGACAGAACAATAGGAGAGCTGTTATGGCAATTAAGAGAGTACTGGTAGTGGATGATTCGGCAACTGAGCGCCACATTCTGAGCGAGATACTAATCAAGCAGGGTTTTGAGGTTACCTTCGCGGAGAATGGTGAGGCGGGGGTGGCGCGCGCGAAAAATGACAAGCCGGATTTGGTTATCATGGATGTGGTGATGCCCGGTATGAATGGCTTTCAGGCGACGCGGGCGATTACCAAAGACCCGGAAACCGAGCATATTCCGGTAATCATTTGTACTACAAAAGATCAGGAAACCGACAAGGTTTGGGGCAAGCGTCAGGGCGCGAAGGACTATGTGACCAAGCCCATCAATGCCGCAGAATTGTTGGCTAAAATCGGTGCGTTAGGCTAACGAGCCGCCACTACTATGGCTAAAGCTCGTCTCAGTTTAAGAGAGTTCCAGCAAAGCTTGCTCGACAGGATGCAGGCCAGGGAAGAGGTCGGCTTGGGCGTCTCCACCTTGGGAGTGCAGATTGCCGGTCAAAATTGGCTGGTGGAGATGATGGACATTGCCGAGGTGATGGCGCCGCCGCCACTGACCAGCGTGCCGCTTACCAAGCCATGGTTTCGCGGGGTGGCGAATGTGCGGGGGAAGTTGTACTGCGTGGCGGATATGGCGGCATATTTGCGCAGGGGCGGGGTTGCCGGAGATGCCTCCAGCCGTGTGCTGTTGGTGGCGGATCGCCATGGATTTAATGTCGCGCTGCTAGTGGATCGGGTGCTGGGTTTGCGCGATGCGCGGCATTGGCGGCGCAGCCAAGGGTTGCCGGAGCAGTATTTTGATGAGGCGGGCGTTCCCTGGAACAGGTTGGATGTACCGGACTTGTTGACCCAGGCGGAATTTTTGCAAGTAGGCGTGTAGTAATACCTGAAATAAGGGAGAAATAAAAAAATGACATCCGAACAGTCCTCTGAACCACCATCAAACACCCCGGCGGCAGAAGATGCGCCGCTGGTTGCCAAAAGAATTCCCTTGATCGGTCATTTGCCGGTCGGACGGCAGTTGACCTTACTGATTGTCGCGGTGGTAATTTGTTTGTTGGTGGCGGCGGTGGCGGCGTACTTTAATGGCCGGGCATCCGATCAGCGTACCGGCTATGTTACCGAATCCAGTAAGTTGCTGCTGTTATCGCAACGCTGGGCAAAAGATGCGCAGTCCGCCTTGCTGGGAGATGCTCAGGCATTTGCCGATATCGCGGACACCAAGGAAATCGTTGTTAAAACAATTGCAATTCTGGACAAGGGCGACAAGTCGCTTCCGGCAACTTCGGGTGTGCCACGCAAAGTGTTGAACGATTTGAAAGTGACCCTGGATGCCACTTACGTCAATGTGCAGCAAGTGTTGGACGGTCGCGACGGTCTGGTGACCCTGTTCTCGGTGGCGGACGCGATCAACTCTTCCAACGACGAGTTGCGTAGCGTGGCGCAGCAGTTGATGGAAGGTTATTCCGGTGAGCAAAAGGCGGCGGCGATTCGCATGGCACTGGCGGTTGAGCGGGTTGCCAAGAGCGTGTCCAAGTCGTTGGCGGCATCGCAGTCGGAAAGTGAACAGTTGGTCGAATTGGCGCAGGTGGCGATTGCGTCCAACGTGATTGGCGACTCCCTTAATGTCTTGCCCGGTGGCGATTCCCGGGTGAAGAAGGCGAAGGATCTGCTGGAATCCTATCGCGGTAGTATTGAGATTATGATTTCCCAGGCGCGTCGCGTGGTCGGGGCGAAGGAAGGTGCGCATGCCCTGCTGCGGGATACCGATACGGTGTTGGCGCAGTCGCAGACCCTGGTTGATGCATACAGCTCCGCTGGCGCGGGGGGGGCTTCCGGGACGATGGCGGTGTTGGCGGCAATTGCTGCGTTGCTGTTGATGTTGCTGGCCGCGAAGGTGTATTTGGATGATACGGCATTCCGTGCTGCCGAAGCCGAACAGAACAACAAGCGTACCCAAGATTCGATTCTGCGATTGATGAATGAGATGGGTGACTTGGCGGATGGTGATTTGACCGTCCATGCCACCGTTTCCGAAGATATTACCGGGGCGATTGCCGACTCGGTGAATTACACCACCGAAGAGTTGCGTAAGCTGGTATCGCGGATCATTGTGTCTGCGGATCAGATGAATAATGCAACCAAGACGGTGGATGAGGCGACCAGATCGCTGTCGGCTTCCGTTGACACCCAAGTGCGTGAAATCAAAGAGGCCGAAGAGTCGGTGCAATTGATTACGCGGTCGATTGGCGAGGTTGACGCGGCTGCCTCCAAGGCAACCGAGGTGGGTCGGCAAACTTTGGATGTGGCGGCTCAGGGTGCGCAGTCGGTGCGTAATACGATTGCCGGCATGGATGGCATTCGCGAGCAGATTCAGGAGACCGCGAAGCGAATCAAGCGTCTGGGCGAGAGTTCGCAGCAGATTGGTGAGATCGTCGGTCTGATTGCCGACATTACCGAACAGACCAACGTGTTGGCGTTGAATGCGGCGATTCAGGCGGCTTCGGCGGGTGAGGCGGGACGCGGCTTCTCGGTGGTGGCGGAAGAGGTGCAGCGACTCGCGGAACGTTCCGGCGAGGCGACCAAGCAAATCGGTTTGTTGGTGCGCGCGATTCAGGGCGATACCCAGGATGCGATTGCGGCGATGGAAAAAAGTACCGTGGGTGTGGTCGAGGGAGCGAGGCTGTCAGATGAGGCGGGGCAGGCACTGCAGGAGATTGAGCGTGTTTCGAACGAATTATCGGATTTGATCAACAGTATTTCGGTATCGACGCAAATGCAAAACGATATGGCGACCGAGGTGGCGGAGGTGATGCAGGACATTCTCAAGATTTCCGAACAAACCAGTGAGGGTACCAAGCGAACTTCCGGCTCCGTGGTTCAGCTTGCCAGCCTGACTGGCGACTTGAAGACATCGGTTTCTGGCTTTAAGTTGTAATCCGCAATAGATACTGGGCAAACGAGATATGACTAACAGCGCACAGTTAAATTCAGCCACATTCGCCGCTGTTAAGCCCGGCATGGAGGAGTCTCTTGCCGTAATCAGGACGCAATTGGAGCAGTATTTCGCCGCACCGGAATCGGGTAGTGGCGCGCTTGATGCCGCCAGAAGCGAGTTGCGCCGCCTGATCGGCGTGTTGCGCATGGTGCGGCTTGATGGCGAGGTCGTTTTTTGTGGGGAGGTCGAGGCGGTTCTGAACGACCTTGTTTATCATGCCGCCTCGGCATTGCATCACGATGTTTTGAATCGCACGGTTGACTCTTTGGCGCGCTATCTCAATGACTTGTCATTGTCCGTGGATAACGTTGCGACACTGCGTTTATTCCCCCAATACCAGGAAATGCAGCACTTGCGCGGCCTGGAGATGTCGTTTGAACAAGACCTGTTTTATCCCGGCCTCGACGTGTCGCTACCGGAAAACGTGCTTGCCATTCCGTTCCAGGAAGTCGTGGAAGGGCTCAGGGCGGTGCGTACCCGCTATCAGCTGGGATTGATTGCTTACTTGCGACAGACGGACGAGGTCGCCGCGTTAACGCAGATGCAACGGGCAGTGGAGACGGTGACTGCTGCCATCCCGCAAGACCAAAGCCGTGCCTTCTGGTGGATCAGCAATGGTTTGCTCGACTGCATCAGAATGGACGGACTGCCGCCTGATTTGAATGCGTGCCGATTGTTGGGTCGGGTGGATCAGCAAATTCGCGCGGTTATCGAGGGAAGCTCCCGGGATTTGCAATCGGCACTTAACGGCATGCTCTACATGATCGGACGCAGTCGGGCGGTGTCTGAGCTGGTTGACGGTATCAAGCAGGCTTATACGCTGGATCGATATTTGCCGGAGCCTTTTGTCTTGTCTCCCGGGGAGTTGGCGGGTGTGCTGCAGGAAATGCGTACCCAGCTAACCACCGCCGAGGAGCGTTGGGAGCGTAGTGTCCAGGGGGATGCAGATGCGTATGAAAAGTTTGTCGAGGCGACCAAGGCGCTTGCGGTATCCGCGGAGAAGCTGGAGCGTAACACCCTGCAGTATTTAACCCGGCAAGTTCTCCAGCTGGCGCAACGCGACAAAGGTGCTGAAAGTGCGCGTGAAATTGCCACAGATATGGCGATGTCGTTGTTGTTGCTGGATAGCGGCCTCACGCATTACGGTAATTTGAGTGGCAGCTTCCAGAATCAGGCGAAGATACTGGTTGAGCGGATGCAAGCCGCAATTGCGCAGCAGCCGGAAGATGCGCAACAGCTGTTGGATATGATTGAGTTGAACTGTGAGGTCGCGCAGGACGACGTGATGACCACACTGCTCAACGAAATGTTGGTCAACCTGGATCAGGTGGAGCAGCGGCTGAATGATTTTCTGGGTGATGACAGCAAGCATGACCAGTTAAAAGACGCGCAGCGTTTACTGGAGCAAATGCGTGGCGGGTTGCGCATTTTGTTCCTAGAGCAGGCCGAGCAATTGTTGTTGGCTATCAAAGAGGTCGTTAATTCGTATGTGCTGGATGCGAGTGCCGCGAATGTTGCCCTGAATCAAACATTGGCCAGCGCGGTGAGCACGCTGGGAAGTTATTTGCGGAACTTGTCTTATGGGCAAGACGATAGTGTGCTGTTGCGTGAATCTTTGGCTGCGCTGACCCAGTCGAGTCACGGGGTGGTGTCAGCTGCGGCTGATGCCGCCGCAACAGTTGCGAGTGATGCGGGCGTGCAGCAGCTGCTGGCAGAAGATCAGGAGTTGCTCGAAATTTTCCTTGAAGAGGCGCAGGAAGTCCTGGGCATCATGAGGGAGAACATTGAGTTATGCCGTTTGTATCCCGACAGAATAGATCCGCTAGTGACCATTCGGCGCGGCTTTCACACCTTAAAGGGCAGCGGGCGCATGGTCGGCTTGACAGACTTTGGCGAGGTGGCTTGGTGTGTGGAGCGTGCGCTGAACAAGTGGCTGCAGGATAACATTCCCGCGACTCCGGCGTTGTTGCGGTTTATTGTTCAGGCAACTGAAAAGTTTTCGAGTTGGACTCAGACCTTGCAGGAACAGAGCCATGCCACCATTGATGGCGCAGGCATTATCGCCTTGGCGCAGCAGGTCGAGAATGGTGAGCCGCTGACCGAGTCGGAGTCCGGCACGGTAATTGAGCAGCCAATATCGGATGCAGTATTGACGGAATCGGCTGAATCAGCCTCGGCGCAAAAAAAAACGGAAAACTTGGCTGATGGTGAAGCTGCCGGTAAACCCGTAGCACCTTTGACAGATACGCGGGTCGCGCCAGCGATTGATGTCGAACCGGTCACAGAAGTGGCTTCTGACGAGATACTCATAGGCGAGATTGCCGTACCGTTGGCGTTGTTTGATATTGCCAGCGTTGAGGCAAAACAGAATGCAACGGCATTGCACGAGCACTTCTCCGCGATGCAGACAACGCAGCCTCCGACGGTTTCCTATGACTTTATGCGTGCGGCGCACACCTTGGCGGGTGTTTGCCGCACCATGGGTTTTGTCGGCGTGGCCGACTTGGCTTACGCCTTGGAGAGCTGGTTGCAGGCGCGTCTCGGGGTGTCGTTCACGCTGAGTAACGCCCAATCGCAATTATTGGTGCAGACCTTGGTTGCTTTGGAGGTGATGACCACGGCTGTCTGCGCCCAAGAGATGCCGCAGGCGCGTGTCGATTTGGTCAACCAACTGCTTGCGGACAAAGAAAATCTGCATGAAATCATCGATGCCCCGGCAGCCGGACAAGCGTCGTCGCCGGATGGGGCACCCAGTGCTTCGCCAGCGCGAGAAGCCAAACCGGAAATTCGCGACGACGTGGACGAGCAGCTGCTGGAAATATTCCTGGAAGAGGCAGCCGATCTGTACCCTAAAATTAGTGCGGGCATTCGTGCCTGGGAGGAGACTCCGGAAGATAGCGAACAGGCAGATTTGTTGAAGCGTTTGTTGCACACCATGAAGGGAAGTGCGCGCATGGCGGGCGCAATGCGTGTCGGCGAAGCCGCCCATGCCATGGAAGACCGGGTGTTGGCTGCGGCGCGGGAGCAAACGCAGGCCGGGTACTGGGATGATCTGAAAAATGAGCTCGATCATGTCAACGCGCTGCTGGAGGAATTGCGTACCGGAAAACCCGCCGAGCCAGTCCAGCCGACATTTGGTCGCCGTTCGGAAGACCGTTTTGGCGGTGTCGAGCGCCGTGCGGAACGGCGCACCTTGGATGTGGGTGCGGAACGCGCCCTGCTGGGCAATGTGCTGCGGGTGCGTTCGGACATTGTTGATCGTTTGGTAAACGAGGCGAGCGAAATCAGCGTGACACGATCACGCGTGGAAATTGAGATGGACTCGATCAAGAACGGTTTGCAGGAGCTGTCCGGCAGTATGAATCGTTTGCGTATGCAGTTGCGCGAAGTCGAAATGCAGGCGGAAAGCCAGATTCAGGCGCGTGTGTCGGTATCCAGTGACGATAACGAACAGTTCGATCCGCTGGAGTTTGACCGCTTTACCCGCTTGCAAGAGTTGACGCGCTTCATGAACGAGAGCGTCCATGACGTGCAGACGGTACAGCAATCCCTGTTGCGACACCTGGACGAGGCGAGCGCGGCAATGTCGATGCAGTCGCGCCTGAATGGTGATTTGCACCAGAGTTTGATGAATGTGCGCATGATCCCGTTCTCCAATATCAGCGAGCGTTTATATCGTGTGGTGCGGCAGACCGGTAAAGATCTGGGCAAGCGTGCCAACCTGGAATTGGAGGGGGTTGCGGTCGAGTTGGATCGCAGCGTGCTGGAGAAAATGACGGCACCGTTTGAGCATATGCTGCGCAATGCGTTGGCACACGGCTTGGAAAGCGAGTCGGAGCGCGAACAACAGGGCAAGTCGCCCATCGGTGAAATTCGCGTCAAGGTGCACCAGGAAAGCAATGAGATCGTGTTCGAGTTCAGCGATGACGGTGTCGGGTTGAATTATGACGCGCTACGCGAGAAAGCCATTGCGCAGGGTCTGTTGTCGGCGGAGCAAACCGCCAGCGAAGAGCAGTTGGCCGAATTGATTTTCACCTCGGGACTTTCCACCGCCGAGTCAGTGACCGAGGTGGCGGGGCGCGGCGTTGGCATGGACGTGGTGCGCAGTGAAATCACCACCTTGGGTGGTCGAATCGATGTGAAGTCGGAAAAAGGGAAAGGCACCCAGTTCATCATTCACTTGCCGCTGACACTGGCGGTGACGCAAACGGTGATGGTGCGTTGCGGCGATGCCACTTATGCGATTCCATCAGCCATGGTGGCGCAGGTTCAGCAGATTAAAGATACGCAACTGGCGGACTTGTATCGCGAAGGCAACATCAATTGGGGCGGCAACTCCTATCCGGTGCGTTATTTGGGCAGCCTGCTCGGCGGGGCAGCGCAAAGTGCCGAGCCGCGCCCGCGCATCCCGCTGCTGTTGCTCAGAAGCGGTAATCAGCATGTTGCCTTGCAGGTCGATGAGATGGTCGGCAATCGCGAGGTGGTGGTAAAGAATATCGGTCCGCAACTGGCGCGTCATGCGGGTATTGCCGGAGCGACGGTGCTGGGTAACGGCGCGGTGGTGTTGATGCTGGATCCGCTGCAACTGGTACGTCGTGGCGGAGTGGCAAAAACGGTTAGCGAGAAACCCGTTGTTGAGGTCGCCGCCAAAGTTGCCCCGCTGGTAATGGTGGTGGATGATTCGCTGACGATACGCAAAATTACCACACGCTTGCTGGAGCGTGCCGGATACCAAGTCGTCACCGCGACCGATGGTGTCGATGCGCTGGAAAAACTGGTCGATGTTCATCCCCTGGTGATGTTGCTGGATGTGGAAATGCCGCGTATGGATGGTTTTGAGCTGACCAAGCGTTTGCGTCGCGAAGAAAAAACCAAAGATCTGCCGATTATCATGATTACCTCGCGTACTGCCGACAAACATCGCGATTACGCCATGGAGCTGGGAGTCAACACCTATCTGGGCAAACCCTACCAGGATGATGAGTTGTTGCAGAATGTGGCCGATTTCATGGCATCCCACAAACTCGGCGACGGGCAGCCGGTGTCCGAGCCGCAGGTGGCCAAAGGCAAATCGCTCATCATGGTGGTGGATGATTCGCTCACCATACGCAAGATAACCTCGCGTTTGTTGGAACGTTCGGGTTATCAGGTGGTGACCGCAACCGACGGTGTCGATGCGTTGGAAAAATTGGCGGATGTTAATCCTGCGGTAATGTTGCTGGACGTGGAAATGCCGCGCATGGACGGGTTTGAATTGACGCGACGGTTACGCCGCGAAGAAAAAACCAAAAACCTGCCGATTATCATGATTACTTCGCGTACCGCCGACAAGCATCGTGACCACGCGATGGAGCTGGGAGTCAACACTTATCTCGGCAAGCCCTATCAAGACGATGTGCTGTTGCAAAATGTGGCCGATTTCATGGTGTCGCAAAAAAAGGGTGGGGAATAGGCGGGGCAGCGTTTGTGCCGTGTGGTCGGTAAGGCTACAATCCGCGCATGAGCGATTTTAACCTTACCGACCATTTCCTGATTGCCATGCCTGCGTTGCAGGAAGGCGTGTTTGCCGGGACGCTGACCTACATTTGCGAGCACAACGAAAACGGTGCGCTCGGCGTTGTCGTCAATCGCCCCACCAGTCTCACGCTGGGCGATTTGCTCAAGCAAATCAGCATCCCCCAGCAGTCATCCAAACTTGAAAGAATACCGGTGCATTTTGGCGGGCCGGTGCAAACCGAGCGCGGTTTTGTGCTGCACGACACCCCGCAAGATTGGCAGTCCACCCTGCATATCAACGGCAGCCTGGCATTGACCACTTCCAAAGATATTCTCGAAGCCATGGGCGAGGGTGACGGGCCGCGCAATGTGATTGTCACTCTGGGCTATGCCGGCTGGGATCAAGGGCAGTTGGAACACGAAATCAGCGAAAACGCATGGTTGACCATGCCTGCCTCCGAGCACATTTTGTTCGCATTGCCTCCCGAAGAGCGGTTGGCTGCGGCCATGGCGTTGCTGGGAGTCAATTACGCGTCTTTGGTCGAAGAGGCGGGACATGCTTAGGAAAATGCCGAACAAGTGTCTGCGCGGGCGAATCGTTGCGTTGCCGCGTTCACCATCCTCGCTCCATGGGCAAACGAGACTTGCAATTGTCTGACACCCGTGCGGTCGCGCTGAAACCATCCGGCACGCTACTCGCTTTTGATTTTGGCACCAAGCGTATCGGTGTCGCGGTGGGAAACACCGTAACCGCAACGGCGCGACCATTAACCACCATCAATGATGAAAAAAATGCGCTGCGCTTCGCCGCCATCGCCACACTGTTGCGCGAATGGCAGCCCAGTGCCTTGGTGGTTGGACTGCCTTGCTACGATGATGGTGTGCCGCATGAGATGACGGCATTGTGCCGCCGTTTCGCCAACCGCCTGAAAGGGCGGTTTAATTTGCCGACTTTACTGGTGGATGAGCGTTATACTTCTGCCGCTGCCAGCAGCGCACTGGACGAGCGGGGGATACACGGCAGGCAACAGCAGCCACTCATCGATCAGTATGCCGCGCAGCAGATATTGCAAGCGTATTTTGATGAACCCGGCGCAGGAATCCACGCATGAATAATCCGCAACTGAACAAAAACGGCGAGTTGCAACATCTGCTGTCCATAGAGGGGATGCCCGCGAGAATTGTGCGCGATATTCTGGATACGGCATCCGATTTTGTGAGGCTGGACGAGCGGCGCGAGATTAAAAAGGTTCCGCTGCTGCACGGCAAATCTATCTTCAACGTGTTCTTCGAGAACAGTACCCGCACGCGTACCACCTTCGAGATTGCCGCCAAAAAACTGTCTGCCGATGTCGTTAACCTCAACATCAGCTCCTCATCAACCAGCAAAGGGGAAACCCTGCTGGATACCGTGGACAACCTCTGTGCAATGCATGCCGACATGTTTGTGGTGCGCCATGCGGAAAGCGGTGCGGCACACCTGATTGCCAGACATGTCGCGCCGGAGATACACGTCATCAACGCGGGGGATGGTCGCCACGCCCATCCGACGCAGGCACTGTTGGACATGTTCACCATTCGCCACTACAAAAAAGAGTTCCACAATCTGCGTGTCGCCATCATCGGCGACATCCTGCACTCGCGGGTGGCACGCTCCCAGATCCATGCTTTGGCCATTCTGGGGGTGCCGGAAATACGCGTTATCGCACCCAAGACACTGTTGCCCGGACATGTCGAAAAACTGGGTGTTCACGTCTATCACGATATGGCGCAAGGCTTAAAAGATGTCGATGTGGTGATGACCTTGCGCCTGCAGAACGAACGTATGCAAGGCGCATTGCTGCCTTCGGCACAAGAGTTTTATAAAAATTACGGCTTGACTCAGGCGCGGCTCGCGTTGGCAAAAGCGGATGCCATCGTGATGCATCCGGGGCCGATGAATCGCGGCGTGGAGATTGACTCCAGTGTCGCCGACGGTGCGCAATCGGTCATTCTGCCGCAAGTCACCTTCGGCATCGCGGTACGCATGGCGGTGATGAGTATTCTGGCGGGGGCGAAATGAACATCCATATTAAGAATGGTCGATTGATCGACCCGAGAAACCAGATCGACGCGGTGCAGGACGTGTACATCGTCGGGCGTCGTATCGCGGCGATTGGTGGCGCGCCGCAAGATTTTGTTGCGGAGCAGGTCATAGATGCCCAGGGGTTGATCGTGATGCCTGGCCTGGTGGATGTCGCGGCGCGCTTGCGCGAGCCGGGTTACGAATACCGCGCGACGCTGGAATCCGAAATGGCTGCCGCCGTTGCCGGTGGCGTGACTTCGCTGGCCTGCCCGCCGGACACCGACCCGCCATTGGACGAGCCGGGACTGGTCGAGATGCTCAAACATCGCGCGCGCGCGCTGAATCAATGCCGCGTATTCCCTCTGGGTGCGTTGACCTACGGACTAAAGGGTACGGAACTCACCGAAATGATCGAGCTAACCGATGCCGGATGCAAAGCTTTTAGCCAGGCGGATGCGCCCCTTACCGATACTCGCGTTTTGCTGCGCGCGATGCAATATGCGGCGACCTTCGGCTACCGTGTATGGCTGCGCCCGCAAGATAGTTTCCTGGCAAAAAATGGTGTGGCACACGATGGCGAAGTGGCAACGCGATTGGGATTGCCGCCTATCCCGGTTGTCGCCGAAACGGTTGCGCTTGCCACCATGCTGCAATTGGCGCGAGAGACCGGCGTCACCCTGCATATCTGTCGCATCTCTAGCGGGGTAGCGGTTGAGATGGTGCGCGCAGCCAAGCAAGAAGGTCTGGCGGTGACCTGTGATGTCTCGATGCACCACGTTCACCTCAGTGAAATGGATATTGGCTATTTCGATTCCAATTGCCACCTGCTCCCACCGCTACGCGGTCTGCGCGACAAAGCCGGAATACGCGCGGGGTTACTGGACGGTACGATTGATGCCATCTGTTCCAACCATTCCCCGGTGGACGACGATGCCAAGCAACTCCCCTTTGCCGAGGCCGAAGCCGGTGCGACCGGTCTGGAATTATTGCTGCCTCTGACCTTGAAATGGGCAGAGCAAGAGCGTGTGCCGCTGCTGGACGCACTGGCGCGTATTACCATTGAACCCGCCCAACTGTTGGGGCAGAAAATGGGGCATCTCTCCCTTGGTGCCCACGCCGACATTTGTATTTTTGATCCGGAAGCGTTGTGGCAAGTGGCGGCAGGCGCGCTAAAAAGCCAGGGTAAAAACACCCCTTTTAACGGTTATGAAATGCAAGGTCGGGTACGTTACACCTTGCTGGATGGACAGTTGGTCTATCAGAGCTAATCGCGCAAGTAAGATGAAATCAAAAAACTTTGATAGAAGTGAGCATGGTTAAAGGTCAAGTTCAAATTTACTGTAAATCCGATCCGGTAAATCCGGTTTCTTAGCAGTTCATTGCAATCAACTTTTCGTTATTGTCGGGCATGTTTTGTAATGCCATCGAGTCGTCAAATTTATTCAGATATTCCTGTTCCTGCCAGACTTCGTTTTCTCTGCCAGCAGCGTGCCGCGCAAACAAAACGGTGATGCGTAAAGTGTCGCAAATATTTGGTGTAGTAAAATTCCTCCCGCAAGCCGTTTCAATATAATTTTTTCTATCTGAATCTATGAACCCATTACTCGATTTTTCCGGTCTGCCGCGCTTCGCGGAGATCAAACCCGAACATGTCGCTCCTGCGATAGACCAGTTGCTGGCGGAGAATCGCGCGCTGATCGAGAAACTGCTGAAGGATAACGCGCAACCGACCTGGCAAGATTTTGTGGCTCCGATGGAGGGTGCCAACGAGCGGCTGTCGCGCGCATGGGGGCCGGTGGGGCATCTGAATGCGGTGATGAATTCGCCCGAGTTGCGCGAGGCGTATAACGCCACGCTGCCAAAAATTACCCAGTATTACGCCGAGCTGGGACAGAACCTGGCGTTGTTCGATAAATTCAGGACATTGCGCAACAGTGCGGAATTCGGGTCGTTGAGCGCGGCGCGCAAAAAAATCATTGAGAATGAGTTGCGCGATTTTCGCTTGGGTGGTGCCGAGTTGCCGGATGACAAAAAGGCGCGTTATTTGGAAATTCAGGAGCGGCTGTCCGAGCTGTCTTCGCGTTTCTCAGACAACCTGCTGGACGCGACCAACGACTACACCTTGTTGATTGGCGATAAGGCTGAGTTGCGTGGCTTGCCGGAAGATGTGTTGCAGACGGCGCAAGAGGCCGCGCAGGAGAAAGGCCAACCGGGCTGGCTATTTACGTTAAAAGCCCCGTGCTATATGCCCGTCATGCAGTACGCGGACAATCGCGATTTGCGTGAAAAAATGTACCGTGCATACGGCACACGCGCCAGCGAGTTCGGCAAGGCCGATTGGGATAACACACCGCTGATGGACGAGATTATCAGGCTGCGCGGTGAGGAGGCCGGGCTGCTGGGGTTCGCCAATTTCGGCGAATTATCGCTGGCCAGCAAGATGGCGAACTCTCCGCAGCAGGTCGTGGATTTCATGCGCGAACTTTCCAAACGTGCCCGACCGTTTGCGGAAAAAGATCTGGCCGAATTACGCGAATTTGCGCGCGCCGAGCTGGGGATAGCCGAGTTGCAATCCTGGGATGTGGGCTATGCCAGCGAAAAATTGCGCGAACAACGTTATGCATTCTCCGAGCAAGAGGTGAAGCAATACTTCCCCGAGGATGCGGTGCTGCCCGGCATGTTCAAGCTGGTCGGGACGATATATGGTTTGAGCATTAAACAGGCGGTCGCGCCGGTATGGCATCAGGATGCGCGCTTCTTCGATATTCGTGATGTGCGGGGGCAACTGGTCGGCCAGTTTTACCTCGACATGTATGCGCGCAACAGCAAGCGCGGCGGCGCATGGATGGACGATGTGATTACGCGCCGCCGCTTGCCCTCCGGCATCCAAACACCGGTCGCTTACCTGAATTGTAATTTCTCCGCGCCGGTCGGCGGCAGACCCGCGCTGTTTACCCACGACGAAGTCATCACCTTGTTCCACGAATTTGGTCATGGTCTGCACCATCTGCTGACCGAAGTCGAAGACCTTGGCGTGTCCGGCATCAACGGTGTCGAATGGGATGCGGTGGAATTGCCCAGCCAGTTCATGGAGAACTTTTGCTGGGAATGGGAGGTGGTGCGTGGCATGTCGCGTCACGCGGACAGCGGTGAGAAGTTGCCGCGCGAGTTGTTCGACAAAATGCTGGCCGCGAAAAACTTCCAGAGCGGGCTGCAAACCCTGCGCCAGATCGAGTTTGCGCTGTTCGATATGTTGATGCACAGCGATTTCAATGCGGGCGGCGGCAAGAGCATCTTGCAGTTGCTGGACGAGGTGCGTGCCGAAGTCGCGGTGTTGATACCGCCCGCGTTTAACCGTTTTCCGCATAGCTTTGCGCATATATTTTCCGGCGGCTATGCGGCGGGGTATTACAGCTATAAATGGGCGGAGGTGCTGTCCGCCGATGCCTATAGCCTGTTCGAGGAGCGCGGCGTGCTCAATCCCGACATCGGCGCACGCTTTCGTGCGGAAATACTGGCGGTGGGCGGCAGTCGCGACGCGATGCAATCGTTTGCCGCATTTCGCGGGCGCGAGCCTTCCATTGATGCGTTGTTGCGGCATAATGGTCTGGTTGAAACAGTATAAGGAGAGGCAAATGAGTCGCTTTATTATGTTGTTGGTGATGTGCGGCTGGTGCGGCCTGGTTCAGGCTGGCGAGCTGTACCGCTGGGTGGACGCACAAGGCAAGGTGCATTACGGTGACGCGCCACCGGCAGATGCCGCACGGGTTGAGACTAAACATTTTTCTGCCGCCGCCGACGCGGATCAAACTATGCCCTATGAAACCCGGCGTGCCCAGCAAAACTTCCCCGTAACGCTGTTCGTCTCGCAAGAGTGCGGCGAGTATTGCGATCAAGCGCGCGGGTTGCTGGACAAACGAGGCATACCGTTTGGCGAAAAGGTGTTGGTAAGCAAGGAGGAAATTGATGCCTTCAAAGCCGCGTCTGGACACGAACGTGTACCAACGTTGCAAGTTGGCAGGAATTATCTCGGGGACTTTCGCTCCGAAGTCTGGCACAAAGAGCTGGATATTGCGGGCTACCCCAAGCAATCAAGTTACCGTCCTGCGCCACCACCCGCGCCGGCAAGCGATAAGGCAACAAAGGATAAGGTTGCCGCTGAAAACAATGCGGACGACACCCCATCCCAAGCTGTTGAACCATGAGGCTGGCGACCTGGAATGTGAATTCCCTGAAAGTCCGCCTGCCGCACGTGTTGGATTGGCTGTCCGCCAATCCGGTAGAAGTGGTGTGTTTGCAGGAAACCAAGCAACAGGATGGCGATTTCCCGCAGGCCGAGTTGCAGGCAACGGGTTATCACAGCGTATTCAGCGGCCAGAAAACCTATAACGGGGTGGCGATACTCAGCCGCGAACCCGCCAACGATGTGCAAATGGGTATTCCTGACTTTGCCGATGAGCAGAAGCGCGTAATCGCCGCGACCTTCGGCGATATGCGCGTGGTGGATGTCTATATTCCCAACGGACAAAGCATTGATTCCGACAAGTATCAATACAAGATGGCCTGGCTGAATGCACTGCACGACTGGTTGCGGCAGGAGCTGGTGCGCTATCCCAAGCTGGTGCTGCTGGGGGACTACAACATCGCACCGGAAGATCGCGATGTACACGACCCGGCAGCATGGGAGGGCAACGTGCTGGTCAGCGGGCCGGAGCGACAGCACTTCCAAGGCCTGCTGGATTTGGGGTTGCGGGACAGCTTCCGCCTGTTCGAGCAGCAAGACAAAAGTTATTCCTGGTGGGATTACCGCATGATGGCGTTTCGCCGCAACCGCGGGATGCGCATCGACCACATCCTCATCAGCGAACCGCTGGTGGCGCAATGCAGCGGCTGTGCAATTGATATCGCACCGCGCAAACTGGAACGCCCTTCGGATCATGCGCCGGTGGTGGTGACGCTGTAACTTACGCCTTCTTTACAAACTCCGTCTTTAACTGCATCGCACCGATGCCGTCTATCTTGCAGTCGATGTCATGGTCGCCGTCCACCAGCCGGATATTTTTTACCTTGGTGCCCACCTTCACCACGGAAGACGAGCCTTTGATCTTCAGATCTTTGATGACCGTGACGGTATCGCCATCGACCAGCACATTGCCGAAAGCATCTTTGAACACGCGAGCCTGCTCAGCCACCTCAGCGGTTGCAGTCTTGCTCCACTCCCACCCACACTCAGGGCAAGCGTAGTTGTCACCATCTTCGTAGGTGAAAGGAGAATTGCATTTGGGACATTTGGGTAGATCAGACATGACAGCTCCGTAATTATTCATCTTCCTAATCGTGCACTGCTACAGTTTATACCCCCGATGAACCGCCACCACGCCACCGGTCAGGTTGAAGTACTCGACGCGTTCCAACCCGGCTTCTTCCATCATCGTTTTTAATTCTTCCTGTCCCGGATGCATGCGGATGGATTCGGCGAGGTAGCGGTAGCTGTCGGCGTCATTGGCGATCAGCTCGCCCATCTTGGGCAATAGTTTGAAGGAATACAGGTCGTAGATCTTCTCCAGCGGTTTGGCGACCTTGGAGAATTCCAGCACGATGAGGCGACCACCCGGCTTGAGCACACGCTTCATCTCACGCAACGCGGCATCCTTGTGCGTTACGTTGCGCAGACCGAAGGCGATGCTGACGCAATCGAAATAATTGTCGGGGAACGGCAGATGTTCGGCATCGCATTGCGCGGCGGGCGTGGCCATGCCTTCGTCCAGCAGGCGGTCACGACCGACGCGCAGCATGGCGTTGTTGATGTCGGTGAGTACCACTTGGCCGGTTTCTCCGACTTCTTTCAGGAACAGGCGCGACAGATCGGCCGAACCGCCCGCGACATCGAGTACGCGCTGTCCGTTGCGAACATGACTCACGCCGACGGCGAAGCGTTTCCAGATGCGGTGCAGACCGACCGACATCAGATCGTTCATGATGTCGTATTTGCCCGCGACCGAGGTGAACACGCCCTTGACGCGCTTGGCCTTGTCTTGTTCGGCTACGGTTTCGAACCCAAAGTGTGTGTCTGCCATGCTTGTCCCTTGCTTGCTATTTTGAATCGCGGCTTGCACCTGCGGCGGTCAATTTCTCCTGGTAGTCTCGCCATAAGGCGTTTTGCCTGCTGCCCAGTTGTTGCAGGTATTCCCAAGTATAAAGGCCGGTGTCATGGCCGTCGTCGAATATGATTTTCAGCGCGTAACTGCCCACGGGACGCAATTCGTTCACGTTGACATGCTGTTTGCCAACTTGCAGAACTTCCTGTCCGGGGCCATGCCCGCGCACTTCGGCAGAGGGCGAGAACACCCGTAGAAATTCGAATGGCAGCCGATAGCGGGTGTCATCGTCAAAGGCGATTTCAAGTTCGCGTGATTTTTGGTGCAGGGTGATTTCAGTTGGCGTGATCATAAGCATGGTGACGGGGTGATGCGCGGCATTATCGCAAGTGCGGGCTCAATCGACAACGCGTTACGCCGACGATGCGCCACCGTCCTCGACGGGAGATTTCATCTGTAGCGCGAGTTGGTACAGCTCATTGCGACTCTCCCCGCTGATTTGCACGGCAAGCTGCACGGCTTGCTTGAGCGGCAATTCGGCCAGCAGGGTGTGCAGGGTGTGCCTGGTTTTCGGGGAAATGCCTGGTTGCGGCGGCGCACCGGACACCATTACGACGAATTCGCCGCGCTGTTGGTTGCTGTCCGAGCGTAACCATGCTTCGGCTGCGGATAAACGGCAGCGGTGGATGGTCTCGAATAATTTGGTGAGTTCGCGCGCCAGAACAATTTCGCGCTCGCCACCCAACACCGCGTGCAGATCGGCAACGCATTCGACAATGCGATGCGGGGCCTCATAAAAAACCAGCGCGCAAGGGTAATCCCGCAGCGATTCGATAACGGCGCGGCGCGCTGCCGATTTGTTCGGCAGGAATCCGTAGAACAAGAAATGCGCCTCGGCCATGCCCGCAGCGGAAAGTGCGGTGCTGACCGCGCTGGCACCGGGGATGGGGATGACGCGTAATCCGGCCGCTGTTACCGCCTGAACGAGGATTGCGCCGGGGTCGCTGATGGCGGGTGTGCCGGCATCGCTGACAAAAGCAACACTGTGGCCGGATTGCAGGGCGGCGATGATTTTTTCCGCGCTGCCGCGCTCGTTGTGTTGATGTACCGCCATCAGTTTTTTTGCGCTGATGCCGTGGTGCGATAGCAGGTGAGCGGTGTTGCGGGTGTCCTCGGCGGCAAGCAAATCGACCGCGCCGAGAACGTCCAGTGCGCGCAAGGTAAGGTCGCGCAAGTTTCCAATCGGCGTGGCAACCACATATAATGCGGCTTCGAGTTTTTCCGGGTGTGGGTTATGCAACAGGCAATCCTTTCGCGCTTCACTTGGCTGGCGGTTTTGTTGGCACTATACGTGAGCCATTTTGCCTGCGCCAGTGCCGAGCCGCAGCCGTCTGCCGCGATGCCCGCGCCGCACATCGCGCTGATTCTTCCGTTGAGCTCCCCGGTTTTCAGTGATGCCGCGAGCAGTGTGCAGCAGGGTTTTATGGAGGCGGTCGATTTTGAAAACCGGGGGCGCGCCGGTATGTTGCCCGTGCGGGTGTACAGCACCACTGTGGAGGATGGCGAGCTGCTCGGTTTGTTTCGGCAGGCATTGGATAATGGCGCGCTGGCGGTGGTCGGCGCACTGACACGCGACGGCGCGAATCTGTTGGCGGCAGAGCGCGATGTTCCGGTGCCGACATTGCTTCTGAATAGCGCGGATGAGGTGGCGGCTTACCGTATGTATTGTTTTGGCATGGCGGTCGAGTCCGAGGCCAAACAACTGGCACAGTTGGCACGGCAGCAAGGGTATTCGCGGGCGATCGTCATTACCACTCCGTCGCAACTCTCCAAGCGATTGCAGTTTGCCTTTGAGCAGGAGTGGTATCCGTTGGGTGCGATTGAGCGGGAGATTGAGTTTTCTGACGATCCCGCAGTATTGAGCAACATTGCCGACTCTCCCGACACGCTGGTTTTTCTTGCCACGGATGTGCGCAATGCCCGCCAGATTCGCCCCTATTTGCCGATCAAGATGCCGATTTATGCGACTTCGCAAGTGTTTGTCGGCGCAGACAGGGCACTGACCAATTATGATTTGGACGGCATCCGTTTTGTCGATATGCCGTGGTTGTTGCAGCCGGACCATCCGGCGGTGATGACCTATGCGCGGGCAAGCCTGCCGTTGTCGGTAGCTAACGAAAGATTTTATGCTCTGGGTATTGATGCCTTTCGGTTGATTCGCGCCTTGCTGGATAACCGTATAAGGCAAGTCTTGCCGCTGGATGGCGTAAGCGGCGAAATCAATTTACATGGACATGTTTTTCAGCGAGCCGCCATTCCGGCAATGTTTACGGAAGGGCGCGTAGCAGTCTCCAACAAGCGCGGGGCGACATTGTCACCATGAAAATTCCATCGGTGATTTTTCCCGCGAGGGGTGGAATTTTAAGGGGAGGCGGCGTGTGTCGCTATAATGGGCAAGGAATTTCTAATCGGAGTGGTGTATGAAACGCTTAACGGTTTTAGGGCTTGCCGCACTTTGGCTGTGCCTGAGTGCGGTGACTTGGGCAGAGACGAAGCCCAACACTGCCCGGCATAAAGATGCTCCGGTGGTTTTGGGTCAGGCGCAGTCGATTGCTCCCGCTGCGGCACGGCATAAATCGGCTGAGCCGCATATCGCCTTACTGTTGCCGCTAAAGTCTATTCCTTTCGGCGAGGATGCCGAGGTGTTGAAACAGGGGTTCTTTGCCGCAGCCCAACACGATGCGACACTTAATCCCGATGACCTGCCTGTTCGTGTTTACGGTTGCGAGGAAGAGGGGCGTGACTTGCCGGCACTCTATGAACAAGCGGTTGCCAATGGTGCGTTTGCGGTGGTGGGTGGAATGACGTTTAGAGGATTCCAGACATTGGCTGGGAAAATGAAAGTAACCGTGCCGACATTGACCTTGAACGTGTGGAAAAATGCGTATGTTGATCGGGGCGTTTTTGAGAATGGCAACTCCAGCATCATTACCAAGGTGCCCGCTGATTTGCAAAAGAAAAACTTGTATTTTTTTGGTTTGAGTCCGGAGGATGAGGCCAGGTTAATGGCGCGGGAAGCACTGAAGCAAAATCTGAATTCTGCCATTATCATTCTCAACAGAAAACCTTGGTCGCGGGCGATCGCTGATGCATTTTATCGGGAGTATGTGCGGGTGAATGCCAAAGCAAGGGATCGCATTGTTTACACTGGCGACCCCTCCATTTTTTACCGGCTGCAGATTCCGCCGCAAACGGCGATTCTGCTTGCGGTGGATGGAGACGAGGCGAAGGCAATCCGCCCTCTTTTGCCAAGGCAGACACCGATTTACGCAACCTCCAGAATATTTGACCGTACGGCGAACAATAGCGCACTGGAAGGCGTGCATTTTGCCGACATGCCATGGGTGCTAAATGGCGATAATCCAACGGCATTTGATTATGCCCGTCCAACAGCATCGTTAAGTCCGGAGCAGGAACGCTTGTACGCCTTGGGAATAGATGCCCATAACCTGATTCGCAGGGTTATTGATAGCCTGAGTGCTGTAGAGGCGGTTTCCGAAAACGAGGTGATGCAGGGGGTGAGTGGCACGATAGAATTGCTTGATGACACGTTCAATCGTGCTGCGCTTCCGGTGCGTTTTGCTGCCGGAGGGTGGGTGGAGTTCAACAGTCCGCCGCCTCCGGTGGACAGAACCCTCCCGCGACGCTTCAGAGTGGTTGAACAAAAGCCATTCAAGTTTTCCGCAGACGAAACGGCATTGCAAGCTAAACAAGGGGTGGAATATAACCCGTTGAGCGGGATTCCTAGCCAAGTTAACATTCCGGCAGCGGTTGAAGACCAATACCGGTCAACCATCAATGTGCGACCTTAATGACCTTCCGACCCACGGGTGCTGACGCAGAACTAAGTGCGGTGCGATACTTGAAGCAGCAGGGGCTGGTTGTTGTTGCGCAGAATTATCGCGGTCGTTTTGGCGAGATTGATTTGGTGATGCGGGATGGGGAGACCTTGGTGTTTGTCGAAGTGCGCCTGCGCTGCAACCCAGGTTTTGGCGGCGCGGCTGCCAGCATTGATGCGCGTAAACAGCGGCGCATCATTCGCACCGCGCAGCAATATCTCGCGACATTGGAAAAAATTCCCGTTTGCCGTTTTGATGTGGTGCTGCTGGACAATCCGCAAGGAGATGAGGTTCAGTGGCTGAAAAATGCGTTCGATGCCGGAATCAATTAAAATTCAGCCTTTGGCGAAACTGTGACGACCACTATGGATATTCCCAAGCGCATCAGCAAACATTTCAAGGAGAGTGCCGACACCAAGTTGCGTCTCCGGGAAAGCCTGTCGCGGCCAATTGCCGACGGAGCGCAGGTTTTGTTTGATTGTGTTGCCGGCGACGGGAAAATTTTGTGTTGCGGTAATGGCGGTTCGGCGGCGGATGCGCAGCATTTTTCGGCAGAATTGCTGAACCGTTTCGAAAAGGAGCGCCCCGGTTTGGCGGCAGTGGCGTTGACCACGGATAGCTCGGTATTAACCTCTATTGCCAACGATTACGACTTCGGGTTGATTTTTTCCAAGCAGGTGCGCGCCTTGGGATTGCCCGGCGATAGTTTGTTGGCGATTTCTACCAGCGGGAATTCGGCTAATGTGGTGGCGGCCATTCATGCCGCTCACGAACGCGATATGCGCGTCGTTGCCCTGACCGGCCGCGACGGCGGCGCGATGGCGGCGGCGTTGCATGAGAACGATGTGCTGATTTGTGTGGCGGCAGAAAGCACCGCCCGCATTCAGGAGGTTCATTTGCTGGCCTTGCATTGCCTGTGCGATGTAATCGATTATTTGTTGTTAGGAGAATAGTGATGCGCATTGTTTCCATTTTATTTTTGCTGGCGGTGGCGGGTGCCTTGCAGGGCTGCTTCCCGGTGGTTGCGGCGGGTGTCGGAACCGGGGTGATGGTCGCGGAGGATAGGCGTACCAGCGGCATCTATCTTGAGGACGAGGTAATCGAAAGCAAGGTCAACAAGTTGATCCGCAAGCAATTTAGGGAAGATGCCCATATCAACGTGACCAGCTACAACCGCAATGTGTTGCTTACCGGCGAAGTGCCGAGCGAAGCGGTCAGGACGGAGTTGGGTAAACTTGCTGCGGGCATTGAAAATGTGCGCAATGTTTACAATGATCTGGTGGTATCCGGCGTGACTTCGCTGACCTCGCGCAGTAGCGATAGTCTGATTACCTCCAATGTCAAAGTGCGTTTTGTCGGAACCAAGGCATTCAAGGCGGACCATGTAAAAGTGGTGACGGAAAACGGCACGGTGTTTCTGTTGGGAATCGTCTATCGGGCCGAGGCGGAGGCGGCAACCGAATTGGCGAGCACCACGGGCGGCGTGCAGCGTGTGGTGCGGTTATTCGAATACCTGGATTGATGTATCGCCCCCCGGAATACGAGCATAAAATTTGCGCGGTGACCGATCTCGCCAAGCGGGTTTCCGCATTGCCGCGCCCATTGGTGTTCACCAACGGATGTTTCGATGTGCTGCACCGTGGTCATGTGACCTATTTGGCGCAGGCTCGGGCACTGGGCGGATCGCTGATGGTCGCGGTCAATAGCGATGAATCGGTCAAGCGGCAGGGCAAAGGGGATGACCGGCCAATCAACCAGCAAGCCGACCGACTGGCCGTGTTGGCGGCACTCGCATCGGTCGATTTGGTCGTATCATTTGACGAGGATACCCCGCTCGCGCTTATTCTTGCGTGCAGACCCGACGTGCTGGTCAAGGGGGGGGACTGGGCGGTGGAAAAGATTGTCGGTGCGCGAGAGGTGCAAGAATGGGGCGGCAAGGTATGCAGCATCCCGTTCCGGCACGAACGCTCCACAACTGCCCTGATACGAAAAATTCGCAACCTTTGATTGCCGGCAGTCTTGCTGTTACATTGCGACTGCGCCGCAACATTTTGTAAACACCCACACTTTTCACGCTGGTAAACCAATAAAACTCGTGGAACCGCAAACCGTCCTCGCCGCCGTCGATCTCGGCTCCAACAGCTTCCGCCTGCAAATGGCCCGGGTGGTCGATGGGCACCTGTACATGCTGGACGGACTGCGTGAATCGGTGCGGTTGGCGGCAGGCCTGTCGCCGGATGAGTATCTCGACGAGGCGGCGCAACAGCGTGCTTTGTCTTGCCTGAAGCTGTTCAATGAACGCTTGCGCGGCTTGCCGAACGCGGCGGTGCGCGCGGTGGCGACCAACACCCTGCGCGTGGCAAAAAATGCGGATGATTTTTTGCCGCGGGCGGAAGCGGTACTCGGATTCCCGATTGAAGTCATCGCCGGACGTGAAGAGGCGCGCTTGATTTATGTCGGCGTGGCGCAGGGACTGCCGCCCAGCCAAGAGCGCAGACTGGTAGTTGATATTGGTGGCGGCTCCACTGAAATTATCATCGGTTGCGGGCTTGATCCCAAACGTCTTGAGAGTCTTTACATGGGCTGCGTCAGTTACGCGCAACGTTACTTTCGGGACGGAAAAATAAAGAAATCCAATTTCAAACAAGCCGAGCTTGCCGCGCGCAACGAATTACAGTCGGTATTGAAAGATTTTTCGCCCGACTCGTGGGACAGTGCATTGGGTTCGTCGGGAACAGCCCGCATGATGCACGACATCTTGCTGCAAAACGGCTACAGCAGTGATGGTATTACACGTGCGGGCATGGACAGGTTGCGTGAACATTTACTCGAAGTCGGCAACATCAAGAAATTATCCCTGCTGGGCATCAAGCCGGATCGCCTGGAGGTGCTTCCCAGCGGTTTTGCGATTCTGTACGCCATTTTCTGCGAACTCGGTATCAAACAAATGCGGTCAGCAGAAGGTGCGTTGCGTGAGGGTGTGTTGTGCGACTTGGTCGGACGCCGTTCCAAACAGGATGCTCGGGATGTGACCGTGCGGCAATTCATGCAACGCTACCAAGTTAACCAGGATCAAGCTGAACGTGTGGTGCAACTTTCCAGACGGTTGGCGCAGGACTTTTTGCGGCAGTTGACACCACCCGCAACGGGCGATGAACCTTTGCAGACTCTGGAATGGGCGGCGCGCCTGCACGAGGTGGGCATCAGTATTGCGCACAACGGTTACCACAAGCATACGGCCTATATTCTCGGCAATGCCGACATGCCGGGGTTTGCCAAAAACTCCCAGGCATTGCTCGGACGATTGACGCTGGCGCAACGCGGCGGATTGGAGAAAGTGCGCGGTATTTTGAATTCCCAGCAAGAAACGGTATTGGCGATGGCGTTGCGATTGGCAATCCTGTTCTGTCGCAACCGCCGACAAACTGTCGTCCCCGTGATGCGGGGCGGCTACCGCAAGAACACCTTCACCATCAGCCTGCCAGCCGGTTGGTTGACAGAAAACCCGCTAACGGAAGCCTCCCTTGCCGCCGAGATGCAGCGCTGGAAATCATTTGGGGTCAAGCTGCGGATAGCTTGAAATCCGGCGGTGGACACCACGTAAGCCGCACTTACCGGCCTCCCGTAGCGATTGCGCCCATAATGTTCTTCAGCAGCCTGCTAATGTTTTTTGGGGCGACCTGTTTTGATTCTTTCCACGCCGCCCAGCGTACGCTTTAGCTGCAAGGCACTCGCCTTGGCGAGTAATCTCAATCCGGCGCGCAGCACCTCACTCTTTTTTACGTGCAAGCCGCTTTCCAATGCTTTCTCTTTGAGTTCGGCAATAAGCGCGTAATCATTTTTTGGCATGGTGAAGCTGTCTCGGATGACCTTGACCTTTTCGATAGCCTCTTTATTTTTATGTTTCCTGACCGTTTTGATAGCGGGCGCGGGACTGCTGCTGACTGCCGGTTTTTTGACAGCAGCAGTGCGGGGGCGGACGGGGCGTGTGACCATGATTTTCTCCATTGGAATGTGGTAAAAACAGTATATACGGTATATGCTTGCACTACCATTAAGTTGCGCTGCGGAGGGGATTATGGATCTCATTTTGTGGAGGCACGCCGAGGCGCGTGATAGCTCGCCCGACTTGGAGCGGGAGCTGACCGGAAAAGGACATAAGCAGGCGGAAAAAATGGCGGCCTTCCTGTCCGTGCGTCTGCCGGAGGATGTTCGCGTACTGGCCAGCCCGGCGAGGCGTACCCAACAGACTGCACGCGCGCTCACCAAGCATTATGTGACCGAACCGGTGCTTGCGCCCGGCGCATCGGCGCAAGCCATACTGGACGCGATTGCCTGGCCGGATGCGGATGGCTGCGTTTTGGTGGTGGGTCATCAGCCCTCGCTGGGGCAGGTTGCCGCTCTGTTGCTGTCCAATTCCGACAGCGGTTTCAGTGTAAAAAAAGGTGCGGTGTGGTGGCTTAGCCGACACACCCGTGAGGGCGATTACCAGACCAATTTGCGACTGGTGATTTCGCCGGAAAGTGTATAACTTTCAGGAGGTGCATCATGTTTGAATCTGCCGAACTGGGTCACAAGATTGACAAAGCGACTTACGATAAAGAGGTGCCGGTGCTGCGTGAGGCCTTACTCGACGCGCAATTTGAGTTGGCGCAGCAGGCAAAATTTCCGGTCATTATTTTAATTGGCGGTGTGGACGGCGCGGGCAAGGGCGAGACGGTGAATCTGCTCAACGCCTGGATGGATCCGCGTCATATCCAGGCTCATGCGATGGGCGAAATGTCGGACGAAGAGCGCGAGCGTCCGCCGATGTGGCGTTTCTGGCGCGCCCTGCCGCCCAAGGGGAAAATCGGTGTGTTCTTCGGTTCGTGGTACACCGCGCCCATCGTGCAGCGGGTGCTGAAAAAAAACAATGCCGCTACCCTTGTTCAGAATATCGAACGCATCAACCATTTTGAGAAGATGCTGACCGACGAGGGCGCGCTAATTCTCAAATTCTGGTTCCATCTCTCCAAACCCGCGCAGGAGAAACGGCTGAAATCGCTGGAGAAAAATTCCAAGACGCGCTGGCGCGTGACCAAGCTTGATTGGCAGCGTTTCAAGATGTACGACAGATTCCGGAAAGTGTCCGAGTATGCGCTGCGTGAAACCAGCACGGCCGAAGCACCGTGGATTGTGGTGGAGGGGGCGGATGCGCGCTACCGCAGCTTGACCGTCGGCAACATTATTCTTGAGGCGGTACAAAAGCGGCTGACAAGTTCCGCCAAACCATCCAAGGTCAGCGTTGCGCCGCTGCTTTCCCCCATAGACCAACTCGATGTACTGGACAAGCTGGTGATGACGCAAAAACTCACCAAGAAGAAATTCGACAGCGAATTGGAAAAGTATCAGGGGCGACTCAACCTGTTAACGCGCGATGCCAAATTCCGCAAGCTGTCGGTTATTGCCGTGTTTGAAGGATCGGATGCGGGCGGTAAAGGCGGTGCCATCCGGCGCATCACCAGCGCGCTGGACGCACGGCATTACCGCATCATCCCGGTTGCCGCGCCGACAGAGGAAGAGCGCGCGCAACCTTATCTGTGGCGCTTCTGGCGACATATTCCGCGCACCGGAGGGGTCACCATTTTCGACCGTTCGTGGTACGGGCGGGTACTGGTCGAGCGCGTGGAAAAGTTTTGCTCCGAGGCGGACTGGATGAGAGCCTACGGTGAACTGAACGATTTTGAAGAACAGCTGGCCGAAAGTGGTGCCGTGGTGGTGAAATTCTGGCTGGCGGTTACCAAAGAAGAGCAACTGCGCCGCTTCAAGGAACGCGAAAAAATCGGTTTCAAACGCTTCAAGATCACCGATGAAGATTGGCGCAACCGGGAGAAATGGGACGATTATGAACGCGCCGTGTGCGACATGGTTGATCGTACCAGTACCGAAATCGCCCCGTGGACACTGGTTGAAGCCAACGACAAAAATTTTGCGCGTATCAAAGTGCTGAAAACTTTGTGCCAGCGCATCGAGGCGGCGATGAAAAGATAAGCCTGAGTGCAACCCCTTGCCCTATCCTCTTTGAGGTGGCAGCATTCTGACTGCCACTTAAGTTCTGATTTGCTAGAATCTCTTCCTGCTTCTTGTTTTTGCATACAACTTGGCAAACACGATAGTGTTTGGCGCTTATGCCCACCCTTTGGAAATCCACATGAGTAATTTGACAAAATTATTTCCCCCGCTGTTTTTTACCCTCGTGATGTTGGCGGGCTGCGGTGGCGGGCAGGAAAAATCCTCAGGCGGCAAGGCGGGTGGGTCGCCGGGCGGCGGGATGCCTCCGCCGGAGGTTGAGGTGGTGACAGTGGCGACAGGTGCGGCGACGATTACCCAAGATTCGCCGGGGCACTTGCAGGCCTATCGCACCGCACAGGTGCGTGCCCGGGTTGAGGGGGTAGTCGAAAAAAGGCTGTTTCGCGAGGGCAGTGACGTGACGGCGGGGATGCCGCTGTTTCGCATTGATGCGCGCAGCTATCGGGCGACCGCCCTGGCGGCGCAGGCGGAAGCATTGAATGCGGCGCAGATCGAGGCGCGTTACCAGTCATTGCTGGCAATCAAGGCGGTAAGTCAGCAGGAGTTTGACGCGGCACAGGTTAAACGCAAACAAGCCGAGGCCGCGAAGATTCTGGCGGAAGAAAATTTGCAATATGCCAGCGTTCCCGCGCCGATTGCCGGGCGCATCGGGCGCGCACTGGTGACCGAGGGCGCGCTGGTTGGCAAGGGGGAGGCCACGCTGCTGGCGACGATAGAACAGCTTGATCCCATCTACGCGAACTTTACCCAGTCCGGCGCGGATATGTTGAAGCTGCGTCAGGCAAGCAAAACGGGCAAGTGGAAGCGCAGCCAGTCCGCCAAAGTGGAGCTGTTGTTGGAAGACGGTAGCGTCTATCCCTTGCCGGGAAAATTGTTTTTTGCCGACATGGCGGTCGATGCCGCCACCGGTGCGGTGTCGTTGCGCGCCGAGTTTCCCAATCCGCAACGCGAATTGTTGCCCGGCATGTTTGTGCGCGTGCGTTTCCCGCAGGCGGAGGCGGATAACGTGATACGCATTCCGCAACGCGCGGTGCAAGCCGGGACGGACGGGCAATTTGTCATGGTAGTCGGGGCGGACGGCAAGGTGATGCCCAAGCCTGTTGTCACCGCCGATATGGCGGGCGGCGATTTCATCATTAGCAAAGGTCTGGAGGTCGGTGAGCGGGTGATTGTTAACGGCCTGCAAAAAGCACGTCCGGGGGCGGAAGTTAAGCCCGTACCACCGGGAGAGTCGCCAAGTGCCCCTCCCACCACCAAGCCGTAATCGCAGATGCTCGCCAAATTTTTTATCGACCGTCCGATTTTTGCCTGGGTCATTGCCTTAATCATTCTGCTGAGCGGTTTGCTGGCATTGCGCAATTTACCGGTTGCCCAGTATCCCGCCGTTGCCCCGCCGGCATTGTCGGTTACCGTTACTTATCCCGGTGCGTCGGCGCAGGTGGTCGAAGAAACCGCCGTGGCATTGCTTGAGCAGGAAATGAACGGTGTCGAACATCTGCTTTATATGGCATCTGCCGCCGAGTTGGGGCGCGGCAGCATTACGCTGACTTTCGAAGCGGGAACCGATTTGGATTTGGCGGCGGTTGAAACCCAGAACCGCATCAAGCGCGTCGAGGCGCGGTTGCCGGAAGAGGTGCGCCGCTTCGGCGTTTCTGTCGCCAAATCGGCACGCAACTATGTAATGTTTCTGGCACTGTTTTCTCCCGACAACAGTCTCGATAACGTTGCCTTGGGGAGCTTTGCCAATGGGGGGGTTATCGACAGCATCCGCCGCGTGCCGGGGGTGGGTGAGGCGATTCTGTTCGGTACGGAATACTCGATGCGCCTGTGGTTGCAACCGGAAAAATTACGCGCCTACAACCTTTCCCCCGCCGATGTTTCGCGCGCGGTGCGGGCGCAAAATTCGCAGCTGGCCGTGGGCGAGCTGGGACAGTTGCCCGCTGCGGCAGGCCAGCAACTGAACGCGGTCATCGTCAGTCGCGGGCGCCTGGAAACACCGGAAGAGTTCGGCAACATTATCGTGCGCGCCAATCCCGACGGATCGGCACTGCGGGTGAAAGATGTGGCACGGGTGGAGCTGGGCGCACAGGATTACGGAACCTCGGCGCGTCTCGACGGGCAAGCCACAGCGGCAATCGCAATCCGCCTGTCGCCCGATGCCAACGCGCTGGACACGGTTGCCGCCATCAAACAACGCATGACCGACATGGCGAAATTCTTTCCGCCGGGGGTCAGCTGGGCGGTGCCGTATGACACCTCCACCTTCATCGACATTTCGATTAAAGAGGTGTTGAAGAGTTTGGCGGAAGCCTTGTTGCTGGTCGTGCTGGTGATGTATCTGTTCCTCGGCAATCTCCGCGCGACGCTGATTCCGGCGATTGTGATTCCGGTCGCGCTGATTGGCGCGCTGGTCGGGCTCTACCTGTTGGGTTATTCGATCAATGTGTTGACGCTGTTCGCCATGGTGTTGGCCATCGGCATCGTGGTGGACGATGCCATCGTGGTGGTGGAAAACGTCGAGCGCATCATGCACAGCGAGGGACTGTCGCCGCGCGAGGCAACCCGCAAGGCGATGGATCAGATTGTCGGCGCGATTATCGCCATCACGCTGGTGTTGATGGCGGTGTTTATTCCGATGGCGTTCTTCTCCGGCTCAACCGGCGCGATTTATCGCCAGTTTGCGGTGACGCTGGTGCTGACCATGGGATTCTCGGCGTTGATGGCATTGACGCTCACGCCGGCGTTGTGCGCGACCTTGCTCAAACAGCGCGACGGGCTATCGCCGCAGCGCGGGCTGCTGGGTTGGTTCAATCGTTTCTTTGCCCGCACCACTAAAAATTACACCTCCGCAATCGCCGGAATCGTGCAAAAAACCGCGCGCTATCTGCTCGTCTATGCCGCGATTCTGGTGGCGATGGGTTGGCTGTTCAGCCAGTTGCCGGGGAGTTTTCTGCCGGAAGAGGATCAGGGTTATTTCATCAGCGTGATTCAATTGCCGGCGGGCGCGACACAACAGCGCACCTTGGAGGTGTTGTCTCAGGTCGAGCAGTTTTACCTCAAGCAAACCGAAGTGGAGCATGTTGTCGGTGTGGCGGGATTCTCATTTTTCGGGCGCGGCCAGAATGCCGCGATTACCTTTGTACGTCTAAAAGACTGGAGCCAACGGTCATCGCCAGACAGTAGCGCGTCCGCCATTGTGGGCAAGGCAAACATGGCGTTATTTCAGATCAAACAGGCGATGATTTTTTCCATCAACCCGCCGCCGATTCCCGAGTTGGCAGCCGTGGGCGGTTTTGATTTCCGTTTGCAGGATCGCGGCGGTTTGGGACGGGACAAATTGCTGGAGGCACGCAACATGATGCTGGGTATGGCGGCGCAAAATCCGGCATTGGCGGGAGTGCGTCCCGAAGGACAGGAGGCGGGGCCGCAATTGTTCCTCGATATCGACCGGATAAAAGCCGAAGCCATGGGCGTGTCCATCGCCGATTTGAATGAAACGCTGCAATCGTTGCTCGGTGTCGCCTACATCAATGATTTCGTGCGTCAGGGGCGGGTGCTGCGGGTGCAAATGCAGGCGGAGGAGAATACCCGCCGCACCCCCGATGATATTTTGCGGGTGTCGGTGCGCAACAAGCAGGGCGGCATGGTGCAGCTTTCCGAGCTGGCAACTTCGCAATGGGTGGTGGGTTCCCCCAAGCTGGATCGTTATAACGGCCTGCCCGCGATGAAAATTTCCGGTGCGGCTGCGCCCGGACGCAGCACCGGCGAAGCGATGGAGGCGATCGAACAAATTGCCGGCCAGTTGCCGCCGGGCTTCGGTTTCGAATGGTCGGGCACCTCGTTCGAGGAGCGTCAGTCGGGTGCCCAAGCACCGCTGGTGTTCGGCATCTCGCTGATTGTGGTGTTCCTCTGTCTTGCTGCTTTGTACGAAAGCTGGTCAATTCCGTTTACCGTGTTGCTGGTCGTGCCGCTGGGAATCTTCGGCGCGGTGCTGGCGGTGATACTGCGCGAGTTGCCCAACGATGTTTATTTCAAGGTCGGACTGATTGCCATCATCGGACTGTCGTCCAAGAACGCGATTCTGATTATCGAGTTCGCGCGCAAATTGCAGGATGACGGCATGAGCCTGGCAGATGCCACGCTGGAAGCCTGCCGCCTGCGTTTCCGTCCTATTTTGATGACTTCATTCGCCTTTATCATGGGCGTGTTGCCGCTCGCGGTTTCCACCGGTGCGGGCGCGCAAAGCCGTCATGCCATCGGCACCGGTGTGGTCGGCGGCATGATTGCCGCCACCCTGCTGGCGGTGTTTCTGGTGCCGGTATTTTTTGTGGTGATGCGCAAGATATTCCCCGGACATGCACGTGATCATCATGAATAAGAACCTTGCCAAATGCGCGTATCAGGGAACGGGCGGAATGCGGCGGTTCCCGCTGTTGGTCGCACTGCTGCTGTGTGGCTGCTCGCTGATGCCGGGTTATCAGCGGCCTGCCGCGCCGATTCCCGCTTCCTGGCCGGATAGCGTGAAGTTGAAACTGAGCGCGGAAATCAAGCCGGTTACCTGGCAAGACTATTTTGCCGACCCGCGTCTGCAAGTGCTGATTGGCACCGCGTTGGAAAATAATCGCGATCTGCGTATTGCGACGGCAAGATTGTCGGAAGCGCGCGCCCAGCTCGGGCTGCAGCAGGCAGACCGTCTTCCCGGCGTTAATTTCACCGGCGGGCGCAGTGCTTCATTGACACCCGCCAGCACCTCGGTTACCGGGCGCGAGTTCAGTAATCAGCGTTACGATCTGAGTTTGAGTTTGGTGGCATTCGAACTCGATTTTTGGGGGCGGGTGCGCAGTTTGAGCGCGTCCGCAAACGCGAGTTATCTGGCGACCGAGGAAGCGCGGCGCGCTTTCCGTTTGTCGCTGATTGCCGATGTGGCGAACGCATATTTAACCACTCTGGAATTGGGCGAGCGGCAGCAATTCGCCGAACGCACCGTACAGGCCCGCGCGGAGACGCGCGAACTGGTGTCGCGCCGTCGCGACTTGGGCGCATCCGGCGACATCGACTGGTTGCAGGCGGAAGGCGGTTATCAGGCGGCACTGGCAGACCGCGCCAACTTGCAGCAACAGCTGCTGGCCGCCGCAAACTGGCTGGATCTTTTGCTCGGGCAGGCGGTGTCGGAGATTAAAGACTTGCCCGACGGGCAGGATTTGGCGCATCAGCACATCACGCCGCAACAGCTTGCCGGTCTGCCCGCCGAAGTGTTGTTGCAACGTCCCGACGTGCTGGCCGCCGAGCAACGCCTGATTGCGGCGAATGCCAACATTGGCGCGGCACGCGCCGCCTTCCTGCCGCGCATCAGTCTCACCGGCAGCGTGGGGACGGCGAGTCGCAGCCTGTCCGGCTTGTTCGATGCGGGCAGCGGTGCGTGGAGCTTTCAGCCCGCGTTAACGTTGCCGTTATTTGATGCAGGCAGGAACAACTCGAATCTCGATCTTGCCGATGCGCGCAAAATAATCGCGGTGGCGGAATACGAGCGCGCGATCCAACAGGCATTCCGCGAAGTCATGGATTTGTTGAGCGCGCGCGACAAGCTGGCCGAGCGGCTTGCCGCGCAACAGGCAAATGCCGACGCGCAGGCGCACCGCCTGAAATTGGTCGAAGCGCGTTACCAGGCCGGTGTTGCCAATCACCTGGACGTGTTGGATGCGCAACGCGAACACTATGCCGCCGCACAAAACGCGGTGCAGGTGCGCCGCTTGTGGCTGTCCGCCGCCGCGCAGCTGTATAAAGCATTGGCGGGACAGCGCGCGCAAAACTAGCAGCCTGTTAAACTGGAACAATATCTCCCGCATCATCGCAAAAATACCCCATGAAATATCTCAAACACGAATTCCCCATCGCCATTGCGCTGGTCATTTTGGCGCTCGGTTTCACGCTGGAACATGCTGCGGTTGAACACGGCGGGGTGATATTGTGGGGGCTGCTGCTGGTGATACTGGCGGCGGTCATCGGCGTGGCGTTCCGCATTGCCCATCACGCCGAAGTGCTGGCGATGCGCTTTGGCGAACCTTACGGGACACTTATTCTTACCCTTGCGGCGGTTTCCGTGGAGGTGGTGATCCTGGTGGTGTTGCTACAGGGCACACCCAATCCGACACTGGCGCGCGACACCGTGTTTGCCGCCGTGATGTTCGATATCAACGGCATTCTCGGCCTGGCCGCCATTGTCGGCGGACTGAAACATGGCAGCTCCAAATACAACGTCGATTCGGGCAACTCATTCATCGCCATGTTGCTGGTGGCAATCGGTGTCGGCATGTTCATCCCCGACTTTGTGCCCGAACAGCAATGGCAAATCTATTCGATTTTTTCCATCAGCATCATGGTGGTCATGTACCTCGCCTTTCTGCGTTTGCAGACGGTAGAACACCGCAGGTTTTTTGAATACTCCGCCGACGTTGAAGAAGAGTCGCATGACGCAACCAACAGTCCGAACGGCTTGCATGTCACCATCATGGTCGGTGCGATTGTGCTGGTTGGATTGCTCTCCGAGGTATTGTCGGTGTTGCTGGATGCGGGGCTCGCGGGCAGCGATTTGCCCAAGGCGATACCGGCGGTGTTGGTCGCGCTGATTTCCGCCAGCCCGGAAATTCTCACCGCGCTCAAAGCCGCCCAGCAAAACCGGATGCAGACCACCGTCAACATCGCCCTGGGTGCCTCGCTCGCCACCGTGTTGCTGACCCTGCCTGTCATCGAGGCGATCGCGCTGTTCAGCGGTGAGCGTATCGACATGGCACTGACACCGGTGCAGGCGGGCATGTTGCTGCTGACCTTCCTGACCGTGATGAACAACCTGCATGACGGCGAAACCAATGCCATCGAAGGCATCAGTCACTTCGTGTTGTTCGCCGCGTTTATCATGCTGGTGGCGATGGGGCTGATCTGAGCTTTACGTCGTGCTCCCCGCTCACTCATGAAGGGATGCGGGCTGAACAAATCCGCTTTTGTCGTTCCCCTAAATGGCTGAGACACTTTGCTTTACAATTCAGTCCACTGAATTGCCGGAAATCATCATGCAACAACTCACCCTGACCCGCCCTGACGACTGGCATCTGCACCTGCGCGACGACGCGCTGATGCGGTCGGTGTTGCCCGACACCGCGCGGCAATTCGCCCGCGCCATCATCATGCCCAACCTGCGCCCGCCGGTGACCACCACCGAACAGGCAACCGCCTACCGGGCGCGCATCCTCGCCGCATTGCCGCAAGGCATGAAGTTCGAGCCGCTGATGACGTTGTATCTCACCGATAACACGCCTGCGGATGAAATCAAAAAAGCCAAAGCGAGTGGCGTGGTACATGCGGTGAAGCTATACCCCGCTGGCGCGACCACCAACTCCGACGCGGGCGTGACCGACATACGCAAAGCGTATCCTGCCTTGGAAGAGATGCAGCGTTGCGGGATGCCGCTGTTGGTGCATGGCGAGGTCACCGATGCCGACATCGACATCTTCGACCGCGAAGCCGTCTTCATAGACTGCGTGTTGCAACCCTTGCTGAAAGACCTGCCCAACCTGCGCGTGGTGTTTGAACACATCACCACCCAAGATGCCGCGCAGTTTGTCGCCGAGGCGCCGGACAATATCGCCGCCACCCTCACCGCGCACCACCTGCTCTACAACCGCAACGCCATGCTGGTCGGCGGCATCCGTCCGCATTATTACTGCCTGCCGGTACTCAAACGCGAGACACATCGTGAGGCATTGCTCAAAGCTGCCACTGGCGGCAGCAAAAAATTCTTCCTCGGCACCGACAGCGCGCCCCACGCGCAACACACCAAAGAGAACGCCTGCGGCTGCGCGGGTTGCTACACCGCCCACGCCGCGATGGAGTTGTATGCGGAAGCGTTTGAACAGCTGGGCGCGTTGGATAAGTTGGAAGGCTTCGCCAGTTTTTACGGCGCGGATTTTTACGGCTTGCCACGCAACACTGACACTATCACCCTGCGCAAAGAAGAGTGGCAAGTGCCTGCAACGCAGGGGTTTGGTGAGCACCAGCTTGTGCCGTTGACGGCGGGGGAGTTGATGAAGTGGAAGATGGTGAAGTGAAGGAGTATTTGTCGGCGGTAACTTTTAGGGTGTTTACTTTACGTTGATCTAAATAACTATGCGCCGTAGTAAAGTTGAAAAACTCGTGCAGTCGCTAACATCATGGGAAGATGGTTTAGCTCGTCTTGGTGAGTGCATCGTGCAGTTCCAGTGTATTGCGAATAATAGGGGACAGACCACGGTTTCCTGAATCCTGCTAGATTGCGCCGTATGGGTGGGGTAGCCCGCGTAGGGCGCAATAACCAACGGGCATTGCGCCGGATGTTTTCCTCCTCAATACTGTCGCCATGCCCGACTATCGACGCGCCTGGCATCCGGGCGGAACTTATTTCTTTACGGTGAATTTGCTTCAACGGCAAGGTAATGATTTGCTGGTGAGACATATTGATCTGTTGCGATCCTCCGTCGGTTCGGTGCGGCAACGGTGTCCGTTTCAAATTCATGGATGGGTCGTATTGCCAGAACATTCGCATTGCGTGATTGAATTACCTGTCGGCGATGCCGATTTCGCCACTCGTTGGCGGCTTATCAAAATCGGTTTTTCCAAGGCTATATCCAAACAGAATTGTTATCCGATGTTCGAGCACGTCGCGGCGAACGTAGGATTTGGCAAGGGCGATATTGGGAACATTTGATTCGTGACGAACCGGATTTTCAAGCGCATATGGATTATGTGCATAGCAACCCGGTGAAGCATGGCTCGGTTGAGTGTGTTGGTGATTGGCCGTATTCAACTTTTCATCGCTTGGTTACAGAAGGCGTTTATCCAAGCGATTGGGCTGGGGGTAGCGAAGGTGGTTTGAGTTATCACGATTAGCAAACATCCGGTGCAATGCGCTATGCTTATTGCACCCTACGACGGACCACTTCCATGCCCCTCTCCAACTATCTCAACACCGCACCCGTTCTCGGTAGCCGCGTCTATTTGCATCCTTCCTGCCAAGTCATCGGCGACGTTAAGTTGGGTGACGACAGTTCGGTGTGGTGCAACGCGGTGTTGCGCGGCGATGTGAATCGTATTGTGGTCGGGCGCGGCACGAATGTGCAGGATTTGTCGGTGGGGCATGTGTCGCACAAGACGGCGGACAAGCCGGGTGGCTCGCCGCTGATTATCGGCGACTATGTGACGGTGGGGCATTCGGTGATCTTGCACGGTTGCACTATCGGCAACGAGTGTCTGATCGGGATGGGTTCGATCATTCTCGACGATGCGGTGATTCCCGACCGGGTGATGATCGGTGCGGGCAGCATGGTGACGCAGGGCAAGATGCTGGAAAGCGGCATGCTGTACATGGGTCGTCCGGCCAAGGCGGTGCGTGCGTTGACCCGGGATGAGCTGGCGTACCTGATGTATTCCGCCGAGCATTACATGCGCCTGAAAGACAATTATCTGAAGGGGTAAACCCCTCCCGACCTCCCCTTGTCAGGGGAGGAGAATCGGCACTCCCCTTGATAAGGGGGAGATGGAGGGGGTTTTAAGAAACAGGGCGATGGCAAAAATAATGGATAGCAACGATTCAAAAGAAATTTACCGCGCCAAGGTTAATCTGGAGACGGCGCAAATTGGCTGGCGCGAGTTGCAGCCTTATTTCGCGCGCGGCGCGGTTGTCCATGTGAGCGATGCGCTGGATTTGGTGGAGGTGGCATTTCAGGTGTCCGAGGATAATGCCCAACAGGTTCGGCAATGGATGATGTCCGGCGAACTTTGCAAGGTTGCGGACGATCAGGCATTGGCGTGGTTTGAGGCGGACGCGCTGGTTTGGGCGGTGGTGGCGCGGCCTTATGTGCTGGTGCAGCGGTTAAAAGAAAACGCGGTGCTTGACCGAGCCTTGCCGGACTCATAGAATCGCGCCCGTTTCGTTATTTTCGGTAGGTGTTGATATGAGCCTTGATGTAGAAGACATTATTCGCGAGCAGGTTACGACCCATAAGGTGGTGCTGTACATGAAGGGCAATCCCAAGTTTCCGCAATGCGGGTTTTCCTCGAATGCGGTGCAAATTTTGAATGCACTGGGTGCCAAGGATGTGTTGACGGTGGACGTGTTGCAGGACGCGGAAATGCGCCAGGGCATCAAGGATTTTTCCGATTGGCCGACCATTCCGCAGCTTTATGTGCACGGCGAGTTTATCGGCGGCTCAGACATCATGAAAGAGATGTACCAGAGCGGTGAACTCAAGGAATTGCTGGAAAGTTGATTGGGTTGTTTGGTAATTGTAAGGGGCACTGAGGTATCGGTGCCTCTTTTTGTTTGGCTATGCCACTGCTACTTGTTGAACCAACGGTAGGGTGGATAAAGCGCGAGCGCGTATCCACCAGAGGACATCGCTCATCGGTGGAAACGCTACGCTTTTTCCACCCTACACCTTCCGGATGCATTGCCTGTTGTTGCGTAACATCAACAGGCAATGTGACGATTCCTTAACTGCCTTTTGCCTGCATCGCCTCCAGCGATTGGCGCACTTGGCCCAGCGGGGTTGCCCAATCGCCCAGTGCCGGTTGCCGGAACAGGCGCACGCTGGGATACCACGGGGTGCTATCGCCCGCCACGCCCCAACGCCAGTCGGGTGCGTAAGTGACCAGCAGCCAAGTGGGAATGCCGAGGCTGCCGCACAGGTGGGCAACGGCGGTATCAACGGTGATGACGACATCCATCTGTTGTGCCAGTCCGGCGGTGTCGGCGAAATCGTCGATGTGGTCGTGCAGCGGTACGGCGAAACCGTGGCTGTCCAGCGCGCCATCCTGAAGGCTGAAGAAGGTCGCATCCGTCAAGCCGTTCAGTGCGCCCGACAGCGTCTCGATCGAAATGGAACGTTCCGCGTCGCGGTCATGTTTCGTGCCACCCTGCCAGCAAACACCGACCTTCAGGCCGGCGGCACCGGTGATCGCGGGCAGCGGTTTGGGCGCGACATTCAGGTGCAACGGAGCCAGTTCGGCATGACGTCCCAGCGCGTAAGGCAGGCTCATCAGGGAAATGTAATAGTCGTAGGATTCCGGCAGCCGTGCGCCATCCGGCACGACGACATCAATATCCTTGCAGGTTTCCAGGAGCGTGGCGAGTTCCTCGTGGCAGTGAACCATGACGCGGGCACCCGCCGCTTTGCACAGTGCCGCATAGCGCAGCAACTGGATGGCATCGCCCAAGCCCTGCTCGTGGTAAATCAGCAGCGTTTTGTCATGCAGCGGTTCGCCGCCCCATTCCGATTCGCCCAGATAGCTTTCCACCGATGTCGCACCGGGCAGGTCGAGGCGCGCCTCGTGGTCGAGAAATCCCTCGTCCCAGCGCTCCAGCAACAGATAGACCAGCGAGCGGTAATAGCGCGCAATCGAGCAGGTGGCATCCGCTTTCAGTATCTTGCTCCAGATGTCGATGGCTTGCTGGTATCGACCGCTGCGATAGTAGGCGATGCCGACATTGATGGCCGCCTCAAGTCCGTTGGGGACGAGTGCCGTGGCACGTTCGAACGCGGCGATTGCGTTGTCGTACTTGGTCATGGCGTTCAATGTGACCCCCATGTTGACCTGAATTTCGTAGTCGTCAGGGGCAAGTGCCGCCGCCGTCTCAAACGCCGTCAGGGCTTGCGCATAACGCCTGGTTTGATGCAGCACATTACCGAGGTTGTAGTGCGCGGGCATGTAATTCGCGTCCACCGCGATTGCCTGGCGATACAACTCCTCGGCAGCGGCGAGATCATTGCGACGCAAGGCGTTGTTGCCCAGATTTTTCAGGGACAGGGCGGATGCTGCGGGTTGCGCTGATGGAGTTTCCGACATTGGATTATTTTCCTTGAGAGGTGAAACGCATAACAAAATCGTTGTTCGGGGCGAATTATGCCGCAGAATGACGCGCGTCGGTACTTCCCTCGCGGCTTGCCAGCTTTGCTATACTCGCCGTCCCTCAGCGACACCCCGAATATGAGCCATTTGAACATCGTCATTCTCGCTGCCGGCAAAGGCACGCGCATGTATTCCGACCAGCCCAAGGTACTGCACGCGCTGGCGGGCAAACCGCTGCTCAAGCATGTGCTGGATTGCGCGCTGGCATTGCAACCGCAGCAGGTATGTGTGGTGTACGGACACGGCGGCGAAGCCGTGCCGCAGGCAATGCAGCCCACCCCGGCAACCTTCGTGATGCAGCAGCCGCAACTGGGTACCGGACACGCGGTGCAACAGGCGTTGCCGCACCTTGCCGACGGCAGTCAAACGCTGGTGTTGTACGGCGACGTGCCGTTGACCCAGCACGGCACCCTGCATCAGATGCGGCAGGCGGGCGACGGGCTGGTATTGCTGACGGTGCATCTTGATAACCCGGGCGGCTATGGTCGCATCGTGCGCGACCGGCAGGGCGACGTGCAAAGCATCGTCGAGGAAAAAGATGCCACGCCGGAACAGCGCGAAATCCGCGAAGTGAACACCGGCATCCTGCTCGCCCCCACCGACAGGTTGCGCGACTGGTTGGCGCAGCTGGGCAACAACAACGCGCAAGGCGAGTATTACCTTACCGACATCGTCGCCATGGCGGTGCGCGACGGCGTGACGGTACACACCGTGCAGCCCGCGCACCGCTGGGAAGTCGAAGGCATCAACAGCAAAGGGCAGCTGGCGGAACTGGAACGCACTTGGCAGCAAGTTCAGGCATCGAGATTGTTAAATCAAGGTGTGACGCTGATGGACGCGGCGCGGCTGGATGTTCGCGGCAAATTGACCTGCGGGCGCGATGTCGAGATTGATGTCGGCTGCATTTTCGAGGGCGAGGTGAGTCTGGGTGACCGCGTGCGGGTGGGGGCTTACAGCATCCTCCGCAATGCAAACATCGCCCAGGACACGCAGATTGCCCCTTATAGCCACATTGATAGCAGCGAAGTGGGGGCTAACTGTCGTATCGGCCCTTATGCGCGATTGCGTCCCGGCAGTATGCTGGCGGGCGATGCCCATGTCGGCAATTTTGTCGAAATCAAAAATAGCGAAATCGGTGTTGGCAGCAAAGCCAACCACCTCAGTTATATCGGCGACAGCACGGTGGGCAGTCGGGTGAATATCGGCGCGGGCACGATTACCTGCAATTACGACGGTGCCAACAAGCATCGTACCATCATCGGAGACGATGCTTTTATCGGATCGGATACGCAGCTGGTCGCCCCGGTCACGGTGGGCAAGGGCGCAACCATAGGCGCGGGATCGACCATTACCAAGGACACGCCGGAAGGCGGGCTGACCCTGTCGCGCAGCAAGCAAGTGACTCTGGGCACTTGGCAGCGTCCGCAAAAAGGCAAGAAATAATATGTGCGGAATCGTCGGCGCAATCGCCCAACGGAACGTTGTTCCCATTCTCGTCAACGGACTGTTGCGTCTGGAATATCGCGGTTACGACTCCGCCGGACTGGTGGTGGTGCGTGACGGCAAACTGGAGCGGGTGCGCAGTGCCGGACGGGTTGCCGAGTTGGGGGAGAAAAGTGCCGACACCCAAGGGTTGTTGGGGATTGCCCACACCCGCTGGGCGACGCACGGTGTACCCAGCGAGCGCAACGCGCATCCGCATATCAGCCGGGATTTAATCTCGGTGGTGCACAACGGCATCATCGAGAATTACGAGCAACTGCGTACCGACCTGAGCGCGCGGGGTTACGCATTCACTTCCGACACCGACACCGAAGTCATCGCCCATCTGATACACAGTCATTATTCCGGAAACCTGCTTGCCGCCACGCGGCAGGCGTTGGCACAACTGGTCGGTGCGTATGCGCTGGGCGTGGTCGCGGCGGACAATTCGCGGCAACTCATCGCCGCCCGCAAGGGCAGCCCGTTATTGTTGGGCGTGGGTGAGGGCGAACACTTCATCGCCTCTGATATGTCCGCGCTGCTGCAAGTTACCCGCAACGTGGTGTATCTGGAAGAAGGCGACGTGGTCGAGGTGAACCTCGCCGACTATCGCATCTTTGACGCGCAGGGTGAGGCGGTCGAGCGTCCGGTGAATACCAGCGAGCTGGATAACGACAGCGTCGAGCTGGGCGAGTATCGGCACTACATGCAAAAGGAGATCCACGAACAGCCGCAAGCGTTGGCGAACACCCTGGAATCGGTGTGCAACAGCCAGTCGCTGGTGCCCGGCATCTTCGGTGCGGAAGCGAACGGCATCTTCCCGCGGGTCGAGCGTATTTTGATACTTGCCTGCGGCACCAGCCACCACGCCGGCATGGTGGCGCGCTATTGGTTGGAAGAAATTGCGGGCATCCCCTGCACCGTAGAGATTGCCAGCGAATACCGTTATCGCCGCAGCGTCGCCAACCCCCAAACCCTGATCGTCAGCATCTCGCAATCCGGCGAGACGGCGGACACCCTGGCGGCACTCAACCACGCCAAGGCAACCGGACACGACCACACGCTGGCGATTTGCAACGTGCCGGAAAGCGCCATCATCCGCCAGTCCAAGCTGCGCATGTTGACCCGCGCCGGCCCCGAAATCGGCGTTGCCTCCACCAAGGCCTTCACCACGCAACTCGCCGCCTTGTTTTTGCTGACACTGGTATTGGCGAAATTACGCGGCAAACTGGGCGCGCAACGCGAGCAACAATTCCTGCACGAGTTGCGCCACCTGCCCAGCGCGATTCAGAAGGTGTTGGATCTGGAGCCGCAAATCGCCGGGTTGTCGAAACGCTTTGTCGGCAAACATCACGCGCTGTTCCTCGGGCGCGGCCTGCATTACCCCATCGCCCTGGAAGGCGCGCTTAAGCTAAAGGAAATCTCCTACATTCACGCCGAAGCCTATCCGGCAGGCGAACTCAAACACGGCCCGCTGGCACTGGTCGATGCCGACATGCCGGTGGTATCGGTCGCGCCAAACGATGCCCTGTTGGAAAAACTCAAATCCAATTTGCAGGAAGTCCGCGCGCGCGGCGGCGAACTGTACGTATTCGCCGATGCCGACACCCACATGACGGCAAGCGACGGCGTTCACATCCTGCAAATGCCCGAGCACGCCGGCTTCCTCAGCCCTATCCTGCACACCATCCCTTTGCAGCTGCTGGCCTACCATGTCGCCCTGCAGCGCGGCACCGATGTCGATAAGCCCAGGAATCTGGCGAAATCGGTGACGGTGGAGTAGTTGGGGGCGGCAGTATCCGGTTGTTTAAATTGACTGGATTCCCGCCTACGCGGGAACGACAAAACCGAATAGCTCAATGTTTCCCCAAGTGCTATTTCATCACGCCTAACACTTTCCATATCAGCATCGCAAACAGGACGACGGCGATGACGATCAGCCACTGGTTGCGTCGCCGGGCTTGTTGCAGGTGTTGTTCCAGTAACCTTTCGATCTGCCCGGTCGGCGATTCACTCAGGCGTTGATGCAGCAGACGCGGCAGTTGCGGCAGGAGGGTGGCGTAGTTGGGCAGTTCCTTGCGCAGGGTTTTCCAGAAACCGCGCCAGCCGATCTGTTCGCTCATCCAGCGTTCCAGCCAGGGTTTGGCGGTTTTCCACAGGTCGAGTTCGGGGTCGAGTTGCAGTCCCAGCCCTTCGATGTTGAGCAGGGTTTTTTGCAGCAGTACCAGTTGCGGTTGTATTTCGATGCCGAAACGACGCGAGGTTTGGAATAGCCGCAGCAACACGCGCCCGAACGAGACTTCGCGCAGGGGGCGATCGAAGATCGGTTCGCACACGGCGCGAATGGCAGTTTCAAATTCATCGACCCGGGTGTCGGCAGGTGCCCAGCCGGATTCGATGTGCAGCTCGGCGACGCGCTTGTAATCGCGGTTGAAGAAGGCGAGGAAGTTCTGCGCGAGGTAATGTTTGTCGTTGTCGCTGAGCGTGCCCATGATGCCGAAATCCAGCGCGACATAACGTCCGTCACGCGCCACCAGAATGTTGCCGGGATGCATGTCGGCATGGAAAAAGCCGTCGCGGAATACCTGGGTGTAAAAAATCTCCACGCCGTCGGATGCCAGTTTGGGAATGTCGATACCCGCCGTGCGCAGGCTGTCAATCTGGCTAATCGGGATGCCGTGCATGCGTTCCATTACCATCACTTGTTCGGAACACCAGTCCCAATACATTTCGGGCACCAGCAGCAGTTTGGCATCGGCAAAGTTACGTCGCAGTTGGCTGGCGTTGGCGGCTTCGCGGGTCAGATCCAGCTCGTCCTGCAAGTGTTTTTCGAATTCCTCCACCACTTCTCTCGGTTTGAGGCGTTTGCCGTCTTCCCAACCGCGTTCAATCAGTCCGGCGCAAATTTGCAACAGCGCGACATCGTGGGCAATGATGCGTGCAATGCCGGGACGCAGAATTTTCACCGCGACTTCGCGTCCGTCCGGCAGCACGGCAAAATGCACCTGCGCAACCGAGGCACTGGCGACGGGGATTTCATCAAAGCGGGAAAATACCGCATCGAGTTTTTTCCGGTAGGCGGTTTCGAGGATGGCGACAGCCTGTGCCGAGGGAAACGGCGGCACCTGATCCTGCAATCTGGCGAGTTCGTCGGCGATGTCGGCGGGAATCAGGTCGCGGCGGGTGGAAAGCAGTTGGCCGAATTTGACGAAAATCGGTCCGAGACTTTCCAGTGCCAAGCGCAAACGTGCCGCGCGCGGGGTGTCGAGACTGCGGAAAAACAACAGGACGCGCAATATCCGGTGCAGCCAGCGCGCGCGCCGGTGTGCCAGCAGAAACTCGTCCAGCCCGAAGCGCAGCACGACGAAAATGATTTTGATCAGACGAAATAAACGCATGGAAGCAATCAGCGAAACACGACGGTTTTGTTGCCGCATACCAGTACGCGACCTTCCACATGGTAACGCAAGCCGCGCGATAACACTGTTTTCTCGATGTCGCGTCCGTAGCGCACCAAGTCTTCCACCGTATCGCCGTGATCGATGCGCACCGTATCCTGCTCGATGATGGGCCCGGCATCCAGCTCGTCCGTCACGTAATGGCAGGTCGCGCCGATCAACTTAACGCCGCGCTGATGCGCCTGATGATAGGGGCGCGCGCCGACGAAGGAAGGCAGAAAACTGTGGTGGATGTTAACGATGCGTCCCGAATATCGTTGGCACAGGAACGGCGGCAAAATCTGCATGAAGCGCGCCAGCACCATGGTATCGCCCCGATACTGCTCGAACAGCGCGGCGATCTGCTCGAATGCCGCCTGTTTGTCTGACTTCATGTCCACATGGATGAACGGAATGCCGTGCCATTCGACAAAACTGCGCAGGTCTTCGTGGTTGGAAATCACGCAGGGAATATCGACCAATAACTCGCCGCTGCGCCAACGATGCAGCAGATCGTTGAGGCAGTGATCCTGCTTGCTCACCAATACCACCAGCCGATTTTTAATGGCGGAATCGGCAAGCTGCCAGTCCATCGCGAATTCTTGTGCCAGCGGCGCAAAGCGACGGCGAAACTCATCCGCATCGAAGGGCAGCGAATCGGCGCGTATCTCCTGGCGCATGAAAAAGCGTTGCGCCGCCTGCTCGGTGTGATAACTCGCCTCGACGATGAAACCGCCATGCTGCGCGATGAAACCGCTCACGGCGGCGATAATCCCCGCCCGGTCGGGGCAGGAAATGGTCAGGGTGTAGTGGTGGGTCATGTTGTTATACCTTCATTTTTTGCTTTTGCGCTTCTCAAAAGATCGCCCAAATTTGAGCCATCATCTGAAATCCAGTGATCTGCGTTTTGGTTCTGGCCAGCAATGACCGATGCGGCGGCAGAGGCAGAAGAAAAAAACTGATCTTGGCTAAACTCGTAACCGTTTTTACTTGGTTTTAGAACACCAGACTCAATGATTTCACGGCGTTTGGCGGCATAACTTGCCCCGTGTATTTCGAAGTGCTGTTTGGGTTCGAGTACAGCCTCACTTCCAGCTTTGATTACAACCCCTGAATCGGCTAACTCCAAGGTTGCATTGAGATTACCAGCGCCACGAAAATGGAAGCGCATCCCTCTTGGCAATGAGGAATAGAGTCCTGCGCGCTTCCCGCTACGCTTGTTGGATATTTCTTGTTGCGCTTCCTCTTGAATCTCGGCCTCAGCCTCTTCTTGGTGGTCATCATCGAATTGCCAGAAGCCAAGAAGCGGGAGCATCAGCAAAATTTCTCGCAGAAAGTTTTCTGCCGAGGCATATTCCTCCTCACTTAATGCGGGCGGCATTGGTTGATTTTCGTTGTCAAGTTCCGCAAGGCCAGCACTCTTGGCAAGAGATACCAGTTTGGATTCCAAAAACTGAACATGAGCTTTGTTTAGTCGCCCACCTTCAGCGGTAAAAAATACCGCCTTTTTCCAAAATGACTTACGACGTGCATGATCGCTAAGACGGTCGCCTAACGGATCTCCTTCGCCTATGTAAAGTTTTTTTCCACCAGATAATAAGTAAACGCCAGGTTGTTGGTATTCTCTACGCCCTTTCACCTCCCCCAATAATTCGCGTGGAAATACAACGGCCTTACCCGGCCAGTCATCTCTGGAAACTACGCGAACACCCTCTGGATCACCAGATGGAACAAAAATCTTGATTGAAAATGGGCGCATCGTAGCTCCATATAGATTCGTTAGAAGGGTAAGTAGGCGGTTTCAAACACCAACCATTCAAGCAGATACCAGCAAACCCACCCTGTCCAGCAGCTTGCCGAGGCTGGCTTCTGCGGTTTTCAGATCGTAAGCAGTTTGCAAATTGAGCCAGTATTGCGGCGACTGGTTGAAGGCGCGACCGAACAACAGCGCAAGCTCCGCCGTGACTGGGCGGGTTCCCTTGATGACATGCGAGACGCGCATCGGCGAAATGCCGATGGCGCGGGCGAATTCGGCTTGCGACAGGTTCAGTTTGCTCAAGATCTCGCTCAGATATTCACCCGGATGAATTGCGGGTAGTCCGTTGTTGGTCATAGTGTTTCTCTTTAATGGTAGTCAAGAATCTCAACGTCGAATGCATCGCCGTTCTTGAAACGGAAACATACGCGCCACTGGTCGTTGATGCGGATGCTCCACTGTCCGGCGCGGCCATGCGTCAAGGCCTCCAGTCTGTTGGATGGCCGCACAATAAACAATTTGTTTATTTCGGTCAAGTGTTGGGTGGTTTGAGAAAATCGTTGCTGCACTTCGGGGGTGCGGGTCGTGCCTTTGGGGTGTCGAGTTTCGCTCAGAGCAGCATGAAGGGCGTGAGTGTCAGGCGCGGGGGCTAGAAGAAAATTGTGGCGGTAACGGCTGCGCTTCGACCGGGTCGCCCCATAGTCGCGACATGATGCGGCTGGACTGTTGTGTGTCGCCGCTGGTGAAGAACTGCGCAAGAGCTGATTTGTCGGGCACAAGGTCAGGACGGTTTTGCGCGCCGTTCCACCCTTCGACAGGCTCAGGGCGAACGGGGTTAGAAGACTCAGGGCGAACGGGGTTAGAAGACTCAGGGAGAACGGGGTTAGAAGACTCAGGGAGAACGGAATTCACGAGTTCAGGGCGAACTGAGCCAAAACGTTCGGGCAGCTCGGTGTGGATGCGTTGTTGCAGATGCCGCGCGACGGCTGCGCCGGTATCTACCAGCGTAATTTCTGTGCCGACCACTTCGCGGATCAGCGGGGCGAGAAAAGGGTAGTGGGTGCAGCCGAGTATCAGAGTATCCGCACCCCGCTCCAGCAACGGTGCGGTGTAACGTTCAATCAGGCTGCGCGCTTCGATGCTGTGCAAGTCGCCGCGCTCGACTAACTCCACCAAGCCGGGGCAGCCTTGCGTGACGATTTGTACTTTGCCCGCGTAACGTTCCAGCAGGGCGGCAAAGCGCGCGCTTTCCAGTGTGCCGACTGTCGCCAGCACCCCGACTACGCCGGATTGCGTCGCGGCGACGGCGGGTTTGACGGCGGGTTCCATGCCGACGATAGGCAGGTCGAACTGGCTGCGTAGTGTGGCGGCAGCGGCAGCCGTGGCGGTATTGCAGGCGATGACGATGGCATCCGCGCCTTGTGCCATGAGGAAACGCGTCAGGGTGCGGGAGCGTTGCGTGATGTAGTCGGGACTCTTGTCGCCATAAGGGACGTGGGCGGAGTCGGCGACGTAGAGCAGATTTTCGTGAGGCAGGGTATGACGGATATGCTGCAACACCGACAGCCCGCCAATCCCGGAATCAAATACGCCGATGGTTATGGGAGCAGACATGCCGAGAGATTTTCCTCACCCCAACCCCTTGTATGTTTCGTTTTGCTGGACGTATATGTGTTGTTGGTAGTTAATTTAGTCTGGTCCGGCTCGGCAGCTCGATTATCCCTTGGGACACCAAGCCCGTGGGAGAGCAAGGAGCGTCGTGCCG
>JBMOPZ010000031.1:0-1510 GCA_049321355.1 Pseudomonadota bacterium | reverse complement strand
CCAAGGCTCGGACTGAGTTGTAGGGTCTGCGGGCCACCTAAAGCGAGTGAGCGCTGATGAAACAAAGACGACAGTCATCTGTACGGGCCTGTAAGTGTGCGACGTGTCAGGCTCATCCCTATAGCGCCGTTGCCGAAGAGCATCGTGCTATCAATCGTGTTCTGACAACGCTCGATGAGCGTAACCGCCGCCGCTGCGTTGGCTTGCTGGCACTGCAAGGAAGCCAAGGGAGCCTCCAACGCTTGATTGAAATTACAGGGTTGAGCCGGAATACCATTCGCCGGGGCCAAGCGGAAATCCAACATCCCGGCCGCGCACCCAAACGGGGACGCCTCCGGCAAGCGGGCAGTGGCCGGAAACGGGCGGAAAAAAATATCCGCAGATCCTGAAGGTGCTGGATGAATTGTTGGCGGATGAGACCGCGGGTGATCCGATCAGCGGGGTCAAATGGACCCGCAAAACCGTCCGGCGGCTCAGCCGGGAGTTGCGACGCCGGAAAATTAAAGTTGGACGGACAACCGTCCGGCGTTTGTTGAAAGAGCGTGACTATGCGTTGCGCGTCAACCGCAAGCGGCGAACGAAAGAGCAGGATCCCAATCGGGATCGCCAAATGCGCTACATCGTTCGAACGCGGCGCGCCTTCCACAAGGCTGGTTTTCCAGTCATTAGCGTGGATTGTAAAAAGAAGGAATTGATCGGCAACTTCCGCAACCCAGGCCGTACCTGGCGGCGCAAGCCCCAGGAGGTGTTGGTGACCGATTTTCCCGGCGATGCCGAGGGGAAAGCGATCCCGTATGGGATCTACGACCTGACGCGCAACGAAGGCTATGTGGTGGTGGGTCTCTCGCACGAGACGGCTGAATTCGCGGTGGCCGCGATCCGCACCTGGTGGTTGGCGGTGGGACGCCGCGCCTACCCTGGCAAACAATACCTGTTGATTGAAGCCGATGATGGTGGCGCAAACGATTCTCGAAGTTGGCTGTGGAAGCTCCAACTCCAAGCCTTGGCGGACGAGTTCCAGTTGACGATCCGGGTGGCTCACTATCCGCCCGGGGCCTCGAAGTGGAATCCGGTTGAACACCGTTTGTTTGGCCCCATCAGTTTGAACTGGGCCGGCCAACCGCTCCAAAGTTGCGAGACGATCCTGAAATTCATTCGCACGACCAAAACGGAGAGTGGCCTCCGCTGTCGCGCGCGATTGGATAAGCGGCCCTATCAAACGGGCTTGAAAATCACGGCGGACGAAAAGGCGCAAATCAACTTGAAACCCCGCCGAGTCTTGCCGCATTGGAATTACACGATTGAACCACATGCTGTCACTCGAAAGAAATAGTCAAGTTATTTTCGGCCAAAGCCTAAGTAACTGCTCACGACTTTTCTGCTGATCCGGTGTTGTAACTGGCACGATGACCTTGCCGACACGAGATAGTCTGCGCGACCTGTCGCGCGATGAATTGCTGGCCCTAACCTGGCAGTTGGTGGAGCGGGTGCGCCAGTTGGAAGCCGAACT
>JBMOPZ010000030.1:0-111440 GCA_049321355.1 Pseudomonadota bacterium | reverse complement strand
GGCAAACCACCCAAAGTCGTGATCGTCGCTTGCATGAGAAAGTTGTTAACCATCATGAACTCAATGTTAAAAAATAACACCCCGTGGAACTTAAAAAACGCTTGACTCAGAACACGGTTGCTCTCCCGGAGGGAGAGGGGCTTTACTCCCTTCTCCATTTGGGAGAATGGCCGGGAATGACAAAACCATACTTGTTCAGAGTTTCCTTGGGTTTAATTTTTCCCCGAGGAGGTTGCAGTCCGGTGTATTGCAGGCACGGGTGGACATTGTCGGGCAAAGCGCGGAAAATCGGGTTCAAACGCACGAGTAGGGTGATATGAAAACAATTGGCAAATACGCAATCGAACGAGAGATCGGTAGAGGTGCCGCGAGTAAGGTGTATCTGGCAACCGATACCTTCAGCAAGCAGCCTGTCGCGCTCAAGCTGCTGGATCTGAAGGGGGCGGGAGATGCGAACCGTATCAGGATATATCGCAAACTGCTGGCAGTAGAAGCTTCGTTGGCGGGGAAACTGTCCCACCCCCACATCGTTAAGGTGCTGGATGCGGTGTTGGAAGGGGAAGTCAATTACATCGTGATGGAGTATGTCGAGGGCGGTACGCTGGAGCAATACGGCGAGATTGATAATTTGTTGCCCATCAGTAGCGTGGCGGAAGTTATCTATAAGTGTTGTAAAGCGTTGGAGTTCGCCGCGTATCAGGGGGTCATCCATCGCGATATCAAGCTCGCCAATATTTTGCTGTTATCCGGCACCGATATAAAAATATCCGATTTTGGTGCGGCGGCATTGTTTGCCGACCAGACCACCACGCTGGTTTCGGGTGTCGGTTCGCCTGCGTATATGTCCCCGGAACAGGTTCGCGAGACCAAATTGTCGCATCAGACCGATATTTATTCGCTCGGTGTGGTGATGTATAAATTGTTGACGGGCAGACTACCGTTTGATGCCAGCAACAATGCCAGTCTGATTTACAACATACTCAATATCAGTCCGCCGCCACCGAGTGAGTATCGCCCGGAAATATCCAAGGGGCTGGATGCGATTGTGTTGCGGGCGATGGAGAAGGATGTTGTTAACCGTTATCAAACTTGGGCGGAGTTTTCCCAGGACTTGGTTGCCTTTTTCGGGAATGTTACTCCCGAGGAACAGAAAATATTCGACACCGAGAAATTTGATACTTTGCGCAGTTTGGCATTCTTCAAGAATTTCAGTGATGTTGAGTTGTGGGAAGTATTGCGTATCAGTGAATGGCGCAAAGTTGCGCAGGACGAGCGTATCCTGCGGGACGGTGATGAGGCATGTTCCTTTTACGTGATTGCGCGCGGTACGGTGCGGGTACTCAAGCAGGGTCGCTTGTTGAGTTTGCTGCGCCGTGGTGATTGTTTTGGCGAAATGGCGCACCTGACCGAGGGAGAGCACCGGCGCAGCACGGATGTGGTTTCCAAAACAAAAGTTGTGTTAATCGAAATTCAGCCCGACAGATTATTGCGCGCGACCACGGATTGCCGTTTCCAATTTAATGATGCCTTTCTGCATTTGCTGGTAAGACGGCTTTCCATGGCGAATACACGCTTGTCTCATCTGTTGGCAGATCGTGCCTCGTCAGAGGAGGAGTAAGCGTGCCCGCAGTCAAAAACATTACGGCGCTGGAATTGGCGCAGCTGCTCAAACAAGAGGGGATACATTTGGTGGATGTGCGTACCGAGGCTGAGGTGGCGCGCGGCAAGATTCCCCGTGGGGAGGCGATCCCCTTGCATTTGTTGCCGTTACGTTTGCATGAGTTGGATGGGGCAAAGCCGACGGTGTTTTATTGCCAAATGGGCGCGCGCTCCGCACAGGCGGCGGCATTTTCCATCGGGCAGGGTTTTACCGATGTTTATAACCTGCAAGGCGGCATCACTGCGTGGGCGCATTCGGGGTTGCCGATTACATGATTGCACATGACGTGTTGCTCGATGTGCGCCGTTTGGTCTGCCCCCTGCCGATTCTACGCGCCAAAAAGTCATTATCCGCAATGCAGCCAGGACAGGTGCTCAGGGTCATTGCCACCGATCGTGGCGCGCCCAAAGACTTTGCCGACTTTTGCAGTAAAACCGGTAACGAATTGTTGTCATCGAGCGAGCAGGAAGACGAGTTCGTTTTTCTGATTCGCCGCCGATTTTCCGGTTAAGTGTTCGGGGCGGGGATTGAGCGTGTCGAGGTTGCGATGAGCATTATGCCGGTGGTTCTATGGAGTGATGCGCTGGTGTTCCTGTTGCTGGCAACGGGTGTCGCAATTGCCTGGTATGTGCGGCGACGCGAGCATTTGCTGCTGCCTTGGCGGCGCGTGGCGCGCGGCAGGGTGGCGATGGTGGCTCTGCTGGTGTTGTCGCTATTTGTCGCTGTCGGGTTGTTGGATACTTTGCACTACCGTAGCGCGCTGCCGCAATCGGGTACGACTGAGACGATTTATTCACCGGAAGTGCTGAGTGTCTTCGACAAGCTGGTCGAGCCCTTGCGTACGCATACCGAGAAGACCTATTCCGCGCCGTTCGCGCTGACGCTGTATGCCAAGGAGAGTATCAGCGACGCTCGGGGTAATGTGGTGCGCGGGTATCCGCGCCTGCAATACGGCGGCGCGCATCTGGAGGATGTCTCACAGCGCAATGCGGACGTGGCGGGACGCATGGTAATCGGGGGGATGTCCGGCTTTATTGTGGGATTACTACTGCTGGTTGTTTTCGCGGGAATGACGAAATCCCGCGCGCCGCTGGCGGTCAGCCTCGCCGCGCTGATACTTGCCGCCCTTATCGGCGCACTGTTCAATCTCGCCACGGTGTACCACGTTCTGGGTACCGATAAAGTGGGGCAGGATGTGCTGTACCTGTCGCTGAAAAGTATTCGTACCGGGCTGATCATTGGTACGGTCACCACGCTGGTTACTTTGCCGCTGGCTTTGTTTTTGGGCATTGCGGCGGGTTATTTTCGGGGGTGGGTGGACGATGTCATCCAGTATGTCTATACCGTGTTGAGCTCCATTCCCGGCGTGTTGTTGATTGCGGCGGCGGTGCTGATGATGCAGGTGACCATAGACACCCATCCCGAATGGTTCGATACCTCGGCATTGCGTGCGGATTTACGCCTGGTGGCGTTGTGTTTCATTCTTGGTTTGACGAGCTGGACCGGGTTGTGCCGCCTGTTGCGCGGCGAGACGCTGAAGTTGCGCGAGATGGAATACATTCAGGCGGCGCAATCTTTCGGGGTGTCGTCGTTGCGTATTTTGCTGCGCCACATCATGCCCAACGTGATGCATATCGTGCTGATTGCACTGGTGCTGGATTTCAGTGCGCTGGTGCTGGCCGAGGCGGTGTTGTCCTATGTGGGTGTCGGCGTCGATCCCTCGATGATTAGCTTCGGCACCATGATTAACGGCGCACGCCTGGAGATGGGGCGCGAACCGATGGTGTGGTGGGCGCTGGCGGCGGCATTCGGTTTTATGCTGCTATTGGTGCTGGCAGCGAACCTGTTTGCCGATGCGGTGCGTGATGCTTTTGATCCCAGATTGAACCGGGCGGTGTAATTATCAATTCGGTGGTTGCGCGCTTGTGCTTTGAGCCGTCCGCTGGCGCAGTTCGTAATAAACCAGCAGTAACAACACAATCGGAATGCCGAAGCCGATGAAGAAAGGCGCCAGTTTCAGGATGCGATCCAGCCAGCTGACTTCTTCGCTTAACACCTTCCACAGGGTTAGTCCGATGGGTAGGACAGTGAACAGCACGACGGGCAGAAATATCCATAAGGATTTGATACCGCCGGCTTTGGCGAGTCGTGCCGAGAAAAACAAAACTGCCGCGATGGCGATGGAAGAGACCGCGCCCCAAGCGACTCCCAGAACCGCAGAGACCAGTGTGCCAACCTGGAAAATCAGCATCATCGCGATGATGGCAGCGATGATGTATTTGAGTGTTTTGTCAGACATTTGGGCTCCTTGCGCGGTTAAGTGGTCAAGCTACGTGACTAGCGGGGTTACTGCCCCGAGTTTTGTACCGCCCGTTCAAGGCGGTCTTCCAATTCGCCGAGATATGCGCTGAGGGTGGTATCGGATTGTTCCACGGCGGCACGCAGGTCTTGTTCCAACTGGTCGATTTTTGCCGAGAGCGAGGTCTTGAGTTCCGCCTGTGCATTCGATTGTTTGTTCAGTTCCGCTTCGAGAAAATTGCGCAACTCGGTGAAACGTGACAGTTCTGCTTTGTCTGTGAGCTCACGGTTTGCCTGCAATTCTTTGGTGTAGCGACGGGTATCGAGTAGTGCCGCCATTTGCAGCGACAGGGCAAAGGCGAAGAACAGGATGGAAACCAATACCAATAATCCGAGCATGACCAGACCTATAGGGGCTTCGATAGTGGTGAGGCCGAGAGAAAGCTCGGTGGGGGCGATAAAAACCTCCCAGTTGAGCATCGCAAAAACCGCAATGGTAATGACGAGGAACAGTAGAAATAATGTGCGAGCCTTCATAATTTGAAACTCCTTATGGGAATTTTAATGAGCGGTGACGACGACAAACGCAGCTTCCCAATGTCGCTTATTCGTAGCGCGACTGTCAAGTAAGTTTTAGGAGGGAGTGGGCTGCCAGAAGGCAATAACCGCACCGGGTGCGTGTGGTTGAGGGGTGTCTGGAGGCGCGAGGCGGAGTCGAACCGCCCTTCACGGATTTGCAATCCGGTGCATAACCGCTTTGCTATCGCGCCGTTAATACCGCCTGAAACGATAGAGGGAAAGCGAATGTGCTTTCCCTCAATGTGTGGAGCGGGAGAAGAGGTTCGAACTCTCGACCTATACCTTGGCAAGGTATCGCTCTACCAGCTGAGCTACTCCCGCAAAACGAGTTGCGCATTATAGAGAGATTCGGAGTTCTGTCAACAAATCTGAGCTGTATTTGTACGGCAGGTTTGCGCTTTGTCCCGTATGTGTATAGGTGCTTGGGCGATGAACGTATATCATTGGCGGCTGAATCGTTATGCGTAGTTTTGTACGGTGAACGCATCGCGATCATAAAACCTGATAATTGGGATAAAAATGAAAGAGGTGAAGGTATTGTTTGCGACCTCGGAGGTCGCGCCGTTAATCAAGACCGGCGGTTTGGCGGATGTCAGTAGCGCGTTACCTGCCGCTTTGCGCGGTATCGGGGTCGATGCACGGGTATTGGTGCCGGGATATGCGCCAGTGATGGCGCAGTTGACGGACTATAAAGAGGTTATAACGCTGGATAAATGGGCGGGATTTCCGGTATCGCGCTTGCTTTCTGCCACCATGGAAAATGGCGTGCCATTGCTGGTGTTGGAGTGTCCTTATCTGTATCAACGCGCTGGCAGCCCTTATCAGGATGAGAATGGGCAGGATTGGGATGACAATCCGCTGCGTTTTGGTTTGCTGTCTAAGGTGGCGGCCATGTTGGGCAGTCGTGAGACACCGTTGCCCTGGCATCCCGATGTGGTGCATTGCAACGATTGGCAAACCGGCTTGGCAGCCGCATACCTGCACTTTACGCCGGCTGCCGCCGCAACTGTGATGACCATTCACAATATGGCTTTTCAGGGGAGTTTTGGGGCGGAATGGATGCAGGCATTGCAGTTGCCCGGAACCAGTTTTAGCATCAACGGTTTGGAGTTGTACGGCAAACTCTCTTTCCTGAAAGCGGGTTTGTATTATGCCAACCACATCACCACGGTGAGTCCGACCTATGCCAATGAAATCCAGCAGCCGGAATTGGGATTTGGCTTGCAGGGTCTGCTGAGGTCGCGTAATCATGAATTGACCGGCATCCTCAACGGTATTGATACGGTCGAATGGAATCCTGCCAGTGATAAGCATCTTGCCAGCCGCTACAGTGTAGGCCGCATGGCGGGTAAAGCCGCCAACAAGCGGGCATTGCAAAGCAAAATGGGTTTGCATCTCGATGCGGATGTGCCGCTGCTGGGTGTGGTGAGTCGTCTGACGTATCAAAAAGGCTTGGATTTGCTGCTTGAGATTGCACCGCGCCTGACCGAGTTACCGGTGCAACTGGTGATATTGGGAAGCGGCGATGCGGCGATGCAGCAGACCGTGCGCGATTTATCGCACCGTTATCCGGGGAAAATTGGCGCAATGGTGGGATTTGATGAGGCGTTGTCGCATCAAATTGAGGCCGGGGCGGATATCTTTGTGATGCCCTCGCGCTTTGAACCTTGCGGGCTGAATCAGTTTTATAGCCAATGTTATGGAACGCCGCCGATTGTTCATGCGACGGGAGGGTTGGCGGATTCAGTGGTGGATTGCAACGAACAAACACTGGGTGACGGGACTGCCAGCGGTTTTGTATTTGAGGGGATGACGGCGGATAACCTGCTCGCCACCATTGAGCGCGCGTTGGGTGTTTATCATCAGCCGCGCAACTGGAAGGCGTTGCGCAAAAACTGCATGAAAAAAGACTTTGACTGGCGCGCGAGTGCGCTGGCTTATCGTGAAATATATCAACGGGTGTCGGGTCGGGTTTAGGGGAAACTCTGAACAAGTCCGGTTTTGTCGTTCCCGCGAAAGCACCGGTCAATTCAGCAAGCTGGATTCCCGCTTTCGCGGGAATGATGGCTTAATCAGGGCTTCCTTAAGTTGATATATTCGGGAGTGTGAACCAAGCCGATATTTTTCAGCGGATGGTTGCTTTGAGTTGCTCCAGAATGGCGGGGTTTTCCAGGGTGGAAATATCTTGTGTGATCTCCTCGCCCTTGGCGAGCGCACGAAGCAGGCGGCGCATGATTTTTCCGGAGCGGGTTTTCGGCAGATTATCACCGAAACGAATTTCATCCGGCTTGGCAATTGCGCCGATTTCCTTTCCCACCCAAGCACGTAATTGTTCCACCAGCTCTTTCCTGGCTGCCGTGTCGTCGGGGCGCGCCCCTTTGAGTACCACAAATGCGACGATGGCTTCGCCTTTGATGTCATGCGGTTTGCCGACAACGGCAGCTTCGGCTACCAGCGGGTTGGCAACCAGTGCCGATTCGACCTCCATGGTGCCGAGACGATGTCCCGAGACGTTTAGCACGTCGTCTATGCGCCCCATGATCCAGAAGTAGCCGTCCTCATCACGGTAAGCCGAGTCTCCCGCCAAATACGCGCCGCGCATTTCTTCCGGGAAATAGGTTGTTTGGTAGCGTTTGGAATCGCCCCAAATGGTGCGAATTTGCGAGGGGAACGGACGTGTAATGACCAAAAACCCGCCTTGTTGTTGCGGCATTTTATTTCCGGCTTCATCGACGATGTCCGCCATGATGCCGGGCAGCGGCAGGGTGCAGGTGCCGGGTTTGGCCGGCATGGCACCGGGTAGCGGGGCGATCATGTGCGATCCGGTTTCGGTTTGCCACCAGGTGTCGACAATCGGGCAACGTGATTGCCCGACCACAGTGTAATACCACATCCATGCTTCGGGGTTGATGGGTTCTCCCACTGTGCCGAGCAGACGCAGGGAAGATAAATCGTATTGTTGCGGCAGTTTGTCGCCCAATTTGATCAACGAGCGTATTGCCGTGGGAGCGGTGTAAAAAGTGGTGACTTTGTGGGCTTGAATCATTTTCCAAAAACGTCCCGCATCGGGATACGTGGGGATACCCTCAAAAATCACCTGGGTTGCACCCAATGCCAATGGGCCGTAGGCGACGTAGCTGTGACCGGTAATCCAGCCAACATCGGCGGTACACCAGAAAATATCATTGGGCTTGTAGTCGAATACCCACTGCATCGATACCATTGCACCCAGCAAATAACCGGCGCTGGAATGTTGCACGCCTTTGGGTTTGCCGGTCGAGCCGGAGGTGTAGAGGATGAACAGCGGATGCTCCGCGCCGACCCATTCCGGTTCGCAAACGGAGGGTTGCGCGTTGAATAAATCGTGCCACCAGATGTCGATGTCGTCATGCCACTCGATGTCCGTGGTCGTGCGGTGATAGACAATTACCGTATGGACTGCCCCGCAACCGCCAAGACCGAGTGCCTCATCCACCGCCGGTTTGAGTGGCATGGTCTTGCCGCCGCGGAATTGACCGTCGGCAGTGATGATGGCCACGGCCTGGGCATCGGTAATGCGCTCGTTCAGGCTCTTTGAGGAGAAGCCGGCAAATACGACCGAGTGTATCGCGCCTATGCGCGCACAGGCTTGCATTGCAACCACGGCTTCAATGCTCATCGGCATATAGATAATGACGCGGTCGCTTTTTTTAATACCGCGCGACTTTAAGCCGTTGGCAAATTGGCAGACGCGCCCGTGCAGTTCGCGATAACTGACTTTGCTGACCTTGCCGTCATCTGCTTCAAAAATGAGCGCGGTTTTTTCCGGCTGGGTGGAGAGATGTTTGTCCAGACAGTTATACGAGACATTGAGTTCGCCGTCTTCGAACCATTTGTATAGCGGCGCATTGCTTTCATCCAGCACGGTGCTGAAAGGTTTTTTCCATGCCAAGTTTGCGCGCGCCAAGTTTGCCCAGTAGCCCTGATAGTCTTGTTCGGCGGCCTGGCACATTGCCCGGTACGCCGCCATGCCGGAAACGTTAGCCTGCGCGACAAAATCGGCGGCGGGTGCGAAGGTGCGATGTTCGTTCAAAACTGATTGGATGCCCGCCATATTTTTCCCTTGTGGTGACTAATTGCAAAATGTAGCGATGTCTTGTTGTGCCTGGCGAGTTCTCTGTTGCCGCTGTTCATCATTGATGTAGTAACGCTCGCCGTTTTCCCGCACATCGACGATGCGGATACCATCTTGCAAGGTTCTCAAGTTTTGCTGCGCGCCCGCGCAACTCTCCTTTTTGCGGGCGAGTTGCGCTTGCTCTTGCGCCAGCTTGTCGGCGGCTTCCCGCTGTTCTTGTTGCGATCTTTTCAGTTCCGCCTCTCGTTCGATGGCAGTTTGCGGGGGGCTTGCCGTTTCATCTGCGGCAGTGCCGCTTTCACTGGCAACCGGGCTGCTGCGCAATATTTTCGCTGTTACGTTGGGTGGGGGCGGTTGGTCCGAATAATGGACTTTACCGTTCTCGTCCACCCATTTGCTGGTAGCGGCAAAGGCATGTGCACACAACATCATCAGTAGTGCGGATAGATAGATTTTCATGTTGGCTTCCTTTGGTTAGGCTTGGGGAGGGCTCAAGTATAGCGAATTAAAGCGGGTGTCTCAGCAGTACCAACACCGCACCGCTGCCGCCCAGTTGCGCGGGGGCATTGCAGTATGCCAGCACTACCGGTAGTTGCGTAAGCCAGTGTCGGGTCAGTTGGCGCAACACTGCCGTGCCGCCTTCGCTGTTGATACCTTTGCCGTGGACAATCAGCACGCAGCGGTGAGCTTGCTGGTCGGCGGTATGCAAAAAGGTTTGCAACAGGACTCTGGCTTCATCAATGTGATAACCGTGCAAGTCGATATTGCCATTGACTGGCCAGTTGCCCCGGCGCAGTTTGCGCAAGGTCATGCGTGAAACGCCATTGGCGAGATAGTCGTCCGGGATGGTTTCCGGGATGAAGTCGGACAGTGTGTCGCCAATAGGCTCGATGTTTGGTTCGTCTATATGCCTGACCGGATGGGGGGAGGGTGGGGGTGGAGGGATACGATTCTGCCCGGCCAGCGGAGTGATTGTCCCGACTGCCGCACGGAATAAGGCGGCATCATCGGGCGGGATAGGTGGTGTGTCGGGTGCTTGCTTCACCGGCTTGGCATCTCTTATTTACGTTTTGCCCAGCGATGCCAGATATTTGTCGGCATCCAGTGCCGCCATGCAACCGGTTGCCGCGCTGGTAACCGCTTGGCGATAAATTTGATCCTGCACATCACCGGCGGCAAACACACCGGAAATACTGGTTTGCGTGGCGTTGCCGGCAGTGCCGCTGCGCGTTTTGATATAGCCGTTGTCCATGTCCAGTTGTCCGGCAAAAAGATCGGTGTTCGGCTTGTGGCCGATGGCGATGAATACGCCCGACAGGGCGAAGTCCTGTTTGTCGCCTGATTGCACGTTTTTGAGCCTCATCCCGGTCACACCGCTGGCGTCGCCCAACACCTCGTCCAGCACGCTGTTCAGTTGCAGGGTAATTTTTCCCGCCGCCACTTTTTCCATCAGGTGGTCGATCATGATGCGTTCCGCGCGGAAGGTGTCGCGGCGATGTACCAGCGTGACATGCTTGGCGATATTGGCGAGGTACATTGCCTCTTCCACCGCCGTGTTGCCGCCGCCGATGACGGCAACCTCCTGCCCGCGATAAAAGAAGCCGTCGCAGGTGGCGCAACCGGATACACCGCGTCCCATAAAAGCCTGCTCCGAAGGTAAGCCCAGATATTGTGCAGATGCACCGGTGCAGATGATAAGCGCGTCACAAGTGTAGCTGCCGGCATCGCCGATGAGTATGAACGGTTTCTGTTGCAGCTTCGCCGTGTGAATGTGATCGAAAACGATTTGCGTGTTGAAACGCTCCGCATGTTTCAGGAAGCGTTCCATCAATTCGGGCCCTTGTACGCCCATGGCATCGGCGGGCCAATTGTCCACATCGGTAGTGGTCATAAGCTGTCCGCCCTGCGCCATGCCGGTAATCAGAACCGGGCCGAGGTTTGCGCGTGCGGCATATACGGCAGCGGTATATCCGGCGGGACCGGAGCCGAGAATAATCAGGCGGTGATGTTGTGATGGCGCGGTCATGGTGATGAGCTTTCGACGATGGATAACGGGTGCGAAATTTACCAGCAATGGCGGCAGGCTGTCGAGCCTGGGGTAGAATCAAAGAATGATGAGATCGTTATTTATTTGTTTGGCGTGTTCGTTGATCGTATTGCCGGGCTGGGCGGCCACGTTGCCCGGCATCCCCGAGTTTATCGACGAGATGGTCGCCAAGCATCAGTTTCAGCGCGGGGAGCTGCAAAAGGTGATGGCTACCGCGCAACATCGGGCATCGATTATTCGTGCCATTTCACGACCTGCAACGATTAAGCCGTGGCTGGAGTACCGCGCGGTTTTTGTGAATCAGCACCGTATCAAGCAGGGTTTGGAATTTTGGCGGACGCATAATGATGCGTTGTTGCGTGCCGAAAAACAGTACGGTGTGCCGCAGGAAATCATCGTTGCAATCATCGGCGTGGAAACAATTTATGGCCGGAATGCGGGGCATTACCGCGCTATTGACGCCTTGACCACGTTGGCGTTCGATTACCCGCGTCGCGCGGTCTTTTTTCGCGGTGAGTTGGAAAACCTGTTGTTACTGGCACGCGAGCAGCAGTTTGATTTGCTGGAATTGCAAGGCTCTTATGCCGGTGCATTGGGCATTCCGCAGTTCATGCCCAGTAGTTATCGTAACTATGCGGTTGATTTTAACGGCGACCGGGTGACGGATTTGTTGGGCGACCCCGAAGATGCCATCGGCAGTGTGGGGAATTATTTGCAGGGATATGGTTGGCAGGCGGGCGGCCTGGTGAGTGTGCCGACCGATTTTGACGGGGTGAGTTGTGCCGGTGAGACTGCAACCCCGCGTTCGGTGGCGGCTTGGCGGCAGGTGGGGTTGCGGCCTGGGGTTGACTTATCGCCGGGTACGGTGGCTCGCTTGCTGGACTTTACCGTTGCGGATGGCAAGGAGTTTTGGTTGGCACTCGATAATTTTGAAGTGATTACCCGTTACAATAACAGCGATTTTTACGCGATGTCGGTGTTTCAGTTGGCGCAAGAATTGCGCGTTGCATATCGGCAGAATTAGTTGCTTCAGCATGCGCTGTTTGGCAACGTGTCGGGGATGTTGAGAGGAGGAAAGGCGATGCAAGCACAACCATTGACAGTCGGGATGGAAGCCCCGCATTTTGAGTTGCCGGATGCCGATATGCAGACGTTCGCGCTGACCTCTTTGCGCGGCGAGAAAAATGTTGTGCTGTACTTTTACCCCAAGGATGACACTCCCGGTTGCACCATGGAGGCCAATGAATTTACTGATTTGGAGGATGATTTCAGCAAGTTGGACACGGTGATCATCGGTATCAGCCGGGATGATTGCCTCAGCCATGCTTCGTTTCGTGACAAGTACGGGCTGTCGGTATTGTTGCTCTCCGATCCCGACGCGCGGGTATGCAAACGTTATGCGGTGATGGTGGAAAAAGAGGTGGAGGGGCACAAAAAGATGGGAATTCAGCGCTCCACCTTTATAATCGACAAGCAATGCAAAATCAGCCATGTGATGTATGGTGTCCATGCCCACGGACACGCACAGGAAGTGCTTAATTTAATCAAGGAAATGAAATGAGAATTGTAAAAGATGCGGTTGTGTCGCTACGCTATGAACTGTTCGATGCCGATGGTGGCTTGCTGGAAAAAATCGAAGAGCCGGTCGAGTATCTGCATGGTGGCTACGACGGCATTTTTCCCCTGGTTGAAGAGACGTTGCACGGTAAGGCGGTGGGCGACAGTTTCAGCATCACCTTGCAGCCGGACGATGCATTCGGTGAATATGACCACAATTGGGTGGAAGTTGAAGCGCGCAGCTCTTTCCCCAAAGATGTTGCTGTCGGAATGCAATTCGAAGGCGGGCCAGAGTCTGCCGATGATGAGGATTTGTTGCTTTACACCGTGATTGAAGTGAATGATGACGAGGTAACCGTTGATGGCAATCATCCTTTGGCGGGAAAAACGCTTACGTTTAACTGCACGGTCACCGGGGTGCGTGCCGCGACCGCCGAGGAACTGGAACATGGTCATGTCCATAGCGGTGAATGCGGACATCTTCATTGATTTGACGTAATGGACACTTGGGGGGTGTCTGTCCGGCATCCCGTCGTTTCCCCATGTTTTACCCCCTTAATGCTTGGGTTCGCCCGGATTAAAACTGGGGGTTGAGTAATCATATGGTGAAAGGGTAGAATGGCGGACTTTTTTTAGGAGAGACTTGAGAATGGCAATTACTGCTGCGCAGAAAGCGCAAATCGTTACGAATTTCCAGCGCGCCAAAAGCGATACCGGATCCCCCGAAGTTCAGGTGGCGTTGATGACCGCGCGAATTACCTACTTGACCGACCACTTTAAGGATAACGCCAAGGATCATCACTCGCGTCGCGGTCTGCTGCGTTTGGTGAGTCGTCGCCGTAAATTGCTCGATTACTTGAAGAGCAAGAATGAGGCGAGCTACCGCACACTGATTGAGAGTTTGAATATTCGCAAGTAAGTTGGATTGCAATAAGCGGGTCGCAAATGCGACCCGTGTTGTTTCTGGGGTAACACCGTAAGGAGTGGAGTGTTTGAATCGCCCGCTCGGATTATTAAACTGCTGATGCGCTGGATTTGGCTGTTGTTCGGCTTTTTCGTTGATGTTGGATCGATTCGACTCGCGGTGTTTCTTGGAAAATTTATTGATGGAGTGTGGCGCGGTGCCATGCTTTGCTATTGAGGGAGCTTATTTTGAGTCAGTTTAAAAAAACATTATCCTATGGTAATCATCAGCTTACGCTGGAAACCGGCGAGATTGCTCGTCAGGCGAGCGGTGCGGTGATGGTGAGTTTGGATGATACGGTGGTGTTGGTTACGGTGGTTGGGCGCAAGGATGCCAAGCCTGATCAGGATTTTTTTCCGCTGACGGTTGATTACCAGGAAAAAACTTATGCTGCCGGCAAGATTCCCGGCGGATTCTTTAAGCGCGAAGGACGGCCCAGCGAGAAGGAAATTCTGACCTCCCGTTTGATTGATCGCCCTTTGCGTCCTCTTTTTCCCGAGAATTTTTACAACGAAGTACAGATCGTGGCGACGGTACTGTCTTCGGACAGTGAAATTGATTCGGATATTCCCGCCATGATCGGTGCGTCTGCGGCACTGGCAATATCGGGTATTCCTTTTGACGGACCGATTGGTGCGGCGCGTGTCGGCTATGCCGATGGACAGTATTTGTTGAATCCGACGGCGATACAGTTAAAGACTTCGCAAATGGATCTGGTGGTTGCCGGGACGGATCGTGCGGTGCTGATGGTGGAATCGGAGGCGCAGCAGTTGTCCGAGGAGGTGATGCTGGGTGCGGTGATATTTGGTCACGAGCAGATGCAGACAGTCATTGAGGCAATCAATGAAATGGTCGAAGCTGCCGGCAACGACGAGTGGGATTGGGTTGCGCCAGCCACGGATGAATCGTTGGTCGCAAAAATTGCGCAATTGGCCGAGGCTGATTTGCAACAGGCTTATGCGATCCGCTCCAAGCAGGCGCGCACCGTTGCCGTTGCCGACATTCAAAACAGGGTGATGGCTGCGGTGAGTGCCGACAACGCCGAAGTGAATAAAAATCAAATAAATAATCTATTCAGCGCGTTGGAAGCGAAAATTGTGCGCGGTAAGGTGTTGAGCGGTGAACCGCGTATCGACGGGCGGGATACCCGTACCGTGCGTCCTATCAGCATTCGCGCTGGCGTATTGCCGCGTACCCACGGTTCCGCGCTGTTTACGCGCGGTGAGACGCAGGCGATTGTGGTGGCAACGCTGGGCAGTATGCGTGACGCGCAGAAAATCGATGCCTTGCAGGGCGAGTTTGTTGATAACTTTATGTTGCATTACAACTTTCCGCCGTATTCGACTGGCGAAACGGGGCGCGTCGGCTCTCCCAAGCGTCGTGAAATCGGCCATGGTCGTTTAGCCAAGCGCGCATTGGTTGCGGTATTGCCGAGCGAGGAAGATTTTGGTTACGCCATTCGCGTGGTATCGGAAATTACCGAGTCTAACGGTTCCAGTTCGATGGCATCGGTTTGCGGCGGCTGTTTGTCGTTATTGGATGCAGGTGTACCGCTCAAAGCTCATGTTGCGGGTATTGCCATGGGGCTGATCAAAGAAGGTAATCGTTTTGCCGTGTTGACCGATATTCTTGGCGATGAGGATCACCTCGGTGATATGGACTTCAAAGTGGCGGGCAGTGAGCAGGGAATTACCGCCCTGCAAATGGATATTAAAATCAACGGTATCACCAAGGATATTATGAAGGCCGCGCTGGATCAGGCGCGCGAGGGTCGGATGCATATCTTGGGGTTGATGAAACAAGCGATTCCGGTGGTGCGTACCGAGCTGTCGGAGTTTGCACCGCGTTTGATCAAGATAAAAATCAACCCGGAAAAAATTCGTGATGTGATCGGCAAAGGTGGGGCGGTCATCCGTGGCTTGACCGAAGAAACCGGAGCGACGATTGATATTGATGATGAAGGTAACATCACGATCACATCGGTCAGTGCCGAATCGGGCGATCTGGCGAAGAAGCGCATCGAAGACATCGTGGCCGATGTTGAGATTGGCAAAATTTACGAAGGACCGGTGGTCAAAATCTTGGATTTTGGCGCATTGGTGAACATTCTGCCGGGCAAAGACGGTTTGTTGCACATCTCGCAAATTGCCCACGAGCGCGTCAATGCCGTAACCGATCACCTTCAGGAAGGGCAGGTAGTGAAGGTCAAATTGCTGGATCTGGATGATCGCGGTCGCATGAAGCTCAGCATGAAAGCGTTGTTGCCGGCAGCGGAACAAGCTGCCCCGGTTAGCGAGTAACGTTCTGCGAAAAATGAAAAAGCCCCGCGCAAATATCGGCGGGGCTTTTTCATTTGGAATGACAATTGTTTATTTTGCGATCTGTTTTTCGCGAATTTCATCGAGTGTTTTGCAGTCGATGCAGAGGGTCGCCGTCGGTCTTGCCTCAAGACGTCCCAAACCGATTTCAACGCCGCAATTTTCACAGTAGCCATAGTCTTTGGCCTCTATTTTCGCCAGCGTTTCATCAATTTTTCTGATCAGCTTGCGTTCGCGGTCACGGTTGCGTAACTCCAGGCTGACATCCGCCTCTTGTGTGGCGCGATCGTTGGGGTCGGCAAACACGGTCGCTTCGTCCTGCATGGTGTGTACCGCCCGGTCAATATCGGCACCCAAGCCCGCCTTGATGTCCAGCATCATTTTCTTGAAGTGGGCGAGTTGTTTTGCGCTCATATATTTTTCACCCGGCTTGGCTTTGTAGGGAGTGAAGGTTTTGTTGCTGGTTTCCACGGGCATTGCAATTCTCCGACGAGGTAAAATTTTCAAAGTCCGCTTTAATACCAGAAACATTGACTCCAGGCAACCTTGCGAGCATTTATTTGCTGTGTCGTTTTGCTTGCGGGGGTGTGGCCTGGCTGTCACCGGGTTATCTTTATGCATTGATTGTGAAGGTAACTTTCCCTGGAGTGGGGAGATTTTCCCCGTCCTTGACAGGCTGTCATTGCGGTTGAGCGGGGTGTTGTATTGGTGGTAGAATGCGTACCGCTTTTGGAAATGGTTTTTGAAAGCAAATTTCCCGTTCGTGCAAGTTGGGGTGCTCATTGAATGTGCGATGAGTCAGGCTGGCGAGCGGTAGTTATAACCCTTACGTTAGGAGTAATCATGGCAGTCACAATGCGTCAAATGTTGGAAGCGGGTGTCCATTTCGGTCACCAAACTCGTTTTTGGAATCCCAAGATGGCGCCGTACATCTTCGGTCACCGCAACAAAATTCATATCATCAACTTGGAAAAAACCGTGGCCAAATTTGCCGAAGCGGAAGCTTTTGTCCGCAAACTGGCGGCGAAAAAAGGTTCGGTTCTGTTCGTGGCAACCAAACGCCAAGCCCGTGAAATTATTCAGGAAGAGGCCGAGCGCGCCGATTGTCCGTTCGTTAATTACCGTTGGTTGGGCGGCATGTTGACCAACCACAAGACTGTGCAGCAGTCTATCAAGCGCCTGCGCGAACTGGAGGCATTGACTGCCGATGGTGCGATTGAGCAAGTTTCCAAGAAAGAAGCGTTGATGATGGCGCGCGAACTGGAAAAGTTGAATCGCAGTTTGGGGGGCATTAAGGATATGCAAGGTTTGCCGGATGCGCTGTTTGTGATTGATGTCGGTTATCAGAAGGGCGCAATCGTCGAGGCACAGAAATTGGGGATTCCGGTAATCGGTATTGTGGACACCAACAATTCTCCGCTGGGTGTGGATTTTGTGATTCCCGGCAATGATGATTCGACGCAGGCGATTCGTCTGTATGCCCGTGGTATTGCCGATGCGGTTCTTGAGGGTCGTGCTCAGGCAATGAATGAGTTGGTTGAGCAGGTTGCCGAACAGGCGGCTTAAGTTTCAATAGGACGCACAAAGGGGCGTGAGCCCCTTTTTTTGTAGGTTTTTTATTTGGAGTGAGAAGATGGCAGAGATTACTGCAAGCATGGTTAAGGAATTGCGCGAGGCAACCGGTCTCGGCATGATGGAGTGTAAAAAAGCACTGGTTGAAGCGAATGGTGACTTCAAGGTGGCCGAAGAGCAAATGCGTATCAAGAGCGGTGCCAAGGCGAGCAAAGCGGCTTCCCGGGTGACTGCCGAGGGTGTGGTCAGCGCGTTTATCGCGGCAGATGGCAAGACGGGTGCAGTGGTCGAGGTCAACTGCGAAACTGACTTTGTTGCCAAAAATGACGACTTCAACGCTTTTGCCAAAAATTTGGCCGAAACGGTCAGCAAAAATGATCCCGCCGACATCGACGCGTTATCCGCCATGGCACTTGCCAATGGTGCGGGGAGTGTTGAGGAGGTGCGCAAAGCACTGGTGATGAAGATTGGTGAAAACATCACGATTCGCCGTTTTGAGCGTTATGCAACCACCACCGGTACGCTTTCCAGTTACTTGCACGGTAGCAAAATCGGCGTGTTGCTCGACTTTACAGGGGGTGACGAAGCACTGGGCCGCGATTTGGCGATGCACATTGCCGCCAGCAAGCCGAAGTCGATTGATGCCTCCGGTGTCAATCCCGAAGAGATCGAAACCGAACGCCGCATCGCGGTAGAAAAGGCGCGTGAAGCGGGCAAGCCGGAGGCGATGCTGGAAAAGATTGCCGAAGGAACCGTGCAAAAATTCCTCAAGGAAGTCACTTTGATGGGGCAAGTGTTTGTCAAGGCGGAAGACGGCAAGCAAACCGTTGAGCAATTGCTGAAAAGCAAGAGCGCGTCGGTATCCGCGTTTAAGATGTTCATAGTGGGTGAGGGTATCGAGAAAAAGGTTGAAGACTATGCGGCCGAAGTGGCTGCCGCAGCGGCTGCCGCAAAAGGTTAATCATTATGAACGCGCCCGCCTATAAACGTATCCTGCTCAAACTCAGCGGCGAAGCCCTGATGGGTGACGACAGCTACGGCATTAACCGTGCCGTAATTGAACGCATCGTGGCCGAGATCAAGGAGGTGGTCGATCTGGGCGTGGAGGTGGCAGTAGTGATCGGCGGCGGCAATATCTTCCGTGGCGTGGCACCCGCTGCGGCGGGGATGGATAGGGCGACCGCCGACTATATGGGGATGTTGGCAACGGTGATGAACTCGATGGCATTGCAGGATGCCATGACCCGCGCCGACCTGGATTGTCGCGTGCAGTCCGCACTGAATCTGGAGCAGGTCGCGGAGCCGTTTATTCGCGGCAAGGCGTTGCGTTATCTGGAAGACGGCAAGGTGGTAATTTTTGCGGCGGGTATCGGCAGCCCGTTTTTTACCACCGATACCGCTGCGGCGTTGCGCGGTGTGGAAATGTCCGCCAATGTCGTCATTAAAGCGACCAAGGTGGATGGTATTTATACCGCCGACCCGAAGAAGGATCCGAGCGCAATCCGTTATCAAAGTCTGAGTTTTGACGAGGCAATCAGCAAAAATCTCAAAGTGATGGATGCCACCGCGCTGACACTGTGCCGTGATCAGAAACTGCCCATTATCGTCTTTAGTATTTTCAAGCCGGGCGCGCTCAAACGGGTCGTGTTTGGCGAGAGTGAAGGCACGTTAGTGCGAGTGAATTAGGAGAAAACTATGATTGCGGAGACCAGAAAAATAACCGAGCAGAAAATGCAAAAATCGCTGGAGTCGTTGCAGGCGAATTTGGGGAAAATTCGCACCGGGCGGGCGCATACCGGCCTGCTGGATCATGTCATGGTGGAGTATTACGGCAATCCGACCCCGGTGAATCAGGTGGCGAACATTACCCTGATTGATGCGCGCACCATAGGGGTGCAGGCTTTTGAGAAGAGCATGGTGGGTGCCGTGGAGCGCGCCATTCGCGATGCCGACCTGGGTTTGAATCCGGCCAATAACGGCGAGATGATACGGGTGCCGATGCCGATGCTGACCGAAGAGCGTCGCCGTGACCTGATTAAGGTTGTTAAAAGCGAAGGCGAAGATGCCAAAATCGCGGTGCGCAACGTGCGTCGCGATGCCAACAACCAGCTCAAAGACGCGCTCAAGAACAAGGAAATATCCGAGGACGATGAGCGCCGCAGCCAGGATGAAGTGCAAAAATTAACGGATCGTTTTGTTGCTGAAATCGACAAAATGCTGACCGTCAAAGAAGCCGATTTGATGGCGGTGTAAGTTGCCCTTACTCCCCAGTTCGACCCGCACCATCCCCGACATTGCCAGTGTCCCCCGCCACATTGCCATCATCATGGATGGCAACGGGCGTTGGGCCAAGCAGCGGTTTATGCCACGGGTGATGGGGCATCAGCGCGGGGTCGAGACTTTGCGCGAGGTGGTTAAATCCTGCCGCGAGTTGGGCGTGGGTTATTTGACCGTGTTTGCTTTTAGTAGCGAAAACTGGCGGCGCCCCGCCGATGAAGTGTCTTTCCTGATGAGCTTGTTCCTGAAAATGCTGGAACGCGAGGTCATCAATCTGCATAAAAACAATATCCGTTTGCGCATTATCGGCGACCGTAGCCGCTTTGATGAGAAATTGATTCGGGCGATTGACTCGGCAGAGCAAACGACCGCCGCCAATACTGCGATGACCTTAACCGTTGCCGCCAATTACGGCGGCAGATGGGATGTGATGCATGCCGTGCAATCCATGTTGCAGGCGCATCCCGGATTGCTGAAGGGATTCGGCGAAGAAGATTTATCGCCTTACCTGTCGATGAGCGATGCGCCGGAGCCGGACTTGTTTATCCGTACCGGCGGTGAACAACGCATCAGCAATTTCATGCTGTGGCAGTTGGCCTACACCGAGCTGTATTTCACCGATGTGCTGTGGCCGGCATTCGGGCGGGTCGAGCTGGAGCGCGCCATCGGCTCTTACCAGCAGCGTGAGCGACGCTTTGGCCGTACCAGCGAGCAATTGCAGGGTGCGGGCAATGCTTAAGTCGCGCATTATTACCGCCATCGTGCTGTTGGTGTTGTTCTTGATCGCGTTGTTTGCCTTGCCAGTGCTGGCCTGGCAGCTGCTGGTGCTGGTGATGGTGGTGCAGGGCAGCAGCGAATGGGCAAAGCTGGCTAAATTGTCCGCTCGGACGGCTACCACGTATTGGTTGGCAACACTGTTGTTGATGCTCGCACTGATTGCTTTTGACAGGCAATTTGCGGTGGAACAGCAAACCTGGCTGCATTTGCCTATTTACATGGTTGCCGCCTTGTTCTGGCTGATTATCGTGCCGACTTGGCTGATCGCCGGGTGGCAGACTCGCCACGCCGGGCTCATGATGGCGGTCGGTTGGACGCTGCTGATTCCGACCGGTCTGGCGATGATCGACTTGCGTGCCGAAATTCCCGCTCCGTGGGTATTGTTGTTCGTGATGTGCCTGGTGTGGATAGCCGACAGCGCGGCCTATTTTGCCGGGCGAAAGTTTGGCAAGAGCAAGTTGGCACCGAGTATCAGCCCCGGAAAAACATGGGAGGGTGTGATCGGTGCGATGGCGGCAGTTGCGGTGTATGCCGTGCTGGTGTGGAGTTTTAGTTCGTATTTCTCCAGGAACGAACCGCTGATTAGTTTTTTACTGGCGTGTTGGTGGTGGGTCGGCTTGGCAGTGATGGGTGACTTGTTCGAGTCGGCAATCAAGCGTCAGGCAGGTGTTAAGGATAGCGGCAGCCTGCTTCCGGGGCATGGCGGTTTACTGGATCGCATTGATGCGCTGACCTCGACGCTGCCGCTGGCCGCGATGCTCATGCTGCTACAGCGATTGGAGTAGCCGGTGCAGCGTTTAACCATTCTGGGTTCCACCGGTAGTATCGGCACCAGTACGCTGGATGTGGTGGCGCGCCATCCCGGGCGGTTTGAGATTGTTGCGCTGACGGCGCATCGTCAGGTTGGTTTGTTGTTTCGCCAGTGCGAGCAATTCAAGCCGCGTTATGCGGTGTTATTGGACGAGGTGGCGGCGGCGCAATTGCGCTCGCAGTTACGTGCGGCGGGTTTAGCCACCGAAGTGTTGTCGGGAGTGAGCGCACTGGAGCAGGTTTGCGCTTTGCCGGAGGTGGATGCGGTGATGGCCGCCATCGTCGGTGCCGCAGGTTTGCGCCCCACCTTGGCGGCAGCGCAAGCGGGTAAAAAAATTCTGCTGGCAAACAAAGAAACTCTGGTCATGGCGGGTAATGTGTTCATGGACGCCGTGCGTGCCAGCGGCTCGGTGTTATTGCCCATAGACAGTGAACACAATGCGATTTTTCAGGCATTGCCGCGCGGTTATGACGGTGATATGGACGCACACGGCGTGCGCCGGATTTTATTGACCGCATCGGGCGGCCCGTTCCGCAATACGCCGCTGGACGAGTTGAAAAACATCACGCCGGAGCAGGCGTGCGCGCATCCCAACTGGGTGATGGGGCGTAAAATTTCGGTCGATTCGGCCACCATGATGAACAAAGGGTTGGAGGTGATAGAGGCGCATTGGTTGTTTGATGCCTCCGCTGACGACATCCGGGTGGTGATTCATCCGCAAAGCGTCATTCATTCGTTGGTGGAGTACATTGACGGCTCGCTCATTGCGCAATTGGGCAATCCCGATATGCGCACGCCGATTGCCTACGGCTTGGCTTATCCGCAGCGGATCGATTCGGGTGTTGCATCATTGGATTTGTTCAAAGTGGCGACGTTAGACTTCGTCGCGCCGGATGAGGTGCGCTTCCCCTGTTTGGTGCTGGCTTATCAGGCCTTGCGTACCGCCGGCACGGCACCCGCACTGTTAAACGCCGCCAACGAAGTGGCTGTAGCGGCTTTTCTGGATCGGCATATTCCGTTTTTGCTCATCCCGCAGGTGATTTCCGAGGTGTTGGCGCAGTTGCCGGTTTGTCCGGTACACAATCTGGATGATGTGATTGAGGCGGATACGCAGGCGCGTCGCTCGGCAGCGCAATGGATTAAAGAACACCGACCATGACCACGCTGCTGTCGTTTGTCATCGCCATTGCGCTATTGGTTGTGTTTCACGAGTTCGGGCATTACTGGGTGGCGCGCCGTTGCGGTGTCAAGGTGCTGCGTTTTTCGGTGGGCTTCGGCAAGGTGATTTATCGCAAACGTTTTTCCGCTAACGACACCGAGTGGGTCATCTCGGCGATTCCCCTGGGCGGATACGTCAAAATGCTGGACGAGCGCGAAGGTGAGGTCGCAGCGCAGGACTTGCCTTACGCCTTTAACCGTAAACCGGTGCTGCAACGGATGGCGATTGTGGTTGCCGGGCCGCTGGCGAATTTACTGCTGGCGATTGTGTTGTATTGGGCGTTGTTCATCCATGGCTTGCCCGGAGTCAAACCGATACTCGGAGAAATCCCGCCGGATACTCCCGCCGCGATGGCGCATATGCAAACCGGTGAAACTATCGTCAGTATCAACGGTACAGCCATCCCCAGTTGGCAGGAGTTGCGCTGGGCGTTGCTGGCGGCAGTGCTGCAACAGGGCGGCGAAATCAACGTGGAAGGGCGTAGCGCGCAAGGCGGGCAATTATTCCATGTGCTTGATGGCCGCGCCGTGACGGCGAAAGATTTGGACGGTGAGTTTCTCGACAAGCTGGGTTTGCAGTTGTACCAGCCGCCGATTTTCCCGCTGGTGGACACAGTTGCCGAGGGCAGTGTGGCGCAGCGGGCGGGATTGCAAGCGGGCGATGAAATTTTGTATGTGAACGAAACCGCCATTGAGGATTGGGCGCAACTGGTGGCACTGATACGCATGCAAGCCAATCGCACCGTGCGGCTGGAAATCGGGCGCGGCGGCAGTACTTTTGGCGTGTCCCTGACCCCGGAAGGGGTCGAGGAGTCGGGAGAAGTGGTCGGCAAGATTGGTGTCACGCCGAAAATTGATCGGGCCGCATGGCAGGCGATGCTGACCGAGGTGAGTTACGCGCCTCTACCCGCACTGTTTCGGGCGACGAGTAAAACCTGGGAGGTGTCGGTCACCAGTTTGAAAATGCTGGGGAAAATGGTGCTGGGCGAAGTGTCGATGAAGAATTTGAGCGGCCCGATTACCATTGCCGACTATGCTGGACAGTCCGCGCAAATAGGGCTTTCCGCTTATTTGGGTTTTTTGGCACTGATTAGTATCAGTCTGGGGATATTGAATTTGATGCCTATCCCCTTATTGGATGGGGGGCACTTGCTGTATTATGTTGCCGAATTGGTCAAAGGCAGTCCGGTGTCCGAATTGTATTGGGAAATGGGGCAGAAAGTTGGCATTCTGTTGCTGGGTGCTTTAATGTTTTTCGCAATCTATAACGATATCAACCGGCTTATCTCAGGGTAAAAAATGAAATTAAATAAACTGGCGGGGTTGCTCTCCCTGCTTTGCATGTCTTCCGCTTGGGCTATCGAACCGTTCACCATCACAGACATTCGCGTTGAGGGTATTCAACGTACCGAGGCGGGTACGGTTTTCGGCTATTTGCCGGTTAAAGTGGGCGACACGCTGGATGACCAGAAGGCATCGGCATCGCTGCGTGCTTTGTATGCAACCGGATTTTTCAAGGATGTGAATTTGCAGGTGCAGGACGGGGTGCTGATTGTTCAGGTGCGCGAGCGGCCTTCGATTGCCAGCATCAAGGTGAACGGGGTGAAGGAGTTCCCGGAAGAAAAACTGAAAGAGAGCTTGAAGTCTGCCGGCTTGGCGGAAGCGCGTATTTTTGACAAAGGCGTGCTGGAAAAGGCGGAACAGGAACTAAAACGCCAATACGTGGCGCGCGGGAAATATGCCGTGAGCGTTAAAACCAAAGTAAGCGAGTTGGAGCGCAACCGTGTCGCCGTGGTATTCGACGTGGTGGAAGGCGACACTTCCGAGATTAAGCAAATCAACCTAATCGGCAATTCCGATTACAGCGAAGCAGAATTACGCAAGCTGATGAAACTCAGCACGCCGGGCTGGATGAGCTGGTTGAGTAAAAATGACCAATATTCCAAGCAGAAGTTATCGGCCGACTTGGAAACGATACGTTCCTTCTACATGGATAACGGTTATCTGGAATTCAACATTGACTCCACCCAGATTTCCATCACGCCGGACAAGCGTGATATTTACATCACCGTCAATATTACCGAGGGTGCGAAATATACGGTCTCCAAGGTGGAGGTCAGCGGTAATACCCTGGTGCCCCAAGCGGAAATCGAGGCCTTGGTTCAACTTAAAGTGGGTGAGCCGTTCTCGCGCAAGGCGATTACTGAAACCACGGCCAAAATCGGCGAACGTCTGGGGCTGGACGGTTACGCTTTTGCCAATGTCAATGCGATTCCCGCGTTGGATAAAGAAAAACACGAGGTGGCATTTAATTTTGCCGTCGATCCGGGGCGGCGCGTATATATCCGCCACATCAACGTGGCGGGCAATGACAGAACGCGTGACGAGGTGATACGGCGCGAGTTCCGCCAGATGGAGAGTGCCTGGTTCAATGTCGATAAAATCAAGCAATCCAAACAGCGCGTTGATCGCCTGGATTTCTTCTCCGAGGTGAATGTGGAAACTCCGGCGGTACCGGGCACCACGGATCAGATTGATGTAAACGTTGCCGTGAAGGAAAAATCCACCGGTAGCATTTCCTTGGGGGCGGGATTTTCCAACGGTGAAGGGTTCACCCTTTCCGGGGGCATCACCCAAGCCAATTTGTTTGGCTCCGGCAACAATGTTTCCGCGCAGATTAATACCAGCCAGATCAATCAGGTTTATGCGTTTTCTTATACCAATCCCTACTTTACCGACGATGGTGTCAGTAGGGGCTTTGATGTTTACAAGCGAGACACGGATTTGACCAGCACCACGGTGAGTCAGTATTCCAGCCGTACTTTGGGCGGCGGCGTACGCTTTGGTGTGCCTATCGCCGAAGATCAGGCGATTAGCTACGGCTTGGCAGTTGAGCGCAGCGAAATTAGTCTGGCGGCTGCCGCGCCGTTGCGTCTGGTCAATTACGTCACCGCTTTTGGCGGAACCAACACCAATTTGTCGGGAACGGTCGGTTGGTCGCGGGATACCCGCGATAGTGCGATTTACACCACTCAAGGTACTTCGCAGACGGCTGTTGCTGAGGTGGCGTTGCCGGTGTTCGACATGCGTTACTACAAATTGAATTACAGGCATCAGCGTTTCCAGCCTCTGAATGACAGTATTACCTTGTTTCTGAACGGTGAATTGGGTTATGCCGGGGGCTACGCGGGTAAGGAGTTGCCGTTCTTCAAAAACTTTTATGCGGGCGGCCCGGGATCGGTGCGCGGTTATGAGTTCAGCTCACTGGGACCCAGAGATAGCGCGAATGGCGTGCTGGGCGGAACGCGCCGCGTGGTTGGTTCGGCAGAGTTGTTGACACCCTTTCCCGGCGCATCCAACGACAGGGCATTACGCCTGAGCGGGTTTGTGGATGCCGGCGCGATATATGGTCCGGGCGATTTGCCGGGAAGCGAGGGGTTGCGGTATTCGACCGGCCTGGCATTTACCTGGGTTTCTCCGGTGGGTCCGATGAAGTTTAGCTATGGCGTGCCGCTTAATAAGCAGGCGGTGGATAAATTACAGCGATTCCAATTTACCCTGGGTTCGGTGTTTTGATGAAAACGGTTTGCTTGTATGCACCAGTTGAGAGGAGTCGCACATGAAAACGATACACATGGTTATGGCCGCATTGTTATTGGTAGCCGGCACGGTTCAGGCGGATGACTTCAAAGTCGGTGTGGTGGATGTCGAGCGTGTCTTGCGCGAGTCTGCTCCGGCGGTGAAGGCGGAAAAGAGGATCGAGAAGGAGTTTTCAGGTCGCGATCAGGAAATTAAAAAGCTGATGCAGCAGGCGAAGGAATTGCAAACGCTGCTGGAAAAAGAGGGCGGCACGCTGTCCGATGCCGATTATCGTACGAAAGAGCGCGAGCTCGCGACGGTTAACGGTAATTTGCAAAGGATGCAGCGCGAGTTCCGTGAAGACTTGAATTTGCGCAAGAATGAAGAGTTGGCGGTCGTTTTGGAGCAGGCGAACCGCTCCATCCAGGCGATTGCGGAAAAAGAAAATTTTGACCTGGTTCTACAGGAAGCGGTATATCGAAATCCCAAGATAGACATCACCGACAAGGTGATTAAACATTTATCCTCGGATAAGAGTAACTGAGCCTTGCCGAGATGACGGTGTCGTTTAGATTGGCCGATTTGGCGGCGCGGCTGGGTGGGCGGGTACTCGGTGATGCCGGGGTCAGAATTGAGCAGATCGCCACGCTGGAATCGGCGGGCGCGAATCAAATCAGTTTTTTGAGTAACAGCAAGTACCGTTCGCGCCTTACGACGACGCGAGCTGCCGCCGTGATTGTGGCTGCTGCGGATGAACACGCAACCGCATTACCGCGTATTGTGACGGACAACCCTTACAGTTATTTTGCCAAAGTTTCCGCGCTGTTAAATCCACCGCCCGCAATCACTCCCGGCATACACCCGCTGGCGGTGATTGGTCGCGGTGTCAGTATTGATGCGACAGCCAGTGTTGCGGCAACGGCGGTGATCGCCGATGGTGCCCGCGTTGGTGCGCACAGCGTGATTGGCGAGGGGTGCTATATCGGCGAGAACGTTGTCGTCGGCAGCCATGCGAGACTGTATCCGCGTGTGGTGATCTATCACGGTTGTGTGTTGGGAGACAGACTGATTGCACATTCCGGTGTGGTGATAGGGGCTGACGGTTTTGGTATTGCGATGGATGGCGACCATTGGCTGAAAATCCCGCAGATTGGACGCGTGGTTATCGGCAACGATGTCGAGATCGGCGCGAATACCACGATTGATCGCGGTGCCCTGGGCGATACGGTTATCGAAGATGATGTGAAGCTGGATAATCAGATTCAGATTGCGCATAACGTGCATATTGGTGCGCATACGGCGATTGCCGGCTGTGTCGGAATCGCCGGTAGCACCACCATAGGGCAGTATTGCCAGATCGGCGGGAGTGCCGGAATTTTGGGGCATCTGACCATCGTTGACCATGTTGAGATTGCCTCATTTACGCTGGTCGCCAAGTCGATACACGAACCCGGTTCCTATGCCGCGATTTTTCCGATCAGCAAGCTGGATGACTGGCGCAAAAACGCGGTACACCTGCGGCGGCTGGATGGCATGGCAAAAAGAATTAAAGCGTTGGAGCAAGAGTTGCAGTTGTTAAAAGGTAAAAACTGATGAATATACAAATGGACATTCACGCGATTCTGGAGAATCTGCCGCACCGTTATCCTTTCCTGTTGGTGGATCGGGTACTGTCGCTGGAGCCCGGCAAGAATATCGTCGCGCTGAAAAACGTGACGATTAACGAGCCGTTCTTTCCCGGCCATTACCCCCATCACCCGGTAATGCCGGGTGTATTGATTATCGAGGCGATGGCGCAGGTTGCCGCATTGTTATCGTTCAAATCAATGGAGGCCAAGCCGGATGAAAATTCGGTGTATTACTTTGCCGGTATCGACGGCGCGCGCTTCAAACGCCCGGTCACGCCGGGTGATCAGCTGATCTTCAAAGTGGAACTTACCCGCAGTATGCGCGGCGTGTTCAAATTTAAGGCAGTGGCCGAAGTGGACGGGCAATTGGCTGCCGAGGCAGAGTTGATGTGCACGGTTAAATCGGTGGCTTAATGATTCATCCAACCGCAATTGTTCATCCGAATGCGAAACTCGCCGCAGACGTGGAAGTCGGCGCGTATTCCCTGATTGGCGAACACGTTGAAATCGGGCCGGGTACGGTAATCGGTTCGCATGTGGTGATTAACGGCCATACCCGCATCGGGCGGCATAATCGTATTTTTCAGTTTTGTTCGCTGGGCGAAATTCCGCAGGACAAGAAGTATGCCGATGAGCCGACGCGGCTGGAAATAGGCGATCACAACATGATTCGGGAGTTTTGTACTTTCAATCTCGGCACCGCGCAGGATGCCGGTGTGACCCGCGTCGGCAATCACAACTGGATCATGGCCTACGTGCATCTGGCGCATGATTGTCAGGTCGGCAACCACACCATCTTTGCCAACAACTCGCAATTGGCCGGACACGTCGAGGTCGGCGATTATGCGATTCTGGGCGGCTTTACCGTGGTACACCAATTCGTCAAAATCGGTGCGCACATCATTACCGGCATGGGCACGATCTTGTTGCAGGATGTGCCACCTTATGTGCTGGCTTCCGGCAATCCGTCCTCACCGCACGGCATCAATTCGGAAGGCTTGAAGCGGCGCGGTTTTTCCGGCCCGTCGATCATGGCCATCAAGCGTGCCTACAAGACGCTGTATAAGTCGGGCCTGACACTGGCGGATGCACAACAGGCAATTCAGGCGCAACAGGCGGAACATGCCGAATTGCAACTATTGGCAGATTTTCTGGCCACTTCAAAACGCGGCATTGTTCGCTAATCCATCCTCACAGGTTTTCCCATGCAGCAAAAAAGAATTGTCGTTGGTATTGTTGCGGGCGAGGCCTCGGGTGACTTGCTCGGCAGTCATCTCATGGCGGCATTGCGGGCGGCACGCCCCGAAATCCAATTTGTCGGTATCGGCGGAGCCAAGATGCAGGCGGTCGGTATGGAGAGCTGGTTTCCCATGGAAAAGCTGGCGGTGCGCGGTTATGTCGAAGTGTTGCGGCATTACCGCGAAATTGTCGCCATTCGTCGTAACTTGCGGCAACGCTTGATTGCCACGCCGCCGGATGTGTTTATTGGCGTGGATGCGCCGGACTTCAATCTCGATCTGGAGCTTGCCTTGAAGAAACGTGGCATTCCCACCATCCACTACGTCAGTCCCTCCATCTGGGCGTGGCGCGGCGAGCGTATCCATAAAATCAAGCGTGCCGTGTCGCATATTCTCGCGCTGTTCCCGCATGAGCCCAAGCTCTATCAGGCGGCGAACGTCCCGGTGACTTACGTCGGCCACCCGCTTGCCGATATGTTGCCGGATGAACCCAAGCGCGAGGCAATGCGCGAAACAATGCGTATTCCACTGCATGCCAAGGTATTCGCATTGCTGCCCGGTAGCCGCCAAAGTGAAGTGCGGCACTTGGCGCATACCTATATCGAAACAGCCAAGCTGATTTTGCAGCAATTCCCCGAAGCGCGTTTTCTGGTGCCTCTCGCCAGCCGTGAGACGCGCGCCATCTTTGAGCAGGCGCGTTACGACTGCGATGCCCAGGAGCTGGCTATCACACTGTTGTTTGGCCATGCGCAAGATGCCATGATTGCCGCCGACGGGGTGCTGGTGGCATCGGGTACGGCGACGCTGGAATGCGCCTTGCTCAAACGGCCTATGGTCATCACTTATAAAATGCCCGCGCTATCGTGGTGGTTGATGCAGCGCAAGCGTTATCAAGCCTATGCCGGCCTGCCCAACATTTTGTGCGAACGTTTCGTGGTGCCGGAGCTGATGCAACACGATGCGACACCGCAAAATCTTGCCCAGGCGTTACTCAATTTGGTGCATGACCAGGATGCCGTGGCTGAGATTGAGCAGGTATTCCGAGAGCTGCATCGGACGCTGCGGCAAAACACCGCACAAAAAGCCGCAGCAGCCATCCTGCCGTATTTGCCGCAATGACGACGATGCTAATCTGCGGTGTGGATGAAGCGGGCCGGGGCCCGCTGGCAGGGCCGGTGAGCGCGGCGGCGGTGATTCTTGATGAAGCGCATCCCATCGCGGGACTGGGTGACTCAAAAAAACTGTCCGAACGGCAACGCGAGCGTCTCGCTCCCATCATCCGTGAACGCGCCATTGCCTGGGCAGTTGCCTACGCCGAAGTGGAAGAGATCGACTGCCTCAACATCCTGCAAGCCACGTTGCTGGCGATGCGCCGTGCCGTGCTGGAACTTAAGGTGCAGCCGCAACAATTGTTGGTGGACGGGCTCTATTGCCCGCAGACCGGCATTCCCAGCCGGGCTATCGTGAAGGGTGATAGCAAAATTGCGGCGATTTCCGCCGCCTCGATTCTCGCCAAAACCGCACGCGATCAGCTCATGCTGCAATTGCACCAGGAGTATCCGCATTACGGTTTCGCGGAACACAAGGGCTATCCGACCGTTGTCCATTTGGCTGCATTGCGTACTCACGGAGTATCCGCAATTCACCGCAAGAGCTTTAAGCCGGTGCGCAATATGTTGGGCTAATACGCGGCTTTATTCGCTGGGGACATAAGGCTTTGATATACTTGCGCCACTTTTTGAATATGAACAATCACTTTGGAGTACGAGCATGGATGACAAGGAAGTAATCACATTGCTGAATCAGCGTCTGAACAATGATTTGAATGACATTGATGCGGCAATCAATTTGGGCAACTACTACTTTGACAAACAAAGTCCCGCGCAGGCAGTTTTGTATTATCGCGCCGCACTGGACATTGATCCCAGTCTGACAGGTGTGCGTACCGACATGGGCGTGATGTATTGGCAGAACGGTAATCTCGGCTTGGCCGAGCAGGCGTTTCGCGAAGTGATTGCCCAAGATCCGGGTTTCGGTCAGGCTTATGTCAACTTGGGTTTGTTGTTGCATCGCGCCAAAAACGACCTTGGTGAAGCGCGTTCGCTGTGGCAACAAATTGTCGAAAGCGACCCTAACCACGCGATTGCCGAAAGAGCGCGGGAACTGTTAAAAGAAACCGCATCGGCGGTTAATTAAACCGGGAGACAAGTATGACTGAAGCAAAAACGAAAGTTGCAGCGAAAAAAACCACTACAAAAAGCACGCCCAGCCCTACCGTCAAAAAAGCCGCTCCGGTAGCCAAGAAAACTGCCGTTAAAGCAAAACCGGAAACGGTCAAAAAAGTGACGACAGCGGCAACGACCAAAAAGGCGACGGTTAAAAAGGCTGTCGCCGTTGCCGGTAAAAAGCCCGCTGTGAAAAAGACAGCGGCCAAAAAGAGCGTGGTCAAAAAGACCAGCGGTTCCGTCAAGCCATCTACCGAAGCCCGCTATCACATGGTGCAAACAGCCGCCTACTTTATTGCCGAACGTAACGGGTTTGCGGGCAATGCAAGCAACTACTGGATACAGGCCGAGCGGGAAATTGCCGTTATGCTGGGCGAATAAGCAGGCGGTTGTTGCAAACCAAGCCGTTCAATGAAAAAAGCCGACTCAAGTCGGCTTTTTTACTGGCAGAACACGCGCTTTAGTGATCAGCGGGAGCACCGGTAGCAGCAGGAGTTCCGGCAGCAGGATCTTCAGTCGCCACAGGAGCTTCGGCAGTGGCGGGAGTGCCAGCAGCAGGATCTTCAGTAGTGGCGGCAGCAGGTGCGGCAGGAACTTCGGCAGTGACAGGCGCGACCGGAGCTTCGGCAGCTTTCTCACCACAGGCAGTCAAAGTCATGGCAAACAACAGGGCGGTAACGAGCGTAGCGTGTTTCATTTTTTCCTCATGGAATAAGTTTAAGTTCAATCTATCCTTTTGCCTCATTTTCAGGGGATCCCGAATCTGGGGGCGGCGCATTCTAGCAACTCCATAGATAAAAGATAGAGGGTGGGAGATGTTTTTTTAGGTCTGTATTTATTCTATTTATCAATGTGATAGGCGGTTGAGGGTGAGCCTATCTATGGCGTGCCGTGACCGAGTATCCAATTTAATCCCCACAGCGCGGCGAGGAAAAAGGCGATATGCGCCCAAGCCCAAAACAGGTAGCGGCGCGATAGTTTCTCCGGGGTGAGGTTGCTAATCAGAAACAACTTGCTGTCGCGTGGTTGAGCGATGAGATGTATATCCGCCTGTGATTCGATGGCACGCTTTTGTTTGGCGATTTCGCGTTTGGCGGCTTGACGCGCCAGCATCCATTCATCCAAATCGAGTTCGCCGTCATTGTTGAGGTCGAAGCGTTGGTGCAGGGCGGGCATGTCGCGTTTCCATTCGGCCAGCAGGGTATTGAGTGCCGCGCGGCTGTCGAAGTCGCTACCCGGGTTGCGGGTGCGAAATTCGCCGAGGACATAGAGGGTGTCGTGGGCAATGAATTTCCACTCGGTGTAGCGATAGTCGCCCGCCAGCCAGCAGTCACGGTGCTTGGTGATAATTTCCGCATATTCGGGATCGACCACGCAATCGCCACTGTCATCGCGGAGGATGAAGGAATCAACGCTTTCGCCGCTGTCTATGGTTTTCCACTTGTTGTCGGAGACACTTTGTTCCACTTTGTAGCGGTACCATAAACAGGGTAATGCACGCAATTTGCTGATTAGCGGCGGGTCGCCCAAGGGGTGGCCGCGCCCGATGAGTTCGACATAACCTTGTGCGGCGGAGGCGACCTTGGAAGTGGGGGTGCCGCGTATGGTGCGCAGGCGATACAGTGCCGACAACCAGGCGAAAAAGCTGATGACTGCCATCAGCGACAGCACGCCCAGCCAGCCCGGGCGGGAGTCTAATTTGAAGCCGACGAACAGTAGCAGCAGCTGCGCACCAGAGGTGACCGATTGCGCATACTGGCGGCGCAAGCCGTGCAGCATGGCTTAGTCGAAGAGTTGCTTGATGTTCACATCCGTCTTTTCGTCGGCGGAAAATTCCAGCAGCGGTCTGGCGACGAAATTGAACAGCTTGGCGACGATGCTGGCGGGAAACACTTCAATCTGCACATTGTTGATGTTCACCGCTTCGTTGTACAACTCGCGGCGGTCGGCTATGGCATTTTCCAGCGAGGTGATGCGGTTCTGCAACTGCATGAAATTTTCATTCGCCTTGAGTTCGGGATAAGCCTCGGCCACTGCGAAGATACTGCCCAGCCCCATGCGCAACATGCCTTCCGCCTGACCCAGCGCGGGGATGTCTTGTTGTTGTCGCGCCGCTTGCACTTGGGAGCGCGCGGCGACGACTTTCTCCAGCGTGGCTTGTTCGAACTGTTTGTACTGCTTGCACACCTCGACCAGTTTGGGCAACTCGTCATGGCGTTGTTTGAGCAGCACGTCGATATTTGACCAGGCCTTCGCAACAGCATGTTTGACGTTGACCAGATGGTTGTACAGCGTCACACCGTAAACCAGCATAGCGGCACCGATACCGAGAAAAATGAGCGTGTTCATGGCGGGTTCCTTCAGTTAACGAGGAGTGATTCAGCGCGGAAGAGCCGCGATTGGGTCATTGAGCTTCCCCGCGATTATGCATGAAAACCGGCGGGTTTTCTGCCTGCCATAGCGGGTATTTGTGCATGATGGTATGGAAGCGTTGCGAACGCAAGAAATCTTCCAGCCAGTGGCGCAGTTGCGGATAGGGTGAGGCGGAAAACCAGTTTGCATCGACCCCGGCGAATTGCCGAACGAAGGGGAGTAGTGCCGCATCGGCAACCGAGAAATGCTCACCGAGCAAATAGCGGTGGGCACCCAGGCGATTTTCCAGTTGCTGTAAAAATAATTCGCCCTGCGCACGATAGTAATGCGACGGATGTTCCGGGTGACGGTCGGCATATTTGTAGCGGTCGAGCTGCCGCTTGAAGCGGGTGTCATTCTCAGACAGCAGCGGGGCGGTCGCTTCGAGGTGGCAGTTGTTCCTGCCCAGCCAGTTTTGCGGGTCGTGTTGTCGCAGTGCCCAGCGCATGATGTCCCAGCTCTCGTCGATGACTGTGCCATCCGCCAACTGCAATACCGGCACGCTGCCTTTGGGTGAGGCGAGCAGCAGGCTGGCGGGCTTGTCGCGCAGCAGGATTTCGCGCAGCTCGACGGTGATGCCGCTGGCATGGAGCGCGAGACGCGCGCGCATCGCGTAGGGGCAGCGACGGAATGAGTAGAGGATGGGTGCGCTCATTATTGCGACCAATAGCGACGATGGGTTTTGCGGAAACTTTCTACCGTTAATTGATTGGCATTCATCTCTATCAGCATAGCACCGTCCCGGTCGGAGCGTGCCAGCAGCGCGCCACTGCTGGCATAACGTTGCACCACTTCCGGTTTGGGGTGACCGTAACGATTGCGGTAAGCAACCGTAAAAATCGCGTATTGGGGTTGCACCGCAGCGATAAATTCCCGGCTGGAAGAACTTTTGCTGCCGTGATGCGGCACAAGCAACAGATCGGCTGCCAGCTTGTCGGGGTGCGCGGCGAGTAAGCGATGTTCCGAGCGTTTTTCAATATCGCCGGTCAGCAGAATATGCCGTTCGCCGACACTGATGCGCAACACGCAACTGAGATCGTTGTCGTGCTTTTTGACATCCGGGGAATGGTCGGGATGGAGTATTTCAAAATTTACCCCATCCCATTGCCATTGATCACCGTCCGCGCAGCGTCGTCTGTCGGCAAGGTCGCGGGTCAATGGATGATTTTCCGCCAATGACGACGACACCCATGCGACGGGCATTGCCTGCATCACCGAGCTTGCGCCGCCGGTGTGGTCGATGTCGTCATGGCTGAGTATCAAGCCGTCGAGGCGGGTGATACCGAGTGCGCGCAGTGCCGGCAGCAGGATGCGGTTGCCGCTGTCGGCCTCGCCGCTGAAGTCCGGCCCGGTGTCGTACAGCAGCGCATGTTGCCTGGTTTGCGCGACCACTGACAAACCTTGACCGACATCGAAAACAATCATGCGCAAGCTGTTTTCGGCGGGGGTATCGGGCTTGTTGAGGAACAAGGGCAGCAGGAACAGCACGCCCAGCCAGCGTGCCGGAAAACCGCGTGGCAACAATATCCACAGCACGCCCAGGATGCCGCTGGCGATGCTCCACGCGGGCGGAGCGTGTTGCACCCAGACCGCTTGCGGCAACCGGTTCAGCCATTCGAGGAACATCATGGTCGCGTCCATGATCAGGTGCGCCAACCATAACGGCCATTCAAACGGTATTGCCGCGCCCAGCAAGGTCAGCGGTACCACGATTAAACCGACCAGCGGAATGGCGAGGGCGTTGGCGACGGGCGATACCAGCGACACCTGCTGGAACAGTGCCAGCAGCAAGGGTGTCAGGCCGATGGTCATCGCCCATTGCACCTTGGCGTATTCAATCAAAAAGTGAGGTTTGCCGATGCGGTAGGCGGTGATGTAGAAAATTAACGCGACTGCCCAGAACGATAGCCAGAATCCCGGTGATAGCACCGCCCACGGATCGGGAATCAATACGCCTAGCAAAGCGATGCTAAGAATTTGTCCCGGTGAAAAATTGCGATTCAGCCACAGCGCGGCCGTCACCGCCGCGACCATATACACCGTGCGCTGCGCCGGTATGCCGAAGCCGGACAAGAGCGCGTAGCCCAGGGCAACCGCCAGGGCAAGCAATGCGGCGGCTTTGCGTGCCGGGAGCAGCAGCGTCAGCCGCGTACTGCGCCGCCACAGCGCGTAAGCGAGAGCAAAGGCGAGGCCGGAGAGCATGGTGATATGCAGGCCGGAGATACTCATCAGATGGTTCACCCCGGTGCGGGTGAATACCTGCCATTGGGGCTGCGGAATGCTGCTTTGTTCGCCTATCGCCAGCGCGTTCAGCACCCCGGCATAGGGTGCGCTACCGAGGATGTCGTTAAACCGTCCGGCAATTTTCTCGCGCTGTGATTCGATGGCATACAGGAAACCATCGGCGACACCGACGCGCTGATTGTTGCCCTTGGGGTGCACATAGCCGGTGGCGCGCAGCTTGTTTTCCAACGCCCACGCTTCGAAATCGAAACCGTGCGGGTTGCTGCTGCCGTGTATTTGCTTCAACCGTACCGTGAGTCGCCAGCGTTCACCGGCCTTGGGGGTCAGTGCCGCGCTTTGGCGGTCGCGGTAGGTGCTGAGATAAAGGTGCGGTGGTACGTTGACCTGCGGGGTGAATGTCTGCTCCACATCAAAACGGAAGCGCAATCCCTGGGGATGATGGCGCGGCAACTCCGCGACCACCCCCTGAATGTCGATGTCACGCCCCTGCCATGCGGCATCAAGTTGGCTGGACAGGCGTTGTTCCGCTTGCCAAGCCGCGTGAAAAAATCCCAAGCCGCAGGCAAAGATTGCCAGTAGCAGCATCCGCGCGCCACGCACATAGATACCGCGCGCAGGCAACAGCAACGGCAGTGCCAACAGCAACGGCAGTGCCAACAGCAGCCATGTCCAGTCGATAGTCGGCAGCACGGCCTGCTGTTGCAGCAGCCAGATACCCAGCGTAAAAAAAGCGGTGAATAGAGCCATACGCCCAGCTTAGCGCGCGGCTAAAATGTCGTCATGCGTAAATTGATTCATCGTTACTTGCCCGCCCCGGAGACGATTAAAAATCATCCCTGGGCAAAGCCGTTTGCGCGCTGGCTGGCGCAGCCGGATTTATGGCATTTGCATCGCCGCTCGGTGGCGGGCGGGGTGGCGATAGGCTTGTTTTGCGGTTTGATTCCCGGCCCGGTGCAGATGCTTTCGGCAGTGGTTCTGGCGGGGGTATTTCGGGTGAATCTGCCGGTTGCTGCCGCCACCACGCTTTATACCAACCCGTTCACTATCGTGCCGCTGTATCTGCTGGCGTATCAACTCGGCATCTGGGTGAGCGGTGCGGGAGGGTATGCGGCGGTAACAGTCTTGCCGGAAATACATTGGAACGACGGGCTGGATGCGTGGTGGAACTGGCTGGGAACGCTGGGTGAGCCGCTGCTGATCGGGTTGCCGCTGTTGGCGTTGAGCCTTGCCGTTATCGGCTATCTGGCGGTACGCCTTATTTGGCGGGTGGCGGTACTGTTCAAGTTGAGAGCGAAGCGGGGACGTTGATAGCGCGGCTGTTTGATCTATAGATTGAGCGGGTGTCTGACTGGTGCAGTCCCTCATCCCCGACCCTTCCCCCGGAGGGGGAAGGGAGCAGAGCCCTTCTTTCAGAAGGAGACGGGGGTGGGGAAAGAAGCTCATCACAAGGAAAAGGACTCGGGTAAAGCCCCTCTCCCTCCGGGAGAGGGGTTGGGGTGAGGGAAACCCGCTATCCGGTTTGCCTGCTGGTAATGTTGAAGATACTCAGCCGTGATTTTGGATTCAGAGAAACTGCGCCCAATAGCGGGCAATTTTGTCTTTGCCGCTGTTGTTGAGGTGTATTTCGTTGAGCCAGTCACCGTTGTCCGTGGCATCGGCGCGATTCAGGGCGACGTACTTCAGGGTGTCGATCAGTTTCAGGTTGGTTCCTGTCGTTCTGAAGTCGCGCAGCAACTCGGCCAAGTCGTCCATAAGTGCGTCGGACAGTGCCGCCCAGTGACTTTCGGGAATATTTTTTTGGGTGAAGGCGCGATATAGCCAGGGGCCGGCAATCGAGGCGGGCGCGTTTCGCGGTGTCGGGTAGCCGTAGCTGTGATACAAAATCGGGATGCTGCGGTTGCCGATGATTTCCGAGCTGTCGCGCAACGCGACAAAGTAACGGAAATATTGTTCGAGGTAGTACTTGAATGCGTCCCATGCCGCAGGGTTGATAAAGTCGCGGTAGCTGCCCGGTTGCGCGCAGGACTGCAAGATACCCGCCGGTTCGAGTGCCGCATCGATGATGTCATTGCCGCCCGCGCTGAGCAGAATGCCATCCCATGCCCAGCCGAATTTTTTGTCATGCAGCAGCTTGGGGAAGTGCTGATTTTTGCTCCAGTCCACCATGCGCGCCAGAGTGTCGCCGGGGTAGGCGCAGTTGACGATCAGGGTGCGCTGGCCGAGCGGAACATGACTGCCGAAGCGGTACAGAAAGCTGGGCGAGAGGATGTCGCTGAGTGAAAACCACGAGTCACCCTCGGCGAGATAGTGGTGCGCATAATCGCCCCAGGAAAACACTCCGCCGGCAATTTCGCCATTGCCGAGCAATTTTTCCGGCGGAATAACTGTGACTGTTGCCATATTTTTCCTCGCAGTTCTTTATTCTGTCAGCCGAGTCAGACTATACTCGCAAGCCCGCTCGGGGAACATGGTTTCAGCGTTTCACTTATGGAAACTGAACAAGTTCGTAGGGTGGAAAAAGCGCAGCGTTTCCACCGAAACGGGAGTCGCTGTTGGTGGATACGCGCCAGTGCTTTATCCACCCTACCCGAAGATCAGCAGTTAACTGTGAGAGAGCCAAATTTTTGTGGGGAAGAGGCAATGAAGTCCAATCAATTGGCACGATTTTTTCTGTTGTCGGGTTTATCCGTATTTTCCAATGGCGCGATGGCCGAGAGCCACGGCAGCGAACTGGATTACTTTCCGGAATTTCCGCTGGTGTTGAGCGCGTCGCGGTTGTCGCAACCTTTGGAGGATGCGCCCAATGCGATGACGGTGATCGACCGCGAGATGATTATCGCATCGGGATTTCGCAGCATTCCCGATTTGTTCAAGCTGGTTCCCGGCATGTATGTCAGCTATTACCGGGGCAGCGAAGGGGTTGTTTCCTATCACGGCTCGACCGACCAGTACGCCAGACGGATGCAGGTGTTGCTCAACGGACGCAGCATTTATATGTCGCCCGCCAGTACGGTGGACTGGGCATCGTTGCCGATTACCGTTGAAGATATTGAGCGTATCGAAGTGATACGCGGTCCGGCGGCAGCATCGCACGGTGCCAATTCGACGCAGGGGGTGATTAGCATTATCACCCGGGATGCCGGTGTGGAAAACGGCGGGAATGTTTTGCTGCGGCACGGCAATAAAGGGGTGAACGATGTCTCTGCCAGCTTTGGCAGGCAAGGCATGAAGCTGGATTACCAGTTGCGGCTGGCCTACACCGCCGACCATGGTTACGACGACCTGAGCGCGCCGCCCAACAATATTCCGCTCACACACATCAAGGCAGTGGGGTTGCTGAACAACAGCAACGACAGCAATCAGTCGCGGCTGTTGAATTATCGCGCCGATTACCACCCCGACGGCAGCAACAGTTATGACCTGCAATTGGGATACAACCACAATGTGCGCGGTGTCGGTTTTAACGATAAAAATCCCAACCCGGCACAACCGACCAGTACCAACGGCAACACTTTTCACAATTTAATCAGCGATACCGGCTTTGTGCAGTTGGCTTGGCGGCACTTGTTACAGGATGCTTCCGAACTGAAGTTGCGCTATGCGCATTTCGATCGGCGTCAACAGGAAAACTTTCCGGTGTTTTTCGGAGGGATACTTTTTGCCGCGCCGCCGACCGCACAATCCCTACAAGTCACACGCGATGAGCTGGAGTTGCAACACACCGTCAACCCGTCCGGGGGGAATCGTCTGGTCTATGGCGGCTATTACGGGACGGGCAAGGGGTGATTCCGCCGTTGGCTTCCAGCTATGCCAGTTCGTCCCGGCGTGAATCGTACCGGCTGTTTGCCCATGACGAGTGGCGCATAACGCCGCGTGTGCTCGCCAACATCGGTGCGATGTACGAGCGCGACGGCATCGGGGAGGAAAATGTTTCACCGCGTGCGGCATTGAATTTTCACCTGACAGCGCAGCACACCTTGCGTGCGGGAGCATCCCTCGCATACCGCACGCCCGCTCTGATCGAGGAGAAATTTCGCGCGATTGCCCCCGGCGTGCTGTTGATTCCGGAGCAGCGGGTCACCTCTCCGGGCTTGCGTGCCGAGCGCATGCTCTCGCGGGAAATAGGTTATCTGGGGAGGTTTGATAATGGTGCGCTGCTGGATGTACGCTTGTTTAGCGATGACTTGAGTGACGGGATATTCGCCAACAAAATTACCAGTAGTTTTACCAATGGCATGTCCACCCGTTATCGGGGGCTGGAGTCCACGCTGAAATACACCTTCGGCAAAGCGGATGATCTGACGGTGAATTTTTCCCATGCGCGCGGCAGTAGTAACGGGCCGACATTATTTGCTGCCGGACAAGGCATCTTCCGTTCGGTCAGCCCGTGGACGGCGGATGTTTACGAGGCGAGTATTCCGCGCAACAGCGGCAGTGTGTTGTACGCGCATCGCTTTGCCGATGATGCTTCATTCAGTGCCGCCTATTACCGCCAGGACGCGCTGCAACCTTTTGATCGCGGCGACATCGACTATCAGCCGGCACAAAACCGCACCGACGTGCGCGTGGCAAAAACATTCCGCCAGGTTGCCGGTTTGAGCGGTGACATCGCGCTGGTGGTGCAGAATCTGTTTAACCAAAAGTACAGCGAATACATTGCCAGCAATGTGTTCAATCAACGCGCGTATGTGACTTTGAATCTCAAATGGCGATGATGCACAGTTCAACCCCCCATGTTTGGTTTGCGCGGTTGCGCCATCTGGCGGCGTGGTGGTGCGCATGCGCGCTGATGCTGGGTCATGCGCTGTGCGTTGCCGAAGATTTGCGGATGTTGGTGGTGTTGAGCGACAACACGCCTGTCCATCACGATTTTGCCGTCAGCCTGAAAGAGAAGCTGGCGGATTCTGCTCAAATCAGGGTGCTGCAATATGCGGAGTATTTTTCGCGCGAACAAGTGCCGGTCGATTTGATCGTGTCGGTCGGCAACCGTGCATCGGAGATTGTCGCGGATAAGGCATTGGTGCCGATTTTGGCGACGATGTTGCCCAAATCCAAGTATGCGGAATTGCGTTTGGCTCACCCCGGGCAACACGAAATGTCGGCCATTTATCTGGATCAGCCCTGGCGCCGGCAGCTGGATTTGATTCGTGCCGCGCTGCCCAATAAGCGCGGTATCGGCGTGCTGTATTCGGCGGACGAGGCAAAACACTTGGGCATTGATGCCCTGGAGAGAGCGGTTGCGGACCGCAAGGGCATGTTGATCCGCCGGCCGGTGGCATTGTCAGCGTCGTTGTTTGATGATTTGGAGCAGGTGTTGGAGCAAAGCGAAGTGTTGCTGGCGGTTCCCGACAGCGAGATATATAACGGCGGCACGGTGCGCAACATTTTGCTGAGCAGTTATCGCCATCATGTGCCGCTGATTGGATTGTCGCAATCCTATGTGAATGCGGGTGCCTTGTGTGCGGTGTTTTCCACGCCGGAACAGTTGGCGGATCAGGTCGCCGGGATGATTGCCGCCTATGCGCGCACGCGGCGTTTACCGCCGCCGCAATATCCCTCGGTGTTTAGTGTCGCGGTGAATCGCGAGGTTGCCAGAACCTTGGGTGTGCCGTTATTGGACGAGGGAACTTTGCTGCGGAAAATGGCGGAAACCGGGGTGGGTGATGATGATCTGTAATCATTTGACCATACGCAAATATGTGGCGCTGCTGGCATTCTTGCCGGTGTTGCTGATGACGGTCGGGATTGCCGCATTTTCCTTGTACGAGCAGTCGCGCCAGTTGGAAGAAGATTTGTCGGTGCGCGGCAGGCTGGTTGCCCGCCAGCTGGCTGCCAGCAGCGAATACGGGGTGTTTTCACACAACAAGCAATTGCTGCAAAGCATTGCGCAGGGTGCGTTTCATCAGTCCGATGTGAGTCGCGTGGTGATTCTCAATGCGAATTCGGAAAGCTTGATTGACGAGCGGCGGGGCGCGGAAAACGGTCAGGCGGATGGTGTGCATGACGGCATTGCAACGCCGTTCAGCTCTTTCAGCACCTTGCTGGAACAGCGTGAGGCGGTGCAGTCCGAACACAATAGCCTGTTGGTCTATGAGCCGATTATTGCCACGCAAGTGAGATTGGATTCCAGTGAGGCGGGTTTGTCCGGTCAGCGCGTGGGTTCGGTGATTGTCGAGCTGGACCAAACCCACACCCGGCTGATGCAGTGGCGTTTGTTCTGGTACACCTCGACGGGCGTGTTCTTTTGCTTGCTGCTCACGCTGTATGTCATCTATCTGGGCAGTCGTCGCATCACCAATCCGATTCGTCACTTGAGTCAAACCATAGAGGAGATTGGTGCGGGCAAGTTGGATACCCGGATGCAGATGTCCAGCGGCATACATGAGTTGCGGGTCTTGACCCGTGGTATCAACGAAATGGCGGAAAAATTGCAGCACGAGCGCGACCATCTCGAACAGCGCATTCACGAGGCGACCGGAAAATTGCGCGGCATGGCGTTTTATGATGCGCTGACGGGATTGCCGAATCGCCGCATGCTGGATGACCGCATGAAACAGGCACTGGCCGCCAGCAAACGTCACGGCAGCTATGGCGCGCTGATGTTTCTCGATCTGGATAATTTCAAACCGTTGAACGATGTTTACGGCCATGCGGTGGGCGATTTGTTGCTCGCCGAAGTGGCAAGACGCTTGCTCGTCTGCGTGCGCGAGGTGGATACCGTGGCGCGTTTGGGCGGCGATGAATTTGTGGTGATGATTCCCCAGGTTGACGAAGATAAGGAAGAGTCCATGCGTCAAGCGGCGATCGTCGCGGAAAAAATACGGGCGACCCTCGCCGAACCCTACCGGCTTGCACTCACGCGCGAGCGGCAGGGCAGGGAGTCGCTTGAGCATCGCTGCTCATCCAGCATCGGGGTTGCGTTGTTCAGCCATCAGGACAGCAAAGATGAGGTATTAAAACGCGCGGATATGGCGATGTATCAGGCCAAAGAGGCGGGGCGTAATCTGGTGCGGTTTCATACCCCGGTCGCAGGCTAATTCAGGTGCGGGCAGCGGGGACGATTATTCGTATATAAATCGTTCGCGCAGGGCTTCCAGGTTTAATTCTTGCAGGATGAACTCCAGTCGTTGTTGCGCGTTTCCGCGCGGGGCGTTGTCGCGGCGGGCAATGATGAGTTCGTTCTTCATCGAGTGTTCCCAGCCGACCAGTTCGGTGACGGTGAGTTGGTAGCCGCGTGATTCCAATAGCAGGCAGCGCAGCACGTTGGTCAGGTGGCTGCCAAACTCCCGGCTATGGATGGGGTGGCGCCAGATTTCGGAGAGCGGCGTTTTGCCGAAGGATTGGTTTTTGTGCCGGTTCAATACCGAGGCGACTTCGGCTTGGCAGCAGGGGACGAGCACGATGAACTGCGCTTGTTTGTGCAGGGCAAATTTGATGGCATCGTCGGTGGCGGTGTTGCAGGCGTGCAGGGCGGTAACCATGTCGATGCGTTGCGGGAGTTGCGTTGAATGGATGGCATCTTCCACCGACAGGTTGAGGAAGGACATGCGCGCAAAATCGAGTCTCTTCGCCAGGCTGCGCGATTTTTCAACCAGTTCCGCGCGTGTTTCGATGCCGTAGATGTGACCCTGCGGGCGGGCTTTCAGAAATAGGTCGTAAAGAATAAAGCCGAGGTAGGATTTACCCGCGCCGTGGTCGGCGACGCTAAGGTCGCAACCCCGGGCCAGTAATTCGCCGAGCAGCGGTTCGATGAAATGGTAGAGGTGGTACACCTGCTTGAGCTTGCGGCGGCTGTCCTGGTTGAGTTTGCCGTCACGGGTGAGGAGGTGCAGTGCTTTGAGCAACTCAATGGACTGGCCGGGCTTGATTTCTGGAATGGCGTTCACGGATGGGTGTGTTCACGGCTGGAATAGTGTGCGGCAATGATAAACGCAAACTGCCCACGATTTGCCGGTGTCGGCCAATCCGGGGTTAAGTCACGCTTGAATACATAACTTAATTCCATTTGTCGCGGAGCTTTGGTACAATCTGCGCCGTTTTGAGATGGGCTTCGGGCCCGTTTTTTATTTGTGGGCCGTAATTTTATGGATGTGATTAAGCGGGTTGAAGTGACGGTAACCGGGCTGGGCTATGAGCTGGTCGATTTTGAGCGTTCCGGGCGCGGCTTGTTGCGCGTGTTCATCGACAAGCCGGAAGGCATTAGCGTCGATGATTGTCAGACGGTGAGCAATCAGTTGACGCGGATGTTTTTGGTGGAAAACGTCGAGTATGACCGCCTGGAGGTTTCCTCTCCCGGTTTGGATCGTCCGTTGAAGAAGCCGGCGGATTTTGTGCGTTTTTGCGGCGAAAAAGCGCAGCTTAAATTGCGTATGCCGATGAGCGGACGCAAGAATTTTGCAGGGGTGCTGGGTGCGGTGAACGAAGGCAAGCTGCAATTGGATGTGGAGGGTAGTGTGGTTGAGATTGAGTTGTCGAATGTGGACAAGGCACGGTTAGTGCCGACCTTTTAATTTTTATTGCTGCTAGGCAAGTAATCGGGCGGAGAATGTAATGAGTCGTGAAATTTTGTTGTTGGTGGATGCGTTGTCCCGTGAGAAAAACGTGGATGCGGAAATTGTGTTCGAGTCGCTGGAGTTCGCATTGGCATCCGCGACCAAGAAGCGTTTCGAGGGCGAAGTCGATGTGCGCGTTGCAATTGATCGCAAGACGGGCGAGTATGAGTCGTTCCGCCGCTGGGAGGTGATGGACGACGAGACTTTTGAAACCCCCGATTTGCACATCAAGCTGGCCGAGGCGCAGAAAACCAATCCCGGCATCGAGTTGGGCGAGTTCGTTGAAGAGCCGTTGGAATCGGTTGATTTTGGCCGCATTGGCGCGCAGGCAGCCAAACAGGTAATTTTCCAGAAAATCCGCGATGCCGAACGCGAGCAGGTGCTGGCGGACTTTATGGAGCGCAAAGAGCATTTGGTATCGGGCACGGTGAAGCGTATCGAGCGCGGTAATGCGATTATCGAGTTCGGAAAAATTGAAGCACTACTGCCGCGCGATCAAATGATCCCCAAGGAGAATTTGCGGGTGGGTGATCGCGTCAAGGCGTTTTTATTGCGCGTGGAACGCGGTGTGCGCGGACCGCAGGTGATTTTATCGCGCACCTCGTCCGATTTGCTGGTCAAGTTGTTCGAGCTGGAAGTGCCGGAAATTGAAGAAAAGTTGTTGGAAATTGTCAGTGCGGCACGTGATCCCGGATCCCGGGCAAAAATTGCGGTGCGCTCGCATGATGCGCGTGTTGATCCGGTGGGGGCTTGTGTCGGGATGCGCGGTTCGCGTGTCCAAGGGGTAACCCACGAGTTGGCCGGGGAGCGTGTGGACATCATTCTTTGGTCGGACGATCCGGCCACCTTTGTGATTAACGCGCTTGCCCCGGCCGAGGTGAGCAGCATCGTGATGGACGAAGAGCGTCACAGCATGGACATCGTGGTCGAAGAAGATAATTTGGCGCAGGCGATTGGTCGCGGCGGACAAAATGTGCGCCTGGCAGGTGAGCTGACCGGTTGGGAGTTGAACATCATGACCACCGAATCCGCCGACGAAAAGCAGCATGAAGAGTTTGCCGTGATACGCAAATTGTTTATGGAAAAGCTCGATGTGGACGAGGATGTGGTCGCCATTCTGGTGCAAGAAGGTTTTAGCACCCTGGAAGAAGTGGCGTACATCCCGCTGGAAGAAATGCTGGAGATTGAGGCGTTCGACGAGGAGCTGGTGAATGAGTTGCGCCAGCGCGCGCGCAATGCCCTGTTAACGGCGGCGATTGTCAAAGAAGAAAAAGTGGAGCACACGATAGAAGATTTGCTCAAGCTCGACGGCATGGATGATGAATTGGCGCGCACCTTGGCGGGAAAAAGCATCACCACGCAAGAGCAGCTGGCGGATCTGGACGCGGAAGAACTGGTGGAGTTGTCGGGTATTGACGAGGATCGCGCCAATACATTGATTATGGCGGCCCGCGCGCCCTGGTTTGTATGAGTCGTGCGCAGGTATGGGTGTGGTGGTCAGCGAGTGGTTGTCTAAAGGACGGTAATGAAAAAAATGAATGTGGCAGAGTTTGCAGCGGAGTTGGGTTTGCCGGCTGCCTTGTTGCTTGAGCAATTAAATACAGCGGGTGTCAAAAAAGAGCTGGAGAGTGATGCGATTTCCGAAAAGGACAAGAGCAAGCTGCTGGCGCACCTGCGCGAAGCTCATGGCCAGGCCAAGCCCAGCAAGAAAATCACCCTGACGCGCCGCGAGACCACGGAAATCAAAAAGTCTGACGGTTCGGGACGTGCCCGCACCATTCACGTGGAGGTACGCAAACGCCGTGTGATTGCGCCACCCGTGGCGGAAGTGGCGGTGCCGGTTGTAGGGGACGTTAAAGTCAAGGCGGACACGCCCGTGCTGAGCGAGGAAGAGATCGCCGCACGTGCCGCAGAAGAGCGTTTGCAGAACGAATTGGCAGAACGCCAAGCCGCCGAAATTCAGGAAAAAAAGACTCGAGCCAAACGTAAGACAAGCAAGCAAGACGAGCCGGAAGCTGCGACCGACGTGGTTGAGGAGGTTGTAGAAAAACCCAAAAAGAAGGCGGCCAAAAAATCAGCCGGGGGTGGAGATGAAGCCGCATCACTGGACGGTACGCTGCATACGCCAGCTCCCCGTCCTGGCGACAAGGTGGTTCGTCCGGTTGCCAGCCGCAAGCCCAAAGCACCTGCCAAAGTTGCTCAGGACGCCTGGGGTGAGCGGGCTACTACCAAAAAACGCGGCACTTTGAAAGGCGGGGAAAGCACGGGCGCATGGAGTAATCAAGTGCGTGCGCCGCGCCACGATAAACACAGCAAACGCGAAGATCCGCAACATGCCTTCTCAAAGCCAACCGAGCCTATGGTGCACGAGGTTGCTGTTCCGGAAACGATTACCGTGGGCGAGTTGGCGCAAAAAATGTCGATTAAGGCAGCCGAGGTTATCAAGGCATTGATGAAACTGGGCTCGATGGTGACCATCAATCAGGTGCTGGATCAAGATACGGCCATGATTGTGGTGGAGGAGTTGGGGCACATCGCCAAGACGGCAAAGATTGACGATCCCGATGCCTATCTTCTTGAAGGCAACGATAGTCAAGACGACGCGCTGCAAGAGCCGCGCGCTCCGGTAGTGACGGTGATGGGGCACGTCGATCACGGCAAGACCTCGTTGCTGGATTATATTCGCCGTAGCCGCGTGGCTTCTGGCGAAGCGGGCGGTATTACGCAGCACATCGGTGCCTATCACGTGGACACACCGCGCGGTATGGTGACTTTTCTCGATACGCCGGGACACGAGGCATTCACGGCGATGCGCGCACGCGGTGCCAAGGCAACCGATATTGTGATTCTGGTGGTCGCCGCAGATGACGGTGTGATGCCGCAAACCAAAGAGGCGATTGCCCATGCGCGCGCGGGCAATGTGCCGCTGGTGGTGGCGATTACCAAGAGCGACAAAGAGTCGGCAAATCCCGAGCGCGTCAGGCAGGCATTGATTGCCGAGGGTGTCGTGCCGGAAGACTGGGGCGGCGATGCTATTTTTGTTGAAGTGTCTTCCAAAACCGGCAAAGGGGTCGATCAATTGCTGGAATCGGTGTTGTTGCAAGCCGAGTTGCTTGAATTAAAAGCACCGCGTACCACTCCTGCCAAAGGGTTGGTCATTGAAGCCCGTCTGGATAAGGGTAAAGGTTCGGTGGCGACAGTGCTGGTGCAGTCCGGAACGATGCGGCGCGGCGATACAGTGCTGGTTGGTTCGGTGTTTGGTCGGGTGCGTGCGATGCTGGATGAAGACGGCAAGGCAATTACCGAAGCCGGCCCTTCGATTCCGGTTGAAATTCAGGGCTTGTCTGAAGTGCCGGCGGCAGGAGATGAGTTATTGGTGATGGCGGATGAAAAGCGCGCCCGTGAAATTGCCCAATTCCGTCAGGGTAAATATCGCGGTGTAAAACTTGCCAAACAGCAGGCCGCCAAGTTGGAAAACTTGATGGAGCAAATGACCGAAGGCGCGGTAAGTACCCTGTCGTTAATCGTAAAGTCCGATGTTCAGGGCTCTTCCGAGGCGATTGCACAGTCGTTGCAGAAGCTCTCAACCGATGAAGTTAAAGTGAATTTGATACACGGCGGTGTCGGCGGGATTACCGAATCGGACATCAATCTGGCGCTTGCTTCCAAGGCAATCGTGATTGGTTTTAACGTGCGTGCCGATGCTTCCGCGCGCAAATTGGCTGAGTCGGCCGGGGTGGATATTCGCTACTACAACATCATCTACACCATGATTGATGAAATCAAAGCGGCATTGTCCGGCATGTTGGCACCCGAGCAGCGTGAAAATATTACCGGCATGGTGGAAGTCAGACAGGTATTCAGCATTTCCAAAATCGGTACGATTGCCGGGTGTTACGTGCTTGAAGGACTGGTTAAGCGCAACTCCAAAGTGCGCGTGTTGCGCGGCAATGTGGTGATTCACGACGGCGAACTGGATTCGTTGAAACGCTTCAAGGATGACGCCAAGGAAGTGAAGAGCAATTTCGAATGCGGCTTGTCGTTGAAAGGGTATAACGATCTGCAAGTCGGCGACAAGCTCGAAGTCTATGAAATTGTTCAGGTTGCCCGCACCCTGTAATGGCCAACTTTGCCAGAAGGGATCGGGTTGCCCAGCAAATTCAGCGTGAATTGGCGGAGTTGTTGCGGCTGGAAATTAACGATCCCAGAGTCAAGCTGGTGACGGTGACCGATGTGGAAGTATCCGGCGATTATTCCCACGCCACAATTTTTTTCACCCGGCTGGACGGTAAACATGCCGAGGCATTGCAGGGGCTGGAGCGGGCTGCGGGTTTTTTGCGCAGTCAATTGGCGCGCAGCCTCAAGCTGCGCATCATGCCGCAACTGCACTTCAGTTACGACGAATCGGTTGAGCGCGGTAGCCGCCTGTCGCAGCTCATAGACCAAGCGGTTGATAGCGACCAGAAACTCAACCCGCCCACGGCAGAATAATGGCGCGTCATTACCGTGCGCTGGACGGCGTGCTGTTGTTCGATAAGCCGCTGCAACTTTCCTCCAACACCGCACTGCAAAAAGTGCGTCACCTGTTTCGGGCGAAAAAAGCCGGACACACAGGCACGCTGGATCCGCTCGCCACCGGCTTGCTGCCCGTTTGTTTCGGCGAGGCCGCCAAGTTTTCCAACCTGTTGCTGGATGCGGATAAAACCTATCGCGCGATCATGCGCCTCGGTCAAACCACAACCACCGGCGATGCCGAAGGCGATATTGTCGAGCAGCGCAGCGTAACGGTCGGGCAAGCGGAGGTGGCGGCGACGCTGGCAACTTTTCTCGGCGAAATCCGGCAAATGCCGCCGATGCACAGCGCGCTCAAACATCAGGGCAAGCCTTTGTACGAATACATCCGCGCCGGCAAGACGGTCGAGCGGGCACTGCGCGACGTGACCATACACGAGTTGGTTCTGGAAAATTTCTGCGGCGATCAACTTGAGATAACGGTGCGCTGTAGTAAGGGGACTTACGTGCGCACGCTGGCCGAGGACATCGGTGCGGCATTGGGGTGCGGCGCGCACCTGACCGGTCTGCGGCGCACCGCAATTGCACACTTTAACTTGCAAGCGGCTTATGACCTGCCGCAATTGACCGCCATGACGGAAACGCAGCGCGATGCTTGCGTGTTGTTGCCGGAAAGCCTGATGCCGGACATGCCCAAACTTGATCTGGATGAGACGCAGGTCAAACGCCTGGCGCAGGGGCAACGCCTCGGACTGGCACTGGCGTTGCCTGACGGCAAAGTCAGCTTGCAAGGCCCGAACGGATTTATCGGCGTAGGCTTACTGCAAGGGAACCGTCTTTCGCCGGACAGACTGCTGTCCAGCGTGGCACAACAGGCGGCAAAAACTGCAAGTGAGAATAGCGAGCAAGTTGACCCTGAAAATTCCAGCCGCCGAGCACCCGGCTAGAGTGTCTGTAGTATCCGCAATAATTCTGCCAGGGTGGCGATGGGAGCCAGGCAGCGCGTGCCATGACATAGCCAGGCTGTGGTTGTGTCCCGGCAAGGTTTGTCGAGTATTGCGGGTAAGCCGACGGCAGTTTCGGGTAGTGCGAGGGTGGTGAGTTTGGGCAGGTAGTGCCGGTTTAATGCTGTTTGCCATGTGCTTAGGTCGCCGGGTTTGCCGCGTAATATCAGGAGCGTTTCTGCTTGCAAGGCGGTGTCGAGTGCGGTGCATAGGCTGCTGTGGTAGCTGGGGTGCGTTTGCATGGCGGGGAAGAACAGCTTTAGGCAGCGTTCCGCAGCGGTCTGGTAGTGCGGGTTTCCGGTTAATGCGCAGAGTCGCAACAGGGCTTGGACGGCGATGCCATTTCCGGATGGGGTGGCGTTGTCCTGTCCCACTTTATTGCGCTGGATGAGGGTTTCGTGATCGTGGCTGGTGAAGAAGAAGCCGCCTTGTTGTTGATCTTCGAAACGCGCCAACAGTGCATCCGCCAGGGTGTTGGCGAAATCCATATCCGCTTGACGATAGCCGCTTTGCAGCAATTCCAGCGCGGCATTGAGGAGGAATGCGTGGTCGTCCAGATAGGCGTTCAGATGGGTTTTCCCGTCTTTGTGGGTTGCCAATAGTGTTCCCTCTTGCCACAAGGTGGTGCGCACAAAGTCCATGGCTTGTTGCGCCGAATTTAGCCAGTCGGTGCGGTTAAACAGGCGAGCCGCCTTTGCCATGCCGGCAATCATCAGTCCGTTCCAACTGCCGAGTATTTTTTCATCCCGTCCGGGGCGGATACGTTGCCCGCGTGCCGAGCGCAATTTGGCTTGCGCGCCGGATAACAGGGTGTGGATCTGCTCGTTACCGAGTTTTAAGTGTGCGGCAAGCTGTTCGAGGGACACGCTGATGCGCAGATTCCAGGCGCGGTGTTCAAAGTTGGCGGGTTTGTCCAACCCGTAATAGGGTGCGATGACGGCGTATTCCGGGGCGGTGAGCAGTTGGCGGATTTCATCGCGCTGCCATACGTAAAACTTCCCTTCTTCATGTTCCGAGTCGGCATCAAGTGATGAATAGTAGCCGCCCTGTGGTGATTGCATCTCGCGTATCACCCAGCTTGCGGTCTGTTCGATGACTTGCCCAAATCGGGCATCGTGGTTGTTTTTCCAAGCGTCGCAATAAAGGTTCAACAAAAGACCGTTGTCGTAAAGCATTTTCTCGAAATGCGGAATGTCCCATTGTGCATCGACGCTGTAGCGGCAAAAGCCGCCGCCGAGTTGGTCATACAGTCCACCCGCCGCCATTTTCTGCAAGGTGAACAGCACCATGTGGCGGAGGTTTTTGTCCTGCCGCGCATCTGCCTGGCGTAGTAAAAAATCCAGTTCCGCCGGGTGTGGGAATTTGGGCGCATTGCCCAGTCCGCCGTGTATCGGGTCGAAATTCTGGGCGAGTTGTTTGACGGCCAACGACAGCGGTTCGGCATGTAATTGCACGGCTGCCCGGCTGGCTTGCGGTACAGCATCGGCAAGTGCGGCAAGGAGTTGCTCGCTTTGCATTTTTAGGTCGTCACGCCGTTCCCGATAAAGTTGCGCCACGCGCTGGCAGAGGTCGGGGAATCCCGGCAGTTGGTAACGCGACTGCTTGGGAAAATAAGTGCCTCCAAAGAAAGGCGTACCGTCCGGGCTTAGGAACATGGTCAGCGGCCAGCCGCCGTTGCGCTGCGTCAGCATGTAATGTGCTGCTTGATAAATCTGATCAAGATCGGGGCGTTCTTCGCGATCCACTTTAATGTTGATGAAATGATGATTCATCACGGCTGCAACAGCATCGTCTGCGAATGATTCATGTGCCATGACGTGACACCAATGGCAGGCCGAGTAGCCTATGGATAGCAGGATGGGCTTGTCCTGCGCGCGCGCAAGTTCCAACGAGACCGCACTCCACGGATGCCAGTTCACCGGGTTGTTGGCGTGTTGCTGCAAATAAGGGCTGGTTTCCAGTGCGAGTTGATTGCTCATCGCTTATTCCAGCAGCGGTGTCAGCGCGTGCAATACATTGCGCATGATGTGAGGCTGTGCTGCCGCAGTCGGGTGCAGGTTGTCGGCTTGAAAGTGTTGTGCGGTTAAGCCCTCGAGCAAGAAGGGCATCAAGGTGACACCATGTTTTTTTGCCAGCCGTGTATAGAGACGCTCGAACTTTTTGGTATAGCTTGGGCCGTAGTTGGGGGGCAGCTTCATTCCAATTAATAGGGTTTCTGCGCCGCTCTTTTTGATTTTCAGGATAATCCGGCTTAGGTTTTTTTCGGTTTCACCGAGCGGCGTGCCGCGCAGTCCGTCATTTGCGCCCAACTCCAGAATGACCAGATCGGGGTGATGTTGCTGCAAGGTTTGGGTGATGCGCCGTTGCCCGCCGGAGCTGGTTTCGCCGCTGATGCTGGCATTGATCACGGTGTATTTCGGGTACTCCTGCTGCAACGCTTGTTCAAGTAGGCTGACCCATGATGTATCGCGGCTAATGCCATATCCGGCTGATAAACTGTCGCCGAACACCAGAATGCGTTTGCCGGTTTCCGCCTGTGCGGTGCACGAAAGCGCGACAACTAAGAGAATAATTTGGAGAAAGGTTCGCATGGCTTCGATTGTGCAAGCAACAGGGTTGACCAAGCAAGTTTTAAGTGGCGAGCAGATGCTGGCGATTTTGAACAATGTCAGTTTTGCTGTCGAGGCCGGGGAAAGTTTGGCGATTGTCGGTGCATCGGGATCGGGAAAATCTACTTTGCTGGGATTGCTTGCCGGACTGGATGTGCCGAGTGCCGGGACGGTGCGGTTGAACGGGACAGATTTATTTGCGCTGGACGAGGATGGTCGCGCCCGTTTGCGCGGCGAGTTGGCGGGTTTTGTATTTCAGTCTTTTCAGTTATTGCCGGCATTGAATGCCCTGGATAACGTGATGTTGCCGCTGGAGTTGCGTGGTATTGCGGATGCGCGGCAGCGTGCCGAGCATTCCCTGCGGCAGGTCGGCTTGGCTGCGCGTACGCATCACTTGCCCAAACACCTCTCCGGGGGCGAACAACAGCGTGTTGCACTGGCACGCGCTTTTGTTACCCGGCCTAAAATACTGTTTGCCGATGAGCCTACCGGCAACCTCGATGCGGAAACGGGGTCGCAAGTGATTGAATTGATGCTGGAGCTGAATCGCCTGCAAGGGACGACATTGATTTTGGTTACCCATGACGAATCATTGGCGCAACGTTGTGGCAGACAATTGCGCTTGGAATCCGGTAAATATGAGGTTTGATGCGGGTTGCAATCCTGTAATGCCGCCTAATTTAGATCACTTTGTTTTGCAAGCGGAATCCGGTGTGTGCGGAGAAAAAATAAATCATTTATTGCTTGACCGAGGTCGGGAAGCCTTGATATAAAGCCGCTGCAGGACTTTTCCTGTTTCTAAATTTAAGCGAAGGGGAATTACGTGAACAAATCTGAATTGGTTGATGCTATTGCAAAATCCGCTGATATCTCTAAGGCCGCTTCTGCGCGTGCGTTGGATGCAACGATTGCCACAATTAAAAAAGCTCTGAAAAAAGGCGACACGGTTAGCCTGGTTGGTTTCGGTACGTTTAAGGTGGGCAAGCGTGCCGCGCGTACTGGTCGCAATCCTCGTACGGGTGCAGCGATCAAAATCAAGGCAGCCAAGGTTCCTAAATTTACCGCTGGTAAAGGTTTGAAAGATGCTGTAAACTAGCGCGCTTTGTCGGGTGCTTAGCTCAGTTGGTAGAGCGTCGCCCTTACAAGGCGAATGTCGGCGGTTCGAACCCGTCAGCACCCACCAAGATGAGCTTGGTGGATTTTTATGGAGTGGTAGTTCAGTTGGTTAGAATACCGGCCTGTCACGCCGGGGGTCGCGGGTTCGAGTCCCGTCCGCTCCGCCAAATCAAGGCGAACGTAAAGTTCGCCTTTTTTCATTTGCATTGATAGATGTCCAACCCTTTTAATCACGTGCGTCGGTGTTATTGCTATGTTTGATTATGTCCACAAAAAGAAGCGGCTGTTGCAGGTTATTCTGGTCGTTATTCTGTTGCCGTTTGCGTTGTTCGGTATTGATTCATACCAGTCTGGAAATTCTGCGGGTATTGTTGCCACAGTGGGTGACAGTAAGATTGTCCAGCAGGAATTTGACGATAGTATGCGCCAACAACAGGATAAGCTGCGGCAGGCTTTGGGCGAAAACTTTGATGCCTCGATGATGAATACTCCAGAAATGCGCCAGGCCGTTATTGACGAGCTGATTGCGCAAAGGGTGTTGATGGCGCAGGCGCAGGCGGATGGTTATTCCGCCAGTGACCGTCAAGTTGCACAGCTTATTCAGGGGATTGACGCTTTTCAGGAAAACGGTGTTTTTAGCAAGGCGCGCTATACCGAGGCGTTGTCCAGACAAAATCTAAATCCGGCAAATTTCGAGGCGCGCTTGCGCGGCGACTTGTTGGTGCAGCAGGTGCGAGAAACCTATTTGCAGAACGGCTTCGCGTCGCGCGATGTGGCGGAAAAAATAATTCGTTTGAACGAGCAGCAGCGTTCAATCAATTTGTTTCCAATTGCTGCCCAGCAATTCTTTGCAAAGGTGGCGGTTGATGATGCCGAGGTGGACAAGTATTACGAAAAAAATCCCACGGAGTTTCGAGTGCCGGAGCAGGTCAAGCTGGCTTATGTTGAATTTTCCGTGGACGACATGCTGGGACAAGTCAATATTGATACTGAGACGTTGCGCCAGTATTACGATGGGCATAGCAGCGAGTTTGGTACGCCAGAAGAGCGCCAGGCGGCGCATATTTTAATCGCGACCAGGCCGACCGACACTCAGGCCGAACAGGATGCGGCGCAAGCTAAAGCGCAGGCATTGTTGAAACAGATCAAAGAAAATCCGGATAGCTTTGCCGCCTTGGCCAAAGCAAATTCCCAAGATCCGGGTTCGGCAGCTCAGGGTGGCGACCTCGGGCACTTTGCACGCGGCATGATGGTGAAACCGTTTGAGGATGCCGTTTTTACGCTGAATCCGGGTGAAATAAGCGGTTTGGTTAAATCGGATTTTGGTTACCACATCATTAAATTGATTGCCGTTAAGCCCGCAGATATTTTGCCGTTCGATGAGGCGCGTGAGCGTATTTTTAATCAATTGCGCCAGCAAAAAGCGGCAGACAAATTCGCCGAGATGGCGGAAAAATTTAGCAATGCCGCTTACGAGCAAAGTGATTCACTGGAGCCTGCCGCAGTGCTGGTCGGAGGCAAAATCCGGCAAAGTGATTGGTTGACCAAGGGGGTTCCCGCAGGAGCACCTTGGACGGGCAGAATGATGGATGCGGTGTTTACCGATGATGTTTTGAAGAACAAACGCAATAGTGACGCTGTTGAAGTTGCAAGCAATACTCTGGTGGCGGCCAGAATGTTGGAATACAAACCTGCCGGTAAGCGCGAGTTGAGCGAAGTTCGGGGGCAAATACGCCAGAAATTACAACAACAGAAAGCGTTTAAGCTGGCCGTGCAGCAGGGCGAAACACTGTTGGCGCGGCTGCAAAAAGGACTGCCGGTCACAGAGGTCAAATGGAGTGCCGCACAAAGTATTACCCGCGCCGAGCATGGTGATTTGGACTTGGCACTGGTGCGGCAAGTTTATCGTGCGGATGTCGCGAAGCTGCCGCAGTACGTTGCCGCAGAGACTCCGGCGGGTTACGTGCTGGCGCGTATCGAGTCGGTGGTGGACGGCTCGGGCGCGGACGATGAAGAGAAGCGTCTTCGCTATGTACAGCAAATCCGCCAATTGAGCGGCGAGGAGATGTTGCGCGCTTATCTGGAAGTAGCCAAGCAAAGAGCCAAAATCAAGGTGAGTTTGCCGGCCGCAGACGGCGAGAGTCAGCCATAAGCTGCTTGATTTGTTGGATGAATTATGGTTGTCGGAAAAAGGGTGTTTCTAAACACTGGGGACCTTTGATACAATCGCCCCGCATTTTTATTTAACCAACACAGGGTAGGAATCTATATGTCTATCGAACAACGCGTAAAGAAAATCGTTTCTGAGCAACTGGGTGTCAATGAAGCCGAAGTCAAAAACGAGTCATCTTTCGTAAACGATTTGGGCGCGGACTCGCTGGATACAGTCGAGTTGGTGATGGCACTGGAAGAAGAGTTCGAGTGCGAGATTCCCGATGAGGACGCGGAAAAAATTACCACCGTGCAACAGGCGATTGATTACGTTCTGGCACATCAGAAGTAATTTTTGCGTGATTCACACCCACCTCTTTCATTCTGCCGGGCGGGGTCAGATTGTCTAAACGTAGAGTTGTGATTACCGGACTGGGGATAGTTTCCCCGGTCGGGATCGGCGTTGCCGACAATTGGAAAAACATTGTCGCCGGAAATTCCGGGATTGGTGGCATTACCCACTTTGATGCCAGTCAAATGGCTTGCCAAGTTGCCGGTGAGGTCAAGGGGTTTGATGTAACACAGTTCATTTCCGCAAAAGATGCGCGGCGCATGGATCGTTTTATTCATCTCGGGCTGGCTGCGGGCATTGAGGCGTTCAAAGATGCCGCGTTGGAAGTGACCGAGCAGAATGCCGAGCGTATCGGCGTCAATATCGGCTCAGGCATCGGTGGTTTGCCGATGATTGAAGATACGCACAATGATTATCTGGCATCCGGCCCGCGCAAAATCTCGCCATTCTTTATTCCCGGCACCATCATCAATATGATCTCGGGAAATCTTTCGGTCTTATACGGATTGAAGGGCCCGAATCTGGCTATGGTGACGGCATGTACGACCGGCACGCATTGCATTGGCGAATCCGCCCGGATTATTGAATACGGTGATGCCGACGTGATGATTGCGGGTGGCGCGGAGGCCACAATTAGCGCGCTTTCCGTGGGCGGGTTTTCCGCTGCACGGGCACTGAGCACCCGTAACGATGATCCGAAAACAGCCAGCCGTCCCTGGGATAAAGACAGAGACGGCTTTGTGATGGGTGAGGGTGCCGGTGTGTTGGTGCTTGAAGAGTATCAACATGCCAGGGCGAGGGGCGCAAAAATCTATGCCGAGTTAAGCGGCTACGGTATGAGCGGTGACGCATATCACATTACCGCACCCAATATGGATGGCCCGAAACGCAGTATGGTGAATGCCCTGCGTAATGCCGGCATTACCCCCGATCAAGTGCAATACGTGAACGCGCACGGCACCTCGACCCCGCTGGGTGACAAGAATGAAACCGAAGCGATTAAAGCGGCGTTCGCCGATCATGCCAAACACTTGGTAGTGAATTCCACCAAGTCGATGACCGGACATTTACTGGGTGGTGCCGGCGGTGTGGAGTCGGTGTTTACCGCTTTGGCAGTGCATCATCAAATTTCGCCGCCGACCATCAACATTTTTGAGCAAGATCCAGAATGTGATCTCGATTATTGTGCCAATGTCGCCCGTGACTTGAAGATTGAGTTTGCGGTCAACAACAACTTTGGTTTCGGCGGAACCAACGGTACCCTGGTGTTTCGCAAAGTCTGACGTTGGGCTGTGGGGACATGTTGAGCCATCCCTTCCCGACTTCCAGCCATGCTGGTTAACGGGGTGCAAGGCGGACTCATCAGTATCCGCGACCGCGGTTTGCTCTATGGTGATGGAGTGTTCCGCACCCTGCTTGTCCGCGCGGGACAAGCCAGAAACTGGCCGTTGCATTACCAAAAACTCCAACACGATTGTCGCAGGCTGAACATTGCATGTCCCGAAATCGGGTTGCTTGCGCGGGAATTGGATACTCTGTTGTCAAGCCATACTGATGGCGTATTCAAGCTCATCGTGACGCGCGGCGAGGGGCAGCGCGGTTATGCACCGCCGCCAGCTTGTGTTGCAAGCCACCTGTGGGATATTTCCCCGCGACCCGTTTATCCGCCCGAATGGTTGTCATCCGGCATCAAGGTGCGAATATGCGATCTGCGTTTATGCCACCAGCCGCGACTTGCCGGCATCAAGCATCTCAACCGTCTGGAAAATGTACTGGCGGCGGCAGAGTGGTGTGATGCGCAGATTGCGGAAGGATTGCTGCTGGATAATCTCGGCAATGTGATTGGCGGTACGCGCAGCAATGTGTTTATATATTCACAAGGGCACTTGATCACGCCGGATTTGTCACGCTGCGGTGTTGACGGTGTGCAGCGGCAGCGGCTGATTGCATGGGCGGAACAACAGCGGGTTGCGCTGCAAGTGAGGGCGATACATCTGGACGAATTATTGCAAGCCGACGAGGTGTTCTTGACGAATAGTGTCATCGGTTTGTGGTCGGTACGCGAATTAAATACGCGACATTGGCAATCTTTCCCCATGGCAGACAGGATTCGTCGGGAATGGCATGAGGGCGGCAAGTGATACGACGGTTATTGACAATGTGCGTATTGGCGGTGTTGTTGGCGACCGCCGCGCTGGGCTATTACCTCTCGCGACCTTTGCCATTACCCAATACCCCGTTTGAGTTTTCCCTCAGGCAAGGGAGTTCGCTGACCAGCATGGCGCATGAAATGCATCAAGCAGGTTTACTGCCGCAGGCGCAAATGTTTATCTGGTTGGTACGCCTGCTCGGCAAAGACCAGCAAATCAAGGCGGGAAGTTACACCTTGACGCAAGCGGTTACGCCCTTGGAGTTGCTGCACATATTGCAGCAGGGGCAGGTCAGCCAGTGCCGCATCAGCCTGATTGAAGGCTGGACCTTCCGGCAGTTTCGCGCCACCTTGGATGCAACCGCAGATATTTTGCACGACTCCAGCGGGTTGTCGAATGACGAAATCTTGCGCCGTATCGGCGCGACAGAAAATCATGCGGAGGGCTTGTTCTTTCCAGACACTTACCATTTTGATGCGGGTAGCAGCGATATGGAAATACTTAAACGTGCTTACCAGACCATGCAGCAATATCTGCTGAAAGAATGGTTGCTGCGCGATAAGGATCTGCCGCTAAGTGATCCTTATCAGGCGCTGATCTTGGCCTCTATTGTTGAAAAAGAGACCGGTGTGCACAGTGACCGGAGCATCATCGCCGGGGTGTTTGTGAACCGTTTACGCAAAGGTATGGCATTACAGACAGATCCGAGCGTGATCTACGGCCTGGGCGAGAGGTTCGACGGCAATTTACGCAAGCGTGATCTGCTCGCCGATACCCCCTATAACACTTATACCCGTCCCGGTTTGCCTCCCACCCCGATTGCATTGCCGGGCGCGGCCTCGTTGCAGGCGGCATTGCATCCGGCCCAGACCGACGCGCTATACTTCGTGGCGCGCGGCGACGGCAGCTCGCATTTTTCGAAAACCTTAACAGAACATAACCGGGCGGTTAACCGTTATCAAAAATGAGTAAATTCATCACCTTTGAAGGTGTCGATGGTGCCGGAAAAAGCACCCATCTGACATGGCTTGCCGATACGCTGCGCAAGCGGGGCATAGCGGTGATCGTGACCCGTGAACCGGGCGGCACCGCGCTGGGCGAGCAGTTGCGCGAAATACTACTGAACCAGAGCATGAGCATCGGCACGGAAGCACTATTGATGTTCGCCGCGCGTTTGGAACACATTGAACAGGTCATCAAGCCCGCCCTGAATAGCGGCAAGTGGGTTATTTCGGATCGCTTCAGCGATGCCAGCTTCGCCTATCAGGGCGGGGGACGCGGCATGGACTGGGACAAACTGACCCGGCTTGAGCAATGGGTACACCCCGATCTGCAGCCGGATCTGACGTTGTTCTTCGACGTTCCGATCGAAGTCGCCAGAGAACGCCTGAGTCACACCGCCGCGCCCGATCGTTTCGAACAGGAGCAGGGCGAGTTCTTCGAGCGGGTGCGCGCCGGTTACCACAAGCGTGTTCAGCAGCACCCCAAGCGGCTCGCCGTGATCGACGGTGCGCGTGACATCGCGACCGTGCGGCAGCAACTCGCAGACATCGTGGCGCGCCTCTGATGCCGACACGCTACCCCTGGCAACATGAAGACTGGTCGCGTTTGCAAGCGTTACGCGAACGCCTGCCGTCGGCATTGCTGATTAAAGGCGGGCAGGGAATCGGAAAATTCGATCTGGCGATGGCATTTGCGCAAAGCCTGTTATGCAGGCAAATCGACCAAGCCGGTGACGTATGCGGGCAATGCGAACAGTGCCTGTGGTTTACGCAGGCATCGCATCCCGATTTCAGACTGTTACAACCGGACGCGCTCTCGGTCAAAGAAGCCGGCAATCGGGATGCCTCATCTTGGGTCAAACGTGCCGCCGATGAAGCACTTGCCGACACCAAAAAGAAACCGGGCAAAGATATTCCCGTCGATAAAATCAGAAGCCTGAGCGACTTCGTCAATCAGTCCTCCCATCAGCGCGGCAAACGTATCGTCGTGATCTATCCGGCGGAAATGATGAATGTCAACGCCGCAAATGCCCTGCTCAAATCACTGGAAGAGGCGGCAGAAGACTTGCTGTTCATTCTGGTGACGCACAAACCGCAACAACTGCTGCCGACGATCCTGAGCCGTTGCATGAGCTTCACCGTCTCACAACCGCCGGTGGAAATCGCCACGAGATGGCTGAAGGCCATGGGTGTCAGCGACCCCGATAGCGCACTGGCACTTTCCGGATTCTCCCCGCTGGTAGCACTCGGTGCGGCGGAAATCGCGGGCAGTGAGGCCCGCGCGTCGTTATTGCGTGCCCTACGCCGGCCGGTTTCGCTGGATGTCTTCGCGCTGGCGGAAACGCTGCAAAAGACCGAACAAGTCTTGGTCGTGCAATGGCTGCAACAATGGAGCTTCGACCTGAACATGATGAAAGCTGCGGGCAGGCTACGCTACCACCTCGGCGAAGAAACCGAGATCAAAACACTGGTCGAACCGCTGGCACTGCTCGATCTGGCCCGCCTCTCGGGCTACCTGCAAACCGCAAAGCGCGAGGCACAGCACACCCTGAACCCGAAATTATTTCTGGAATCACTGCTGTTCTCATATCGTCGCATCATGTTGACCAAGGTTTAAGCGAGAGGATCACCTGCATGTCTTTTGTCGATTCACACTGCCACATCAATTTTCCCGAATTGGCCGCCGATATGGATGGCGTGCTGGCGCGGATGGAAGAAAACCGCGTGACGCACGCGTTGTGTGTCTCGGTGAACTTGGCGGATTTTCCGCAGGTGCTGTCCCTCGCAGAGCAGCATGAGCACATTTATGCCTCGGTCGGTGTACACCCCGATTACGAGTCGGTGGAAGAACCCTCGGTCGCGCGTCTGGTCGGGCTGGCGCGGCATGACAGAGTGATTGCGATCGGCGAGACCGGGCTGGATTATTTCCGTTTGAGCGGCGATTTGGAATGGCAACGCGAGCGTTTTCGCACCCATATCCGCGCCGCGCGGGAATGCGCCAAGCCGCTCATCATCCACACCCGATCGGCAGCCGAAGACACCCTGAACATCATGCGGCGGGAACATGCTGCCGAAGCGGGCGGGGTGATGCACTGTTTTACCGAGAGCCGGGAAGTGGCCGAAGCGGCCATGGAGATGAATTTTTATATCTCATTCTCCGGCATCGTGACCTTCAAGAATGCCAAGGAACTCAAAGCGGTGGCACGGTACGTGCCGCTCGAGCGGATACTGATTGAGACCGATTCTCCCTACCTTGCCCCCGTGCCGCATCGCGGCAAATTGAACCAGCCCGCTTTCGTCAAGCATGTTGCCGAGGAGATCGCACAGCTGCGCGGCATCAGCGTGGCGGAGGTAGGCAGACAGACCAGTGAGAATTTCAGGCGTTTGTTCAAGTTGCGGATGGTGGGCGATAGTGGGTTCGAACCACTGGCTTCCACCGTGTGAAGGTGGCACTCTACCACTGAGTTAATCGCCCGTTTTGCCGTACAGAATACGGCGGTGGAAACAACAGCCGGTGTTGCCATTTGGCAGAACACTGCTGGAGAGGGCGCGGATTAGAGCATGTCGGCGTTCTGCCAGTCAAATTCTTTATGCGTACAGCGGGCAAATTCCGTAAAATGCCGCTTCGTTTTTTGACATCCCATCGCACGCTATGACCACACGCACCCGTTTCGCACCCAGTCCAACCGGTTATCTACACATAGGCGGCGCCCGCACCGCACTGTTTTCTTGGGCGTATGCGCGCAAGCTGGGCGGAACGTTTATTTTGCGCATCGAGGATACCGATTTGGAACGTTCATCACAGGAATCGGTGCAGGCGATTCTGGATGGCATGGCATGGCTGAATCTGGATTACGACGAAGGCCCGTTCTATCAAATGCAGCGCATGGCGCGCTATAAAGAGGTTATTCAACGCCTGCTGTCCGAGGGCAAGGCGTACTACTGCTATACCACACCGGAAGAATTGGATGCCTTGCGCGAGGCGCAGCGTGCGCGTGGCGAGAAGCCGCGTTATGACGGCTGCTGGCGCCCCGAGCAGGGGAAAGTGTTGCCGCCGCCTCCCGCAGCAGTTAAGCCCGTCGTGCGTTTCAAAAATCCGATGCACGGCGTTGCCGCCTGGGACGATATGGTCAAAGGCAAAATTATTTTCGAGAATGCCGAGCTGGACGACCTCATCATCGCCCGTTCCGACGGGACGCCGACCTATAATTTTTGCGTGGTGGTGGACGACTTGGATATGGGTATCACGCAGGTGATACGCGGCGACGATCACGTTAATAACACCCCGCGTCAAATCAATATCCTCAAAGCGCTGGGGGCGGCCATTCCGCAATATGCGCATGTGCCGATGATTTTGGGCAGCGATGGCGAGCGTCTGTCCAAACGCCATGGCGCGGTGAGCGTGATGCAGTATGCCGAAGACGGTTTCTTGCCGGAGGCGCTGCTTAACTATCTGGCGCGACTGGGCTGGTCCCATGGCGATGAAGAAATTTTCTCGATGGCGCAATTTGTCGAATGGTTTGACTCGCGACACGTCAGCAAATCGGCGGCACAATTTGATCCCGAAAAATTGCGCTGGCTGAATCAGCATTACATCAAGCTGGCAGATAACAGTCGTTTGAGTGACTTGGTGCACGGACACCTGCTTAAACGTAACGTCACAATTAGCGACACGCCGCAGTTGCAGGAAATCATAGCCCTGTACAAAGAACGCAGCGCAACCCTGTTGGAGCTGGCTGACGATGCGGAAGTCTTTTATAGCGACATCCGCCCCGCGCGGGAGTTGCTGGATACCCATTTGACCGCAGAAGTGTTGCCGGTATTGGCTGAACTGCTGGAACGCTTTGCCGATGTTGCCTGGGAAGCCCCCGCACTGGCGGCACTGATAAAAGAAATGCTCGCCAAACACAAGCTTAAAATGCCGAAACTGGCGATGCCGTTGCGCGTGATATTGCTCGGGCAAACCCATACGCCATCGGTGGATGCCGTGCTAGCACTCTTCCCGCGCGAGCTTGTGATGGGCAGAATAAAACAATATCTGTAAATTTCCCCGCTTGGCTTTACAAGCACAGCCCGCATCAATATAATGCGCGCTCTTTCGAGGTACGGGGGTATAGCTCAGCTGGGAGAGCGCTTGCATGGCATGCAAGAGGTCAGCGGTTCGATCCCGCTTATCTCCACCAAAGAAAAGTAAGTAGTACCACAGTCCCCATCGTCTAGAGGCCTAGGACATCGCCCTTTCACGGCGGTAACACGAGTTCGAATCTCGTTGGGGACGCCACATTCAAAAACGGGTTAGCGTAACACGCTAACCCGTTTTTTCATTCCGGTCGCTGTTACCGTGTTCGTGGCACGCCCATCTGTATCACGTTTTCCGTCGCTCGCTATGTCGCCTGGCAGTGTTGTTGCCATTGTGCGCTTCGATTAAAGTGTCGTGGCTAATCCTGAAAGTCGAGGCGCGCAATGTGCATGGTTGCTTACCGTAGCAAATACCCGATGAGCTATTCGGCTTCATTACCGCGTGAATGTGGGCGGCGATAATGGCGATTACCGATTGGCCCGCAGGAGAACGTCCCAGAGAAAAGCTGCTCCAGCGCGGGGCGGCGGCGTTATCGGATGCCGAGTTGCTGGCGATTTTTCTGCGTACCGGGGTGGTGGGTAAAAGCGCGGTTGACTTGGCGCGCGAACTGCTCGCCCGCTTCGGCAGTTTGACGCAGTTGTGTGCCGCGAGCGAGGCAGAGTTCTGCGCGATGCACGGCATGGGACAGGCAAAGTATGTGCAGTTGCAGGCAGTGCTGGAAATGGCACGGCGGGCGTTGCGGGAACAGATGCAGTGCGGCGACGCGTTAAGTTCGCCGCGCACGGTGCGCGACTATTTGCGGCTATTGCTCGGTGTTCGTCAGCAGGAGGTGTTTCTGGTGATTTTTCTGGACAGCCAGCATCGCGTGCTGGTTGCCGAAGAGATGTTCCACGGCACATTGACACAGACCAGTGTTTACCCGCGTGAAGTCGTTAAACGGGCGCTGGCGCACAATGCCGCAGCGGTGATTTTGGCCCACAATCATCCCTCGGGGGTGGCCGAGCCGAGCGAGGCGGATCGCTTGCTAACCGATGCCTTGAAGCAGGCGTGTTCGCTGGTGGACGTGCGGGTGCTGGATCACTTTGTGGTGACCGCCGGAGAAACATTATCTTTTGCCGAGCGGGGGATGTTGTAGATGTATTCTGTACGGTGCTAAGGACGCACTGATTAAGTCCGTGCGCCCTGAGCCTGTCGAGCGGCGAGACTTAATCAGAATTTCCTTAAATCAATCGGGATTGATTCTTCCCCGCTCAGTTGGATATTCGCTTCGCCAGTTCGGCAGCGTTGCCGAGATAGGTTTCCGGACTGAGGTTTTTCAGGCGTTGTTTTTCAGCGGCGGGGATGTCCAGTGTTTCGATAAAAGTGGCGAGATTGTCGCGGTTGATGCCGCCTTTGCCGCGTGTCAGTTCTTTGAGTTTGTCGTAGGCATTTTCGATGTTGTAGCGGCGCATGACGGTCTGAATCGGTTCGGCCAGCACTTCCCAGCTATTGTTCAAATCGTCCGCCAGGCGTTGCGGGTTGGCTTCCAGTTTGTTCAATCCTTTAAGGCAGGATTCATACGCCAGCAGGGTGTAACCCAAGGCCACGCCCATGTTGCGCAATACGGTGGAGTCGGTAAGGTCGCGCTGCCAGCGCGAGATGGGCAACTTTTCGCTGAGGTGGCGCAGCAGTGCGTTGGCGAGGCCGAGGTTGCCTTCGGAGTTTTCAAAATCAATCGGGTTGACTTTGTGCGGCATGGTGGAGGAGCCGACTTCGCCCGCGATCACTTTTTGTTTGAAATAGCCCAGCGAAATATAACCCCAGATGTCGCGGTTGAGGTCGATGAGGATGGTGTTGACGCGGGCGTAGGCATCGTACAGTTCGGCCATGTAATCGTGCGGTTCAATCTGGATGGTGTAGGGGTTGAAGCCGAGGCCGCGCGCTTCGACGAAACGTTGGGCGAGATGCTCCCAATCGACATCGGGATAGGCACAGAGATGGGCGTTGTAGTTGCCCACCGCGCCGTTTATTTTTCCGAGAATCTCGACGGACTCAATGTTTTGTTGCGCCCGTTCCAGCCGATAGACGACGTTGGCGATTTCCTTGCCCATGGTACTCGGTGTGGCGGTTTGACCGTGGGTACGGCATAGCATCGCTTGTTCGGCCAGTTGCTGCGCGATGTTTTTCAGGCGACCAACCAGTACCTGTAGCGTGGGCAACATCACCGCATCACGTGCGCCCTTGAGCATCAGGGCGTGGCTGAGGTTGTTGATGTCTTCCGAGGTGCAGGCGAAATGGATGAATTCCAGAGATTGCGCGGTCTCGGGGTTATCCGAGAGCTTTTCGCGCAACCAGTATTCGATGGCTTTGACGTCGTGATTGGTGCGATTTTCAATGGCTTTAATTTCCATCGCATCTTCTTTGGAGAAGGAGGCGGCGAGTTGGTCGAGCCGGGCGACGGTGGCGGCGGAAAGCGGCGGCAATTCGACGATGCCGGCTTCCGCGCTCAGTGCCTTGAACCACTCGATTTCAATCAGGACACGATAGCGAATCAGACCGAATTCGCTGAAGTAGCCGCGCAGGGCATCGACTTTGTTGTGGTAGCGACCATCGAGCGGGGAGAGGGCGATTAGCGCGGAGATCATCATAATGGGCGACTCATGGAATAAATTTAGGGGGATATTTTACGTGAAAGCGCAATCCGGCACAGGGCTAAGCCGGCTGCTGGATATGCAGGGTGCGTGTCGGGAAGGCAATTTCTGCGCCATGTTTGGCGATAATGTCCGCCACTTTCATCAAGATGTCTTGCTTGACGGTTTGAAAGCCGGGCAGATCGGTGGCATCGGTGAATGCCTGGAGGATGAAGTTAAGCGAAGAGTCGGCAAACTGATCGAACGCGACCACGATGGGCTGTTGCTGATCGATTTTGGGATGCTGTGCCAGCATGGTTTTGACTTCCTCGGTGATGATGCCCATCTTGCCGAGGTCGTCGTAACGAAGACCGATGACTTCACGGATGCGGCGATGCGACATGCGCGAGGGATTTTCCACCACGATGGTCGAAAACAAAGAATTGGGCACGTAGAACAGCGTCATGTTGATCGAGCGTATGGTGGTTTGCCGCCAACCAATGTCTTCCACCCGGCCTTCAAACTGGCGATCCGGCGAACGCACGGCATCTCCGATGGAAAAGGGACGATCAAAATGAATCATCAGACCGCCGATGAGGTTGGCCAGCAGATCTTTGGCGGCAAAGCCGACCGCGATACCGCCGACACCGCCGAACGCCAAAATACCGGAGATGCTAAAGCCCAGCGATTGCATGATGGTCAGCAGCGCGACTACCACGATGATGATGCGCGACAACTTGCACAGCGCGCCTATTGTGCCGAGGTCAACTGTTTTTCCGGCGGCAGTTTGCGCGGCGATGCTGTTGTCGGCCACTTCACGGGTCAGCGAAAACAGAAACCAGGCAGCGCACAAGATAATGCTGATGTTGCGGGCGTGACCCAACAGCTCGATGGCGTGAGGGCTGAGCGGAAGATCGAATAGACGCAAGGAAACAGCGGCGGCAATCAGCCAAATCAATGCGGGCAGGGGTTTCTTTGCAGCGTTGATGAGCGAGTCATCCCAAATATTGGTGGTGAGCGAGGCGATGCGTTCCGCACGCTTGAGCGCACGCAAGGCCAGAAAATGCCCCAACGTTGCAATACCCAGAATGAGTAGCAGTTGCAGGGTGTCCGTCCCCAAGGTTTCAATAAATTGCATGTGTGTATTCCTGTTGTTGGTGTTACCTGATAATGCCGCCGCCCAGACAAACCGCGCCGTCATAGAGGACCACTGATTGTCCCGGTGTCACCGCCCATTGCGCCCCGTCAAAGCTGAAATGCGCGCCGCCCGTTTGCAGCGTGATGTGACAAGCCGCGTCTTGCTGCCGATAGCGGGTTTTTGCGGCATAGCCGCGTGCCGCGTCGGGTGCGTGCCCGCTAATCCAGTGCATTTCCAGTGCGTCGAGTTGCCGTTTGAGCAGCAGCGGGTGATCGTGACCTTGTACCACAATCAGGCGATTGTCCGGTATCTGTTTGCCGGCGACAAACCACGGTTCACCGCTGGCCTGGCGCGATCCGCCTATGCCCAAGCCCTGACGCTGCCCGATGGTGTAGAACGATAACCCGATATGCTCGCCGACCACGATACCTTCCGGCGTGCACATTTCACCCGGTTTGGCGGGCAGATAGCGGCCAAGAAACTCGCGGAACGGGCGTTCGCCGATAAAACAGATGCCGGTGCTGTCCTTTTTGGCATGATTTGTCAGCCCGTGTCGGGCGGCAATGCCGCGCACTTGCGATTTGAGCAGTTGCCCCAGCGGAAACATCGCCTTGCACAACTGCTGCTGGTTTAGCCTGTGCAGAAAATAACTCTGGTCTTTGCTGTCATCTTTTGCTTTTAACAACTGGAATGAACCGCCAAGCTCGCGTACCTGGGCGTAATGTCCGGTGGCGATGGCATCCGCTCCCAAGCGGATGGCGTGGTCGAGGAAGGCTTTGAACTTGATTTCCGAATTGCACAGGATGTCGGGGTTGGGTGTGCGTCCCGCCTCGTATTCGCGCAGAAAGTGGCTGAATACACGTTCCCTATATTCTTTGGCAAAATTTACCGCCTCGATGGGAATGCCGATGCTATCGGCAACCGCGACCGCGTCGATCAAATCCTGGCGTGACGAGCAGTATTCGCTGTCGTCGTCATCTTCCCAGTTTTTCATAAACAGGCCGATGACCTGGTAACCCTGTTGCTTGAGCAACAGGGCGGTGACCGAAGAATCCACGCCGCCGGACATGCCGACCACGACCCAGGGCTTGCGGGTGTTGCTCATAATCGCGCCTCCGCACCGGGCGGGTGAATGGCGGCTGGGGAGTGTACTTGCCGGTTAAGCATAATGTGTAATGAGGTCGAGCGGATAACGTTTGCCCGCGAGATGGTCTTCGATACAGCGCACAATCAACGGGCTGCGGTGGCGTTGCCGGGTGGCGCGTATTTCTTCCGCTGTCAGCCATGCGGCACGTACGATGCCCTCATCCAGGGTGCGTTCCGGGTGGTGCCCGACGATGCGCCCGCCGAAGGCAAAGCGCAGATAAGTGGTGTCGGCGGCGGGCGCGTGCCAGCGGTAAATACCGAGCAGGTATTCGGGCGCGAACACATATCCCGACTCTTCCAGCGTCTCGCGCGCGGCAGCGTCGGGCAAACTTTCGTTTTGCTCCCAATGTCCGGCGGGTTGATTGAACAACAATCCCTGCGGGGTGTGTTCTTCCACCAGCAAAAATTTCCCGTCCTGTTCAATAACGGCAGCGACGGTGACGTGAGGTTTCCAAATCATGGGGTGAGGTCGTTGCGGATTACAAATTATGCGGTCGCGATGGTAACGCAACATGCCTGCTGCCGCCAAAAAATAGCGGACGAATGATGGCGCAGGGTTTTGGGTTATCCCCAGCCTTGCCGGTGCTAGAATACGCCGCTCCAAAACATCATAGAAAGCATTATCTGTGCTGAAAAGTTTGCTGCCTCAAGTGGTTGCCACCGCCGTCCACGCCGGGGAGGCGATTATGGCGGTTTATGCCAATCCCGATAGTGCCACATTTACCAAAGCGGACAGCTCGCCGCTAACGCTGGCGGACTTGGCATCGGATCAAGTGATTGATGCGGGCTTGACCGATTTATCACCGGGCTGGCCGATTTTGTCGGAAGAGTCGGCGCAAACCGGCTATGCCGAGCGTCAGCGGTGGAAAACGTTTTGGCTGGTGGATCCGCTCGACGGCACCAGGGAATTTATCAAACGCAACGGTGAGTTTACCGTGAATATCGCCCTGATCGAGGACGGGCAGCCGGTATTGGGTGTGGTTTACGCGCCGGTTCTGGATATTTGCTACTACGCGGCGCGCGGCGCGGGCGCGTTCATCAGGCGAGGCAATCATCCGCCGCAGGCTATACAAGTGGCACAACAGCTTGCGGGCGAATCGCTCAAAGTGGTTGCCAGTCGCTCGCATAGTGACGAGCGCACGGCGGCGTTGCTCGCCCGTCTCGGCGATCACCAGTGCATCAGCATGGGGAGTTCGCTCAAACTTTGCCTGGTCGCCGAAGGCGCGGCACATTTTTATCCGCGCCTGGGGCCGACCATGGAGTGGGACACGGCAGCCGCTCATGCGGTGGTAGTCGCGGCGGGCGGCACGGTGTGCGACCGTTCCGGCAATCCGTTGCAATACAACAAGGCTGATTTGCACAACCCGGAATTTTTTGTGCTGGCGAAATCCGATTTACCCCTTTTCTCTCTGATAGCGGACGCACCATGACAGATAAAATCCCCGTCGCCGTTTCAACCGATGTGGTATGGCATTGTGCCACCGTCACCCGTGAACGCCGCGAAGCGCAAAACGGTCATCGCGGTGCGATTATCTGGTTCACCGGATTTTCCGGGGCGGGCAAATCGACCTTGGCACACGCGGTGGAAGAAGAGCTCCATCAGCGCGGCTGCCGTACCTTCGTGTTGGATGGTGACAACGTTCGGCACGGACTGTGTGGCGATCTCGGCTTCACCGCGCAGGATCGTGAAGAAAACATCCGCCGTATCGGCGAAGTTGCCAAACTGTTTATGGAGGCGGGCGTGATTGTGTTAACCGCGTTCATCTCCCCGTATCGGGCAGACAGGCAAAAAGTGCGCGATATGGTTGCCGAGGGCGAGTTCGTCGAAATTCACTGCGACAGCCCCATCGAAGTGTGCGAAACACGCGATGTCAAAGGGTTATACAAAAAAGCGCGCGCCGGAAAAATCGCCAACTTCACCGGCATATCCTCCCCTTACGAAGCCCCCGATAATCCCGAACTGGTCGTGGATACCGACAAGGAAGACATAAGCAGTTGCGTGGAGGAGGTGTTCTGCGCTTTATCACAATGCGGCATCGTCACCAGAAAATAACTCCCAAGGATTATTTTTGTTGGTAATGCCGCCGGGAAAATTTCTTGGTTCGTTAGGGTGATATCAATCGGGGAGCACTGCCCGAAAATGGTTATTTCACTCGTCAAATGAGAGCGGTCTTATATAGTGGCAGGTATAACCTTGCGGGTGTTTTTGCAGGTATTGTTGGTGATATTCCTCGGCGCGGTAGAACTGTTTGAAGGGTACCACTTCGGTCACGATGGGTGCTTGCCATGCGCCGCTGGCATTGACCGTGGCGATGACGTTTGCGGCGGTCTGTTGTTGTGCCGGGTCGCTGTAGAAAATCACCGAGCGGTAGGGCGTGCCACGGTCATTGCCTTGTTGGTTGGGGGTGGTGGGGTTATGCATCCGAAAAAATTCAAATAGCAGGCGGCGGTAGCTCAATCGCCGCGGATCAAAAATGATTTTGAGCGATTCGGCATGGCCGCTTTGCCCGGTTTTGACAATTTCATAGGTGGCATCGGGCGTGGTGCCGCCGCTGTAGCCCACTTCGGTGTGCAACACGCCCGGAATTTGGCGTATCAATTCTTCCATCCCCCAGAAACAGCCACCGGCGAGATAGGCAGTTGCGGTTGGAGCGGTATTTTCGGGCGCGTCAGTCATGGCTTATCGGCGTTCTTTTTTCATCGCCTGGGCGGCTTCCCGCTTGGCATCCTGGTCGCGTGCGGTGGCGCGTTTATCGTATTCTTTTTTACCCTTGGCAAGGCCGATGTCCAGCTTAATGCGTCCGCCTTTGTAGTGCATATTCAGTGGCATCAGGGTAAAACCGGCGCGCTGTACTTTGCCTATGAGTTTGTCGATTTCTTTGGCGTGCAACAGTAGCTTGCGGGTGCGGGTGGCATTCGGGTGGATGTGGGTGGAAGCGGTGGCAAGCGGGCTGATGTGCGAGCCAAACAGAAACAATTCGCCATCCTTGATGGTGACATACGCCTCTTTAAGGTTGGCGCGTCCGGCACGGATTGCTTTGACTTCCCATCCTTCCAGCACAAGGCCCGCTTCATATTTGTCTTCGATGAAGTAGTCGTGAAAGGCTTTTTTATTTTGAATAATGCTCATTGGGGATCAATTACAGATGAGTTTTGCGGTTCATTCGGCTATTCTAGCAGCCTTTCCATGACGGACTTTGCGGGGTAATGGCTTTAGTAGAGAAAACGGTGTTGGTCGCGTACAGCGCAGCGCAAATGTTCAATCTGGTCGATCGTGTCGAAGAATATCCGCAGTTTTTGCCTTGGTGTGCCGGTGCCAGCGTGGTCGAGTTGGATCAGCAGACCATACGCGCGACAGTGAAAATTGATTATCACCACCTCAAACAGCACTTCACCACCGAAAATCGGCGTGTTCCACCCCATCAAATTGAAATGATGTTGCAGGATGGTCCGTTCAAACATCTGGACGGAAGCTGGCGGTTTGTTTCCTTGAGCGATTCAGCCTGTAAAATAGAGTTCCGCCTGCATTACGAGTTTTCCAGCAAGCTACTGGAAAAACTGGTCGGGCCGGTATTTCACTACATTGCCAGCAGCTTGGTGGATGCTTTCATTCAACGAGCAGACAAAATTTATTTGAACGTATGACTCATAAAATTGACATCGAAGTGGTGTATGCCCTGCCGGCAGAGCAGACCTTGCTGCGCTATAGCGTCTCCGAGGGCGCGACGGCAGGCGAGGCGATTCAGGACTGCGGTATTTTGGCGAAGCATCCCGAAATCGATCTGAAGGTAAATAAACTCGGTATTTTCGGCAAGCTGATTAAACCCGATACGGTGTTACGCGAGATGGATCGCGTTGAGATTTATCGTCCGCTGATCGCCGATCCCAAGGAGGTGCGCCGCCAGCGCGCCGCCGAAGGCAAGGTGATGAAAAAAGGCGGGGGGGATGCCTGATGCTGGATTACGATTTGCATTGCCACTCCACTGTTTCCGACGGCATGTTGACCCCGACGGATTTGGTGCGACGTGCCGCCGAGCGCGGTGTCAAGGTGTTGGCATTGACCGACCACGACGATGTCGATGGCTTGAACGAGGCGCGCGCGGCGGCATTGGCAGCCGGGATGCGTTTTATCAACGGTGTGGAAATCTCGGTGTCGTGGCGCAAACACACGCTGCATATTGTCGGTTTGGGGATAGATTCCGGTTATCAGCCGCTGCTCGACGGTCTGTCGCGGGTGCGCAGCGGGCGCGGGGAGCGCGCCAAAAAGATGTCCGACGAACTGGCAAAAATCGGTATCGGCGGTGTGTTGCAGGGGGCTTATCGCCATGCCGGCAACGCCAATATGATAGGCCGCACACACCTTGCCCGTTATCTGGTCGAGGCGGGACATTGCAAGGACGTAAAGAGCGTGTTCAACCGCTATCTGGCGGCGGGCAAGCCCGGTTACGTGCCGCACCAGTGGGCGACGCTCGCCGATGCCATTGCCTGGATTAACGGTGCGTGCGGGGTGGCGGTGCTGGCGCATCCGGGGCGTTACATGGTGGGCAAGCACAGCATGGGCAAGAAGACAATGCGCGAATTGCTGGCGGAATTTGTCGGGCTGGGCGGGCAGGCACTGGAAGTGGTTACCGGCAGCCATACGCCGCAACAGTATGCCGAATTCGCACGCTACGCCGGGGAGTTTGATTTGTTGTGTTCCTGCGGTTCGGACTTTCACGGTCCGGGCGAGAGCTGGCGCGATATGGGACGCTTGCCGGACTTGCCGCTGGGATGCCGCTCGGTATTACAAGTTTTATCACTGCATTAGGCGCATACCGCCATGTCGCAATTTTTCACAATTTATCCCGCTAATATCAACTTGCGCCTGATACGCCAGGCCGTGTCCGCGCTGCGCGACGGCGGAGTCGTGGTCTATCCCACCGACTCCTGTTACGCCTTGGGCTGTCATCTCGACGATAAAAATGCGGTAACGAAAATCCGCCAAATCCGCCAACTGGATGAACAGCATCATTTCACCCTGATGTGTCGCGACCTTTCGGAGATCTCGCGTTATGCGCGCGTGGATAACCATCAATTCCGTTTGCTCAAGGCGAACACGCCGGGCAGCTACACTTTTATTCTGGAAGCCAGCAAGGAAGTGCCGAAACGTCTGCAACATCCCAAGCGCAGCACTATCGGTATTCGCATTCCCGATCACCCGGTCGCGCTGGCGTTGTTGGAAGAGTTGAACGAGCCGATGATGAGCTCAACCCTGATACTGCCCGACCAGCAATGGCCGCCGACCGATGCCGGGGAGATTCGCGGCTTGCTGGAAAAGCAGGTTGCGGTGGTGATAGACGGCGGCGCGGTGGCGTTGGAGTTCACCACGGTGATTGATTTAAGCGGCGATACGCCCGTGCTGGTGAGACAGGGCAGGGGCAGCATTACACCTTTTGGAATTGAAACCTGATGGAAATGGATAGTTTGATACAAACCATCGCGCTCGCCGCGATTCCGGTTTTGTTTGCCATTACGCTGCACGAAGCGGCGCACGGCTACGTGGCACGCCACTTCGGCGATATGACCGCCTACCAGCAGGGACGCATCAGTCTTAACCCGCTGCGTCACATTGATCCGGTGGGCACGATTGTGTTGCCGCTATTGACCTTGATGGTGGGCGGCATCCTGTTCGGCTGGGCCAAACCGGTGCCGGTTAATTTTGGCGCGCTGCGCCGTCCCAAACAGGATATGTTGTGGGTTGCCCTTGCCGGACCGGCGTCAAATTTGTTTATGGCGATACTCTGGACGTTGCTGCTGAAACTGTCATGGTCTATGCCCGGCAGTTATTTTGCCGAGCCGCTGATGGGAATGGCTCAAATCGGCATCATGATCAACGTGGTGCTGATGGTGCTCAACCTGTTGCCCTTGCCGCCGCTGGACGGCGGGCGGGTCGCGGTCAGTTTGTTGCCGTATCGTCAAGCCCACATGCTGTCGAAAATCGAGCCGTATGGTCTGTTCATTCTGATTTTTATGGCGGTTACCCCGGTGTTGGGGTGGATCATGCGACCGATTATTGATTTGGTTTATAAAGTGTTGTCGTTGTTATTTGGGGTATAGAGGAAAATCATGTTTGTTGATCGTGTGTTATCGGGGATGCGTCCCACCGGCAGTTTGCACTTGGGGCATTACCACGGGGTGCTGAAAAATTGGGTGCGGATGCAGCACGAATACGAATGCCTGTTTTTCGTCGCCGACTGGCACGCATTGACCACGCATTACGATACCCCCCAAGTCATCGAGCAAAGCGTCTGGGACATGGTGGTCGATTGGCTGGCGGCGGGCGTCGATCCGGCACATGCCACGCTGTTCATCCAGTCGCGCGTGCCGGAACACGCCGAATTGCATTTGCTGCTGTCGATGATTACGCCGCTGGGCTGGCTGGAGCGCGTGCCGACTTATAAAGATCAGCAGGAAAAACTCTCCGAGAAAGATTTGAGCACTTACGGTTTCCTCGGTTACCCCCTGCTGCAAAGCGCGGATATTTTGATTTATCGCGCCACCCAGGTGCCGGTAGGGGAAGACCAGGTGCCGCACATTGAATTTACCCGCGAGATTGCCCGCCGCTTCAACCATATTTACGGACGCGAACCGGGTTTCGAGGAGAAATCCGAGGCCGCGACCAAAAAACTCGGCAGCAAAAAAGCGCGGCTGTATAACGATTTGCGGGTGCGCTATCAGGAGCAGGGCGATAACGAAGCGTTATTGTCCGCCAAGGCGTTGCTGGACGAACAGCAAAGCCTGAGTCACGGCGATCGCGAGCGTTTGTTCGGTTATCTCGAAGGCGGTGGCAAGATGATTTTGTCCGAGCCCAAGGCGATGCTGACAGTCGCTTCAAAGATGCCCGGGCTGGACGGGCAGAAAATGTCCAAGTCGTACAACAACACCATCAGTCTGCGCGAAGACGAAGCCGGGGTCGCCAAGAAAATACGCACCATGCCCACCGATCCGGCGCGCATACGCCGCACCGATCCGGGTGAGCCGGACAAATGCCCGGTGTGGCAGTTGCATCAGGTTTATTCCGGCGAAGACACCAAAAAATGGGTGCAGCATGGTTGCCGTAGCGCGGGGATAGGCTGCATCGAATGCAAACAGCCGGTGATTCAGGCTGTCCTGGACGAGCAACGCCCCATGCGCGAACGCGCGCAAATTTATCTGGACGATCCGAGACAGGTGCGCAACATTATTGCCGACGGTTGCGAGAAAGCACGCAAGCTCGCCACCGACACCATGCGCGATGTGCGTGAAGCAATGGGGTTGGACTACACCTGAGCATTCGGCTAAGCGCATCACCGGGAACGTAACACCCGCGTTCGGGTGCGGTGGTCATTGCCCGTTGCTTTGGCTTAACTGCTGCTGTACGGCGACCTTTTCTTTGCGCCGTTTTGCCTTGTTTGTTTTTTGGTGTGCGCCGGATTTCCTGAATAGCGTCGGCACAATCAGCGGGTTGCGCGGTGCGCGTTGTTTAGCGCGTTTCATGGTGAAGCTGCCCGTCAAGCAGTCTCATCCGGCGTTGCATCCGGCTTGCCAGTTCAAGGTCGTGGGTAACCACGACAAAGCTGGTGTTCAGCTGTTCCCTGAGTTGCCGCATCAAATCGAACAATGCATGGGCACTGTCACGATCCAGGTTGCCGGTGGGTTCGTCCGCGAGGACGCAGGCGGGTTCGGTGACCAGGGCGCGCGCCACGGCAACACGCTGGCGTTCGCCGCCGGAGAGTTCTGCGGGTAGATGCGCGCCACGTGCCGCCAACCCGACCCGTTCCAGCATGGCCGCCGCCTGTGGTTCTGCCGTGCCGCGTGTCATGCCGCGTATCAGCAAGGGCATGGCGACATTTTCCAAAGCGGTGAATTCCGGCAGCAGGTGGTGAAACTGATAAACGAAACCGAGCGACCGGTTGCGTAAAATGCCGCGTTGCGCCTCCCCCAAATTTTGCAACTTGGTGCCGAGCAATTGAATGTTGCCGCTGCTGGCACTATCCAGGCCGCCGAGCAGATGCAGCAGGGTGCTTTTGCCGGATCCCGATGCGCCGGTGATGGCGAGGTTTGCGCCGCGTTGCACCTCAAGGTTGATGCCTTTGAGTACCGGCACGTCGGTTTTTCCCAGCGAGAAAGTTTTGTACAGGTCGCGGCAGGAGATGACCGCTTGGCTGACGGGCTCATTCATAACGCAGTGCCTCCGCCGGTTGTGTTTGGGACGCGCGGTAGCTGGGATACAAGGTCGCCAAAAGGCTAATCAGGAAGGAAAATGCGGCAACCAGCGCAACCTCGCGGTAGCGCAAATCGGAAGGCAACTCGCTGATATAATAGACATCCTTGGCGAGGAACTGCACACCGAACAACTGTTCGATGAAGGGGACGACGACATCCAGATTAAGCGCGAGGGCGATGCCGCTGACGCAGCCCAACAAGGTGCCGATCACCCCGATCACCACGCCCTGCACCATGAAAATTTTCATAATGCTGCGCGGCGACGCACCCAGCGTTCGCAAAATGGCAATATCGGCCTGCTTGTCGGTCACCGCCATCACCAGGGTGGAGACGATGTTGAACGCCGCCACCGCCACGATCAGCGACAGAATAATGAACATCATTTTCTTTTCGATCTGCACCGCGCGAAAGTAGTTGCTATTCTGCTGTGTCCAGTCGTTGGCATACAGTTGTTGCGGTAATTTGCGTTGCAGATCCTGCGCGACCAAAGGGGCGAGGTCGATATTGCGCAGCTTGTTGCTGATACCGGTGACCGCATCGCCCAATTGAAAGAGTTTCTGCGCATCGTTCAGATTGATTAAGGCGAGGCTGCTATCGTAGGGAGCCATGCCGATCTCGAACACGCCGACCACGCGAAACTGTTTCAGGCGGGGCATCATCCCCGCCGGGGTAATCGAACCTTGTGGCGCGATGAGCATGACCTTCTCGTCCAGTCTGACACCCAAGGCACGCGCCAAATCTATACCCAACACGATGCCAAATTCACCGCCGCGCAATTCGTGCAAAGAGCCGAATTTTATTTTGTTGGCAAGATCGGTAATGCCCGTTTCACTGGACGGATCAATGCCGCGCACCATCGCACCCTGAACACTCTGCCCGAAGGACAGCATCCCCTGTCCGGACACATAAGGTGCCGCCGCCGCCACCTGCGGATGGGCGGAAACCGCCGTCAAAATTTCCTGCCAGTCATTGATGCGACCGCCGTCAGCCACCACTTCCAAATGCGGAGAAGCCCCCAACATCCGTTCGCGTATCTCCTTCTGAAAACCGTTCATTACCGATAGCACCACAATCAACGCCATCACGCCCAACGCCATACCGAGCATGGAAACCAGCGAAATGAACGAGATGAAATGATTGCGACGCTTGGCGCGGGTATAGCGCAGGCCGATGAATAATTCGTAAGGTTGCAAGTTTGCTGTCACTAACTGGTGGGGACGGGCGTAAGTGTGCCACAACAGGCCGCGTGGCAGAAGGTTTTGCATTTCGGTTGAATGGTTGGAGAGTGCTAAACTCGCGGCGATGAAAAACGTTCATTTGGTGATTGCCGATCTGTTCCTTCCCCAAGATATTGCCGCCGAGGTAATTGCCGGTTTGCACCTGCCCGCCCTGGAGGGGATGTTGTCTCGGGGGCGCGGGATGGTGGGTCCGGCGCACGCGCTGGAGTCTCATTTGTTGTCTTTGTTTGGCTTGCCGGAACAGGGCGCGGTTGCGGCTTGGGGGGCGAGTTTTGACGGTTTGCCGGCGGCTGCGCCCGATGCGGTCTGGTTGCGCGCCGATCCGGCTTATGTGCAGTTGCAGCGCGAGCGTATGGTGTTGCTGCCCAATCCGGATATTGACAGCGCGGAGGCGGCGCAGCTTGCGGGTGGTTTGAACGATTATTTTTCCGGTTTGGGAATGACTTTTTTTGCGCCGCATCCGCAACGCTGGTATTTGCAGGTTGAACGGTTGCCGGACATCCGCACGACCCCGCTGTCGCTTGCGCTGGGGCGGGATATGCGCGAGTTGTTACCGCAGGGAAACGAGGCGCAACGCTGGCATCGGTTGTGTAACGAGGTGCAGATGTTTTTATTTGATCATCCGGTAAATCAAGCGCGTGAAGCGTGCGGCAAATTGCCGATTAACAGCTTGTGGTTTTGGGGGGAAGGGCGCGCGGTCGGGCAGCCGCAAAAGAACTATGCCCGGGTGTGTTCGGACGAGGTGTTGGCGGCGATGCTGGCCGCCGCCGCCGAGATTCCGTTTGCCGGTTGGGCGACGCAATGGCACACCCCGGATGACGGGGTTGACGGGCAGACGCAGTTGTTGTGGTGGCGGGGTTTGCGTACGGTGTTGCAGCAGGGTGATTTGAATGCCTGGCGGAATGCCCTGGAGAATTTTGAAGCGGCTTATGCGCAGCCGCTGTGGCAGGCCTTGTGCCGGGGTGAAATCGGGCAGTTGCGTATGGATATTTTGGGTAGTGACGGTATGCGTTGTGTGCAGCTAAAACGCGGCGATACTTGGGCAATATGGCGCAGAAGGAAGCGTTTGTCGGCGTATTCGATGGTGTAGAATCCGCGCATTGTTAGACGCTCGGGGAGCGGTCATGGGCTTTTGGGATACCACTATTCAGTTTTTTTGGCGGGATGAGTCACTGCCAGTGCTGGTCATGGCACTGGCGGTTTCATTTCTGCTGGTTCATTTCCGTCAGGAAGGCCGCAAAAGTGTGTTGAACACCCTGATGTTTTTCTTTGCCTGTTTTGCCCTGCAATTTGTAAGTGCCCTGATTCACGCTTTGGAATTTAGTACGGCGGCGGCGATATTCCACGAAGTTGCGGTAATCGGGGCGGGTGTTGCGGTGATTCGTCTGTGGGGATTGCTGCTGTTCCGTATCGTGCTGCCCGTGGTGAACCTGAGGCCGCCGCGCATCGCCGAAGATATTTTTGTGATCATCACGTATATCGCATGGGGTTTGGTGCGCTTGCGCTATGCCGGGCTGGATTTGGGCAGCATCGTCGCGACATCGGCGATGATTACCGCCGTGGTGGCGTTTGCCATGCAGGATACCTTGGGCAATATTCTCGGCGGTTTGGCATTGCAGCTGGATAACTCGATTGAGATTGGCGACTGGATCAAGGTCGATGATGTTTCCGGGCGGGTGGTCGATATACGCTGGCGTTCCACTTTGGTGGAGACGCGCGACTGGGAGACAGTGGTGTTCCCCAACAGCCAATTGATGAAGAGCAGATTTGTCGTGTTGGGGCGGCGCAAAAAGCAGGCGGTGCAATGGCGCCGCTGGATTTGGTTCAACGTCGCTTTGGGTGTGCCGCCTGCCAAGGTAATCAAGACGGCGGAAGACGCGATATTGCGCGCCCAGATCGGCAATGTGGCAAAGGATCCCGCGCCCAACTGCGTGTTTATGGAAATGGACAGGGGTTGTGCGCGTTACGCCTTGCGTTATTGGCTGACGGATTTGGCCATGGATGCGCCGACCGACGGGGCGGTGCGCTGGCACATTTATGCCGCATTGGAGCGCGCCGGAATCAAGCTGACGGTGGAAGAGCAGCACGTTCACTTCATTAAAGAAAACGAGAAATATGAAGAGGCGATACACCAGCGCGAGCTGTTGTTGAGAATCAAAACGTTGAAACGTGTGCAGTTGTTTTCCCAGATGACGGAAGATGAGTTGCGCAAGCTGGCGGAAAATCTGAAGTACACCCCTTTCGCCAAGGGCGACCTGATCACCAAGCAAGGCACGGCGGCGCAACATTGCTTGTATATTGTGATCAGGGGCGAGGCGGAGGTTTACCTGGAAGGTGATGAGGGAGAGCGGCGCAGTTTGAATGTGCTGTCCAAAGGAAGCTTTTTCGGTGAGATGAGTTTGATGACTGGCGCGCCGCGCGCCGCCTCAGTTATCGCCAAGACGGATGTCGAGTGTTATCGTTTGGACAAGGCTGCCTTCGAGGAAATTATGCGCGAACGCCCCAGCATTGCCGAAGAAGTTACGCAGATTCTGGTGGAACGCCGTGCGGAGCTTGACCAAGCGCATCAGAGTTTGGACGAATCCGCCAAGCGTCACGCGCTGCATCATCAGCACAGCGAGGTGCTGGCGACGGTGAAGCGCTTTTTTGGATTGTAGTATGATGCGGCGCGCTTTGAGTACCCGAGGATAAATCAATGAAAGTATCGTTTCTGGACTTTGAAAGTCAGATTGCGGAATTGCAGGAGAAGATTGACGAGTTGCGTTTGATGCAGGACGACTCGACCTTGGACATTGCCGATGAAATCGGGCGATTATCTAAAAAAAGTGATGTGCAACTGAAAGAGTTGTATGCCAAGTTGACCCCCTGGCAAATTTCCCAGGTCTCCCGGCATCCGCAGCGTCCCTATACAAAGGACTATATTGCCGCGTTGTTTACCGATTTCGAAGAGTTGCACGGCGACCGGGTTTTTGCCGACGATTCGGCGATTGTTGGCGGTTTGGCGCGTTTCAAAGGGCAGAGCGTGATGGTCATCGGACACCAGAAGGGGCGCGATACCAAGGAGAAAATTGCGCGCAATTTCGGGATGCCGTTGCCGGAAGGTTATCGAAAAGCAATGCGCTTGATGCACTTGGCGGAAAAGTTCGATATTCCGGTTCTGACTTTTATTGATACGCCGGGTGCGTATCCGGGTATCGGCGCGGAAGAGCGCGGTCAATCGGAAGCCATCGGGCGCAACCTTTACGAAATGGCGGAGTTGCGGGTGCCGCTGATTGCCACGGTCATCGGCGAGGGCGGTTCCGGCGGTGCGCTGGCGATTGCTGTCGGTGACGCGCTGATGATGTTGCAATACTCGACTTATTCGGTAATTTCGCCCGAAGGATGTGCGTCCATTTTGTGGAAAAGTGCCGATAAGGCCGCAGATGCCGCAGAGACTCTGGCGATTACGGCCACACGTTTGAAAGCACTGGGCTTGGTGGATAAGGTTATCGGTGAACCCTTGGGCGGTGCGCACCGCGATTATGCGGCGACCATGAAAAATGTCGGCAAAGCGTTGCAGGACGCATTGCAGCAGGCGCAAAACAAACCGCTGGAAACCTTGCGGCAGGATCGCTTCGAGCGTCTGATGAGTTATGGAAAATTCAAGGAAGTCGAGCTCGGCTGATTGGCTGGCGGCGCAGCTTGCCCATCAACTGCCCAGGCATGGTTCGATTCTGGTGGGGCTGAGCGGCGGAGTCGATTCCGTGGTGTTATTGCATCTGTTGTGCCGTCTGGCGCCCCGCCACGATTGGCAAATTTCCGCGCTGCATGTTCATCACGGACTCAGTATTCATGCCGATAGCTGGGCGGCGTTCTGCCGCCGACTCTGCACGCAACTTGCTGTTCCCTTGCAGGTGGAGCGCGTCGATACCGTACCGCTCCGCGAGCAGGGTGTTGAAGCTGCGGCGCGTAAATTGCGTTATCGGGCATTTTCGGCTCAAGACTGCGATTTCATCGCGCTCGCCCATCACGCCGATGACCAGGCGGAAACCCTGTTGTTGCAATTATTGCGCGGTGCCGGAGTCCGTGGTGCAAGTGCGATGCCGGTGTTGTCCAAGCAGACTACACGACCGCAAATCGTGCGCCCGCTACTGAATTGTTCGCGGCAGGCCATTCTTGATTATGCGGATGCGCATCGCTTGGCGTGGGTGGAAGACGAGAGCAATGACGATGATCGCTATCCCAGGAACTTTTTGCGGCATCAGGTGTTGCCGTTGTTGGCGCAGCGTTTTCCGGCATACCGGGAGACCCTGACTCGCGGCGCACGGCATTTTGCCGAAGCGGCAACTTTGTTGGATGAGTTGGCGCAACGGGATGCAGAGTGCGCGATTTTCGGTGCGACGCTGGATGTGGCGGCATTGCGCGGACTGGATCAGGCAAGAGCAAAGAATTTGCTGCGTTATTTTATGGCCGGCGCGGGTGCGCCCATGCCCGCACTGGTTAAGCTGGATGAGGGCTTGCGACAGTTGTTGAGCGCGCGTGATGATGCGGCTGTTTGTGTTGTTTTTGGCGGTTGGCAGCTGCGCCGTTATCAGAATCGCGCCCATTTGATGCCGTCATTGCCGGATTGGGATGCGAGTTTGGCGGTGTCTTGGCAGGGTGAGGAAACGTTGGCGTGGTCGCCGTTGAGACGCTGCGTGCAGTTTCTCATTGCGGATGGCGCGGGCATCAGTCTTGGTAGGCTGCGGCGTGCGCCGGTGACTTTGCGGTTGCGGCGAGGGGGCGAGTCGATACGCCCCGGTCGGAATAGTCGTTTGCGTACATTGAAGAACCTGTTGCAGGAGCAGCGTATTCCTCCCTGGCAGCGGGCGCGACTGCCGTTGTTGTTTTGTGGCGACGAGCTGGTTTGCGTTCCCGGTGTGGTCATTGCCGCCGAATATCAAGCGTCGGTATCCGAGCCCGGTGTGCAGATTTCGCTGGGCGACTGCAATTCGGTTCACAGCATCGCCAGAATCCAGTAAAGTGTCAGCCCGTCCCCGACAAAAGAGCAAATCATGAGTGCCAAAGGACTGCAACTGCAAGACCCCTTCCTGAATACTTTGCGTAAAGAGCATGTGCAAGTGGCGATTTATCTCGTCAACGGCATTAAACTTCAGGGACATATTGATTCATTTGACCAATACGTGGTGCTGTTGAAAAACACGGTGACCCAAATGGTCTATAAACACGCCATTTCCACGATTGTGCCGGTGCGTTCAATCAATATCGTTCACGACGACACCGAGTAATGTCGTCATCTCCCGCCGCTGCTGATACGGCTATTTTAGTCAGTATCGATTTCGGCGAGACCGATCATCAGGAAAGCCTGGGCGAACTGCGTCTGCTGGCGAAAACCGCCGGTGTGCGTGTTGTTGCCGTTGCCCAGGGCAAACGCCAGCGTCCCAGTGCCGCGTTGTTTGCGGGTAGCGGCAAGGTGGAGGAAATTGCCGGGGCGGTTGAGCGTTTGCAAGTGCCGCTGGTGATCTTTAACCACGATCTTTCCCCGGCGCAAATGCGCAATCTCACAGCAAAGCTCAACACCCGCGTGATTGATCGCACCATGCTGATTCTGGACATTTTTGCGCAGCGGGCGAAAAGCTACGAGGGCAAAGTGCAGGTCGAGTTGGCGCAACTTAAATATCTTTCCACCCGGCTAATCGGGCAGGGGATTGATATGGGGCAGCAAAAGTTTGCGGTCGGTGCCCGCGGTCCCGGTGAAACCCAGTTGGAATTGGACAGGCGTAAACTGGCCCGCAGGGTTGATTTGCTCAAGAGCCGTCTGGCGAAATTGCAGAATCAACGCGGCGTGCAGCGTCGTGCACGCGAGCGCCGCGAAGTGTTTTCGGTGTCGATAGTCGGTTATACCAATGCCGGAAAATCCACCCTGTTTAACCAATTGACCAAGGCGGGTGCTTATGTGGCCAACCAGTTGTTCGCCACGCTGGATACCACCTCGCGGCGGGTATTCATCGAAGGCGCGGGAGAGCTGGTGGTGTCCGACACCGTGGGTTTTATCCGCCATTTGCCGCATGGTTTGGTGGCCGCTTTTCGCAGCACGCTGGAAGAGACGGTGCAGGCGGATTTGTTGCTGCATGTGGTGGACATCAACCATCCTTGCTATGACGACCAAATTGCCGAGGTGAACAAGGTGTTGCAGGAGATCGAGGCGGCAGACATTCCGCAGATTCTGGTGTTTAACAAAATCGATTTGAAAGGGCTGCCGCCAACGGTGCAGCGTGATGACTATGGTAGAATCACCCGCGTTTTTTTGAGCGCGCAAACCGGGGCAGGCTTGGATTGCTTGAGATCGGCATTGTTTGAGGCGGGTGCGCCGACTCGGGCGGCGGCAATCATTTAGAAGGTTGTGTCATTTTGTTTGTTGGTGTTGCTTAATATCATGGGGCGCATGTGGGATCGGTAGGGTGGAAAAAGCGTAGCGTTTCCACCAATGAGCGATACTAGCTGGTGGATACGCGCCCGCGCTTTATCCACCCTACCTTTGGTTCGGCAATTAGCAGTGACATGGCCTTTAAGGGCATATTGTAAAAGAGAGAAAGTTATGGGATTGAACGATCCGCAATGGGGAAATAAGAACAATAACGGTGGTCCGCCGGATCTGGACGAATTGCTCCGCAAACTGAAGGCAAAGTTGGCGGTGATGGCCGGAGGTAAAGGGGGCGGCACCCCCGGTGCCGGAGGATCTGGCGGTGGTCAAGCCGCTGCCGGAGCCGGGCTGGGTTTGATTGTCCTGATTGCGTTGCTCATTTGGGTGGCTAGCGGTATTTATATCGTCGATCCCAGTCAGCGCGGTGTGGTGCTGCGTTTTGGTCAAAAAATTGAAGTGACCGATCCCGGGCCGCATTGGCATTTTCCCTTTCCCATCGAGGCGGTAGAAATCGTCAACCTGAGTCAGGTTAGAACGATAGAGGTGGGGTATCGCGATAATGTTAAAAATAAAATGCTGAAAGAGTCGCTGATGCTGACCGACGATGAAAACATTATCGACATCCAGTTTGCGGTGCAGTACTTGCTCAGCGATCCGGCCGATTATCTGTTCAACAATCGCTCCCCGGATGAAAATGTTCGCCAGGCTGCGGAAACCGCGATTCGCGAGGTGGTCGGCAAGAGCAAGATGGATTTTGTGTTGTATGAAGGGCGTGAGCAGGTGGCGGCAGCCACGACCAGCTTGATTCAGGAAATTCTGAACCGTTATGGTTCGGGTATCGTGGTGAGCAAGCTAACCATGCAAAACGCGCAGCCGCCAGAGCAGGTGCAGGCGGCCTTTGACGATGCGGTCAAAGCGGGACAAGACCGTGAGCGTCAGAAGAATGAAGGCCAGGCTTACGCCAATGATGTGATACCGCGTGCCAGTGGTACGGCGGCGCGTCTGATTCAGGAGGCGGAAGGCTACAAGCAAAGTGTGATTGCCAATTCGGAAGGTGATGCCAGTCGCTTCAAACAAATTCTGGTTGAATATGAAAAAGCCCCGGCGGTGACGCGTGACCGGATGTATCTGGACATGATGCAGCAGGTGATGGGGAGTGTGAGCAAGGTGATGGTGGATCAGAAAAATGGCAACAGTTTGCTGTATTTGCCATTGGATAAGTTGATGGAGCAAACCCGTTCCGCCACCGGGTCAACTGAAGTTGTAGTGCCGTTGCCGGCAACGACACAGTCAAACGATAACGCCGCTTCGCAGCGCGCCCGTGACTCCTTGTTGAGTCGCGAACGGGGGGGAAGATAATGCAAAAAAATCTGGTTAATGTGCTCGTTGTCGCCGCTATCGGGCTGGTGGTGTTGAGTTTGAGTGTGTTTATTGTGGATCAGCGTCAGGCCGCGATTGTCTTGCAACTGGGCGAGGTGGTGCGTACCGAAACCACGCCGGGACTGAAATGGAAGATGCCGCTGGTACAAAACGTGCGCTACTTCGAATCGCGCATCTTGACACTGGATAGTGCCGAGCCGGAACGTTTTATTACCGCCGAGAAAAAGAACGTATTGGTTGATTCTTTTGTGAAGTGGCGCATTGTCGATGTGTTGCAGTATTACGTCAGTGTGGGCGGAGATGAAATGCGTGCCAAGACGCGCCTGACGCAAACGGTTAATGCGGCGTTACGCGAAGAGTTTGGCAAGCGCACCATTCACGAGGTGGTTTCCGGCAAGCGCGACGAGTTGATGCGGGTGGTGCAGGAGAAGACCGACGTGGATGCGCGTTCGATTGGTGTCGAAGTGCTGGATGTGCGTTTGAAGCGGGTGGATTTTCCGGTTGAAATCAGCGAGTCGGTGTATCGCCGTATGGATGCGGAGCGTAAACGCGTAGCCAACGAGTTGCGCGCTTCCGGTGCGGCAGAAAGCGAAAAAATCAAGGCGGATGCCGACAAGCAGCGCGAGGTGATTTTGGCCGAAGCCTACCGTGATGCACAGCGCACCAAGGGTGAGGGCGATGCCAAAGCGACGGCAATTTATGCCGCAGCGTTCGGGCGCAATGCCGAGTTTTATTCGTTTTACCGCAGTCTGGAAGCCTACAAGCAAAGTTTTAGCAACAAGGGCGACATGATGGTTATGGATCCGAGTTCGGCTTTCTTCAAGTATATGAAGAGTTCCGGGGCTGCCAGATAGTGTGGCAGCCGTGGTTGTTGGGATTGGCAATGATGCTGTTGATTGAGGGCATCATGCCGTTCCTGTTTCCGCGACTGTGGCGCGAGAATTTTCGCAGGTTGATCGGCATGAACGACGGCCAGTTACGCTTCGTTGGCCTGATCTCGATGCTGGCGGGTTTACTGATGTTGTATTGGATATAGGCGATGTTGCCACCGCTCAAGAATAAATGGATTGTGATGTAGTCATGCCCAATTGGTTACTCCCCGAATACATTCAAGATACCTTGCCCGAGGAAGCCTGGCGCATTGAGGAAATGCGTGCGCAATTGCTCGATTTGCTGCGCAAGTCCGGTTATCAGTTGGTTGCGCCGCCCTTGTTGGAATATGCCGAATCGTTGTTGCTCGACGACAGCGCGGATATGGATTTGCGCACTTTCAAGCTGGTCGATCAGTTGAGCGGCAGGACGCTGGCACTGCGTGCCGATATTACCCCGCAGGTTGCCCGTATTGATGCCCATTTGCTTAATCGTCAGGGCGTGACGCGGCTGTGTTACGCGGGTAGCGTGTTGCATACCCAGCCGATCGGACTCACCCGCACCCGCGAGTTGCTGCAAGTTGGCGCGGAAATTTACGGCCATGGCGGAATCGAAAGCGATTTGGAGATTCAGCAATTGCTATTGCAAGCATTGGCACTGCTGGGCATCAATCATGTACATCTTGATCTCGGGCACGTCGGCGTGTTCCGTGCCCTGGTTAGCCACGCCCGACTTGACCGACAGATGGAGAAAGATCTGTTCGCAGCCTTGCAAGGCAAGGATAGTGCCACCCTCAAAGAGCTGGTTGCCCCGCTGGATGCAGGCGTGCGCGAGGCACTGCTGGTGTTGCCGACGCTGTATGGCGAGTGTGCCGGGGTATTGCAGCGTGCGCGCCGACAGTTGCCCGCTTATGCCAATGTGACGCAAGCTTTGAACGACTTGCAATGCGCCGCCGAAAAATTACAACCGTTGGTGTCCAGCGTGGGATTTGATCTTGCCGACTTGCGCGGTTATCACTACCACAGCGGTATGGTGTTCGCGGCTTATCACGCGGGTAGCCATGACGCGATTGCTTTGGGTGGTCGTTATGACGAGCTCGGCAAGAGTTTTGGGCGCGCCCGTGCCGCCACCGGTTTTAGTATGGACTTGCGCCAGCTTTATCGTTTGTTGCCGCCCGGAGCGCAACGTTTGGCGGTGCGCGCACCGTGTTCGGATGACATTGTTTTGCGCGACAAGATTGCGCAGTTGCGTGCGGCGGGTGAAGTCGTGGTAGTGGATTTAAGCGAGCAGACAGCTTGTGACCATGAGTTGCAGTGTGACCGGCAGCTCAAATTGCGTGACGGCATCTGGCAAGTCGTTGCCCTGTAAATTTAAGGTGGATATACGTTGATGGCTAAGAATGTAGTGGTAATCGGTACCCAGTGGGGTGACGAGGGAAAAGGTAAAATCGTCGATTGGCTGACGGATCACGCGCATGGTGTGGTGCGCTTTCAAGGCGGTCACAATGCGGGACATACCCTGGTGATTGGCAACAAAAAGACGGTATTGCACCTGATTCCCTCGGGGATTTTGCGTGATCGGGTGATGTGCTACATCGGCAACGGTGTGGTGCTGTCGCCGCAAGCGCTACTCAAAGAGATGGATGAGTTGCAACAGGCGGGTATCGACGTTACCGCACGACTGCGAATATCGGAGGCTTGCCCGCTCATCTTGCCGTATCACGTTGCCTTGGATCAGGCGCGCGAGGCCGCCAGAGGAACCGGAAAAATCGGTACCACGGGGCGTGGGATTGGCCCCGCTTATGAAGATAAGGTCGCGCGCCGCGCGATTCGTTTGCAGGATATTTTCTTCCGCGAACGCTTTGCCGCAAAACTGGGCGAGGTGCTCGATTACCATAACTTTGTGTTGAAGAATTACTTCAACGTTGCCGCCGTTGATTTTCAGCGGACGCTGGATGAAACCATGGCGATGGGAGAGCGTATCAAACCCTTGGTCATCGACGTGCCGCGCGCGCTGTATGAGGCCAGCCGGGCGGGCAGCAATTTGTTGTTTGAAGGTGCCCAGGGCGCGTTGCTGGATATTGATCACGGCACCTATCCCTTTGTGACATCCAGCAACTGTGTTGCGGGTGCGGCATCTCCCGGCGCGGGGGTTGGCCCGCAGATGTTGAATTACGTGCTCGGCATTACCAAGGCTTACACCACGCGCGTGGGATCGGGGCCGTTTCCCACAGAGCTGTATGACGCGGAAGAGAAGCGCGATCCGATAGGCGAAGGTTTGGCGAAGCGCGGCCACGAATTTGGCGCGACCACCGGGCGTCCGCGCCGTTGCGGCTGGTTTGATGCGGCGGCGATGAAACGCTCCATACAAATCAACGGGGTAACCGGTTTGTGCATCACCAAGCTGGATGTGATGGATGGTATGGAGACGATACGCATCGGCGTGGGGTACAAAATCAACGGTGTGGAAAGCGATATTTTGCCGCCGGGTGCCGATTTGCTGGAAGATTGTCAGGCAATTTATGAGGAAATGCCCGGCTGGAGCGACAGTACGCTGGGCGTAAAAAAATATCAGGACTTGCCAAAAGCCGCACGCAATTATCTGGAACGTATCGCCGAAGTCTGCGGTGTCCCCGTGGATATGGCATCAACCGGCCCGGAGCGCGACGAAACTATCGTATTGCGGCATCCCTTCGCATAGGTCGCCGTATATTCGGAGAAACGCAATTTTCATTCCGGATGTGTGGTTACGCGGATAACAGTAAAAACAGGCACGGGCGTTTATGTAACGCGGGTGCTGTCTGTGTTTTCCATTGGGCAATTGAGCGTGTCTGAATGTACTCGCCGGGTAAAGTAATGTCGGCGGCGATGCACAGCCGGGTTTGCGGGCGGCAGCATTGCAGCAGGGCGGTGAACATCTTGTCATTGCGGTAGGGTGTTTCGATGAACAGCTGAGTTTGGCGGCGTTTTGCAGACTCGGTTTCCAGTGCGACGATGGTTTTTTTGCGCGTTGCATCGTCAATGGGAAGGTAGCCATGAAAGCTGAAGCATTGCCCATTCATGCCCGAGGCCATCAGTGCCAGCAAAATCGAAGAGGGGCCGACCAGTGGCACAACGCGAATGTGCTTGTATTGCGCCAGGGCGACCAACTCGGCACCAGGGTCGGCGATACCGGGGCATCCGGCCTCGGAAATAATGCCGACATCGTGCCCTTGTAGCAGCGGATCCAGCAGGTCGTTCAAATCCTTGGCGGGCGTGTGTTCGTTCAATGTGGCGAAATGCAACGACTGGATCGGCTGTTCGGGTCGCAGTGCGGCAAGAAATTGGCGGGCACTTTTGGGGTGCTCGACGACGAAGTGTTGCAGGGTGCGCGCGATGTTAATGACCGCTTGCGGCAGTACCGACTCGGCTGGCGTGTCGCCCAGCGTGCAGGGAATGAGGTATAGGGTGCCCGGATTCATTGCCATCAGAACAGGTGCACGTTCTCGCGCCGCAGCATGTCGGTGAGCAATATCAGCGGCAGACCAATTAGCGCGTTCGGATCATCCCCGGTCATTTTTTCGATGAGCGCGATGCCCAAGCCCTCGGATTTGGCACTGCCAGCGCAGTGATAGGGCTGCTCCTTGCGCAAATAACCTTCAATTTCGGCATCGCTCAAATCGCGCAGGGTGACATGATTTTCCGCGACTTCTGTTTGCAAGCGATTGTTGTGACTGTTGAACAGCGTCAGCGCGGTGTAAAAACACGTGGTTCTGCCGCGCATGGCTTTGAGTTGTTTTGCCGCGTTGTCGTGGGTGAGCGGTTTGCCGAGCTGCTCGCCATCCAGTAACGCGACCTGGTCTGAAGCGATGATGAGCGCGCCGGGATAGCTGAGCGCGGCGGTATAGGCCTTGAGCTGCGCCAAACGCACCGAGGTATCCCGTGCCGATTCGGCTGCCAACGGGGTTTCATTGACATCGGGTGCAATCGTTTCAAAGGGAATTTGCAGGCGCTTTAGCAGGTCGCGGCGATAAACGGAGGAAGATGCGAGGACAAGCAGTTGAGAATTCAAGGATATTCCCCGGTATTTTTGACAGGAAAGGGCGAAAAATATATCATGCCCGCCTCATGTACGCACGGCCTTTAATTGACAGCTTGGATTTCGCCGGAAACGGCAGAGAAATGAGCGGTGAAGTGCCGGTTGCGGAGATGTCGCGGTTGTTGGATAGTTTGGAAAATTCCCGGGGTGTGTTGCGCTATGCGCTGCGCGGTAATTTGGATAATCGTGGCAGCCCCCTGCTGGAAGTCAGCATAGTAGGCAGCTGCCAGTTGCGCTGCCAGCGTTGTCTGGGAAGCTTGGAATACCCGATAACGCTGCGGTCACGATTGATGCTCTGCGATCAGGCAACACTGGATGCCTTGGACGACGAGGAAGATGAATCGGACAGCATCCTTGCCGATGCCAACTTGGATGTATTGGCGTTGCTGGAAGACGAAATTTTATTGAGCCTGCCAATTGCACCCAAGCATGAGCTGGGTAGTTGTCAGGCGGTAGGCGGCGAGAATGCGCCGAAGGATGAAGCGAATCCTTTTGCAGTTCTGGCGAAATTAAAAGTGGTTAAATAGTTTTTTTAGGAGTAATTGACATGGCAGTTCAGCAGAATAAGAAATCCCCTTCCAAGCGCGGTATGCACCGTGCGCATGACTTTTTGACCAATCCGCCGACGGCGATTGAGCCTTCCACAGGTGAGGTGCATCTGCGCCACCACATTAGCCCGGACGGTTTCTACCGTGGCAAGAAAGTAGTCAAGACCAAAGGCGAATAAGCTTTTGCGCGACGCAGCCGACCATCACGGTCGGCTGCGTTTTCATTTCTATTTTCAAGGATGGTGCTGAGTGAACGTCACATTAGCGATTGATGCAATGGGGGGGGATTATGGCGTATCGGTCACCATTCCCGCAGCAGTTGAATACTTGCGCCGGTTTCCCGACGACACCATTATCCTGGTGGGTATCGCCGCTGCCATCGAGGCGCAGTTGCGCGCCTTGGGAACGCAGGCTGGCGATCATTTGCGCATCCATCCCGCCAGTGAAGTGGTGGGCATGGACGAGCAACCGCAGTCGGCACTGCGCGGCAAAAAAGATTCCTCGATGCGTGTCAGCATCAATCTGGTCAAGAGCGGCGAGGCGCAGTCCTGCGTCAGTGCGGGCAACACGGGTGCGCTGATGGCCACGGCACGCTATGTGCTGAAGACCCTGCCGGGTATTGATCGTCCCGCAATTGCTTCCTATCTGCCGACCAGGAGCGGTCAGGTCTGTATGCTCGATTTGGGCGCGAATACCGATTGCACCGCCGAACATTTGCTGCAATTCGCGCTGATGGGTTCGACGCTGGTCACGGCACTGGAGCATAAACCGACCCCCACCATCGGCCTGTTGAACATCGGTAGTGAAGACATCAAGGGCAACGAGGTGGTCAAGCAGGCGGCGGAGTTGTTGCGCGCCAGCGACCTGAATTTCTACGGCAACGTCGAGGGTAACGACATTTTCAAAGGTACTACCGATCTGGTGGTGTGCGACGGCTTCGTCGGCAACATCGCGCTGAAAACGACCGAGGGATTGGCGCAGATGCTGGGCGGTTTCCTGCGCGAAGAATTCGGGCGCAATCTGTTCAGCAAGCTTGCCGCCGTGGTGGCGATGCCGGTGCTCAAGGCGTTCAAGCGCAGAGTCGATCATCGCCGTTATAATGGCGCAAGTTTTCTCGGCTTGAAGGGGATAGTGGTGAAGAGTCACGGCTCGGCGGATGCCTTTGCTTTTGGTTGCGCCATTGAGCGCGCCGCCGAGGAGGCGCGCGAAGGTATGTTGTCGCACATCAGCGCGCACGTCGAAAAGTGGCATCACGCGCGTCAAAACACAGAGCAAGGAGTTGCCTGATGTATTCCAAAGTGATCGGTACGGGCAGTTATTTGCCTGGCAAGGTATTAAGTAATTACGACCTCGAAAAAATAGTCGAGACCACGCACGAATGGATATTCACCCGCAGCGGCATCGTCGAGCGGCATATTGCCGCCGACGGGGAACGCACCAGCGATCTCGCGCTGCATGCCAGCCGCAAGGCGATTGATGCGGCAGGCATCCGTGCCGACGATATTGATTTAATCATCGTCGCGACCACTTCACCGGATCAGCCGTTTCCCAGTACCGCCTGCATTTTGCAGGACAAGCTCGGCATCAAAAATGGCGGTGCGGCTTTTGACATTCAGGCGGTGTGCGGCGGTTTTGTGTATGCGCTGAATACTGCCGATATGTATATTCGCGGCGGACAGGCCAACACCGTGCTGGTTGTCGGTGCGGAATGCCTCTCCCGTCTGCTGAACTGGACAGATCGCACCACCTGCGTGTTATTCGGGGACGGTGCGGGGGCGGTGGTGTTGCGCGCCTCGGAGCAACCCGGCCTTGTCGCGGCCAGACTGCATGCTGACGGCAGTCATCGTGAAATGCTCAAAGCCGATCCCTTGATTGCCATGGAAGGCAAGGCCGTCTTCAAATTTGCCGTCAAAGTACTCAGCGATGTCGTCGAAGAAATACTTGAAGAAAAGCACCTGAGCGGTACCGACATTGATTGGCTGGTGCCGCATCAGGCCAATATCCGCATCATTGAAGCCACGGCTAAAAAACTTGGCCTGGGAATGGATAAGGTGGTGGTTACCCTTGCCAATCACGGCAACACTTCGGCGGCCTCTATTCCCCTGGCATTGGATACGGCGGTGCGCGACGGGCGTATCAAGGCGGGACAGCATGTGCTGTTGGAAGCCGTGGGGGGAGGGTTCACCTGGGGCGCAATACTGATACGCTGGTAAGCGGGAAGAGGTTGTTAGTTTTTAGTTGGAAAAGCAAACGCCGACCCTCAACCAGCGACCAACGATTAACGACTAACAACTATTTTTCCAATGACTCGATTCGCTTTTGTATTTCCCGGCCAAGGCTCGCAATCTCTGGGCATGATGAACGGTTTTGCCGATTTTTCAATTGTGCGCAATACCTTTGCCGAGGCTTCGGATGTCCTGAAGCAGAACCTGTGGCAATTGATTACCGAGCCCAGCGATGCCGACATCAACGCGACCATCAATACTCAGCCGATTATGCTTGCCGCCGGTGTGGCAACCTACCGTGTTTGGCAATCGCAAAACGGTTCGGCACCCGCCATCATGGCGGGACACAGCTTGGGTGAATACACCGCACTGGTCGCCGCGGGTGCATTGAGCTTTGCCGATGCGCTACCGTTGGTGCGTTACCGTGCGTCATGTATGCAACAGGCGGTGCCGGAGGGAGTGGGCGGCATTGCCGCCATTCTCGGTTTGGACGATGAGGCGGTGCGTGCGGTCTGTGCGGAAGCTGCGCAAGGCGAGGTGCTGGAGCCGGTAAATTTTAATTCGCCGGGGCAAGTGGTCATCGCGGGTAATCGTGCGGCGGTCGAGCGCGGTATGGCCTTGGCCAGGGAAAAAGGCGCGAAGCGCGCCATCATGTTGCCGATGAGTGTACCGTCGCACTGTGGTTTGTTGAAAGGTGCGGCAGAACAATTGCGCGCTTACCTGAACGAGGTTGCGATGCAAGTGCCGGCGATCCCGGTATTGCACAATGCCGATGTTGCCGCTTACCGTGATGTTGCCGCAATTAAAGATGCGCTGGTGCGCCAGTTGTATTCGCCGGTACGTTGGGTTGAGACGGTGCGGGAATTTGGCGAGCAAGGTATCACGCACAATGTCGAATGTGCGCCGGGCAAAGTGCTGTTGGGGCTAAACAAGCGCATTGACAGCAACCAGCAGGCATTGGCGATTTACGATGGCGAAACACTGAAGGCAGCACTGGCTGCACTGGTATAAGGGGAAACAACATGGCGTTACAGGGACAGATTGCGCTGGTGACCGGTGCGACACGCGGCATCGGCCAGGCAATCGCACTGGAGTTGGGCAGACAGGGCGCAACGGTAATCGGTACGGCAACCGGCGACGGCGGGGCGCAAGCCATTGGTGCCTACTTGGAGGCGGCGGGTATCAAAGGTGCGGGCATGGCACTCAATGTCAACGATGCGCTGCAAACCGAGCAGGTGTTGGATGCGATACGCCAGCAATTCGGGGAGATCACCGTCCTGGTGAACAACGCCGGCATTACCAAAGACAACCTGCTGGCGCGCATGAGCGACGAAGACTGGGACGATGTCATCGCGACCAATCTCAAATCGGTGTTCCGCCTGAGTCGCGCGGTGTTACGCGCCATGATGAAAGCGCGCGGTGGCCGCATCATCAGCATTGCCTCGGTAATCGGCAGCATGGGCAATCCCGGCCAGTCCAATTACGCCGCCTCCAAGGCGGGCATGATAGGTTTCACCAAGTCGCTCGCGCAGGAAATCGGCAGTCGCAACATCACCGTGAATTGTGTCGCCCCCGGTTTTATCGCCACCGATATGACTGATGCACTGAGCGACGAGCATCGCGCCCGATTGATTGACCATGTGCCGTTGAAACGTCTGGGCCAACCCGCAGACATTGCGGCGGCAGTGGCATTCCTTGCCGGTCCCTCTGCGGCCTATATAACAGGTGTTACACTGCACGTGAATGGCGGGATGTACATGGCGTAATTTCGCTGAGGCGATAAAAATGAAGCCGATACTGTGGTACTCAAGGCTGCGCAAGTTGAGCGTGAAATGGAAAATATTCATGCTTTCGGCGATGGTGTTCGGCGTATCACTGACCGCGGGTTTCGCTTACTTCACCTATCAAAGTTACTGGCTGACGGTCACCACCACCCTGAATGGCTTAATGAACTTCACCGATGCCAAGCAGCAGGGGGTGATTCGCTTCATTGACCAGAATGAAAAACTCGCCCAACAACTTGCCCACCTGGTTGGCCAGGGAGAAGAGCGGATCGCGCGCAGCCAATTTCAAAATATCGTTGCCAGTGATGTGTTTCGCCTGGATGAACACCCTTTCAAAGACGAAATTATTGCCGGTACACGGCGTATCCCCACTTGGTCGGTGTATCACGCCATTGATTATGTGGCGGACGGCGTAATCCGTATTTCCTCAGACCCCAAGCGCGAAGGCATGGCTTGGAGCAAACAGATTGATGTCAAGCCCGGCTATTCCGATCCGTGGTACGACGGCGAGATTCCGGTGCTGACCTTTGCCGCACCTGCGGGAAAAGGCGTGCTGTACGTCCATGCCGATGCACGCATATTGGGCGTTATTGTGAGCGGCGAAATAGGCAACTTGGCGGGTGATATGGGGGCTTATTATCTCGCCGGAGTGGGTGACACCTTTGATTACTATCTGGTCAATAAGGAAAACTTGCTGATTACCGAATCGCGTACCCGTCCCGGACTCATGATGAAGGGGCGGGGCAGCGAGTTGCCGTGGCGCACGACCCTGCAGCAGGCCGGAGTGGTTTGCGGCGCGGGCGGCGTTTATACAACCAACGCAAAATGCACCACGGGTTGTCGCGAGGTGATGGGCTTTTACACGGGCGCGACGGGCAAAAAGATGATCGGTGCATCGATGCCTTTTTACGACTCCAACTGGACGCTGGTGGTCGAACAGGAGGCGGATGAGCTGCTGTTACCGTTGTGGTGGATGTTCGCCGAGCAATTCGCCATTTTGCTACTGATCGGCATGCTTTCCATTTATGTGTATTTGCGTTTGCAGGACAGGTTGCTGATTCACCAGCTTTGTTGCGTTGGCAGCGTCCCGAATCAGGTTTGGTATTGCCGAGGCAATTTATTCCAATTGCGGAGGAGTCCGGGTTGATTGTGCCGATAGGATACTGGGTGTTGGAAACAGCCTGCGCACAACTGAAACGCTGGGAAAATGACCCGCTAACCAGGCAGCTGGTACTGGCGGTGAATGTCAGCGGGCATCAATTTGGCGAGCCGGATTTTGTCGCCGAAACGACATCCTTGTTGCAGCGCGCGGGCATTCGCCCGGATCGCCTGAAACTGGAAATTACCGAAAGCATTCTGCTGAAAGATGTGGCCAACGTGGCATCGTCGATGAATGAACTGAAAACACTGGGTGTGAAATTCTCGCTGGATGATTTCGGTACGGGCTTTTCCTCGCTCAGTTACCTCAAACAGTTGCCGCTGGACCAGTTAAAAATTGATCAGGTATTCATACGAGATCTGGTGCGTGACGGCGGGGATCGTGCAATTGTGTGCACCATTATCGCAATGGCAAATAGCCTGGATATGGAGGTGATTGCCGAAGGGGTTGAAACTGAAGATCAGCGCCATTTACTGGTTGTAAAGGGGTGTCGTCAGTGGCAGGGTTATCTGTTTGGCGAGCCTCTGCCGCTGGCGGAATTTGAACGATTGCTGGGGAAATATGGTGTGCTATGAGTAAACAAAATACCTTCAATACGCCGCCACAACATAAGCTGACCCTGGAATTCATCCTGCGTTGGTTGGTGGATGAGGGGGTGGTGTCGTCTGCCGACAGCGAGCGGCTCATCAAGCAAAATTTGGCGAGTCGCATCAAGCCGCACCCCCTGGTGTTAATCGGCGAGCAAAATTGGCGCAGCCTGTTGCCCCCGGGAAAGTTGTTGAGTGCGGACAGCCTCACCGAGTGGTTGGCGGCGCGCATCAAGATGGCGTATTTTCATATCGATCCGCTCAAACTGAACTTTTCCGGCATCGCCAATGTTGTTTCCAAATCGTACGCCGAGCGTTTGAAAATCATGCCGGTCAAGATTGCTGCGGGCGAGGTTACCATTGCCACCTCCGAGCCTTTCCTGACCGATTGGGTGCCGGATTTGGAGCGCGTCCTGAATTTGAAAATCAACCTGGTGTTGGCGAATCCGCTGGACATCAACCACTACCTGCCGGAAATCTACAACCTTGCCGATTCCGTGAGATTCGCCAGCAAAGAAAAAGCCGGACATTCCTTTGGTGTGCAAAATTTCGAGCAGTTGGTCGAGTTGGGCAAGAATAAAAATCTCGATGCCAACGAGCAGCACGTCATCACATTGGTGGACTGGTTATTCAAATATGCTTTCGAGCAACGTGCCAGTGATATTCACCTTGAGCCGCGCCGTGAAATGGGCACGGTACGCTTCCGCATTGACGGCTTGTTGCATCAGGTTTACCAGTTGCCGATTTCGGTGAACAACGCCATTACCAATCGCATCAAATTGTTGGGGCGTATGGATATGGTGGAAAAACGCCGTCCGCAGGACGGGCGGATTAAAACAGTCAACGCCCTGGGTGATGAAATCGAATTGCGGATTTCGAGTATGCCCACGGCTTTCGGGGAAAAGCTGGTGATGCGGATTTTTGATCCCGAGACGCTGACCAAAAATTTCGCCGACCTTGGATTTTCACGCGAACAAAGCAAATTGTGGAATGACTGGACGCGTCAACCGAACGGCATCATTCTGGTCACCGGTCCGACCGGTTCGGGAAAAACCACCACGCTGTATTCCACCTTGAAGCAACTCGCGACCCCCGAGGTGAATGTCTGCACCGTTGAGGATCCGATAGAAATGATCGAGCCCGCTTTTAACCAGATGCAGGTGCAGCACAGCCTCGGACTGAGCTTTGTCGCGGGGGTGCGCACGCTGTTGCGGCAGGATCCCGACATTATTATGGTGGGCGAAATTCGCGACCTGGATACCGCCGAAATGGCGATACAAGCCGCGCTGACCGGACACTTGGTGCTATCCACCCTGCATACCAATGATGCCCCCTCGGCAATTACCCGCCTGCTGGAATTGGGAATTCCGGCCTATTTAATCAATTCGACCCTGCTGGGTGTGATGGCGCAACGGTTGGTACGCACCTTGTGCCCGCATTGCAAAGCCACAAGCGAAATCAGTGAAAAAACCTGGCAAGAGTTAGTCAGCCCGTGGCGGGGTGGCAAGCCGGAGCACGTCAATGTTGCGGTGGGATGTCTCGAATGCCGCATGACAGGCTATCGTGGACGTACCGGCATTTATGAAATGCTACCGCTCAGCCCCGAGATGAAGGCGCACGTGGTACAGGGTGCCGAGCTTTCCAAAATAAAAGGGCTGGCACAGCGCGAAGGGATGAAGCCGTTACGTCTGAGCGGAGTCGAGAAAGTTGTTGCCGGACTGACGACGATAGAGGAAATTATTCGCACCAGCCCACCCCAAAACAGCTAGGGGAGGTTGATTTATTCGGCATGCCCGTTTGCGCGGGATCGATAAGATTCACTATCGGGGCTCCGATCCGGCTTCCTCCGAGTGTGTTAAAGATGCTGCTACGGCAATCGGATTGCAAAAATAAAAAGCCCGCGAATTCGCGGGCTTGTGTCTTTTTCCTTGGTGCCGGGGGGGGGACTCGAACCCCCACGCCTTGCGGCACCGGATTTTGAGTCCGGCACGTCTACCAGTTCCATCACCCCGGCAAGGAAGGCGCGAATTATCCATGAAACGCGCCACTTCATCAACTACAATGCGCCCTTTATTTTTCGACCCTGTGGTTGCCTGCGGATGCGCACCGATAATTTTGATTTTGAGCTGCCCGAACGCCTGATCGCCCAACACCCGTTGGCGCAGCGTCGTGCCAGCCGCTTGTTGCGTATTGGCAAGGGGAAGCTGACAGATGCCGGCTTCACCGATTTGCCGCTGGTGTTGCGCGAACATGATGTGTTGGTGTTGAACGATACGCGGGTATTAAAGGCCAGATTGTTTGGTAACAAGGCGACAGGCGGGCAGGTCGAGGTGCTGGTCGAGCGGGTGTTGAGTGGGCGCGAGGTGTTGGCTCAAGTGCGCGCCAGCAAGTCGCCCAAGGCGGGCAGCCGGTTGCTGCTGGCGGAATCGGTTCGGGTGTTGGTGCTGGGGCGCGAGGGAGAATTCTTTCATTTGCGCTTTGAGGGTGCGGATACCGTGGACGCAGTGTTGGCGCGTTATGGGAAATTACCGTTGCCGCCCTACATTACCCATGCCGCCGGGGCCGAGGACGAGGAACGTTATCAGACGGTATTTGCGCGCGAGCAGGGTGCGGTCGCCGCGCCGACCGCCGGGTTGCATTTCGATCAGGCGATGCTGGAGGAGTTGCGCGCCCGGGGGGTGAACATCGCCTATGTGACTTTGCATGTCGGTGCCGGAACGTTTCAGCCGGTTCGTGTAGAAAATATAGCCGATCATCGGATGCACAGCGAACGCTACACCGTGCCGGCAGAAACGCTGACGGCAATCCGGCAAGCCAGGTTAAGAGGCGGGCGCGTGGTGGCGGTGGGGACGACCAGTTTGCGCGCGCTGGAGAGTGCCGCATCAGATGGGGAGTTGCGGGCGGGTTCGGATGAAACGCGCATCTTCATCACGCCTGGCTATCGTTTCAACGTGGTGGACGTGCTGCTAACCAATTTTCATCTGCCCAAGTCCACCTTGCTGATGCTGGTGTGCGCTTTTGGCGGAATGGACAACATGCTTGCCGCCTATCGTCACGCGGTGGAGCGGGAATATCGCTTCTTTAGTTACGGCGATGCGATGTTGATTGAGCGGCATGGCTAGTTTGCTTCCATACAAGGAGGATGCCTGCTTCTTGCGTGATTTATTGTCACGCGGAGGCGCGGAGAACCTAGAGAAACCCTCAGCACTGTTCTTCTCGGCGTTCTCCGCGCCTCCGCGTGAAATCGCTTTTTTCCAATTTGAGCAAAGATAATGAAATTTACCTTACACAACACGTCGGGCGCGGCGCGGCGCGGTACTTTGGAACTGGTGCACGGCAAGGTCGAGACCCCCGCTTTTATGCCGGTCGGTACTTACGGCACGGTCAAGGCGATGTCGCCGCAGGAGTTGCAAGAAATCGACGCGCACATTGTGTTGGGCAATACCTTCCACCTGTGGCTGCGCCCCGGTTTGGAGGTTATCGAGGCACACGGCGGACTGCATCGTTTCATGGGCTGGAACGGTCCGATTCTCACCGACTCCGGCGGATTTCAGGTGTTCAGTCTGGGCGAGCTGCGCAAGATTACCGGCGGCGGGGTGGAGTTCAGGTCGCCGGTGAACGGCGATAAATGCTTCCTGTCGCCGGAAGAGTCGATGCGCATCCAGCGTGTGCTGAATTCCGACATCGTGATGATCTTCGACGAATGCACCCCCTATCCGGCGGACGAGCAGGCGGCGGGCGTCTCCATGCGCTTGTCGCTGGACTGGGCGAAACGCTCGAAGGAAGCGCACGGGGGCAACCCGAATGCTTTGTTCGGTATCGTGCAGGGCGGGATGCACGAACACCTGCGCGACCAATCGCTGGCGGGATTGATGGACATCGGTTTCGACGGCTATGCCATCGGCGGCCTGTCGGTGGGCGAACCCAAAGACGACATGCTGCGCATCCTCAAACATACGGCGCCGCAACTGCCGCAGGACAAACCGCGTTACCTGATGGGCGTGGGTACGCCGGAAGACCTGGTGGCTGCGGTGGCGCAGGGCGTGGACATGTTCGACTGCGTCATGCCGACACGCAACGCGCGCAACGGTCACCTGTTCACGCGCTTCGGCGACGTGCGCATCAAGAACGCGCAATACCGTACCGACCTCAAACCGCTGGACGAGTGCTGCCGTTGTTACACCTGCCAAAACTTCACCCGCTCCTATCTGCACCACTTGTTCCGCATCGGTGAAATTCTCGGTGCACGCCTCAACACCATTCACAACCTGCATTACTACCAGGCGTTAATGCAAGACATGCGCGCCGCGATTGAGGCCGACACGTTCCCGGATTTTGTGTCGGGGTTCAAGAAAGCGCGCGCACAGGTTAACGCAGACCAAACCCGTATATAATTCGCGCCCTCCGGTTATTTCGTATTTCCCCATGTCTGCATTACTTTGGATAGTCTTGGCGAGTCTGGTCGGCGGCGTGCTGAGCGTTTCCTGCGCGGCTTTGTTCGCATTAACTGCCCGTGCGCATTGGGTAAGTGCACTGGTGAGTTTTGCGATTGGTGCGCTGCTGGGCGCGGCGTTCCTCGACGTATTGCCGGAGGCTGTCGAGATGAGTCACGGTGCCGCCACGGTCAGCGCGACGGTATTAATCGGGATTCTATTGTTCTTTACGTTGGAAAAGCTGTTGTTGTGGCGGCATTGTCACCACGACCATTGCGAGGCGCACGAACCCGCAGATCAGCACGACCACCATCGCAGTGGCATGATGATTGTCGTCGGCGACACCTTCCATAATTTTGTTGACGGCATCATTATCGCGGCGGCATTTTTGACCGATGTGAACCTGGGTATCGTGACCGCGCTGGCGATTGTGGCGCACGAAATTCCCCAAGAGGTCGGGGATTTCATCATTTTGCTGCATTCCGGGTATAGCAAGTCCCGGGCTTTGCTGCTTAATCTGGTTTCCAGTCTGGCGATGCTGGTAGGCGGGGTGTTGGGATATTTTGCCCTGCAGGCTATGCAGGGCGTGGTGCCGACGCTGTTGGCATTGGCGGCATCAAGCATGATTTACATCGCGGTAGCCGATTTGATTCCGGGTCTGCACAAACGCACCCAACTGCGCGACACCGTCGAACAGGTGGTGCTGATTGCATTGGGGGTTGGTGCAATCTTGCTGGTCAAATTGCTGGTTGCGGAATAAATTAAATTTAAGGTTCCGGTATGAATAAAAACGTTACCCCGAAAGTCGGCTTTGTTTCGCTGGGGTGTCCCAAGGCGACGGTTGATTCCGAGCATATCCTCACCCGCTTGCGCGCCGAGGGCTATTTGATTTCCGACAGCTATCGGGATGCCGATTTGGTGGTGGTGAATACCTGCGGCTTTATCGACAGCGCGGTGGCGGAATCACTGGACGCAATCGGCGAAGCATTAACGGAGAACGGCAAGGTCATTGTGACCGGTTGCCTGGGTGCCAAGGGTGATGTGGTCAAGCAGACGCATCCGAAAGTGCTTGCCGTAACCGGTCCGCATGCCACCGATGACGTGATGGCGGCGGTACATCAGCATCTGCCGCAATTGCATGACCCATATATTGATTTGGTTCCGCCGCAGGGCATACGCCTAACGCCGCAGCACTTTGCCTACCTGAAAATTTCAGAAGGCTGTAACCACCGCTGCACGTTCTGCATCATCCCCAGTCTGCGCGGCGATCTGGTCAGCCGTCCGGTGGGCGATGTGATGGAAGAGGCGCGCAGACTGGTTGATGCCGGCGTGCAGGAATTGCTGGTCATTTCACAAGACACCAGCGCTTACGGCGTGGACGTGAAATACCGTACCGGTTTCTGGGGCGGCAAGCCGCTGAAAACACGCATGACCGAGCTGGTCAGCGCACTCGGTGAACTGGGCGTGTGGGTGCGGCTGCATTATGTGTATCCGTATCCGCATGTGGACGAAGTCATTCCGCTGATGGTGCAGGGCAAGATACTGCCGTATCTGGACATCCCGTTCCAGCACGCCAACCGGCGCATTCTCAAGCTGATGAAGCGACCCGCCAGCAGCGACAATGTGCTGGCGCGCATCAAACAGTGGCGCGAAGTCTGTCCCGAATTGACGATACGCAGCACCTTCATCGTCGGCTTCCCCGGCGAAACCGAGGAAGAATTCGAAGAGCTGCTGGACTTCATCGAGGAAGCGCAACTCGACCGTGTCGGCGCGTTCGCCTATTCGCCGGTAGAAGGGGCCGTCGCAAACGACTTGCCGGATCACATTCCGCCGGAAGTGCAGCAGGAACGTTTGGCGCGACTGATGTTGCTACAGGAAGAGATCAGCGGGGAACGCCTTAAACGCAAGATAGGCACCACCATCACCGTACTGATCGACGAAGTGGACGAGGAGGGCGCGATCGCCCGCAGTGCCGCCGACGCGCCGGAAATCGACGGCCTGGTCTTTCTCAACGGCGAGCGGGATCTGGCTGTGGGAGACAAAGTGACCGTCAAGGTCATCGACTCCGACACCCACGACCTGTGGGGAGAAACCGTGTAACGCGGTTGGCGAGCAGGGGTGTTGTCTGTTCTATTTGTAATGCGGTAAAGCGTGTTCGGTAAGGCATCAATAAGCGTAGCGCACCGCGCCCTATGCGGGCTGTTCGCATTGAGCCTGTCGAAATATGAACGGATTTACGGCCTTCGACACGACCGGGCCGCCGAACGGTGTTAATACCCTGACCGTGCCGAATCAGCTGATTTGCATCAGCATAAATCCGGTGACAGCCCTCTGCCCATTAGTGACAAGGGTTCTTGCCTTCAAGCTCAAGGCTGCCAATTTCGCCTTCTTCCTGATAATTGATAAAGGCCAATTTAAGGCGTTCCACCCAGTTGCCGCCGAGTTGTGTGCCGATAGTTCCCAGTTTTTCGGCGATTTGTTCGGCAGTGACTTGCAGCAAGTCATACTGAATATCAAGGGCGGCATCCTCAATGCGAACCTCTTTGATGCCCATCATTGCAAGCAGGGCGGATTTCACCCGTGCGCTTTGTTCCCGGTTGAGAGGGGCTGCCAGTAACATGCGACGTTGCTTGATTACCTGCACCCCCTGCTGCGCGGGTGCTTTGTGTCCGGGAAAGCCGATATACAAATGCGGATTCGCGAGGAACCGTTCTTTGCATTGCATTGCATCGAACAAAATGCGTACCGGATGCCGGTATATTCGAGAGCAAACGATGTGGCGGCGACATCCATGTGGCACACCGGATCCTTGATTGTTTTATTGATATTCATGGCAACCTCTCTGCAATTCAGGGAGTAATCCTACACTCGGCGAGTGGTGCGATGCCAGGCAAGATGTTCGTACACCCCGGACCAATACGCTCCCACGCCAAAACCGAACAGGATTTCCTCGACGGGGAATGTGCCTATCATCACACCGCTCAGTGCCTGAAGATTCCACACCCGCTCGATATAACCCGGAGCCAGAATTTCCAGTAATGCCAGGAAGAATAAATAAAATCCGGCGAACAATACGCCACCAATCAAAGTCTTCCTGGCCAGATCGGGACGACACAGGGCACAGGATAATCCGCCGGCAAGCAGTGCGGCAATTCCCGGATAGATCGCGTTCCACGGCAAAAAATACAGGGTGGCGAACACGAAAAACGGCATGGCCAACGCCGCGCGATGGAAACGATGACGCGGGCTATGGCGTTCGTGATGACCCATCTGCGTCAGTTGTTTATGGGTCAGTGCGTTATACAGCACGGCACCCACACCGCCGATACCGAAGCAGAAAATCAGGCTCTCAATGTCAAATCCGGTACGTTGCGCCAGATCGAACAGACTGGGTGGATTCCAATACTCCGGCACAAAAATCGGTTCGGTCAGGCCGAATAGCGAAGTCAGCGCGCTACTCCACAGCATTACGCGCCGCTGTGCGGGAAACATCGCATACAAGGCGATCCAAGGCGCGAGAAACCCCAGTGCCCAAATCAACCAGATATATTTATCGCCGCCCGGAATCATTTCATCCTCCCGATTTACTTGAGTCCGCCACGCTCCAGCCATGCCGCGTAGATTTCGTCGTTCCAAAAACTCTGGAAATAGGAAATCACCGCGAGTTTTTCTGCTTCGTTTAATTTCCCCTTGAAGCCGGGCATTTTCCCGCCGAGCGGAATTCCGCCTTCGTCTATGGTTCTTTGCAACAAAACCAGCGGGTGATGCCAGGCGTGGGCGGTTCCATTTAACGGTGGCGGCGGATAACTCCCATCCGCAGCGGGTTCTTTCCAACTGGTCGTTCCCCGTGCATCTTCGAGATGGCAGCCGACGCAGTGTTCCGCATAAACCTTTTTACCCAGGTCAAGCTGTGACTGTGTGTACCAGCGTCCAGCCACCCCGGGTTCATCGCTAACCTCTCCACAAGCCGCAACCAGTACACACAAACCCAACAACCAAATACCTTTATTCATAATAAATACCTTTCTGTCAGTCATGATGGCAATGCGCGCCGTGTTGTTTGCAGCAAGCATCGCTACGATTAGCGAAGAAGTTGTACAAAGGCACCCAGATCAGCGCGAAGAACCAGCCATAGCCGTAACACTCGACCGCCCCCAGCAAGAAACTTTGCCAACTGATCCATTCAAAACCCGGCAACAGCTTGCGCCACGCCTCGTACATGGCATGCTGCGGGAAGAGCAGATCGAACGCCACACACAGCGCAAACGTGATAGCCAGAAACAGGCTGGTCGCGTGACCCACCGCCGATAACGAAATCCCGTGTTTCATGATGGCTCCTTTTTCAAATACTGTTGTGGATTGGCATCGAACTTGTCGAGACAGCTTCTGGAACAAAAGCGATATTGCGTGCCTTGATGCATTTTCGTATAGCCACTGTCGGCGGACACCTGCATTCCGCACACCGGATCGGTACTGTCACCGCTTCCTGCCGTGTGCTGACCATGGCCGCCGTGTATCATGTGGGCGCCACAGCCGAAACGCATCATCACGTAAAAGAACAGCGCGAAAAGCAACAGCGAAAATAGCCCTTCCATGATTTTCTCCTTTCGTAAGTCAAATTAAAGTTTCGTGCGGTTAAGCCGTAGCGCATTCAATATCACCGACACCGAACTGAAACTCATCGCCGCCGCCGCGATGATGGGCGAGAGCAGCAGACCGAAGAAGGGATACAGCACCCCTGCCGCGACAGGGATACCCAGCACGTTATAGATGAAGGCGAAAAACAGGTTCTGGCGGATGTTGCGCATGGTGGCGCGCGACAGGCGCACGGCGCGCACGATGCCGGTCAGGTCGCCCTTGATCAAAGTCACCCCCGCGCTCTCCATTGCCACGTCGGTGCCGGTGCCCATCGCGATGCCCACCTGCGCCTGTGCCAGTGCCGGAGCGTCGTTGATGCCGTCGCCGGCCATCGCCACGATGCGACCCTGTGCTTGCAGTTGCTTGACGATACTGGACTTCTGTTCGGGCAGTACTTCCGCCTCGATACGGTCTATGCCCAACTTTTTCGCGACCGCCTCCGCCGTGATGCGGTTATCGCCTGTGAGCATGATGACCTGTATGCCTTCCTCATGCAGGGCACGAATCGCATCAGGCGTGGATGCCTTGACCGGGTCAGCCACACTTATCAGTCCCGCCGCCTTGCCAGCTATCGCCAGCAACATCACGGTCTGGCCATCGCCGCGCAGGGTCTCGGCACGTGCCGGTAACTCACCGGCGTCTATTTTTAACTCCTCGAACAGTTTGAGGTTGCCGAGCGCGACCGCGCGACCCTCCACTGTACCGGTCACTCCCTTGCCGGTGTAGGAACGAAAGTTTGCGACTGGAGCGAGCTTCAAACCAACCCCTCCCGGCCTCCCCTTGTCAGGGGAGGAGTCATGGCTTCCCCCCTGATAAGGGGGGATTGAGGGGGGGTGTTGTGCACCGTTAACGATGGCTGCTGCCAGCGGATGTTCGCTGGCGCGCTCCAGACTTGCACCGAACTTCAGCACCTCGTCCTCATCGAATCCTGCTAGCGGCACGACTGATGTCAACTTCGGTTTGCCTTCAGTCAACGTGCCGGTCTTGTCCACCACCAGCGTGTTCACCTTCTCCATGGTTTCCAGCGCTTCGGCATTCTTGATCAGCACGCCGAGTGACGCCCCGCGCCCGGTGCCGACCATGATGGACATCGGTGTCGCCAGTCCCAATGCGCATGGGCAAGCGATGATCAGCACCGCCACGGCATTGACGATGGCGTGCGCCAGACGCGGCTCCGGACCAAAGAGTCCCCAGATCGCCAGCGTGGCGAGTGCGACCGCTATCACTACCGGCACGAAATAACCCGCCGTGACATCCGCCAGCCGCTGGATCGGTGCGCGGGAACGCTGCGCCTCGCTCACCATGTGCACGATTTGCGCCAGCAGGGTATCGGCGCCAACGCGCTCGGCGCGCATCAGCAGGCTGCCGGTGCCGTTCACTGTCGCGCCGATCAGGTGCGCGTCCTTGGTCTTTTCCACCGGGATGGATTCGCCGGTGACCATGGATTCATCCAGCGCACTGGTGCCTTCCAGCACCACGCCGTCCACTGGCACCTTCTCGCCGGGGCGTACCCGTAGCGTATCTCCCGCTTGCACCTGCTCCAGCGGGATGTCTTCCTCGCTGCCGTCGGCGCGCACGATGCGCGCGACTTTCGGGGCCAGACCGAGCAGCAGCTTGATAGCCGCGCTGGTCTGGCTGCGCGCGCGCAGTTCCATCACCTGCCCGAGCAGCACCAGCGCCATGATCACCGCCGCCGCTTCGAAGTACACTGCTATCGTGCCACCCTCGCTGCGCATGATGGCGGGAAAGATTCCCGGCAACAGCATCGCCACCACGCTGTAGGTCCATGCCACACCGACACCCAGAGCGATCAGCGTGAACATGTTGAGACTGCGGTTGACCACCGATGCCCAGCCGCGCTGGAAGATCGGCCAGCCGCCCCATAACACTGCCGGAGTCGCCAGAAGGAACTCGATCCACTGGATCAATTTCATCGAAACGCCATCCGGCAGGAACTGCGGAGCCAGATCGGCGACCATCGCCAGCAAAAAAACCGGCAAGGCCAGCACCGCACTCACCCAGAAGCGTCGTGTCATGTCTTTCAGCTCGCCGTTGTCTTCTTTAGCAGAGGCATCGCGCGGTTCCAGTGCCATGCCGCATTTGGGGCAACTGCCGGGAGCGTTGCTTACCACTTCGGGATGCATCGGGCAGGTATATTCGGTAGCACTCATCACCGCTGGAGCGACAGGCTCAAGTGCCATACCGCACTTGGGACATGAGCCGGGCTTATCCTGACGCACCTCGGGGTGCATCGGACAGGTGTAATTTCCTGCGGCTGGTGTGGGCTGAACGGCGGGTTGTTTCACTTCTGCCTTGTCGTAAGCGGCAGGGTTGGTCTGGAATTTATCCAGACACTTTTTCGAGCAGAAGCGATAGTGCCGATCCGCGTGTTCCAGATGATGCGGGCTGTCGTCGGCGACTTTCATGCCGCAAACCGGGTCCTGATGGGTAGTCATGTCCTGCTCCTTCCGTGGTTGATTGGTGCTATGGCAGGAATCCTGCGGCTGCATGCATTTGTCTTCCACCATTTTCCGCAGTGTCGCTTCCTCCGCGATGAACGCCTGAACTGCCTGTGGATCGAATTGGATGCCGCTCATTCGCACGATCTCGTCACGCGCCGCGTCGAAGGAAGCCGCCTTGCGATAGGGACGGTCGGAAACGATCGCATCCAATGTGTCGATCAACGCAAACAGCCGCGCACCCAGACATATCTGTTCGCCTTTCAAACCGCGCGGATACCCGCTGCCGTCGAAACGTTCTTCGTGGCACAGGATGATCTCGGCGGCTTCGCCCATGCCCGGAATCTGCGCCACAATACGATGTCCCTTTTCGGGGTGGGTGCGCATTTCCTCCCATTCGTCCCCGCTGAGTTCGCCATGCTTCAGCAATATGGCATCGGCCACGCCGATCTTGCCGATGTCGTGCAGCAGCGCGCCCCAGTAAATATGCCGCAGCCGATGCGGGTTGTTGATGAAACATCGCGCCAGCACCAGGGTGTGGCAGGCGACGCGTTTGGAGTGGTCGCCGGTCTCATGCTCGCGTATGTCCAAGGCTTCCGCCAGAGCGTGGGCAAAAGCTGCATCAGCCTGTTCCAATACATCTGCGGCTACGTTCATGCCATCCTCTCAAACCGGAATATGCGGCTGCTCAGCAACAGCCAGTTGAAGCTGCATAGCGATCCGTCTGGCAAGTTCCGAAACAGTCATGACTTCCCCTAATCTTTGTGGGTTGGAGTTCACGGTGCATGGTTGTGCCCGGCCTTACTTGATGACGCGCTCTCCGCTGTGGGAATTTTGCCAACAGGCTCTGCGGCATGTGGATGTTCGCCGTTTGCCGCATCATCGTGACCATGTACATGCTCATCGGGCGTGTCTTCGCCTTGCACGGGCATGTCACCATGTTCATCGCCGTGATCGTGTGGATGACCCCCGCTCTCCGCTTTGGGTATGGACATCACGCCCAGACCATAGCGGTAAACCAGTTCGCCGCCATGCCATGCGGTGGACAACAACAAGCCCGCCGCAATCACCAGCAAGCCGGTGAACAACCAGCCCTTGCCTTTGCCCCGGAGCGACAGGTAATACTCCCACCCGGCGATTCCAAGGAACAACGCGAACGTGCTCATCGCCCAGTTGCGATGCTCGGTCATGGCAAGGTGCGAGGGGGTGTCATGGGCAACCGTGTTGTAGGCGTACCAGCCCGCCGCAACAGCGAACAGGGTAAACCCCATGCCGATCCACAAATTCCAGTGCGCGACTATCGTCAACTGATTGGCCAATTCGCCCTTGGGCAGGAAGTGGCGCAACAGATGCAGCGCGGTGGCGATGATCAATAATGCCACCGTGAAATGGACGAATAGCGGGTGCCAGTTTGGAATGATTTCAATCATGATGAGATCCTGTCAGGTTTCGCTTTTCCTGTAACAGCAGCACCCAGCCGTAGATCACCGGCAGCACCAGCAGCGAAAGTATCGTGGCGGTGACCATGCCGCCTATCATCGGCGCGGCGATGCGCTGCATGACTTCCGAACCCGTGCCGCTGCCCCACATGATGGGTAGCAGACCGGCGATCACGGCGGTGGCGGTCATCGCGATGGGACGCACGCGCTGCGTGGTACCGGTTAAGACGGCTTCGATGATTTGTTCCGCACTCAAATTCTGCCCGACACTTGCCGCGCGGCGTTTGGCGACAGCCTGGTCAATGAAAGTCAGCACCAGCACGCCGATCTCGGCGGACACGCCGGCCAGCGCGATGAAGCCCACCGCCACCGCCACCGACATATTGAAGCCCAGCAGCCAGACCAGCCAGAAGCCGCCGATCAGGGCGAACGGGATGGACAACATCACCACGGCGGGCGCGGTCAGGTTGCGGAAGTTGAAATACAGCAACAGGAAGATGGTCAGCAGCGTCAGGGGGATGACTATGCGCAAGCGCGCGGCGGCGCGTTCCATATATTCGAACTGACCGGACCAGACCAGCGAATAACCCGCTGGCACTTTGACGGTGTCCTCGACCTGCTTTTTGGCAGCCGCCACATAGCCGCCGATGTCGCTGGTCTTGATATCCACGTAGATCCAGGCGTTGGGCGTGGCGTTCTCGGTCTTCACCGCAGGCGGGCCGCGTCTGAGTTTCAGATCGGCCACCAGCGACAGCGGAATCTGCGCGCCGCCCGGTGTCGGAATCAGAACGCGCTGCAAGGATTCGATGTTGTCGCGCAGTGCGCGCGGATAGCGCAGGTTGACCGGATAACGCTCCAGTCCCTCGACAGTCTCGGTCACGTTCATGCCGCCGATCGCCGACTGCACCACATCCTGCACGTCGCCCACCGTCAGCCCGTAACGCGCCGCCTCTTCGCGCTTGATGTCGAAGTCCATGTAATAGCCACCCGCCGCCTTGTCGGCAAAGGCCGACAGCGTGTCCGGCATGGTTTTCAACGACCTTTCAATGTCGCCCGCCACTTTTTCCAGCACATTCAGATCGGGTCCGGAGACCTTTATGCCTATCGGCGTCTTGATGCCGGTTGACAACATGTCTATGCGCGTCTTGATCGGGAAGGTCCAGGCATTTGCCACGCCGGGAAACTTGATTGCGGCATCCATCTCCTTCATGAGCTGTTTGGTGGTCTTGTCAGGGTTCGGCCACTCCGATTTAGGTTTTAAGCGTATGGTTGTTTCCATCATGGATAAAGGAGCCGGGTCGGTGGCGGAATTGGCTCGACCGACCTTGCCGAACACATGATGCACTTCCGGAAAGGTCCTTAGTATCTTGTCGGTTTGCTGCAACAACTCCTTTGCCTTGGTGATGGAGATGCCGGGATAAGTGGTCGGCATGTACAGCACGTCGCCCTCGTCCAGCGGCGGCATGAATTCCGAACCGGTATTCATCACCGGGATGGCGGTCACCGCCAGCAACAGCATGGCGAGTACGATGGTCAGGCTGCGTTCGCGCATGGCCAGACCCAACAGCGGAGCATGCAGGCGTTTGAGCCAGACATTGAGTAAATTGTGCTCCTCGCTGGGGATCTTGCCGCGTATCAGCAAACCCATCAGCACCGGCACCAGCGTGATCGCCAGTATTGCCGCCCCCGCCATCGCATAGGTCTTGGTGAACGCCAGCGGCGAGAACAGCCGCCCTTCCTGCGCCTGCAGGGTGAACACCGGCAGAAAGGAAACGGTGATGATCACCAATGAGAAGAACAGGGCAGGCCCGACTTCTTTGGAGGCGGTAGCGATTGCCTGCCATCTTGCGTGTGTTCCCTCACCCCAACCCCTCTCCCGGAGGGAGAGGGGCTCTGTTCCCGTCCCCCCTCGGGGGAAGGGCTGGGGATGAGGGAGCGCAGGTTGTTCACGCTCCAATCTCTCCAGATGCTTGTGGGCGTTCTCTATCATCACGATCGCGCCGTCTATCATCGCGCC
>JBMOPZ010000029.1:0-15160 GCA_049321355.1 Pseudomonadota bacterium | reverse complement strand
TGTTCTGTCACGGCGAGCTGGCGGCAGGCAAGCCGGATGCCCGCTACCTGACCCGTTTTTATCTGATGCTGTCCTTCGGCGGCGCGGCGGGCGGTATGTTTGTCGGCCTGTTGGCACCGAATATCTTCGACAATTACTGGGAGTTGCCGCTGGGACTGATTACAGTCGCGGGACTGTGCCTGGTATTGACGCACCGAGCCTTATTCACCATGCAAGCCAAACCATTGCCGGCCGCTTTGCCAATTGCGTCGACACTCGGGCTCGGCACCGTGCTATTTTTCACCTATTCCTACAACGATTCGCTAAAGCACGAAACGCTGACTACCAGCCGTAATTTTTACGGCGTTTTGGCAGTCAAACAGTTCGGCGACATCGTGAGCGACCAAAACGCCAGTCGCCGCCTGATTCACGGCACGGTCATACACGGCATGCAATATACCGCCGCGCCCTATCGCCAGCTCACCACCAGCTATTACAGTGAAAGCTCCGGCCTGGGTGCGGCGTTGGAGCATATCCGCCATAACGGCACATTACGCATTGGCGGTGTCGGCATGGGGGTGGGCACCATCGCCGCCTATGCTCACGCGGGTGATTCAGTAAAGTTCTACGAGATCAACCCAAAAGTGACCGAGTTCGCCAAGAATTTCTTTTACTACCTGACCGATAACCCGGCAAAAGTTGAGGTGGTACATGGCGATGGGCGGCTGTTACTCGAACGCGAAGTCCCGCAACAATTCGATGTGCTGGCTGTCGATGCATTTTCCGGCGATGCGGTTCCGGTACACCTGCTTACCAGGGAAGCGTTAGCACTTTACATGAGCCATGTTAACGAACACGGCGCAGTCGTCTTCCACGTAACCAACGCCCACCTGAGATTGGCACCGGTCGTCGAAAGGTTGGCTCGCGAGGCGGGTTACAAGGCAATGCTCATCAAAGACCGCAGCGGCAAACAGGCTCACACAAAATTCAGTGACTGGGTCATCGTGACACGTGATGATGACCTGATTAACGACCCGGCCGTGGTCGCAAAGAGTGCCAACATTGAGCTGATTGCCGGATTGAAACCGTGGACCGACGACTTCAGCAATGTCTTCAAAATATTCGGCAGTGCGGGCGCATTTTAGGGAGAGGCCGAGTTATTCGTCACGCCCGGGCAGCAAGTCGGCAGACGGAATCAATGCGCCTCATCCCAGTTTTTGCCCTCGCCCAACTCCACCAATAGCGGCACATTGAGTGCGGCAACCCCGCACATCAGTTGCGGCAATCGCTCCTTCACCAGGCCCAATTCGGCATCCGGCACTTCCAGCACCAGTTCGTCGTGGACTTGCATGATGAGTTTGCTGTGCAACTGTTCTTTTTCCAGCCAGCCCTGCACCGCAATCATTGCCAGCTTGATCAAATCGGCTGCCGTACCTTGCATCGGCGCGTTGATTGCCGCACGCTCCGCCCCCTGTCGCCGCATACCGTTCCTAGAATTTATCTCCGGTAACCATAGGCGACGACCGAACACCGTCTCGACATAGCCCTGTTGCTTGGCCTGCTCGCGGGTACGCTCCATATAGTCCTTCACCCCGGGGTAACGCGCAAAGTAGCGGTCGATGTAAGCCGCCGCCGCGCCGCGCTCAATACCGAGCTGTTTGGCGAGGCCAAACACTGACATGCCGTAAATCAGGCCGAAGTTAATCACCTTGGCATAGCGGCGTTGCTCGTTGTCAACCCCGGCGGGCGCCACCATAAAAATCTCGGCGGCAGTGGCACGGTGAATATCTTCGTTGTTGGCAAACGCGCTCAACAGCCCGGCATCGCCGGACAGATGCGCCATGATGCGCAGCTCAATCTGCGAATAGTCGGCGGAGACGATGCGGTTGCCGGGTGCCGCGATGAACGCCTCGCGGATACGCCGCCCCTCGGCGGTACGCACCGGAATGTTTTGCAGATTGGGATCGCTGGAGGCGAGCCTCCCGGTCACCGCCACCGCCTGTGAGTAGCTGGTGTGTACCCGTCCGGTACGGCGATCCACCATCTGCGGCAGCTTGTCGGTGTAGGTGGATTTGAGCTTCGCCATACCCCGATACTCCAGCAGCAACTTGGGCAAGGGATAATCCAGCGCCAACTCCTGCAACACCTCTTCATCGGTGGAGGGCGCGCCTTTGGCGGTTTTTTTCACCACCGGCAACCCCAGCTTGCCGAACAATATCTCCTGTATCTGCTTGGGAGAATTGAGGTTGAAGGGCTGCCCGGCAACCTCGTGCGCACGGCTTTCCAGCGCGATCAGCTTTTCGCCCAGCTCGCCGCTCTGCGTTTGCAGCAACCCGCTGTCCAGCAACACGCCGTTGCGCTCCATCACATACAGCACACCCAGGCTGGGCAGTTCGATGTCGCGATACACATGGCACAGCCCGCTCTGGGCTGCAATTTGCGGCGCAAGTGCCCGGTGCAATTGCAGTGTGATGTCGGCGTCTTCGGCGGCGTAGCGCGTGGCGATGCCGAGTTCGACCTGATCGAAGCCAATCTGCTTCGCGCCCTTGCCCACCACCTCGGCATAGCTGATGGTTTGCACATTGAGATGGCGCAGCGCGAGGCTGTCCATGTCGTGCGATTTGTGCGATTCCAACACATAGGATTGCAACAGCGTATCGTCGTGAATCCCGGCCAGGACGATGCCGTGATTGGCGAAAATGTGCCTGTCGTATTTGAGATTCTGCCCGACCTTTTTATATTGCCCCCCCTCCAGCCATGGCCGCAACTTTTCCAGTGTTGTCTCCCTGTCAAGCTGATCCGGCGCGCCGGGAAAAACATGCGCCAGCGGCAGATAAGCGGCGTGACGCGGCTCGATGGCAAACGACAGCCCGACCAGTTGCGCGTTCATCACGTCCAGTCCGGTGGTTTCGGTGTCCACACAAACCAGATCGGCGGCAAGCAATTTTTTCAGCCAGCCATCGAGCTGCGCCTCGCTGAGGATGCATTCGTAATCGGCGTTGTCGGTGCGGGCGGGCGCGTTGCTGAACAAACCCTGTTCAGGCTCCCTCCCGCTGGCGGAAGAGGGGCGCGAATTTCCAGCCAGCTCGCGCAGCCATGATTTGAACCCGAAGCGTTCATACAGCTCGCGCAATCTTTCGATGTCCGGCGCGGGCGGAGTCAGTTCGCCATAGGGCTGCGGCAAGTCCACGTCACACTTCACCGTAAGCAACCGGCGCGCCTGCGGCAACCAGTCCAGCGCACCGCGCAGATTGCCGCCGACCACCCCGCCAATCTCGTCGGCATGTTGCATCAACCCGTCCAGCGTGCCGTATTCGGTCAGCCATTTCACCGCTGTCTTGGGGCCGCACTTGCTCACCCCCGGCACGTTGTCCACGGTGTCACCGGTCAGCGTCAGGTAATCGACAATACGCTCCGGTGGCACGCCAAACTTGGCATTCACCCCCGCGATGTCCAGCACCTCGTTGCTCATGGTGTTAATCAGCGTGACATGATCGTTCACCAGTTGCGCCAAATCCTTATCGCCCGTGGCGACGAGGCAAGGCACGCCGTCCCGTCCGGCTTGCTGCGCCAGCGTGCCGATGACATCATCCGCCTCCACCCCCGCCAGTGCCAGGACATTCCAACCGGAGGCAACAATCGCTTGGTGCAGCGGCTCGATCTGGCGAGTCAAGTCATCCGGAATGGGCGGACGATTCGCCTTGTATTCGGGATACCAGTCGTCGCGAAAAGTCTTACCTTTTGCGTCGAACACGCACAGGCTATAATCCGCCGGGTAGTCGGCGCGCAGCTTGCGCAACATATTGAGCACGCCGTAGATCGCGCCCGTGGGTTCGCCTTGCGGGCTACGCAAGTCCGGCATGGCGTGAAACGCGCGATAAAGAAACGACGATCCGTCAACCAATAAAAGTTTTTTCATTTCTACTTAGGGAGTCTGTATGAGCGGTTCATCCAATATTCCAACCCCGCCGCAACCGGACGTATGGAACTCCAAAGAGGCGTGGCGCGTGTTCGGCATTATGTCAGAGTTTGTCTCCGCGACCGAACGCCTGAGCGCGATTCATCCGGCGGTCAGCATCTTTGGCAGCGCGCGCACCAAACCCAATCAGCCCTATTACAAACTGGCGGAAGAAATTGCGCGGCTATTATCCGATGCCGGGTTTTCGGTCATTTCCGGCGGCGGCCCCGGCATCATGGAGGCGGTCAACAAAGGGGCTTTCTATGGCAAGTCTGCCAGCGTCGGGCTCAACATTCAGTTGCCGCACGAACAATCCGGCAACCCTTACCAGAACATCAGCCACACTTTTCAGCACTTTTTTACCCGCAAGGTAATGTTCGTCAAATTTGCCAGTGCCTATGTGGTGATGCCCGGCGGTTTCGGCACACTGGACGAATTGATGGAAGCACTCACTCTGGTACAGACCGGCAAAACCCGGAGAATGCCGATTATTCTGGTCGGCAGCAAATTTTGGGGGGCGATGGTGGAATGGTTCCGCACCACCCTGATAGAGGAGGCCGTGATTAGCCCGGAAGATATGGATTTGATTCAGGTGATAGACGACCCTTGCGCCGTGGTCGATGCCATTTTCAAACATTACGAGTCGCGCGGCTTCGAACCCTCGGAAGCGGAACGCGAACGGCAACTGTACTTATAAATCGGCTAGAATGGCGACACTCATTTTTTCGGGAACGGCGATGCGACTCCTATCTTTTTTGCTCCTGAGCACCTGCTCTCTACCCGTGCTGGCCGCACCCGCACCCGTACCGCCCGGCTTGGAGCCGTTGCCGGAATTTGATGGCACCGGAGCCGAGCAGCCGGACGGCGAACCCGCCGTCACCATTATCCAGCGTACCGAACAGACCGTCGAAGAATATCGTGCCGGCGGCAAGCTTTACATGATCAAGGTCATCCCGAAAAGCGGCGCGCCCTATTATCTGGTGGACGAGCGTGGCGACGGCAAGTTTAGCCGCCGGGATGGCCCGGATTCCGGCATACGTCCGCCGCGCTGGATTTTGCATCGCTTCTAGGCAATGGCTGTTTTCACCACGGTTACCGGAGCCGAGCTTAGTGCCTGGCTGCAGGATTATTCTTTGGGGCAACTGCTCGAACTTCAGGGCATCGCCTCGGGCATTGAAAACACCAATTACTTCGTCACCACCCGCAACGGACGCTTTGTTCTCACCCTGTTCGAGAAGCTGACCACGGACGAATTACCATTTTATCTCAACCTGATGGCGCATCTGGCGCGCCACGGCATCCCCTGCCCCGCGCCGATGGCAAATCACCACAACCAATTTTTGGGCACGCTCAACGGCAAACCCGCGTGCATCGTCAGCCGCTTGGGCGGCAAATCGACCACCGCGCCCGGTCTTGAACAATGCAACGCCATGGGCGCAATGCTGGCGCAATTACACATCGCCGGACAAAGTTTTTCGCAAGTGATGCCCAACCCGCGCGGGGCGGCATGGCGTAGCGCGGTCATGCCGCAGGTGCTACCGTTTCTGGATGCGAAACAGGCGGTGCTGTTGCAAAGCGAAGTGGCCTTCCAGGCCACACAAAATTGGGCGGCTTTGCCGCAAGGCATCATTCATGCCGACCTGTTTCGCGACAATGTTTTGCTGGAAGAAAATCGCGTCAGCGGTCTGATTGATTTTTATTTCGCCTGTAGTGATGCCCTGCTGTACGACGTCGCCATTACCGTAAACGACTGGTGCCTCGATGCCGACGGCAATCTGGACGCAAATCTGACCGGCACATTCTTGCGCGCCTATCATGCGGTGCGCCCGTTGCGCGACGATGAATGCCGCTCATGGCCGCTGATGTTACGCTTGGCCGCGTTGCGTTTCTGGTTGTCGCGCTTATTTGACCTGCACCTGCCGCGCGATGGCGAAATGGTACACGCGCACGACCCGCGACATTTTGAGCGGATGCTCGGGCGTTACATTGCCACCCCGCAAGCTATCGGTTTATAAGGAGAGATGATGGAAGCCAAACGTTTGCCGGCAAAACAGGGCTGGGAATGGATTAAGCAAGGTTACGCGCTGTTTATGAAAGCACCGCTGCTGTGGATCGTGCTGCTGCTCATCTGCCTGGTGAGTGCCGCAGGCTTGTCCATGATCCCGACGCTGGGCGAACCGCTCGTCAGCCTGCTAACGCCTGCCGTAATCATCGGACTGATGGTCGGTTGCCGCGAATTGCAGCGCGGTAACGAACTGGAGTTGGCGTATTTATTCAGCGGTTTTCAACACCACACCGCACAACTCATCACGCTGGGCGGCATCGCGCTGGTCGGACAATATCTGATTTTCGGCGTGATGATGCTGCTGGGCGGCGCGGCATTGGTTACCATTCTGATGAACGGTCAACCGCCGGAAAGCCCGGAGATCATCGCCCAAGCCCTTGCCGGTGCGGGCATCGCGGTGCTGCTGGGACTGGTGCTATTCAGCATTCTGATGATGGCACTGCAATTCGCACCGATGCTGGTGTATTTCAACAAGCTCACCCCCGCCAGCGCACTGCAAACCAGCCTGAGTGCCTTCACCCGCAATATCGGCGCGATGTTCGTTTACATCACCACCCTGGTGTTTCTGGGGATACTCGCCAGCATCCCCCTGATGCTCGGCTGGCTGATTCTGATGCCGATGATTTTCACCACGCTATACGCCGCCTATCGCGACATTTTCCCGCCGGAAACAGAGGCGACCCCCGCTGAAGAAAATCAATTCACCCGCGAGGACGGGACGTTTTAACAAGCTGCCGGAAAGCACCCGTCTTGCACAACAAAGCAGGCGGCCTGCCCGTGATATTCCCCCGCCGCGTCGAGCAAATTCCAAACCGTGGCATTGCGAATCTGAAAACGCTTGCCGTTTTTGGCTATGCGGATCCCGGAATAATCATCCACAAACCCCAGGCGGGTGACTCTCTCCAGCAGCGCGATGCGTGTCGCTTGTTCGACCGCTTCGGCAGAGTATCGCGAGGGAAGCCGGGTGAATTCATCAAAACACATTTCAAACAGTTGCAAGGCGCGACGATTACCGTAGAAGAATATCGGATCGGCCTGCGTACCGTGCGCAACCACGGCGCACGGCGCGTCCCACAACGCAGCGCGCAGCGCGGCAATGTCTCCTGCCGCCGAACACGGAACCAGCTGTCTGCCGGCAAGCCGCCGATAGCTCGCCACGATCAGCCGCAGGCGGGCGTTCAGCGCGTCATCAGATGGCGGTAAGTTTGGCATATTCCAACACCAGCCATTTACTGCCGGCATGTTTGAAATTGACCTGCACACTTGCATCGGAGCCGCCGCCTTTGATGCCCATGACCGTGCCTTCACCGAACTTTTGATGGAACACGCGCTGCCCGATGTGCCAGCCGCTTTCTCCTCCTTCCGGGGAGAGGTTGGCGGCGGGGGAAGTCATCGTCGCACAGGCAGCCGCATAACTGGCGGCTTCGTAGCCACCGCCGGCAAACGTCTTGCGCGCGGCGAATCGCGGGGTCATCCAATGCAATAGGCCTTCCGGCAATTCTCGTAAAAAACCCGACACCCTGCTGTAGCTGGTTTTCCCGTGCAGCATTCGGCTTTGCGCGAAACTCATGTACAGCCTGCGCCGCGCGCGGGTGATCGCCACGTACATCAGGCGGCGTTCCTCGTCGAGATTGCCCTCGTCCACACTGTTCTGGTGCGGAAACAGCCCCTCTTCCAGCCCGGTAATGAACACCGTATGGAACTCCAGCCCCTTGGCGGCATGGACTGTCATCAAGTGCAGCGCATCCTCGCTGTCTCCCGCCTGATGTTCGCCCGCCTCCAGCGAGGCATGGGCAAGGAATTCCGTCAGGCTGTCATCCTCGGCCTCATGCACGAACAGCGTGGCCGCGTTGACCAGTTCGTCGAGGTTATCCAGGCGTTCCTGTGCTTCGCGCTTCTTTGCGCCGGTTGCATTTTGGTAATGCGCGACCAAACCGCTATGCGCCAGCACGTGTTCGATAATTTCGGGCAACGGCAATTCACGGGTCGCGCCGCGCAACGACTCAATCAGCGCGACAAAGGCTGTCACTTTCCCGCCCATCCGCGCCGCCGCATCCCACAGCGTGGTCGAATTCATCCTTGCCGATTCCTGCAACTGCTCGATACTGCGCGCGCCGATGCCGCGCACGGGGAAATTGATAATGCGCAACAGGGCGTTGTCGTCGTCGGTGTTTTGCATCAGCCGCAGATAGGCCAGCGCATGCTTGATTTCCTGCCGTTCAAAAAAACGCAGCCCGCCATAAACACGGTACGACAAGCCCGCCGACACCAGCGCGTGTTCCAGCACCCGCGACTGGGCATTGGAACGGTACAGCAACGCCATCTCGGCCAGCTTCACGCCCTCGCACTTGAGTTGCTGCGCCTCCTCGACGATAAAGCGCGCCTCGTCCACATCGGTCGGTGCTTCGTAAACGCGCAATTTTTCACCGTCATGCTCCGCCGTCCACAAATTTTTGCCGAGGCGGTCGGCGTTATTGCTAATGAGCGCATTGGCGGCCGCAAGAATGTTGCCGTGGGAACGATAGTTTTGTTCCAGCTTGATAACGCTCTCCACATGAAAATCGCGTAACAGCTCCTGCATGTTTCCCACGTTCGCACCCCGAAAAGCGTAGATGGACTGATCGTCGTCCCCCACCGCAAAAAGCGCAGAAATTGAAGATTGACTTTCACGTTCGCCTCCTCTCCCCCCGGGAGAGGATTGAGGTGAGGGGTTTTTGCCCGCCAACAACTTCAACCAGCGGTATTGCAGCGGATTGGTATCCTGAAACTCGTCCACCAGAATATGTTTGAAGCGCGCCTGGTAATGCTCGCGCAACGCCTGATTGCGCGACAACAACTCATAGCTACGCAGCAGCAGTTCGGCGAAATCCACCACGCCCTCGCGCTGGCATTGCGCATCGTATTCGGCGAATACCTCCACCTTGCGGCGCGTATAGACATCGAACGCCTCCACCTCATGGGCGCGCAGCCCTTGCTCCTTGTTGCCGCTGATGAACCACTGCATCTCGCGCGGCGGATATTTCTCCTCGTCGATATTCATCGCCTTCATCAGGCGTTTGATGGCGGCAAGCTGGTCGCCGCTGTCGAGTATCTGAAAGGTTTGCGGCAGATTCGCCTCGCGGTGATGCGCGCGCAACATGCGGTTGCTCAGCCCGTGAAACGTGCCGATCCACATGCCGCGCGTATTGATCGGCAGCATCGCTGTCAGACGGGTCACCATCTCCTTTGCCGCCTTGTTGGTGAACGTCACCGCGAGTATGCCGTGCGGCGAAACCTGCCCGGTATTGATGAGATAGGCAATGCGCGTCGTCAACACCCGTGTCTTGCCGCTACCCGCACCGGCCAGGATGAGTGCCGACCGGTCGGGAAGCTCGACAGCAGCACGTTGCTCGGCATTCAAACCGGAAAGCAGAGAAGAATTCATCGGGGAATTATCCCACAGGATTGCGCCAACACCTCATGCCGCCCACCGTTTGCAAATGCGGGGACTTGCCTAATGTGTCGATTATATGGCGCGCCCGAGGAGATGAATCAGGGCACTGAAAAGTGCAGTTGCACATCCCTTAAGAAAAACAATCTGCGTCAATATCTCTGGCATGGTGTAACACCCGAACAACCAACAAGCCATCTGCATTGGATAAATAGAAAATGATGTAAGGTGTGCGAGTCGGAATGCTACGCAAGCCATCCGCCAATTCCGGGCGCGCTCTACCCGTCTCTGGCTGCCTGCCTAATGCCGCAACAGTTGATTGAATCAAATTCAAGGACTCATCGGCTGCAACCAGATTTTCCTCTGCTATGGTCAACCATAACTCCAGCAGATCGGCTTCCGCTGAGTTGGTAAAACGAATACGAAACATCAAGCAGCAGCCTTGCGAGTTTTCAGTAGCTGTCGACCTTGTTGCTTCAGGCTGGAAAAATCAATTTCCTTTGCGCGACCGTTTTGCGCATCGCTCAAACCTTTGGCAATATCTTGGCGCAAGCTGTCGAGTTTCGCCGTCTTGACTTGCTCATATGCATCGAACAAACGTAAAGCCTCACGAATCACTTCGCTTGCCGAACCATACATGCCGGATTCAACACGTTGGCGAACACGCGCCTCTAATTCAGGTGGCAAAGATACGTTCATAGACATGGCAATTCTCCTTATGGAAGGCTAACGACAGTATGGCAGTTTATGACATAAATTGCTAACAACCCACCAGGTGTGTAGTTTTGTATGCTCGGACAGAAATGAAAACGGGCTGATTCTACTGTGAATCAACCCGTTAAAATGATGGCGCGCTCGGCGGGAGTCGAACCCACGACCCTTGGCTTCGGAAACCAATACTCTATCCAACTGAGCTACGAGCGCATCGTGAAAGGGCGCGTAGCATAGCGGGTTTTGCCCATGCAGTCCAACTGTGCCACCGCCGGCACACCGCACACCAGCCATTGCTCGGGCATCACGAACGGGCGGTTTCTTCGGGAAATTTTTTTACGGCATAATGATGGCTCTCAACCATAGAGCCTGCGCATGAAAACCGTCACCCTCGCCTTCACCGGCGCATCCGGTCTGCCTTACGGCATCTGCTTGCTGGAACAGTTGCTGCGTAGCGGCCAGCGGGTGCATCTGGTGTATTCACAGGCGGCGCAGATTGTCGCCAAGCAGGAGATGGATTTCACGCTACCGAGCCGCCCGCAGGATGCCGAGCAAATGTTTAAGCAGCGTTTCGGGGCATTCGGCGGCGAATTAAAAGTGTTCGGCATTCAGGACTGGTATGCGCCCATGGCCTCGGGCTCGAATCCCGGCGATGCCATGGTGGTGTGTCCCTGCACCATGGGGACGCTGGGCAAAATCGCGGGCGGAATTAGCGATGATTTAATCGCCCGCGCCGCCGATGTGATGCTCAAAGAGCGGCGCACCCTGATTTTAGTGCCGCGCGAAATGCCGTTTTCCACCATTCATCTGGAAAACATGCTCAAACTCGGACATGCCGGAGCCGTCATCATGCCGCCCAATCCCGGCTTTTATCACCACCCGCAAAGCGTGCAGGACTTGGTCGATTTTGTGGTGGCGCGCATTCTCGACCATCTCGGCGTGGCGCAAACACTCAGTCCGCGCTGGGGCTAACTAACGAGCGTTCTAGCGGGACTGGTCCGCCATCGCTTTTTCCACCCGTCCCGCCAGCCACACCAGCACCAACACCGGCGCGCCGAGCAAGGCGGTGGCATTAAAGAATGCGGCGTACCCCCAGGCATCCACCGCAACGCCGGAATAGCCCGCGATAAATTTGGGCAGCAGTAACATGATGGAGCTATACAGCGCGTATTGGGTGGCGGAATACGCGCGATTCACCAGCCCGGAGAGATAGGCGATAAACGCGGCACTGGCGATACCGGCGGCGAGATTGTCCGCCGAGACAGTGATAATCAGCGCGCCGACATCGTGACCCAGGCCCGCCAGCCAGGCAAACAGCAAATTGGTGGCGGAAGAAAGAATCGCGCCCAGCATCAGAATACGCAAGATGCCGAAACGCAAACTCATCACCCCGCCTATCCACGCGCCGACGATGGTCATGATGACGCCGTAAACTTTGGAGACCGTTGCCACTTCGTCCTTGGTGTAACCCATATCGACATAGAAGGGGTTGGACATGATGCCCATCACCACATCCGAGATACGATACGTGCCGATGAGCGCGAGCAGCACCAGCGCGTGCCAGCCGTAGCGCGCAAAAAAATCCGCGAACGGCTTGATTACCGCATTGACAAACCAGTGCAGCGCGCCCGCCACGCCACCGCCCAACAGGCGATCCGGCTCGGCCTCGGCAGGCACATCCGGCTCGCTGACTATCAGCGTGGTAATCACCCCCACGAGCATGATGCCCGCCATCACCAAATAGGCGAACTGCCACGGCGCCTGTTCGTAGGTCGCCTCGGAGGGATCAACGCCCGCCGCAATCCACAACACCCCGGCGGACGCGACGATCATGGCAAGGCGATAACCGGTTTGATACGTCGCCGCCATCGCCGCCTGCCACTCCACCTTCACCGCCTCGATGCGATAGGCATCCAGCGCAATATCCTGCGTGGCGGACGCGAACGCCACCAGCACGGCAAACTGCGCGATGCGATTCAAATCCCGCGCCGGATCGGTCAACGCCATGCCGACCAGCCCGACGATAATGCCCGCCTGAGCCAACAACAGCCAGCCGCGACGACGGCCAAAGGTGCGCGTCAGCAAGGGCAGACGCAGCCTGTCCACCAGCGGCGACCACGCCCACTTGAAGCCGTAAGCCAGCCCGATCCAGCTCAGATAACCGATGGTGGTGCGATCAATTCCCGCCTCGCGCAACCAGAAGGACAGCGTGCCGAGTACCAGCAAAATCGGCAAACCCGCAGAGAATCCCAGAAACAACATACCAATGACGCGCGGCTGCGCATAAACGCGCAACGCTTCTTTCCAACTGGTTGCAATGCTATCTATCATGGCTGTTGCACCCGCGCACAGACACAATTACAACCCGCGCCGGAAACGGTACACGGCTGTGCTGCCGAGCAGGTTGGGCAACAAGCCCACTTCGCGTTTGCCCGTCATCACACTGCGCGCGGTGACTTCCACCCGGTGTTGCGCGCAAAACCCCTCAAAATCATTCAGCGTGCAGAGGTGCACATTGGGGGTGTTGTACCAGGCGTAGGGCAATTCTTTTGATACCGGCATATTGCCGCGCAGCACGTTAAGACGGCTGCGCCAGTAACCGAAGTTGGGGAAACTGACGATGCCTTCGCGTCCGACGCGCAGCATTTCCTGTATCAGCGGCTCGGTGTGGCGGGTGGCTTGCAGGGTTTGCGACAGCACCACGAAATCAAACGAGTTGCTTTCAAAATCGGACAGCCCGGAATCCAGGTCGTTCTGAATCACGTTGATGCCATTGGCGATGCAGGAGACGATGTCGAGGTCGCGAATCTCGACGCCATAGCCGCGCACCCCGCGCGTTTCCGACAAGAACCGCAGCAGGCTGCCGTCGCCGCAGCCGAGGTCGAGTACCGATGCGCCCTGCGGTATCCATGCGGCGATGGCGGCAAAGTCTGGACGTTCAATGGCAAATTGCTTGATGATTGACGGACTGCTCATGCTGAAAACTCACTGGCAACTTTGTCGAGATAGGTGCGCACGATGTCGAAATAATGCGGGTGTTCCATTAAAAAAGAATCGTGCCCGTGGGTGGAGGTAATTTCCGCATAGCTGACGTTGCGCCGATTGTGCAACAGGGGACGAATGATTTCACGCGAACGCTGCGGCGAAAAACGCCAGTCGGTGGTAAACGAAATCACCAGAAAGTCCGCCTTGGCGCGCGCAAAAGCACGGTTCAGGTCGCCATCGCAATCATGCGCGGGATCAAAATAATCCAGAGCCTTGGTCATCAACAGGTAGGTGTTGGCATCAAACAGTCCGGCGAATTTGTCGCCCTGGTAACGCAGATAGGATTCGATCTGGAATTCGATGCCGTAGTCGTACTTGAATTTCCCCTCGCGCAGTTCGCGGCCAAATTTGTCCGCCATGGCATCGTCGGATAAATAAGTAATGTGTCCCAGCATACGCGCCAGACGCAAGCCGCGCGTCGGCACCGTGTCGTGCTGGTAAAAATCCCCGCCGTGAAAATCCGGGTCGGTGAGGATGGCGTTGCGCGCCACATCATTAAACGCAATGTTTTGCGCGGTGAGGCGCGGCGCGCAGGCAATCGCCAAAATATGGCGCGCCCGTTCGGGATAGGCCAGCGACCATTGCAGGGCTTGCATCCCGCCCAGACTGCCGCCGATGACAGCGGCAAATTGCCCGATGCCGAGCAGGTCTGCAAGCCGCGCTTGCGATTCCACCCAGTCTTCCACGGTAATCAGCGGAAAACCCGCGCCAAACGGCTTACCTGTTTGCGGATTGATCGAGGACGGCCCGGTCGATCCGTGACAACCGCCAAGGTTATTCAGGCCGACAACAAAAAATTTATCAGTGTCAATGGGCTTGCCCGGCCCGACCATGTTGTCCCACCAGCCCACACTTTTGGGATCGTCCGGGTAATAACCGGCAACGTGGTGATTGCCCGACAAAGCATGACAAATCAGAATGGCATTGGATTTATCCGCGTTCGGTGTGCCATAAGTCTCGTATAACAACTCATAACGCGGCAGCACCGCGCCGCTGCGAAAGGTCAGCGGGGTATCGAATTGCGCGTGTTGCGCGACCACCGCTCCGACAGATTGATTCACACCCGGTCACTCCCAAAATAAAAACCCGCTCAACTTCAAGCTAGAGCGGGTTCACTCGCTTTAGCTGGTATGTTTTTAAGTGCCCCGCAAGCTGAACTCAAATCGGCACTGATGAAACTGTTGATGCGCAGTTTCAGCGTTTTATAAAACGCTGTCAACCACTACGGTGATTATTATGTCAACGCAAATAGAGATACAGCGTACACCTGACCCGCACCTCCTTCATTACGTGGGCTGAAAGGATCGCAAGGCACTGTCCGCAGAACTGAAGACTCTCTGCTAGACGGCCAACCAATTCGCCATCCTATTCGGCGAACGATTCAACATCACACACAGAATCGGATAGGCTCCAACCAGCAAAACCCATTTCAGTGCTTCAAACCTCTAGATTGCAAGGCTCGCAAAAGGCCTCTGTCCTTTATTTCCCACATGGATACTCCATACTTACCTTCATAAGCGTTAATATTGCCACCTATTTGCAAAAATGCGTCCACCATTTGAAGTTTAGTCTTTATGGGTAGCGTCTGATCCAGCATATTGCCCACTAACACGCTGATCAATTGATGTTCAGGAAAGAAGCCTTTCTCGCTTCTTACCCACCCGCCACCATTCGTTGAACTTATTTCCACCCATTGCTCAAATTCGGGCTCCCGAATAACTTCCGTACCGCAAATAACCAGTGCTTGCTCATATAGCAACGTTCGATAACAACCTTCACTGCCCTCACCGTATAGTGGAATCATTTCACCAATCGTTAACGTTAATCCAACCTCGTTACCCCAACCTGAATCGCCCCGGGTTTTGAGGAGGCTCCTTTACCTTAGTAAAATGGAGCCACCATGAACAAATCAAACAAATATTCCCCTGAAGTAAGAGAACGCGCAGTCCGCATGGTGTTGGAACATCGCGGT
>JBMOPZ010000028.1:0-1693 GCA_049321355.1 Pseudomonadota bacterium | reverse complement strand
GCCTAACAATTACAAGCAAAGGGACAGTCAAACGCTGCGCGTTTGCCTGCCCCTGTTGTAGGCGTTAGGCCGCGTCGCTGTTGTTGTTTGAGCTTTAACTGGCAAGCAGTCTGTGAATTCCGCGCGGTGTCTACACTGAAATTTGCCAACGCACTCCGTCAGCACCCGCGTGGGGGCAGGGCGCAGTAAATTCCGCTGCTTTGGTAATTGGCGTTTTGGTTGTGCTGGCAATTGGCAAATTGGTTCGCTATTGTTTCGGTCAGTTTCGTGTGGTCTGTTCTTTTGGCCACACGTGGGTTCGGCACAAGGTGCTTCGGTGCGGTGCCGGTAATTTCACGGTCTGTTGCGGTTCAAGCCCATACCACTTTGAGTCGGCAGCAGGCCTAACCAGACGTTGCGGTGGATGCCTTACACTGCGCAGGTTTTTGCGCAATTCGCTTCGCTCATTTTATTGCGCAAAAATCTGCTCCGTTCCAGGCCCCACTGAACTTGGCGTTAGGCAATAAGAACAATGGAAGCCGTACCATACAAAGAGCTATTGAGCGTTATTGCCATTGCATTGACTTTTGCTGCTTCTGCCCCTTACGTTTATTCCATTCTGAAAGGCGCAACCAAGCCGCATGTGTTTTCGTGGGTGGTTTGGGGCACAACTACCTTCGTGGTTTTTCTGGCGCAACTCAAGGGCAAAGGCGGTGTCGGGGCTTGGCCAATTGGCGTCTCGGGAGTTATCACAATCTTCATTGCCATGCTGGCTTACACAAAGCGCGGCGATGTGACGATTACGAAAACAGATTGGGTATTCCTGGTAACGGCGCTGTCGTCACTACCGCTTTGGTACATCACCTCAGACCCACTCTGGGCGGTGGTCATTCTCACCACAGTCGATGTGCTCGGCTTCGGCCCCACAATTCGCAAGGCATATCACCAGCCGCAGTCCGAGCCATTAAATTTTTACGCTTTGTTCGCCATCCGCAATCTGTTTGTCATTATGGCGCTTGAACACTACTCGCTGACAACCGTTCTGTTCCCCGCCGTGTTGGGGCTAACCTGTGTATTCATCATCGCTTTGCTGATGTACCGCAGGCAAGCTATTGCAGTCGTCAGTCAAGGAGGTCAATGATGAAGGTGGTTTCCGCCGATCTAGCTAGAAAGCTTCCCGGCAAGATTAGCGAACAATGGCCAATGGGAGAGCGGTTCATCCGTGCCCTATCGCACGGCAGCATGTCCGTAGAACTCTATGCGCCAGTGGGTAACGACCCCCAGACGCCGCATACTCAGGACGAACTCTATTTCACCATCTCTGGCAGTGGCGAATTTGTCTTAGCTGGAGAGCGTTACCAATTTGGCCCCGGCACAGCTTTTTTTGTGCCTGCGGGTGTTGAGCACCGCTTTGAAAATTTCACGGCAGATTTTTCTACGTGGGTTGTATTTTGGGGGCCACAGGGTGGCGAATGGAAATAGGGGACAGACCACGGTTTTTCACGAGAACAATCCCCGAAACGCACGTTCGCGCAGGTCGGATAGTTTTGTCTCGGTTGCGACAATGCGAGAACAGACCCCAAAACCCGTGCAGCCGGGCGTGACGCTGGTCATCGGCCCCGGCACCGAGGTGATCGCGGGCGAGGGGCTCATCGCCACCGCCGGCGGCATCGACGCGCACATCCACTTCATCTGCCCGCAGCAGGTGGAAGAC
>JBMOPZ010000027.1:0-1782 GCA_049321355.1 Pseudomonadota bacterium | reverse complement strand
CTATAGTACTTAATATCATTGTAGGCATCGTTGGCGCGTCGGTGGCAGGTCTCGTGTTGACCCCTATGTTGGCTATTAGCACAATCAACCAGAACAACTTCAGCCTGTCAGCTTTGTTGGTGTCGCTGGCAGGTGCTGTCCTTCTGCTGGCGGTTGTCAATCGCTTGAGCCAGGGAACTGACCGATGATTGAAAATATCTAGAAAGGAGTTTCCATGAGCTAACGCACACCAAAAGGGATGAAAATGGGTAGACTACCAAGCTGACACCGGAAAGTCGCATAACATGATGGCATTGCGAATCCGAAAAGGAGTTGGACTTACGAGCCTCAAGAGCAGCAAAAGATGTCGCCTCCGTATGGAGAGCACGCAGGAGAGAATCCTAAGAAAGCGAGGCTCACGGTGTCAGGAAAAGGCAAAAAGGAGGCTGAAGATGGAAGTAGTCTACGAACGGTGTGCCGGGTTGGATGTGCATAAGAAGAGCGTGGTGGCTTGCCGAATTACGCCAGGGGTGGGACGTGATTGGCAAAAAGAAAGGCGGCGATTTGGCACGATGACGGATGAGTTGTTGCAGTTGGTTGATTGGCTAGCGGCCGGAGGGGTGACGACGGTGGCGATGGAGAGCACAGGTGTGTACTGGAAGCCGGTGTTCAACATCCTGGAAAGTGAGTTTGAGGTGTTGTTAGTCAACGCCCGGCATATCAAATATGTGCCGGGACGCAAGAGCGATATGAGTGATGCCCAGTGGATTGGCGAGTTGTTGCAGCATGGTTTGCTGAAAGCCAGTTACATTCCGCCAGCCCCGCAACGAGACCTGCGTGACCTGATTCGCTATCGCACTTCGTTGATACAAGAAAGAACACGAGAAATAAACCGGGTGCAGAAAGTGTTGGAAGATGCTAATGTGAAGCTGGCATCCGTCGCCAGTAATGTCCTGGGGGTTTCTGGCCGACAAATGCTGGCGGCGATCATGGCGGGGGTGGAGAACCCGGAGGCCCTGGCCGAACTGGCTAAGGGACGGCTGCGGGCCAAGATTGCCGAACTGGAACGTGCCCTGGCGGGACGGGTCAGAGATAGCCACCGCCTCCTGCTGCGATTACACCTGGAGCATATAGATGACCTCAACAGCAAGATTGAAAGCCTCAACGGGGCGATAGACCGGCTGATGCCCCCTTTGGACGAAGACGAGCCGGTGAGACGGCTGGATGAGATTCCTGGTGTCGGGCGTGACGTGGCTCAAATCATCCTGGCGGAATTGGGGGCTGATATGAGCCGTTTCCCCTCAGCCGCCCATGCCGCTTCTTGGGCTGGATTAGCCCCGGGCAAGAACGAAAGTGCGGGCAAAAACCGTTCTGGGAAGGTCACCGCTGGCAATCGTCATCTTAAATCGGCGCTGGTCCAAGCGGCTCATGCGGCCGGTCGCACCAAAGACAACTATCTGAGTGCTCAATTCCGTCGTTTAGCCGCCCGGCGTGGAAAGAAACGAGCTGCCATCGCCGTGGCTCATTCCATTCTGCTCATTGCCTACCACATGTTGCACAATGGTACGGCGTATCGTGATTTGGGTGGCGATTATTTTGACAAACGAAATGAAGCGCAACTGCAACGCCACCTTGTCAAGCGACTGGAAGGTCTAGGAATGAAGGTGACACTGGAACCGGCAGTTGCGCTTGTTTAAGCCTTTTTGACAGGCTTTTTTACATACTCTACCCCTTTGGGGGGAGTATTTTCAGGAGAGTGTTATGACCAAGTTCCAACTGGTATCTGGATTTCAACCGACCGGC
>JBMOPZ010000026.1:0-17302 GCA_049321355.1 Pseudomonadota bacterium | reverse complement strand
CCGGCTTCCTTGCCGCCTACAATGCCGGTCCAGGACGATACGAGGAGCACTTGGCGACAGGCTGGGAACTGCCCGCCGAGAACCAAGCCTTTGTTGTCTCACTTGCGCCGTTGGTTAGCGGTGAACGAGCAGATGGCGCCATCGTTCCGGTCGCCGATCAGCAAGCCTGGACCCGCGCGCCGATTTTTATCGCGCGCGCTGACAGCGCAGACGGTGACCAAAAACCATCGCTCAGTGTGCAGACCGGTCGCAGGCCAGCCAGCCGATCCATCACAGATCTTTCGGCCATTACGCCACAATCGTACGGTCTGTTCATGCGGCGTGGCGTCTCTTCGATGCCGCAATGAACTGCATCGCACGCCTTCGTGGCGTGTCGCGGGCCTTCGCATATCAGGTGGGGGAACGAGCGGGCCAGGGAGGGACGGCCATAGGAAGGCAAGATAAAAGCGGCTCTCCGGTCGCCATCCAAGCCATTGACATGACCTGTCTTTCACCGTGCCGGATGGTCGGGTCGCGTGCCGCTCCAAGGCGGAAGGCCAATGATTTCAATGATGTTTTCGGCACCGTCCGTCATGTTCCACCCTTGGCCTCATGCCAATGAACAGAGACGACCGCGACTTCCGAATCCGGCCAGGGCGTATCCGCAGCAAGAGTGGCGGCAAACCCAAGAGCTTCATCAATCAGGTGCTGCGCGCTGCGAAGAAGGCAGGCCATATCGTTACGCCTTCGAGTGGCAGCGGCAAGCGCGCGCCCGGCTTCGGCCACTCGACCTTCGGGCGCGGGCGGATCGCCTTCAGCCGCAACCGCCTGTTCAGCACGAGCCGCCGCGTTGTGGTGAAGGCGCGGATCGCACGCCATCAGGGCCGCGCCTTCCGCTCGGCGCCGCTCTCGACGCACCTGCCCTATTTGAAGCGCGAAGGCGTCACCCGCGACGGCGCGACGGCGCGCATGTTCGACGCCGGTACAGACCGCGCAGATGACGCCGCCTTCACTGAGCGCTGCAACGAGGACCGGCATCATTTCCGGTTCATCGTCTCACCGGAAGACGCTGGGGACATGACTGACCTCAAGGCCTTCACACGCGACCTTGCGATACAGATGGAGGTGGATCTCGGCACGAAATTGGATTGGGTCGCCGTCGATCACTGGAACACCGGTAATCCCCACATCCACCTGCTGGTGCGCGGCGTCGATCAGGACGGCAAAGACCTGGTGATCTCGCGTAACTATATCAGCCGTGGCCTGCTCAACACGCTGAGGCAGCGCGAACTGGATGCGGTGGGGGCAAAGCTCTCGGCCGAAAAGGGACTGATGTACATGAAGGCCGCTACTGGCGAGCATATCACCGGGACGTACCGCCAACGTCTGACGCTCACCTCTGGCCGCTTCGCTATGATCGAGAGTCTTGGGGCAGATGGGGGCCTCGGCTTCCAGCTCGTGCCCTGGTCGCCGTCGCTTGAAAAGCTACTTGGCCGGCACGTAACCGGCATAGCACGGGGTGACGGCGGCATCGAATGGGGGTTTGGGCGGAAACAAGGGTTGGGGCTATAGGTGCCCATTTACAAGTGCGTACTATCTTTATTCATACCTCTGCTTTGCGCTTGTATTGAAATTCGGTTATAATCAATTGGTGTAAAAGGAGATTTCTGGCTTGGCGGATTTTACCCCTAACTTGGCCATTCTGCCGCCACCGCAACGAATGCTGTGGCGCGAACTTGGAGCCACGCCGGAAACTTTCACGCTTTATGGTGGGACAGCCCTTGCCCTGCGCCTGGGGCACCGGACTTCAATCGATTTCGACTTTTTCTCGAATACGCGGTTTGATCCCGATGATCTGGCCCGCACGCTGCCATATCTCAAAGATGCCGAACGCGTGCAGGTGGCCCCGAATACGCTCACCTGCCGTATTGATCGCGGCGGACCGGTGCTGGTATCGTTTTTTGGCGAGCTTGGCCTGGGGCAGGTGGCGGCGCGTGATACGGCGCCGGGGATGGCGCTGCATGTGGCTTCGCTGCTGGATATTGCAGGCACCAAGATGGCGGTCGTACAAAAGCGGGCTGAGGTGAAAGATTATCTTGATATTGATGCGCTGTTGCAGCATGGCGTTGGTTTGCCAATAGCACTGGCGGCGGGAAGCGTCATATACGGGCGCAGTTTTAATCCTCTGATTACACTCAAAGCGCTAAGCTATTTCGATGATGTGTCCGCGCTCCCGGACGAGGCGCGGCGCCGCATCACGGCCGCGGTTGCAGCTGTCGATGTCACCCGGCTTCCCGCGTTAAAACCCTATACAGAAAATGGGCCGGCCCGATGAAACCGTTACCGGCAACACCGGAATTACTCGCCGTGGCTGAGCGCGTGGTATGGTTCAAAGGGCCGTCCGAAGCGCTGGCGGATCCGGTTCATTTCCTGGCCCATGTGATGACCTATGGCACGGTTGAAGATTTGCGGGCGCTGCAGGGGGTGGTCGAGCAAAATGAGTTTGAAGAAGCGCTGGAACATGCCCCGCCAGGCATTTTTGATCCGCGTTCATGGGCCTACTGGAATCTTAAATACGGACGTACGCCTGCGCCCTCTCTGCCGATACGTCACGGGCTATAATCATTGCTCCTACTGCCCTAATATCACTTGCGGGATCTAGCCCAAGGCGGCGGCACTCTCGACGCTGCTTGGCGTCGGCACGGAATTTGCCATCGATGGCAGCGACCCTCTGGTCAGGATTTCCTGTGCGCGTGATCGTCACCCGCGATCTTGTGCTCGAACCCTATCAAGGCTGAGGAACCACAGATGGCCAAACTGAAACTGGGCGCACTCGCTGACGACAGACCTGTGAAGCTCACCATCGAGCTTCCGGCCGCCGTGCATCGCGATCTTGCCGCCTATGCCGAAGCGCTCGCACATGAAACCGGCCAACCGGTCAATGAGCCCGCCAAACTCATCGCGCCGATGCTGGCGCGCTTCATCGCCAGCGATCGCGCCTTCGCAAGGTTGCGCAAGCAAGTTCCATTGGAGGCGGCCGGAACGACGCAATATCGCCCGGCGCGCGCCTTTCAACCCCCGTCAACCACAAACCGGGAGGATTAATCCCATGTCTGTCATCGAGACATTTATTCCCGCCAGGGATGGCGGCTGGACGGCGCCATCCGAACCCTGACCATTGACCGACCTGAGCCCTTAAAATTCCTCCAGATTAGAGTAGAGTCCGTCTCCCTGAGTTGACGCACTCTACTTATAAATGGATGAAACTTGGGGCGCAGGTCAACAGTCAACTTGTTCGGTTTACCAAATTTTCTGCCGCCCGTCTTAATTCCCGCCGCCATTAATGTCACCTCGCGTCAATCTACTCACCTCTACTTTAAAGAGTGAGAGTCAAATTTGCTAAAACGAATCAACTCAATCATCCATGAGCAAATTATAAGATGGTACAGGTCAGGCGACATGTCGGAGGCCTGCGCTATCAAGCCACATGTATGTGCAGACTATTTAGAAAACGCAGGATACACAGGAGACGCAGAAAACGTTTCCGTCAATAAATGAAACGCTCTAGCCACACCTCGTAATAGGCCCCTTACTGCTTTTTTACCAGACAGCAACGAACCTGCATCGCATTCTTACGGATAGACCGGCATTTATTGCACATGCTGTCATCGGCAGTGTTAACCGAAAAGATTAGGAGAATTCGATGAATAAAGAACAGGCAGAAGGCAAATTTGAACAACTCAAAGGCAAGCTCAAAGAGACTTGGGGCAAGCTAACCGACAACGACATCACGCTTTATGACGGCAAGCGCGAACAGTTTTTAGGCAAGCTGAAGGAACATTACGGCCTTGCCAAGGAAGATGCGGAACTTAAAATCAAGGCACTTGAAGATTCCTGGGACGCCGTTAACAAGAATAAAACGGCATAAATCACAGATATTCAGCATACCTTCCGGCCGTCCGGCGTCAGCCCCCCTGCACTGGACGGATGTTTAACTTATCGCCCGGCGTCAGTTCCCCTGCGCCGGGCGATTTTTTGTGCGAACGGCAACGGGCGATCGTCCTTACGCAAAAAATATACGCGGATGGATTTCTGGCATCGTTTCATTACGCCGCAAAATTTAGCGTCGAATTGTTGCGAGCTTCCTTCTTCCAGGGACACGGTTCAACTTCACATATCAAGGAGCTTAAAATGTTAAAAAAAGTTTTGCTAGGAACTGCCGGCGTGCTTATGGCCAGCGGCATGGCTGCGACAAGCGCCAACGCCGTGCTGATTGATGATTTCAGCACGCCGCTTACTACAGATGGAAGTATCATCATATTGGTTGGCCCAGGCAGCGCATTTGACCGTTCTGCGGGAGCTGGCATCCTGGGTGGCGACCGTGAACTGACATTGGTCAATAGCGGACCTGCCAGCAATGTTGTTACTGCCAATGCGATCGGCGGCAGCTATCAGCACAATAACGGCAATGGCGCTGGCACCTCATTGCTGCGCTGGGATGGTCTGGGTGGCGGCGATGGCCTCGATTTTAATCTTGGCGATGTTGATCTGACAGAAGGCGGAGCAAATGATTCCGTTCAAATCAAAGTTCTCAGTGCTGACTTGAGCAACTCATCCGTGACAATGACCTTCTATACCGATATCGACAGTTTCTCGACTGTTGGCGTCAATATACCCACGGGCGCGTCGGACCATTATTTTCTGTTGGCGGATATTCTTGCATCGCTGGATATCGGTACGGATGGCGGCGTCACGCTCACCAATATCAACGCCATCGAAATGTTTATGAATGGCGGGGCAGGCTTTGACCTCTCCATGGACTTTATCCAGACCACGCTGGATGTGTCGGAAAACGTGCCGGAACCAGCCTCGATGACGCTGATCGGCGCCGGTTTGATGGGGCTTGCCGGCATGGCTCGCCGCCGCAAAGCATAAACCTTTAGCATTGATTTATGGAAATGGCGGCCTTTAGGGCTGCCATTTTCGTTTGCAGGAAGGCAGCCATCCTTACGCAAAAAATATGCGCGGCTGCTTTTCCTGCATCGCACCCTTACGCAGCAAATTTTAGCCTTTTGCTGTTGCGATCACCTTGTAGAGTTCAAATCGATACGTCTCTGACGGAGCACTTTCCTCTAACCCCCTACCGGCAGGTGTGTGACCGGCGTCACATTGACGGAAGTCGCGGGGGGGGATGTTGGCTTTAACAAGACGTAAAAAATACGCGCGGCGCTGGTTTAGAGGCTGTGTGAGTAACTTATTGATAACACGGCATAGTTTCAACGCGGGAATTCTCCCGCAGACGGAATTTAATCAAAGAGGCTATTCATGCATAATTTGATGAAAATGGCGGCTGTTGCCACTCTGGGGTTAAGCGCCCTGCCCGCAGCGGCATTGGCCGCGCCAATACTGGGTTCGGATTTGGCGAGCTTTGCCGTGTTGGGCGCCACGGGGGTGACCAATGTCGCCACCAGCGCCATCGGCGGCAATCTGGGTTCCGCCCCAACCGGTTCGCCGATCGGCGATGGCTCGGTCACCGAGGGGTATGTTTTCTCATCTGGATCATTACAACCAAATACCGTATTGGCGCAGAATGCTCAGCTTCAGCTCGACGCAGCAATCCTCGCTCTGAATGGCTTTGGGCCAGGCACCCTTATTGGCGCCGACCTCACCGGCACGATCCTTCCGGGCGTCTATTCGGTTCCCGCTGCGGCAACGAATTTGTCTGGAGCGCTTATTCTCGACGGGCTCGGCAGCAACACCGCGGTGTGGGTTTTCCTGTTTGAGAGCACGCTCATCACCTCGACCACTTCGACAGTTACCGTGCAAAATGTGGGCGACGGCGCAGGTGTCGGGCTGTACTGGAATGTTGCCACCGCCGCGACCCTCAACGGCCCGACATTCGCAGGAAATGTCCTTGCGAACACCCTCATCAGCAGTGACGGCGACCTGACAATTGCCTGCGGCAGGCTGTTGTCGGCCACATCACAAGTGACGTTAATTCATGATAATATCTCCATCACCGGCTGTGGCAACGCCAGCGGCAGCTATGACCAAGCCGGCGATACGGGGGGTGGAGGCGGCCAAACCGTTCCTGAACCCGCAACATTCCTGCTCCTAGGCGCCGGGCTTGCGGCACTGTCTGGCTTTAGAAAAAAGTCCTCTGCCGCCGCTTGAAGGCAACATACCATACAGTGAGTTATCGCGCGCCACGCGCTAGAGACGTGGCGCGCGCGATAAGGCGGCCGGTCATGACAAAAGACATGGAAAGGATGTAAGCGCCATGCAAATAGCAAATCTCTTACGAAGCTTTTTGGTGTCATTCGCGCTGGTCACGTCGCTCGCCGGTTGCGCGGCCATATCCGGGCGCGAGACGGCTGGCGAATTCGTTGACGATGCGACGATTACAACCAAGGTGAAGGCCTCGATCATCAACGAACTGGGAATGAAGGAGATCGGCGTCGAAACCATGCAGAATGTCGTTCAATTGAGCGGCTTCGTCGACTCGCAGGGTGTCAAGGACAAGGCCGGCAGTATTGCCCGCAACACATCCGGCGTTAAGGAAGTCAAGAACAACCTGATTGTCCGATAACAGCGCGCAGGAGAACAGACATGGAAATAAACCGGATACTCGGCGTCATTGTTTTCGCCATCGGCGTGGTGCTGTTGATTCTTGCTTACAACGCCTCGAATGCGCCCTTGGAAGAACTTTCCAACACACTTACGGGCCGCTACAGCGACCGGACTATGTGGTACCTGGTGCTCGGCATTGCCTCCGCCGTGGGGGGCGGCTTGCTCGCCACGTTCGGAAGCCGGAAGTAACGCGCCGCTGCGGCGTAATTTAATTTGGAGGGGATTATGAGTCTCGGAACCATCCTGATCATTATCTTGCTGCTCATGCTGCTCGGCGTTTTGCCGACATGGCCACATAGCGCAAATTGGGGATATTACCCGAGCGGCGGCCTGGGGCTCGTTCTGGTCATCCTCCTCGTGCTGATGCTGCTTGGACGGATATAGGTCATTGCCCCCGCACCTCTGAGGAAACTCAAGGCGATGCGGTGCGCCTAAATACAATATGCCAGGCTTTACTCACCTCTTACGCTTTCAATAGTTTTTTCTGCGGCATCATTATGCCGCAATATTTAGCCTCTGATTATAGCGATCGCGTTCTGCAGATCGCATAGAGGGGAGTGTTTCAAAAATGAAATTAGCGAGAACTTGCCAGCGGCGCACTGCCCAATTGGCCGGCATCGTCCCGTTTGTGGCACTTCTGTGTGGCACATCTCTGGCATCGGCCATGCCTTTCCCGGGTGCGGCCGGTAGCCTCACAGTTACGGGCCCGTCCGTAATGGCCAATACCGGTCCCGACACGATCAAGGATGATCGCGCCTATTATGGCAGCCTCGGCCTCATTGGAGACAGCCCGGCGTCTGCTTTGGAGCCTGCATCAATGCTTCTTTTCGTTGGGGGGTTGATCAGTATAGCAGGATTTTTGGGTGTCGACCGGCGCGTCACAAACCGCTTTGAGGATTGATTAAGATGGATATCACCCTGCCACAACTTCCATATGGTTACGAGGCTTTGGCGCCGCATATATCGCGCGCCACACTTGAATTTCACCATGACAAGCACCACCGCGCCTATGTTGAAAAGGTTGTTACCCTGGCAAAACAAGCCGGTCTGAGCGGCCAAACACTTGAATCCATCATTCATAAAACTACAGGCAGTAAAAAGCACAGTGAGCTTTTCAATAACGCGGCGCAGGCCTGGAATCACGCATTTTACTGGCGTTCATTGCGGCCCGGCGGGGGCGGTGCGCCTTTTGGCAAAATTGCTGAGCTTATCGAGACTGAATTCGGAACCCGCCAATCCTTTTGTGAAAAATTTGCGGAAGCGGCTATCACGCAATTCGGTAGCGGTTGGGTCTGGCTTGTGCTTAAAGGTGACAGGTTAGTCATCTCAAGCACATCCAATGCGGACACGCCGCTGGCACATGGCCAGACACCGCTGCTTACCATTGATGTGTGGGAGCATGCCTACTATCTCGACTATCAGAACGAGCGCGCGAATTATGTCAATGCTGTCCTTAAGCATTTGTTTGACTGGGAGTTCGCCAATCAGAACCTGAGCAGCCTGAAAATCGCGGCAACTGCGCACGAGATAAAATCGCACTCCTGATGTCCGGTTTTATTGAACCTTTAACATTACGAAAAGAACAGTCCTTATGAACATTTTTCTGTCTGCCTTTATTTCTGCAGCCTGTTGTCTGGCTATTACCACCTCTGTTCTGGCTGCGGAAGAAAGGGTGATTGAGGACGACAAGGGCATTTTCAACGTTGTCATTGAAAATGATATTTTTGCCGGGGAGGATCGCGATTACACCAATGGCATTCGTTTTTCCTGGCTTTCCTCGGAAGAAAACATGCCGCAACTGGCGCGCACCATCGCCCGGGGGCTGCCGTTCGCCGATGACGGAAATAAACGTATCAGTATTGCCGCAGGACAAAATATGTATGCCCCCGATGTGATTGGCAGCCGCATTCCCGACCCCCGGGATCATCCTTACGCCGGATGGCTCTATGGTTCGATTGGCATGGTGACGGATACGGGGAACACACTGAATAATGTGATGCTGACAGTGGGCGTAGTCGGACCGCTTGCCTATGCCGAACAAACCCAGAAATTTGTCCATCATATCACGGACAGCCCGCAGCCAAAGGGGTGGGACAGCCAGCTTAATAACGAGCCTGGCGTCATTCTGACCTATGAGCGGAAATGGCGAAAAATATATGAATTTTCACCCTTTGGTCTGGGTACGGATTTCACCCCGCATGTGGGTTTTAATCTGGGCAATATCAACACCGACGGCTCTGTAGGCGCGACGCTCCGTCTGGGCTATGACCTGCCTGCCGACTATGGGCCGCCACGCATTCGCCCAAGCCTGCCAGGATCGGATTTTTTTATCCCTACAAAAACATTGGGGGGTTATCTTTTTACAACAGTCGCCGCGCGCGCCGTGGCGCGGAATATTTTTCTGGATGGCAATACATTCAAGGACAGCCCGCATGTAAACAAGAAAAAACTGGTAAACAGCCTGCAACTGGGCGCGGCGGTTACCTATGGGCAAACGCGGCTGTCATACACACATGTCCTGTTGACCAGGGAATATACCGGCCAGCGCCGCAAGCCTGCCTTCGGTGCGCTTACGCTCTCCCGCCGGTTTTAATTATTAGTGACATTCCAACCTTCACTACACCCCCCTTATACTTTGTGACCACAGCCATATTGGTTTTTAATGCTGATAAGCCCATCTAAGAGTAGGCGGATCGGTCAAAATTTTAGCTTTGAAAGGAATATGTATGCGCAGCCTCATCATGTGGGCGATCGGGATTCCGATCCCCTTTATAATTTTGTATATTTTATTTTTCTAATCGTAAAAGGCTCTGACGTGTCCATGCCATCTGTTCTTCTGGTAGAAGATTATCCCGCCAGCCTGATGGTCGGCACCCTGATGCTGGAACATTTGGGTTACGCTGTGGAAACCGCCACCTGCGGGCAGCAAGCCGTCGAAAAAGTACGTGCCGCAAGCAGGCCGTTCCTGGCCATTCTGATGGATGTTCAGATGCCCGGTATGGATGGATTTACCGCACTGAACCTCATCCGCAAGCTGGAACACGAAAAGGGCTATCGCAACACCATCATTGCCGTTACTGCCCAGGCGCTGGCGGGCGATCGTGAACGCTGCCTGGCGGCGGGAATGGACGATTATATCAGCAAGCCTATAAGTCCGGATATTCTTGCCAAAATGCTGGCTTCGCTAAATACGGGCATGCTGCGCGGCGCCTAGAATCTGTCTCACCAAGCCTGATATTTCTTAATGCGTCCGCCCAACCCCTTATTTGCACCTATGTCTACAGAAGCGGTGTCAATGTTCGTTGTGCTTTAATCCGTTCACAAAAGTGCTCTAAACGCACCTAACGAAGACTAAACGCAGCCCTTTATATTCTCCTTATGCCTCTAATGCTATTACCCGCGACTTTTTTACCTCTCACGTGATTGACTGCGAACTATCACCGAGAAAGAGGAGGGCGCATGGACAGTAATATTAGGCAAGAAAACGGCCGTCAAAATGTCCCGGACGGCACTTTCACAACTTCAAAAACAGACTTCGGCTCAATGCATTATGAGCCCGGAGAATTTCGTAATTTTTCCCGCATTTTCAAAATTATAATCAAGCGTTTACACGCGGCCTTTCTTAGAACTAATGCCCAACTTAACGCCGAACTCGCTCAGCGCAGTTATGAACTTGCCGCCGCAAATGAACGGATACGAACTGAAGAGGCCTTGCATAAGCAAAAAGAACTTGGCTTGCGCAAAGAAGTGGCGGCGGCGACTGAAGCAAGTAAAGCAAAGACCTTTTTTCTTGGCAATATGAGCCACGAACTTCGCACGCCACTGAACGCAATTATCGGTTTTTCCGAGATGATCCAGAGTGAAGTGTTCGGACCAGCCGGCAGCCCAAAATATATCGAATATGCTGATGATATAAAGCAGAGCGGAATGTATTTGCTCCAGTTGATTAATGAACTGCTTGATGTATCGCGCATTGAAGCCGGTCACCTCACACTTAGCCTGGAGAATTTAGATTTAACGTACACCCTACGCACCTGCTTCCATATGCTGGAAACCAAGGCGAAGGAGCGGCAGGTAATTTTATCTGGTGATATTATTGAAAATTTACCACTTATGCGCGGTGATCAAATACGGATAAAGCAAGTTTTTGTCAATCTGATTGACAACGCGATAAAGTTCACACCGCCTGAGGGATCGGTTAGGGTCAGCGCGTCGGTATTGCCGGATGGTGCGGTAATGATCATTGTAGCTGATACAGGTATTGGAATTGCGCCGGGCGATCTGATGAAGGTATGCGAAATATATGGGCAGGCAAATAATTCGCTGACCCGAGCAGACGAGGGTGCCGGGCTTGGCTTGCCGCTGGCGAAAGCGTTGTGCGAGCGCCATGGCGGCACGTTGGAAATCGCCAGCGAAGTTGGGCGCGGGACAACGATTACGGTTATCTTCCCGGCCAGCGTTATGGTGAAAAAACTGGCCGTTTCACAGAAGTTCGACAGAAAAATCATTGGGTAATCGCAATAGAGATTATCCTGCCTGAGAGGCTTGAATAGGGTTACGGAATTGACCGAGTGGCGGCGCGCTTCTGGCTGGCTGAGTTCGTAGATTGTGCTTGTCCGGGACAGCGGCAGCCATATTGTTACTGAACGCATACATTCAACAAAACCCCTTGCATATCAGGTAACTGCGGTATTTGCCGACGGTGTAGCGTCGTTCAGCCTGTCTATTGGCAATACGCTCGCCGACCTTGCCGAGCGTCTGGATTTTCTTGGTAAGCGGTACTCAGGTGTGCCTGCCGCTGTTTACAGCAAGATATACAAGCCTTTCAGCGTCATTCCGCTTTAATAATAGGAGATTTGAGTTGAACAATGTAGTGGCATCATCCCTCCAAATGCCCCCGCCAGAGATCGATCACAACGCTGCTTTGCCGGTTGCGGAAATTGTAAGAGAACAGTCAGCAAACAGCCTGTCACTTGCAATACTAACCGTGCTTGGCGTTGTCTTCATGCTGTACTGGGCGCGTGCCTTTTTCATCCCGCTGATGTTTGGCGTGATGATCAGTTATGCGCTTTCTCCGCTCGTCAAAATGATGCAAAAATGGAAAATCCCCCGCGCGCTTGGGGCCGCTATTTTGCTGATAGGCATTGTTGGGGGAATTGGCTTTCTGGCCTATTCACTGAGTGACGAAGCCGTTGCGACGGTTGAGAGCCTGCCTGACGCCGTGGACAAATTCCGCAAGACATTGCGCAAAGAACAGAACGCGACCGACAGCGCGATGCATAAAATGCAAAACGCCACTTCGGATCTGGAGCAGGCGGCGCGCGGCATTCCAACCGCAGAGCCAACTGCCCCCAAAGGGGTGACCCGGGTGCAAATTGAAAAGCCCAAATTCAGCATTCAAGATTATCTTTGGGCCGGCATGATGGGCGCGGCCGGGGTGGCGGGACAGATCACCATTGTCATATTTCTGGCCTATTTTCTGATGGTTTCCGGCGACAGTTTCCGGCGCAAAATTGTCCGGATTAATGGACCAACCTTTACCAGAAAGAAAATCACACTCCAGGCAATGGATGAAATCACCAGCCAGATTCAGAATTATCTGCTGGTGCAGCTATTCACCAGTTTTGTTGTTGGGGTGGTTACCTGGCTGACGTTTCTCTGGGTCGGTTTGGAACATGCCGCCATTTGGGGGATCGCTGCAGCGATATTCAATATCATCCCCTATATCGGCGCGGTTATCGTTACCATTGGCATTGCCCTGGTTGCTTTTCTGCAATTCGGAACATTCGGCATGGCAATCTGGGTATCCGGGCTTGCACTGGTCATCACCAATCTTGAAGGATTATTGCTGACGCCCTGGCTAACCAGCCGTGCAAGCCAGATGAACGCAGTGGCAATCTTTGCAGGCGTGCTGTTCTGGGGGTGGCTGTGGGGCGTGTGGGGCCTATTGCTTGGCATACCCATTCTGATGGCAATCAAGGCCGTGTGTGATCGCGTGGAAGATCTAAAACCCATCGGCGAGCTGCTGGGAAAGTAACGGCTGCAAAATCATCCTTACTTTCGCCTTACGTCCCCGCATCATGTTCCTGCGGCATCCTTACGCGCATGATGATTGGATGCAGATCATCATGTAAGGAGAATCTGTGATGGAAAGTTTTAGCACCCCTGCCGGCGTTTATCAAAGCACCCCGCTGGATAATTCACCAGCATGGGAATCAAACATCGGCACACTAAATGACATTCAGCAGAAATTGCGTTTCGCAGGCCGTGAATTGCTCCGGATGGAAAATGAAGGCGGACCCCCTCTGAACGAGGAAGAAAATGCAAAACTATATGCGCATTTCCAAATAACACAGCATGTCGAAAAATTATTCTTCATCGCCCGCGCCCGTCGCGGGCTGCCTCAAATCTAGATGCGCTTACAAATGCAGATGCCAAATTCAATTTTAATGCGAAGCTTTGTGGCTGCGCTTGTGCTGGCCACGACGGTTGCCGCCAGCGCCGCCATGTCGGGCCGGGAGAGCGTTACCGACTTGGCCGATAGTGGCTTAATTGCCGCGCAGGGAGAAACTCCTGTTATCGATCAGGCGGGGTTTATGCAGATAGCCGTCGAAACATTGCAGATAGCCGGTCAACTAAGCGGCTACGCTGACACGCCTAAACATGTGATACATCGGGGAAAACAACCAGCAATGCCTCTGACTCCCTGAATGTAAAAAACCATACTGACCGCGGCCAGCTAAAAGGAAATTGCACATGGAAATGAATCGGATACTTAGCGCCGTCATTTTCTCCACCGGTGTCGTGCTGTTGGGTTTTGCATATGATGCAAGCAATGCGCCGCTGGAAGAATATACCAGTCACTATAGCAGTGATACGATGTGGTTCTATACCATCGGTATTGCCGCGGTCATCGCTGGCGGCTTGCGTTCCACGCTGGGCAGCCAGGACTGACACTTTACAGCCGCGATATGGCGCCGCGACGGACAAGGTGCTTCCGCTTGATATCCCTCAAGGCGCACAATAACCAAGCGCAACGCACTCCTTACCTCTCTCTTACGGCCATCATTCCATTGCCCGCTGCATCCTTACGCACTTCGTGATTTGATCATGATCATCACATTGGAGGATGCATGGAACATATCATCAGCTTTTCTAACAATTATCACGCCGTCCAGCCTGCCGGTTTGCCGTTTGCCAGAACGGCAATCACCAGACTGGCTGATTGGCTGGCGCACCCCTTAATGACAACCAAACCGCAAAGTTCTGCGCCTCGTTCAAGACGTTGTTGTGTCCCAAATAAGCATTGTTCAAAACATGGCGTTAACTGCCCCCGGTTTAGTCCACTCACCCCCGTTTAGCTCTTTAAGGAATATTCTCATGCTCACACACCGCGCGCCTAACAAACCCATTTATTACGAACCCTTCCCGCTGCTTGATGGAGAGTTTGACAGATTTGATCTGGATGATGAGCTGAATTTCATCCTGCGTGAAGCCGAGACTGCCACGCTCTTTCATCGCCCGCTTCGCCTGCAAGACTAAAATCTGAGTCTGCATCTGAAGGACACATGAATATGAACGAACGATTTCAGGTAAAAATTCTGCTGATGGCTACCTTGGCCGCTTTTATTGGCATGGATGGATTCTTTTCGCTGTTAGACCGAAAAATACGCGGTGCGGCAGATGAATCAGCGATTCAGGCTCAGGCAATCCCAGCCAAGAGCGCTGCGATTTTTGTACCGCATATTGTTCCACAATCTCTTTGTCCTCAGAATGATCTGTTGTTTGGTGATGAACCGGAACTTCTAAACAACGAGGAGACGGCGCCATTAATTGACGAGGAATTTGAGCGCATTGAATGGAATGCAGATCGGAAAAATATTCTGCGCAACGCCAGCAATGCGGCATTTCGCCAGAAAGCGCATCAGCAGCAGGCTTAGATGCCAAAATTCACAAACCTTACGGGTTCCTTACATAATGCGTCTAACCCCGCATCGAAAAGTGACGGCCAAGGCAGCTAATAGTTGACTGCAGCAAAGTTTTCTAAACCTTTTTGAAAGTCTGATCCCATGACACAATTCTCAACTTCCTCAAATCCTTTCCAGGGGAAATATCTCATTATTGCCGCGCTGGCCATCGCCGTTGCCGCAGGCGGTTACTACATTCTGAATGCGCCAGACCAGCGAAGCGCTGGAGACAAAATCGGCGACGCCATCAATGAATTGCCTAACGGCGTTGATAAAGCCGCCCGGCAACTGGAAGACCGTACCCCAGGCGAGAAGCTTGGCGACGCAGTTAAGGATGCCGGCGACGACATCAAGAAATCCACCAACCAGCAATAATCAAGTTTAACCCCAACTACAGAGAGAATAAAATGAACACCCGGAAACTTCTTATGACCACTATTCTAAGCACTGGGCTAATGCTTGGTCTTGCTCCCTTCGCCCTCGCAGCCGATAACATCACCACGGACACCATGAAATCCGCTGGCGATCCAATCACCAAAGCGGAAGTGGTTGATCCGCGCGTGGCGGCCGCCAGTTTTGTGGAGCATGTCAATTATGCGCGCGTCGCCCTGGCGATGAAAAAAGTTGATGTGGCCGGGCAGCATATTGCAGCTGCGCGTAACATGATCACACTGATAAAAGGCGCAACGGCCGAAAAACTTCGTATCACCGAGGTAGAGTCCGGCCGGATCGTTTATCAGTACGATACGGAATATAAATATCACTATTTTCCAATTCACACTGGCCCGGTTCAGGTCAAGGAAATCGGCGATGGCCCCGCATGGGCAAAAAATGATCTGGCCGTCACGGATGCGGACATCGTCTATCTCACGCTCGATTTGACGGACAATAAAGCCGAGACATACTTAAACGCCACGGAAGCAGCTATCGCAGCCAACGATCTCAAAGAGGCGGATAATCAGCTCGCTAAATTGACCGACGCGGTGGTTACGATGGATAGCAAAATATCGGTTCCCAGCGACAAGGCGCATGACAATATCGGCCTGGCCCGCAATTTTATTGCCGCCAAAAACTATGACGGCGCCCGTTACGCCCTAAAGCATGCCGATAAAGCGCTGGATGAAATGGAACAGGGTGAGGCTTATAAAGCCCGCCGTCCCGAGATCGCGGTGATGCGTAAGGATGTCAATTATCTGCAGGAAGTTGTCACCAAAAAAGATCCAACCATGATCGAGAAAGCCAATACCAAGATGGATAAATGGTGGAAAGACCTGAAAACCTGGTCCAAGAGCGAAGGCTGACGCTGGCGCCCAAACCCGATTAACAACATCTCAAGGAACACTGATATGAAATATTCGGCAACAGCCGCACTGCTAATTCTGGCGCTTGGACTGGGCGCCTGTCAGGGCCCCGCCGGGCCAACGGGCGCAACCGGCGCACAGGGAAGCCCCGGATATACCGGTGCAACCGGCGACACCGGCGCCACGGGCAATCAAGGCAGCCCCGGCTATACCGGCGATACCGGCGCAACTGGCAGCCAGGGAAGCCCCGGATATACGGGTGACACCGGCGCGACCGGCGCGACCGGCAATCGAGGAGCTGCCGGCGCAACCGGCGCAACCGGCACAAAGGGCACCACAGGCGCCACTGGCAGCACGGGCACTGGGTCAGGCACCACCGTCATAGTGAAATAATCTTTACCAAATAGATACGGCAATGCGTCATTCCAGCAGGAGTGACGCATTTGCCTGTAGCTATTTTATTTAGCTAGCCGCACACTGCGTCATGAAAACAGAACCACCAGATAATGCGCCCAACCCGCAGAATAATTCTTTTGAACGGGATCGCGATCTTTTGCATCGGAGCCTTTTGCGCAGGGTTTCGCACGATCTGAAAACCCCGTTGGCGTGCATCATTGGCTCGCTTGAAATTTACGGGCGCACAAAAGAAAAACTTTCCCCGGATAAACAGAATATTCTGATCGATACCGCGCTACAGGAAGCATTCCGGCTGGACAGCCTTCTTACCAACGTGCTTGAGATGGCGCGGCTGGAACAGGGCGCGGTGCAGGTGAAACATCAATCCTATAACATGGATCAGCTGCTGCAGGATTGCCTGGTTCAGCTTGGCCAGCGGCTGAGCGGATGTGACATCAGCATCAAGGCGATGCCGGCCAGTTTTTCCGTCATCACGGATCATTTGCTGCTGACGCGCGCCATTTGCTGTGTTTTGGATAATGCCGCCATATATGGCAAGCCACACCCGGTTATCGGCATTACCTATGAAAAGTCCGGCGAACAGGCGGTCATTCGCATATGGAATAAAGGCCCGGGAATTCCTGAATCTAAACTGGAAGAAATATTTTTCAAATATACCCGGTTTACCCCGCCAGGTCACGCACATGCAGGAACAGGGCTTGGCTTGCCCATCTGCCGCGAGATCATGCGCCTGCTGGGCGGCACGATAACAGCGGCCAATCTTGCAGACGGCTCAGGCGCCGTATTTACGCTCGCATTCCCTGCTTAGGCAGATATTCTGATCTGCTTGAATCAAACCCGCGCACATCCCGCTGACCCCCTCCCCGGCCCTCCCCCTTTCAGGGCAGGGGAATCGCATATGGCGATTAAAGGCTTGAACTGAATCAGGAAATTGATTCTTGAGGCATCTCCATGATTTAGGAGATGAGCCATGAAGCGATTCACTGATATTTTTGCCGATGTCGAAGA
>JBMOPZ010000025.1:0-1966 GCA_049321355.1 Pseudomonadota bacterium | reverse complement strand
CCACTGCCCAAACTGGCCGGCGGTGTGGTCGAGGGCCAAGTATGAACATCAATAAATAGTGCCGCAATCGCCGTCCGAGCAGACAAAGGATTTAAGCCTCTGGCCTTCGTCGTCAGGGCCTAATACTACAACGAAAAGTACGGTTACTACGAAAAGTTAGCTGGGACTACGAAAAGTAAGGTTTGACTACGAAGTTTTGCGTTTGCGCCGTTTTGACCGGCGGTGCTTGAGCCGCTGGCCAGTTCGCTTGCGATGGGAACGATAGGCGGCATGGTTGCGGTGTTGGCGATACTGCAACACGGCCAAGGTGTCGGGTAATGTGACGCGCTCGTCGGCGATGGCGCGGGCGATCAGGTGATGGGCTTGGGCGGTGGTCAGCGCGGGACTTTTTTTGAAACACCAAACACAACCGGATGAGAAACAAATGCGCCAAGATCGAATGCGTCATGTGATGATGCCAACCGGCCCACGTGCGGGTTTCATAATGATCCATCCCGACTTCGCCTTTGCCTTCTTCCAGGGCGGTCTCCACCGGCCAGCGCAGGCCGCTGACGCGCACGAATTCCTGCAAGGGACAGGTGGTCGGGGCGTTGCTCAGATAAAACTTCACTTCCGGGTGCGGGCCGAGGCTGCGGCGAAAGAGGGCCCAACAGCGCGGGCCTGGCAAGTTATCGCGAATGGGCGTCACGCGCCTCACGGCGAACTCGGCGACAATCGGGCCTTTACTACCTTCTTTGATCACCCGGCGGTGCCACACCCGGCGTGGCAATTGCAGAAGCAATTCGCGCATTTCCAGGGGGCGTGGCGCTGTGCGCGTGACGCGGGGGTGCGTGCGTGGTGGTCCAAACAGGCTCGGTCCCGGCGGTTCAATGGGCGGCGTCCGCAACCAAGCGCGCGTGTCCGCCGCCACTTCGACCAAATACCATTTCCCCAGCGCCGCGATTCCCTGCAAAAACGCCGGGTTTTCGCCATATTTTTCATCGGCCGTCACCCAGCGGAATGGCACCACCGCGCGCTGCACCAACTCGGTAATCATCTCCAAACCCAACACCGGTTCGGTTTGAAACGTCAGCGCGTCGGGAATCCCGCACGCTTGCCAGCGGTCTTGATAATCGGTTGTGAACCAGGCTTCGGGCAGATACAATCGTTCATCCAGAAACGCGTAGCCCTGCCGACTGGCATAGACCACAAAGACCCCCTGCTGACAATTCGCCAGCTTGCCCAAATGCCCACAATATTGCCAGGCTACACCGACCGACTGGTCACCTTGCTTGGGAAAGCCGCTCCCATCCACAATCACGACCCCCTCGGCTTCGCCCAACCAGTCGGCCACCAAACGTTGGGCCTGCTCCAAAACGGGTGCGGTCGCCCAGCGGGCGCGCCCAATGTAGTGTTGCAAGGTGCGGATCGTACTTGCCTGAGTGTCCAGCAGGGTCAAGACCATCGGCTCAATCGTTTTGCGTTCCAGGTTCGACAACTGCCCGCACAGGTAAAACAGAAACCAGTCGCGTTGTTCACGACGCCCAAACAACGCCTGAAAGTGACTTTGAAAGGCTAACAGTTCATCGGCACTCGTCGCAATATCGCGGACGGCTAAACGCCCGGTTGGCTTCCGTCCGCTGGGCGGGGGCTGACGTGCCGCACGGCGGTTTAGGGATCGGGTTTTTTTGCTCATGGCGTGGGTCTCCTTTCCAGTAGACGCACCTCTGAGTGTAACCCTAAAGTTTCATGGCGATATCCAACTTTTCGTAGTAAGACTCGACTTTTCGTAGTAACCGTACTTTTCGTTGTAGTACTATAGAAGCGTTCGCATCTGTTCGCGCGAAATCTTCGCGCTCTTCGTAAAATTTTTGCGCCTTTGCGGTTAAAGCTTTTGCGCCATGACCATCGCTGAGCTTCTATTTGTTCCTTCCCCCGACGTGGCTGCCCTCCTCCACGCCTTGCTTGACGCCTACGAGCGCCGTCC
>JBMOPZ010000024.1:0-2046 GCA_049321355.1 Pseudomonadota bacterium | reverse complement strand
AGCCTGGGTGACAGTCACCAGTGATTCTATGCCTGCCGCGGGAGAATGACAATCGAGATGGGCGTGATGGGAATGGACGGCACTCTGTTAGAATTGGAACCTGGATAATGATGGCGACCGCCGAGTGGTCGAGCGGCCGGGTATATGCAAGACAAATTGCAAGGCAAATCCACGGTAGGGCATGACAAGCGCAAGTCGCGCTTTGAATATCTCATCTGGCCATTGTTTCTGGTGGTGGTCGGTTTGCTGCTGGTGGTCGGTTACTTGGTTTCGTTGCAGAAGCTCTACAAGCCTGGTTCGGAGCTGGGGTACAACATGGGCCTGGTCGGTGGCCTGATGATGCTCACCCTGCTGCTTTACCCTCTGCGTAAGCGCGCGGCATTCATGAAGCCCATGGGCGGGTTGCGGCATTGGTTCAAGCTGCACATGGCGTTCGGTATCCTTGGCCCGGTCCTGGTGTTGTTCCACTCCACTTTCCATATCGGCTCGATCAATGCCGGGGTGGCCCTGGTGTGCATGCTGGTGGTGGCAGGCAGCGGCATCATCGGCCGTTTTGCCTATACCAAGATACACCGCGGCCTTTACGGCAGGAGCCTGACGTTGCAGGAATTGCAGGCAGATATGGAGAAGTCGGGGAATGTGAAGTCGGTGTTCGGTTTTGTCCCGGGCATCGAGCAGAAGCTGGAGGCGTTCCGCACTTACGCACTTGGCCATTCCGGCGGGGCGATGCAACGGGTGTGGCATTTTCTCACGCTGGGGGTGCGTGTGAGGGTGCTTGCCAGGGCGCTGGCGAAGGAATTGCGCCACGCCATGTACCGCCAGGCGCGCGAAGAAAAGTGGGGCGGGGAGAAATTGCGCGGGATGGGCAAGCTTTACCACGAATACAAGGACCTCATCGAGGAGTACCTCCGGGCGGTGCAAAGCGTGGCCCAGTTCCATATCTATGAGAGGATTTTTTCCTGGTGGCACATCATGCATATCCCGCTGGTATACATGCTGGTATTCAGCGCGATTTTCCATGTTATTGCCGTACACATGTATTAACAAAATGAGTTGCCATATGCGGTTGTTGCTTGGAGCCTTGGTCGGGGCGGTTTTGCTGGGGGTGAGCGCTGTGCCGGCGCGTGCCGATACGCTCGAATCCATGTTGATGCCGGGCAAGGTGATAGCCGGACACGCCAAGGTGGAGGGCGAATGCAAGAAGTGCCACAAGCAGTTCGACAAGTCTGCCCAGCCGGAATTGTGCGTGGATTGCCACAAGGAGGTGGGCAAGGATGTGGCCGCCAAAACCGGGTTCCATGGGCGCCAGGAGGAGGAAAAGCAGTGCAAGGAGTGCCATACCGACCATAAGGGGCGCGATTTCGTCATTGTCATGCTCGACGAAGGGAAGTTCGATCACGACCAGACCGACTTCAAGCTGAAGGGCAAGCACACGGACAAGCAAATAAAGTGCAAGGATTGCCACAATCCCAAGATGAAGTTCCGGGAGGCTTCCTCCGAGTGCAACGCTTGCCACAAGAAGGACGACAAGCACAAAGGCGGCTTGGGCCCGAATTGCGGCAAGTGCCACGTCGAAGAAGACTGGAAGAAGGTTGAATTTGACCATGACAAGACCAAGTTCGCGCTGCTCGGCAAGCACAAGGATGTGAAGTGCAAGGATTGCCACGCCGGCGAGAAATTCAAGGACACGCCCAAGCTGTGCAATTCCTGTCACAAGAAGGACGACAAGCACAAGGGCAACTTCGGGCCGAAGTGCGAGAGCTGCCACGTCGAGAAGGAGTGGAAGGAAATCAAGTTCGACCACGACAAGCAGACCAAGTATCCGCTGTTGGGCAAGCACCGCGATGCCAAGTGCAGCAGTTGCCACAAGGGCGACCTGTACAAGGATAAGTTGCATACCAACTGCAACTCCTGTCACCAGAAGGACGACAAGCACAAGGGCAACTTCGGGCCGAAGTGCGAGAGCTGCCACGTCGAGAAGGAGTGGAAGGAAATCAAGTTCGACCACGACAAGCAGACCAAGTATCCGCTGTTGGGCAAGCACCG
>JBMOPZ010000023.1:0-19709 GCA_049321355.1 Pseudomonadota bacterium | reverse complement strand
CAAACCACCCAAAGTCGTGATCGTCGCTTGCATGAGAAAGTTGTTAACCATCATGAACTCAATGTTAAAAAATAACACCCCGTGGAACTTAAAAAACGCTTGACTCAGAACACGGTTGCTCTCCCGGCGGAGAGGGAAGCAAAGCTCTTCTCCCGCCGGGAGAAGGATTGGGATGAGGGTGAGTTGTTCACGCGCTCATGCCCTGATCGCGCAGATATTCCTCATAGCTACCATGGTAGTCGGTCACGCCCTTGGCTGAAATCTCGATGATGCGGGTGGCGAGCGAGGAGACAAACTCACGGTCATGACTGACGAAGATCAGCGTGCCCTTGAACAGGTCGAGCGCGGTGTTGAGCGACTCGATGGCTTCCATATCCATATGATTGGTCGGTTCGTCCATCAGCAGCACGTTGGGCTTTTGCAGCATCAGCTTGCCGAACAACATGCGACCCTTTTCGCCGCCTGACAATACCTTCACCTTCTTTTTTACATCGTCGCCGGAAAACAACAGCCTTCCCAAGGTGCCGCGCACCACCTGATCGTCGTCGCCCGCACCACGCCAGTTGGTCATCCACTCCACCATCTCGAGGTTGTCGGCAAAGTCGGCGGCATGATCCTGCGCGTAGTAACCGAGCCTGGCCTTTTCCGTCCACTTGATGGTACCGGTGTCCGCCGCGAGATCGCCCGCCAGGCAGCGCAGCAAGGTGGTCTTGCCGATACCGTTCGGGCCGATGATGGCGACCTTTTCGCCCGCATCGATGCGGAAATTGACATTGGAGAACAACATCTTGTCGAAGCCCTTGGCCATTTTCTGCACTTCCACTGCGGTGCGGTGCAGCTTGTCGCGCTCGTCGAATTCAAAACGGATGAAGGGGTACTGGCGGCTGGAAGGCTTGATGTCTTCGATTTTAATTTTGTCGATTTGGCGCGCGCGCGAGGTGGCCTGTTTTGCCTTGGACGCATTGGCTGAGAAGCGCGCCACGAAGGCTTTGAGTTCAGCGACCTTTTCTTTTGCCTTGGCGTTGTCCGCCGACTGCTGCTCGCGCGCCTGGGTCGATGCCAGCATGTAGTCGTTATAGTTGCCGGGGTACACGGTGATTTTGCCGTAATCGAGGTCGGCCATATGCGTGCAAACGCTGTTCAGGAAGTGGCGGTCGTGGGAGATGATCACCATGGTGCAGTTGCGTGCGTTGAGGATGTCTTCCAGCCAGCGGATGGTGTTGATGTCGAGGTTATTGGTCGGCTCGTCCAGCAGCAGGATGTCCGGATTGGAGAATAACGCCTGCGCCAACAATACGCGCAGCTTGAAGCCGGGCGCGACCTCGCGCATCTGACCCTGGTGCAAATCTATGGTGATGCCGACACCCAGCAGCAGTTCGCCCGCACGGGCTTCGGCGGTGTAGCCGTCGTATTCGGCGAAGGTCGCCTCCAGATCGGCGGCGCGCATGTAGTCTTCTTCCGTCGCATCCGGGTTGGCGTAAATCGCGTCGCGTTCCGACATCGCCGCCCACATCTCGGCATGTCCCATCATCACCACGTCGAGTACGCGCATGTCCTCGTAAGCAAACTGGTCTTGGCGCAGTTTGCCCAGACGCTCGCCGCGATCCAACATCACCTCGCCGGAAGTCTGCTCCAGATCGCGCCCGAGAATTTTCATAAAAGTGGACTTGCCGCAGCCGTTTGCGCCGATCAGGCCGTAACGGTTGCCGTCGCCGAATTTGACGGAGACATTTTCGAACAGCGGCTTGGCGCCGAACTGCATGGTGATGTTTGCGGTGGATAACATGATTGTCTTGCGAATACCGCCCAACTTACCGCGCAATCGATGTTCTACGTTGCGCGGTGCCCGAAATCCTCATGTATCAAAATACATTGCGGTTTCTGCGCGCCGTGCGCCTTGCCCATCAATTGCTCGTTACGGTTATGCGGCATTCGGAAAATTAAAAGGGGCGCATTCTACCACTGCCGCCGATTCGAGCGACCCAATCCGGGCATCCCCCTTGATTGGGGGGCGGCTAAATGGTGCGGCTTCGGCTATGCTGGGCGCATGTTTTGCCGCCAAATGACCACCACTGTACCGCGCCATGTGCGCGGGCATTTCTTGTTCCCCTTGATGATTGTTATCGGGGGCATCGCGTTGTTGTTCGGTGTGCTGATGTTGACGCGAACCGACACCCTTGATGTCCGTGAATATACGCGGGCGGAGTTTATTGCGGAAACCTCGGTAAATCCGCCATCGGTCGATGATGCACGCTGGCAGGCGTTGACCCTGCCCGATGCGTGGTGGCAACGGGAAGTTATGGTTGATGGCGGTTGGTATCGGCTGCAAATCTCAGAAAAACAAATCCCGGAAGATCTTCAGGGTATCTATTTGTTCAGGCTCAACATGAATGCTGCGGTGTACTTTAACGGGGTTTTGCTGGGCAATGGCGGACACATGGATGTGCCGTTCACGCGCAATTGGAATCGCCCGCTATATTTCAATATCCCACGCACCTTATGGCGTGTCGGCAACAATGAGTTGCTGGTTAATCTGCGCGCCTACCCTGCTTTTGGCATGTTGGCACCCCCGCAAATCGGGGCGGATGCCGTGCTCAAGCCGCGCTATCAGTGGCGTCAGTTTTTGCAAAACGAAATGAGTTTGGGGTTCACGCTGATGCTGGCACTGGTCGGTTTTTACATGCTGGGGCTGTGGTTGAAACGTCGCGACGATTCCGCGTATCTCTGGTTTGCACTTTCCTGTTTTAGTTGGGCGGCGTTCAATACGCATTTGTTCCTGCGTGACCCGCCTGTACAAGGCGGATTATTTCTCTGGTTTGCTCATATCACACTGGATTTCTGGATGGTGTTCCTAGTCGGCTTCATGCACCGCTACCTGGGATTGCAACGTCGCCGGTTGGAACAATCATTGATTGCAATACAAACGGGGCTGGGGTTGATTTTTATTTACCCGATGATTACCTACGCGCCCGATTTCGTTTCGCACGCATCAACCACTCACGCGATTACCTTCGCGTGCGGCGTGTATCTGATGGTGCTGGCTTGGAAGCATTGGCATACAGAACGTGGTTCGCATGCCGGCGGGTTGGCTGCGGTATTTACGCTGTTTGTGCTGGCGGGACTGCACGACTTGCTGATGGAAAACCCGATCCCCGGTTTGTTGTCATGGGAATTGTTGACATCCATGTGGCGCAACCAATTCCACTTCTTGTTTCTCATGGTTCCGCTGCTGCTGCTTTTTGTTTCATGGCATTTGACGCAACGCTTTGTCCTTGCACTGAATGAAGCGGAAAACCTCAACCGTGAATTGGAGGAACGGGTGGCGGCGGCACAGCGTGAATTATCCGCCAGCTTTGAGGCGCGACGAACACTTGAACTGGATCAGGTAACAGTTGACGAGCGCGAGCGAATTTATCGCGATTTGCACGATGACGTTGGCGCGAAATTGCTGGGGCTGGCGATCTCGGCACAGCGTGCCAATCTGTTGCGCGAGGCGGATCTGGCGCGTTCGGCACTACAGGATTTGCGTGATGTGGTGTCGCGCTCGGCGCAACTCTCCACGCCGCTTGGGCATTTGCTGGCCGATCTGCGTGCCGAAACCGAGCAGCGGGTGCAAGCGGCGGGGTTGACTCTGATTTGGCATTTCCCGGAAGAGGATGGTGTGCCGCAGGTGGGCGCGGATGCGGCGTTGAATCTGAGCCGTATTTTGCGCGAAGCGGTGAGCAACGTGCTGCGCCATGCCAATGCCAGCGAAATAGAGGTAATCATCCGGCTGAGTGCCGAACGCTTCGTGCTGGACGTGATTGATAACGGCGTGGGCTGCCCGATAGCCGACGTTAAACCGCATCGCGGCATGACCGGAATGCAAGTGCGCGCAGCGGCATTGGGCGGGACGCTGGTTTGGGGAGAGATTGCACCAAACGGCTGTAAAGTTACCCTGGATATTCCATTGGCAGGCCTAACCCCTGAAACGCGGGGGTGAAATATCCGGTGATTTCAATATCATGGCGACGATGAAATCCGCCCTTATTCTTGATGATGTGCTTGATTCCCAGCTTTGGCTGAGTCAAGCGTTGCTGTCTGCTTTTCCGGAGATTGTTTTTCATTGTGCGGGCAATCTTGCCGAGGCCAGGCTCTGGCTGGGCACGCATGCCGCCCCCAGTGTTGCCCTGATTGATCTGGGCTTGCCGGATGGGAGCGGAGTTGAACTGATAGCCGAGTTGAATCGCGCCGCACCCGAGACGCTGTGCATTGTCGCCAGTATTTTTGACGATAACCAACATCTGTTTCCGGCGTTGCGCGCCGGGGCGCAGGGATATTTGCTGAAAGACCAGCCGCTGGCGCAAATTATTGAGCTGCTCAAGGGAATTACTGAAGGCAGGCCGCCATTGTCTCCCGCGATTGCACGAAAAATGCTGGGCTATTTTCAACCCGGACCGCAGCCCGATCACGAACAGCTCACCGAACGTGAGAATGAAGTGCTGCGCTGTATCGCGAAAGGACTGACGTTGCCGGAGGCGGCAAGATTGCTTAATTTGAGTCCGCACACCGTGTCGGGCTACGTCAAAGATATTTACCGTAAATTGAATGTTTCGTCGCGCGCCGAAGCAGCTTTGACGGCGCGCAATATGGGCTTGGTTTAGCCCCCCGCGAATGCGGGGTGTTGCGGCAGGCCGGTTGTGATTATGATTCGCCCAAACTCGGGTGGTCGGAGTTCGCGCCGGCTGCGGATAATTGGAATTAAAACAGGGGGATCTCTATGAAATGGCGTTATTCGGCATCGTTGCTTGCCTTGGCGGCTGCGGGAATTGTTGGGCAGCCTTGCGTTGCGTCTGCGGCGGAAAAGGAAATCGTGTTGGCGGCGGCTTTGCCGATGGACACGGTGCAGCAGCAGCAAAAGCAAGAGGCGCGGGCAGCCCTCTTTGCGGTGAAACAGTACCGCTTTGAAGGCAACCGGCAGCTCTCGTCCGAGCAGTTGGGTGTCGCGGTTGCGGCATTTGTGGGGGAGAGCAAGAGCACGCTGGATTTGCTGGCGGTCAGGGCGGCCATTCTGAAGGCTTACAGTGACGCGGGTTACGGGCTGGTGGCGGTGGGTTTTCCCAAGCAAATCGGTGCGGACGGTATTGTCACCCTGCGTATTGTCGAGATTAAACCGGGAAAAGTTCGCGTGACGGGTAATGCCGCCTATTCCGAAGCGAATATCCGCGCGCAATTGTCTGCTCTGCAAGACAATACCCTGCCGAATCAGAATGAATTGTCGCGCCAATTATTTTTGGCAAATGACAACCCCAGCCGCAACATTCAGATGAATTTTTCGCCCGGCAGCGAACCGGGGGTGATGGATGTCGAGCTTGCGGTGCGCGAACTCAATCCGCTGCGTTACGGTATTACGCTGGATAGTACCGGCAACCAGCAAACGGGCTATTACCGTTTGGGCGGCATTATTCACCACAGCAACCTGTGGGATAAAAGTCATGTTGCCGCGTTAAGCTTTGTCACCTCTCCCGAGAAAGCCGATCAGGTGCAGCAATTCGGCTTGTTTTATCAAGTGCCGCTGGCGGCTTTGGGGGATAGTGTGACTTTTAATGCCAGCCACTCCAGCGTCAATAATGGTTTGGTCGCGGGTGCGTTTGATATTTCCGGTCGGGGAGAATCGGTCGGCGCGCACTATCAGCGTAATCTGGCACGCGATTTTTATAACAAACATGTTCTGGATGCGGGGCTGGATTACCGTGCCTACAAGAACACTATCAATTTCTTCGGCCTCAACCTTGGGACCGACGTTGACGAGCGACCATTGAGCCTCGCTTACCAATTTACCCACAGCGATGCGATGCTTGAATGGGGTGCGGGTCTCGGTTATGTCAGCAATATCAGCGGCGGGTCGCGTAATGACAATGCCACGTATGCGGCGAGTCGTGTGGGGGCAACGGCCAACTGGGATGTATTGCGTTTTAATGCCAACGCAAAACTCCGGTTGTCCGGCGATTGGATGGTGAGTGCCGCGCTGGATGGCCAGTCGAGCAACAAGTCCCTGATTGCCGGTGAGCAATACGGCATCGGCGGGTTGCGCAGTGTGCGCGGTTACGAGGAACGTGAAATCACCGGGGACAGTGGCGAACGTATCGGCGTGGAAGTTTCCTCGCCGCGTATTGCCGAGGCACACCGCTTTGTTGCATTTGTGGACAATGCCACGATGCGCCGCAACAACCCGCAAATTGGCGAGCTGCCGTCCAAAACAATTACCGGTTATGGCGTGGGTTGGCGTATGAGTTTGAATAACGGGCTGAACGTCAATGTGGATGTTGCGATGGCGGCCAATAACGGCTTGACCACCAAGCGTGATCAGGCATCCACCCATCTTTCCGCCGTGTGGTGGTTCTAATTGAAACGAGGAGCAACGACATGAAAACGAAAAATACTTTCAAACGATTCTCGCAAACCCTATTGGCGGCAACCTTAATCGCCGGATTGGGTGCTGCGCAGGCGTTGCCGACAGGGCAAACGGTACTGGGCGGATCGGCTACGATCACTTCGACTGGACCCAGCGGTTTGAACGTGATGAGTACCGCGCCGAGTACCGTTATTTCCTGGAGCGGTTTTGATGTGGCAGCCAACGAGGCGGTCGGATTCAACCAGAATCCGCTTGCGACGGGCGGCAATACACATGTTCTGAATATCATTAATTCCGGTGCGGCCTCAAATATACAGGGCGTACTCTCGGCGGGCACTTCCGGTGTGAATGTTTATTTCGTCAATCCGAACGGGTTTGTCCTCAACGCGCCCGCCGCCGGAACGGCAGTCGGGAACAGCCCCGCAACCGGGGTTGCCAGCACCCTTAATTTTTCCAATAGCGCAGTAACCGCCAGTCAATTTATGACATCGGGCGCGGCGGCCGTTACCCCGCAGATCACCATCAATCCATCAACCCCGGTTTCCAGTATGTCGGGAATCAATATCCCGGCGGGTACTGTCACGCCACCGATACAGAATGGTGGGACAACACCTACGCCAGCCACCAATCCGTTCTCCCTGGCAATGACACCTGCCGAGTTTGCGGCTGCACTGCAGACACTTGATCCTAGTGTGCTGAATACGATACAGACTTCTTCCGCTTTGGGTGCACTTTTTCAGGGTTTTCTCACCAATGGTTGTTTGGCCAATCCGGCAAATGCAGCCTGTTCTGCTGCGATTTTCCATTTGCTATCATTCCTGTCCGATCCCGCCAACTTCGGCGGTCTTCTCGCATCGGGTGGTGGTGGAACGGGCGGTGGAACGGGCGGCATAACGCTGGCAAATAATCCGGCACTAGGACCTCTCGTTGGTGCGGTTCCCGGTTTGAATAGTTATCTGGCACTGTTCAATGCGGCGCAAAATGCTGCGTTTAATCAATTGCAAACCTACTTGAACCAGAATCCGGGATACGCCCAGTATGCGGCGAATACCATTGCGCAAGCCGCCCCCCAGGCTACCGCACAAGCCCAGGCGGCAATGGGGCAGGCAATGCAACAAGTCCGCGCCAGCGGTGCGCCAGCGCAGGCGATTGCCGCCGCACAAAATATGCTGGGCGCGGCTCCCGGCATGATTAACGCGGTGTTAATGGGCGCGTCGCAATCCCTGGCAAATGGCGGAGTGCCGGGGTTGCAGAACTTCCTGTTCGGCAACACGTTGAATGCGAGCTTCAGCAACGGTGTGGTGAATCTCGGAATGTAATTTCGGGAAAGCAGTTTTCAGCGATAATCAGGCCGCGCTGTCATGTGGGATTGGCAGCGCGGCCTGCACACTTCATGTTTTTGCCAACCTTTTTCCAGGTTGTCAGTATTTTTCGGGAGGATATTTTCATGGGTCGCTTACTGGGTTCATTGTTGTCGATATTGTTCATTACCGCTTCGGCAAATGCGGAAACCATCACCATAGAGCGCATCAAAATCACCGATAACGAGATGTCTTGTCGGCAGATATATGATGAGTTGGGCGCGATGGATAAACACATTGCCGATGCCAAGGCGGTGCAGGCTTCGGGGGAAACAACGGCTACCACCGGTCAGGCGGCAGGGGTGGCTGCCGAGGTGGCCAGCCGCACCGGATTGTTCGGACAATTGGGCGGGTTAACCGGACATTTGTTTGGTTCGCTGGCATCCAAAACCGCAGCCAGTGTCACCGAGCAGTCGGGGCAGCAAACCGCCAAACAGGCAGCGGAAACGGAACGGCAGGCACTGGCACGCAAAGAGCATTTGACGGAGCTGTTTTCGGTGCGTGGTTGCCAGGCAAGCAATCCCGATGCCGCCGCCAAGCATCCCGATGCGATAGTCGCGGCAAAACCAGGCGCGGCTGCTGCGGCACCGGTTTCTTCCGCGCAGGCACTCAAGGAGGTCGGCGACCGCTTTACCCCGTTATCCGGTATGGCTCTGAAGGGCAAGGTTGCTTCCAGTTTGCGCGCTTACCATAAAGTGATCGTGCCCCAGTTCCGTGTCGCCTTTGTGGTGAAAACGGGCGCGAGTGCCCATGCCGGATCGGGGTTGGCGAATTTCGGGCAGCACTCCGGCGGGATGAGGACCATCACCCAAGCGCAAAACAAGCGGGTGGAAATGTCCCTGGCGAATGTTGACCGGGAGTTGATGGCGGGGATAGCCGACCGTATGTACGCTGATTTTATCGAGCGGCTTAAAGCGTCGGGGAAAGAAGTCGTTTCGTTGGATGAGATGAAACAAACCAGCGGATACCAGAAGTTAAAGTTTTTGCCGGGTGACAAGCCTTATACGAGCAGTCCGACGGGGGATCCGCGCGAGTACGTGTTCGCCGCACCGGCGCAATTACCTTTGGCGTTCACCTCGCTCGATGAGCCACTTGGTAATGCGGGGGTGTTTGACCAAACAGGTGCCAAGGCCATTCATGAGATGTCAGCCAGTTTGGATGCGCTAACATTGATTCCCACCGTGATTGTCGATTTTGCGCAACTGGAATCGAGCGGCCGCAGCAATTTTGGTTCGAATGCCGAGGCGGAGGTTACGCCCAAACTCGGTCTGGGGGGCGGTACGCAACTCCAGGCTATCAACGGTAAAGATGCCAAGATATTTTTTACCGGTGAATTTTCTGTAGTGAAGCTCGACGAGCCCTTTTTTACCGAGGGCGATTTCGGCCAGATGACAGTGGTCGATGCGTCGGATAATGCCGCGCTGGCGAATTCGCTCACGATGTTGACCGGCACACAGGGTACGCAGAATTTCGACGAGAAACGCCTGTTGCAGGCCGACCCCGGTAGCTATGCGCGAAAGGTGTTGCAACTGGGCGCGACCGCCAACGAAGCTTTTGCCAATGGCATTCGATAGCGTCAAGAAAGTTGTGCAACGACACAAAGGCCGCCCGTTATTACGGGCGGTTTCGTTTTGTCGGGACGCATCGGCTAGAATGCCGATTCACCCACTTTAGAGTGCGCCATGGTTCCCCATCTCACCACTGCATTGAAAGGACCGCTGCTTGATTTGGAGCGGCGTTTTTTGAGCGGGCAGGCAAATATCGAGCGTTGGTTTCGCACCCAGTGGCTGGAGCACTCCGTGCCGTTCTACAGTTCGGTGGATTTGCGCAATAGCGGTTTCAAGCTCGCCCCGGTGGATACCAATCTGTTTCCCGGCGGTTTCAATAACCTCAATCCCGATTTCATGCCGTTGTGCGTTCATGCGGCGCAAAGTGCGATTGAAAAAATCTGCCCGGAAGCGCGCGGTGTGCTGTTGATCCCGGAAAATCACACGCGCAATCAATTCTATTTGCAGAATGTGGTGCAGTTGTTGCGCGTGTTGCAGCGGGCAGGATTGAACGTGCGCATCGGCAGTTTGTCGCCGGAAATCACGCAGCCCACGGTGTTGCAATTACCCAATGGCGACGCGCTGACGCTGGAACCGATAGCGCGCAAGGGGAATCGTTTGCACATCGCCGATTTCGATCCCTGTGTGGTGCTGCTCAATAATGATTTGTCCGCCGGGGTGCCGGCGTTGCTCAAAAATCTGGAGCAAAACGTGTTGCCCTCGCTGGATGCGGGCTGGACAACGCGGCGCAAATCCAAACATTTTGCCGCTTATGATCGGGTGGCAAACGAATTCGCGCAATTGCTGGACATCGACCCCTGGTTGATCAACCCGTATTTCGCCATGTGTGGCGAGGTGGATTTTCAGGCGCGCATCGGTGAAGCCTGCCTCGCTACACAGGTGGATGCGGTGCTGCAAAAAATGCGCCGCAAATATGCCGAATACGGTGTGAAAAGCGATCCCTTCGTGATTGTTAAGGCGGATGCGGGAACCTACGGAATGGGCATCATGACGGTGAAAGATGCCGGCGAGGTGACCGGACTGAACCGCAAACAGCGCAACAAAATGGCGGTGGGCAAAGAGGGGATGCAGGTGCACGATGTGCTGGTTCAGGAAGGCGTTTATACCTTCGAGCAAATTAACGAAGCGGTGGCGGAGCCGGTGGTTTATATGGTTGACCATTTTGTGGTCGGCGGTTTTTACCGGGTGCATACCGGACGCGGTACGGATGAAAATTTGAACGCGCCGGGTATGCATTTTGTGCCGCTGGCTTTCGAAGCCAGTTGCACCTTGCCCAACCCGGAGCGCGCGCCGGACGACACGCCCAACCGTTTCTATGCCTACGGCGTGGTGGCGCGTTTGGCAATGCTGGCGGCGGCGGTGGAGCTGGAGGCGATGGCGGCGTGATCACTGTCTTGTCATTCACGCGCAAGCGGAAGTCCGGCCAGATTGACAAACTTCGCGTGGCGGGACGGGAGGGCTTTGTTCGCTCCGCGAGATTCTTGAATCGCTGGATTCCCGCCCCGCGCCTTCGCGGGGGCAGGCTCTGCGCGGCAATGACGGTTCGGCGTATTTTGCGCCTCGTATTGCTTTTTGGTTGGGCGGCAGCACTCGGCGGCTGCGGTGAAAAAGAGCTGCCGACCTATCAGGAGCAGGGTTACGTATTCGGTACGCTGGTGGAAGTCAGCGTGTACGGTGAAGATGAAGCCCCTGCCAAGCAAGGGGTTGCGGCGGTGATGCGGGAGTTCCAGCGGCTGCATGACTTGCTGCACGCGTGGAAACCCTCCCCGTTAAGCGCATTGAATGCCGCCTTCGCGCGCGGGGAGACGGTGCCGGTGTCTGCCGAGTTGTCGGCAATGCTCCGCGATGCGGCACAACTTTCGGCACAGTCCGGCGGTCTGTTCAATCCGGCAATCGGCGGCTTGATTCAACTCTGGGGTTTTCAGGCGGATGAGTTCAAGGCTGCGCTACCGGATGCAGAAGAGATCGCGGCACTGGTGAAGAAGAACCCGCAGATGGGCGATATTGCCCTTTCCCGCAATCCCTCTGATCCTCCTGATCAGGGGGGGGCTGACCACTCCTCCCCTGACAAGGTGAGGTTGGGAGGGGTTGCATTTAGCGACAACAAGGCGGTGCGACTCGACCTCGGCGGTTATGCCAAAGGCTATGCACTGGATCGTGCGGCGGCGATTCTGCGGCAGCGCGGTATCAACAACGCGCTGATCAATATCGGCGGCAACATTCTTGCGCTGGGGCGACACGGCGGGCGCGACTGGCGTGTCGGCATTCAGCATCCGCGCAAGCCGGGCGCGCTGGCAACGCTGGCATTGCGGGATGGCGAGGCGATCGGTACCTCGGGCGACTATCAGCGTTATTTTGAATTGGGCGGCAAGCGTTATTGCCACTTGATTGATCCGCGCAACGGCTACCCGGTGCAGGGTGTGCAAGCCGTGACCATCCTGACGAGCGGAGCCCATGCGGGGGTGTTGTCCGATGCCGCCTCGAAGCCGTTGTTTATTTCCGGTGCCTCGGGCTGGCGTGCTGCCGCCGCCGCGATGCGGCTTGATGCAGCCCTGCTGGTGGACGCGCAAGGGGTCGTCCATCTCACCACGGCGATGCAGAAGCGATTAGAATTCAACGATAGCAAAACGACACGACGAGTTGAGCCATGAATAGCGATGATCTGTTGCAAAAGAACATTCGCCGCACCAGCGGGCTGCAAGCGTTGCGCCGGATACGCGCTATTGTGGATGAGGAGAACGCACACGATGCGTTCAAAGTGCGCGCATTGCGCTATGTTTTGGCGGCTCTCCTGGCGGCAGTTTGTCTGATTTTGCCCTGTTGGATTGCTTATCGTATGGGGGTGATTTAATGGCGGGCATTTTAGTGGTGGCGCATAACGCGTTGGGAGAAAGTCTGGTGGATTGTGTTGCGCATGTTTTGGGGAATGTGCCGGACAACATCAGGGTGTTGTCGGTGTATGCGGAAGATGATCCCGAACAAAAATTGGCAGAGGGACACGAGTTTATCCGGCAATTGGATAAAGGAAACGGTGTGCTGATTCTGGCGGATATTTTTGGTGCGACGCCGAGCAACGTGGCGCGCCAGTTATGCCGCAAGGAACACATCATCGGTGTGGCGGGGGTGAATCTGCCGATGCTGTTGCGGGCGGTCTGTCATCCCGACAAGACCATGCCGGAACTGGCGCAGATCGCCGTTGATGGCGGGCGCGAGTGTATCGTGATGATGAGTGACGAATAGGAAGCCCGATGCAAAAACAGGATGTTTTGATTATCAATAAGTTGGGTTTGCACGCGCGCGCATCGGCCAAGCTGACGCAACTCGCCTCGCAGTTTCCGTGCGAAGTGTGGCTGTCGCGCAATGCCAAGCGTATCAACGCCAAAAGCATCATGGGGGTGATGATGCTGGCGGCGGCAAAAGGCGCGACGATTACCATCGAAACCGGCGGCGAACGCGAAGATGAGGCGATGCAGGCATTGCTGGCACTGATAAACGATTATTTCGGGGAGGGCGAGTGAGTCGCGTGCGCCACGATATTTTTCCCCCGAACGCGGGGAGTTGCCGATGAGTTTCACGCTGCACGGGATTCCGATTTCCAGCGGCATCGCCATTGGGCGGGCGCATCTGGTTTCACATACTTCAATCGAGGTGGCGCACTATGTGTTGCCCAAGCGTTTTCTCGCCGAAGAGGTTGAGCGTTTTGATACCGCGCTGCGTGCCACACGCGACGAGTTGTCCAGCCTGCGCAGTAACCGTCCCACCCATGCCGCAGCCGAGTTCGATGCCTTTCTCGAACTGCACCAGATGATTCTGGATGACCCGTTGTTAAGCGTTGCGCCGCGCGAGATGATCGAGCGTGAGCGTTGCAATGCGGAGTGGGCAATCAAGTCGCAGGCGGATTTGCTGGTTGCGCAGTTCGACGAATTTGAAGATGCCTATCTGCGCGAGCGGCAGGCGGACGTCAAGCAAATCGTGGAGCGTTTGCTCAAGGAGCTGACCGGGCAGCCCGGTCATCAGCCGTCACCCGTGCGTCAGGATATTGAAACCATATTGGTGGCGCATGATTTGAGCCCCGCCGATCTCATCCAGTTTAAGCCGCAGCAATACGCCGCGTTTGTCACCGACCTCGGCGGCAGTACCTCGCATACCGCGATTGTTGCGCGCAGTTTGAATACCCCCTGCGTGGCGGGGCTGCACCACGCGCGCGAGCTGATACGCGAAGATGATGTGCTGATTCTTGACGGGCAACAGGGTGTATTGATTGTTAATCCCGACAAAACGATATTGTCCGAGTACAAGCTGCGCCAGAGCGAACAGGAGTTGGAGCGCAGAAAACTCAAGCGGCTGCGTACCGCGCGCGCCAACACGCTGGACGGCACGTCTATCGAATTGTACGCCAACATTGAAAAGCCGGAAGATATTGCCGAGGTTAAGAAAAACGGCGCAACCGGTGTCGGCTTGTTCCGCAGCGAATTTTTGTTTCTGAATCGTGACGATTTGCCCGATGAGGAAGAGCAGTTTGCGGCGTATCGCGCCGCCGCCGAGGGTATGTCGGGCAAGCCCGTCACCATCCGCACCTTTGATTTGGGCGCGGACAAGCAAATCAGGGGCGCGGAGCGGGTTGCCAGCAACCCGGCATTGGGGCTGCGCGCGATTCGCTTGTGTCTGGCCGAGCCGCAACTATTTCGCACCCAGCTACGCGCCTTGCTGCGCGCCAGTCATTACGGCAACGTCAAAATACTCATTCCGATGTTGTCCGGCGTGAGCGAACTTAATCAGACCCTGCAATTTATCGCGGCGACCAAGCAAATGCTGGACGATGAGGATGTGCCATATAACCGTAAGGTGCTGATCGGCGGCATGATAGAAGTGCCCGCAGCGGCACTGATGCTCGGCACGTTCGCCAAAAAGCTCGACTTTCTTTCCATCGGCACAAACGATTTAATCCAATATACCCTGGCGATTGATCGCACCGATGATGAGGTCGCGCATCTTTATGATCCCCTGCATCCGGCGGTGTTGTACCTGTTGGCGCACATCATCGGCACTTGCAACAAACTCGATGTGCCGATTTCGGTATGTGGCGAGCTCGCTGGCGAGACGCTTTATACGCGGCTATTGCTGGGATTGGGGCTGCGGCAATTTTCGATGTTCTCGGCGCAAGTGCCGAGCATCAAACAGCGGGTATTGACCAGCAACTTGCCGGACATCGAGTCGCTGACGCAGAAAATACTGCGCGCCGACGACCCCATCAAGATCGGCGAGTTGCTGGACAAGCTGAACGCCTAATACTCGTATTCCAACTGCATTCTGAGGGTGTTGCCGGGCGCGTTGCGGCTTGCGGCAAACAGCCATGCCGCGTTGTATTTGATCGCGCGGCGGTTGCCGAGATCCAGCTTGCCGAAGACAGCGGGGCCGAAGAAATGATCCTTGTTGGATTGCTGGCTCCAATCATTCCACTTGCCCATGTCGCCGAAAGCCTGCACCCCCATTTCAAATTTGGGCTGCAAGCGGTACTTGGCTTGCCATTGATAGACCAGTTTGGTGTCGAATCGCTTGCCGGATAAGCCAAAATCGCGCTTGATCAACAGGTTGCCGTTCAATTGCACTTTACCGAACGATTTTTGGAACAACGCGCCCACTTTTGCCCCCCAGGGCTGATTGCCGGTTAACGGCATTTCGAGTTCGGTCATCGCGCCGAAATCCACCGGATATTCGCCGGGTTGGGTGAGCTGGAATTTGTTTTCCCATTCGGCCTGGGAGACATCCTGACCGGCGTTGCGCTTGTGCTTAAAACCAACTTCGGTAAACCAATTTTCCGTTACACCGTAGCCGTAACCGATGGCGGTGGCTTCGCTTTCATTGCCGTTTGGTAGGCGGGATGAGCCGTAATTAAAGTCGATTTCGTGTTCACCGAATTCCACCTTGGGGGTGTAAACATAATCGGCGGGGCCGGCAATGGCGCAACCGATGGAGAACGTTGCCAACAGTAATCCGCGTAATGCAAACGGAGCGATTCTTTTCATGATGTTGCCTTTCGTTGAGTTTTTCCCGCCCATTTCATGCCGCTGGCAATCACAATCAAGGCAAGCAGATAAAAGATAACCTGCATCCCCGCCGGGCGCGAGTCGTAGCCCATCAGGCTTTGCAGCAACATGCCGGGAACCGATGACTCGGAAAGTAGCGCCGAGGTATCCCATAGCGGCGCGGCGAGACTGGGAATGATGTCCGCCTGAATCAGGAAGTGCGCCGCTTGTGAAGCCATGCCTGCCGCCAGCAACAAGACCAATATGCCCGTCGTGGTAAAAAACCAGCGCAGCGGAATGCGTAACAAGCCCGCGTAAAGAATGTAGCCGAGAGATACCCCGCTGAGTACGCCAATCAAACCTCCCAGCATCATGGATGATTGCCCGCTGTTGCTGGATGCGGCAATGCCGTAGAGGAATAGCACGGTTTCCGAACCTTCCCTGAGCACCGCCAGACCGACGATGATCAACAGAATAGAACACTCGCTGGCACCGTCGCGGATGGACTGACCCACCGACTTGGCACTGGCGGCGAGCGCCGCGCCGTGTGAAGACATCCAGATGTTGTGCCATGCCAGCATCAATACCGCGATGCCGAGAATGACAGCGTTGAACAACTCCTGACCGACACCGCTGGCCCACGAGCCAATGACATCGGTGAAGGCGGCAACCATGCCCGCACCCAGCAAACCGGCGATTACACCGCCCGCCAACCAGCGTTTGCTATGCGCGAGTCCGCGCGTGGCGGCAGCGAGAATGCCGATGATGAGTGCGGCTTCCAGAACCTCGCGGAAAACAATAACGGCAGTGGCTAACATAATGACGACTCCTTACTTGGCGATGATGACACCGCGCGCACTCTCGGGATTAAACTCGCCGAAGAACTCGTAACGTCCAGGTTCGAGCGGGCCGATAAACAGGGTCGCCTTGCTGTGCCCGGCGATAATCTTTTCGCGGTTTAATGTGTAACTTTCAAATTCTTCCGGCGTGGCATCCCGATTTTCCACGATGAGTTTGATTTTGGTCGCGGCGGGAATAGTGAGTTCCGCCGGCTCGAATTGGTGATCCTTGATCACGAGGGTGTAGTCCGCCGCAAACGCACTTAGGGGTAGTAGCAGAGCAAGTAACAATAATTTTTTCATGACAACCTCCAGAAGTTTTGCGAATGATAATCGTTCTTATTTGCGTTTGCAAGTGATTTTCATTCATTTTTGTTTTAGGCTAAACTACCCACCATGGATCAACTGGAACATCTCAATAATGCCGGGCTCAAATCCACCTTGCCGCGCCTCAAGGTGTTGAATTTATTTGAAACCAGCGAAGAAAAGCACTGGAGTGCCGAGGATGTGTACAAAACCCTGCTAAACAGCGGAGAAAATGTCGGGCTGGCGACGGTTTACCGGGTTTTGACACAATTTGAGCAGGCCGGGCTGCTGGTGCGCCACCATTTCGAGGGCGGCAAATCGGTGTTTGAATTAAACAGCGGGGAGCATCATGATCACATCGTATGTCTGCAATGCGGGCATGTCGAAGAATTCCGCGATGCCGCAATCGAGGCTCGTCAGGAAAAAGTGACCACCGAGCTGGGTTTCGCGATTCACGACCACTCACTGCAAATCTATGCGGATTGCACCAAGAAAGAATGTCCGCATCGTGACAAAAGCGAGAGCTGAAAGGGCTTACGCGAGCGGCGATAAATAAAAGCTGGTAGCATGATTTCCGCGCCCGAAAAAGACGAATATCTGGGAGAAGTTTTTGGTTGAAGCGCACTCAAGTAAGCTTATTCGCTTTGCTTTTTGCAGTAAATAACATAGGGGAGGTTGAGATGTTTCGTGGCATGTCGCTCACAATCAGCAGGTGCATTTCCATTGTCTTTTTATTAACTGTTGGTGTTGTATCTTTGCCCGCGCAAGCTGGATTCTTTGATAACTTGCTTCAGGGCGGTGGAGCTTCAAGAAGCGAGGGGTTTAGGTTGTCCAAAAAGGATGCCGCAGACTATGAGGCCGCAGGTAATTGGTGGGGAAGTCGTCATCGAACCATGATGATGAAGGCAGGAGATCATTCAGACGAATACTTTACAAGAGCTTTGGCTGATTCTGATACTCCAGAGGGGCTTGGGTACTTTGGAGTGCACTCTGATCTCAAAGAGTCCTTTATGAAGGGATACCGCCTTGGCTACCAAGACCGTACTGCGGATTTGGTGTTGGGACCCTATTTAACCGATGCCGCTGCACTAATTGGAGCGAATAACGCCAAGCAGTTCGTTGAGGTGGTAGAAAAGTTTGAAGGGTCGTGGGGCGCGCAGCTTCGTATTGCGGTAGATGTTTTTGTAACGCTTATCTCCGAGGGTTCTCAGGCGGATCGTGAAAAATTCATAAGGAGCTTTGAGACCCCGTACGACGCTAAATACCAGAAATCTCAGGAGGATCTGAGGAGAGGTGGTTGTGTCGAACAAATTTCCGAAGGCGGCACGTCTATGTGTTTGGATGCTAGGAAAACGGTGGCCGTTCTTGATATTCCCTCCACGACCAAGCTAAAGACAGAGATATATCACCAGACGTTTAAGGTGATGGGAGACGAATGGGGGAAGCGATTCAGTCATAATCTTATTCGACGTGAGGAGCTGATTGATTTGCTCAGGCGCAGTAAAACCGCTTTTAACGAAGTTTGGCCAAAACTTGATGGCAACCTTGCGCTGGTAAGGTCTGCCTTCATTGCGAGTTATGGCGATGATGCGGACAATGTATTTGACGGGCTGGTGAAGGACGCAGGTTATAAAACCCCAGTCGGAAGTCGCTAATTTTAGTGGGCGATGGTTGCTTAACCTAAATTGTCGTGCGACAACAAATGCGGCATGGTTTTCCTTTATTACCTTAGAGAGGCATGTTTAGTAGGTTTGAAATATGACGGGCTTCAAATGTAGGCTTGTTAGCAGTATTTGCCTTGCGGTGTGCGCGTGTATTCCTGCGTACGCCGCAACCCTAGGCGGCACATCAATCTACTCTAGCCCTGATTTGCTGCAAGCGGCAAATCAGGCGTTGCCGTACGCAAATTTGAGTGCCGCCATATATGAGTGTGACAAAGATAATTGTAAAAAGAACGGTACAGCGCAGCAAGGATGGAACCTGATTGACGAGTCCACGGTGACCACTTCATACAAGATTGTTAGATCTAGTGTTGCTGACTCTACGCCAGCTATGATTTTTAGAGATGGACCAACTCAAACAACACCTAGCGTTCTGCCGAAGACTTCGGAAATCACGCTCGCTAACACGTCTAAATTGGTGAATTTGCCACCCAGTATAGGTTCAGTGATGCCCGCCGAGGAGCGTGTGATAAATGACCCAATAGGCTTCCATGCGGTGGTCTATAAAAACCCACAAGGTAAAATTGCAGTCATTTTTGAAGGTACAACACTTTCATCTTATAACGATTGGAAAGCCAATCTAGGACAGTTTTTGCAAGCCATTCCTTCTCAATACGAAGAAGCGATTGATTTCGTGCGGCGAATTATTGAGGCTGAGTGCGGGAAGGGGAATCAGCAATCGTGCAAAAATAACATAGTCGTTTCTGGACATTCATTGGGGGGAGGTTTGGCGCAATATGCAGCACTAATGTTTGGTTTGAACGCGTATATCTTTAATCCCGCTGGGTTGTGGTCGCCAACGATAGCCTCTGTGGACAGGGAGATGGCCGATCAGGCGAATATTGTTTTGTTTAAGACTAAAGGGTATCAGGTGCTGGGAAATTTGGGTCGCTTAAGAACGAGTGATGTGGTTTCTAAGACTGGAACACAGTTTGCCCGGAATGAATTTGTCGTTCCAGTTGAATTGTCAAAGTATTCATGGAATCCTGTTAGTGATGCCATAGAAATTCACGGTATGGTGAAATTAAAGGATGCCATTGCCAAGCTCGATAGTGAGTTTAGGTCAGCGTCATTAGCAACACGCAATTCCGTATCAGAGTACTTGCCGCCCCTAGTTGCTGCTGCGCCAGAGCAGTTCTCTGAGACTGCTGTTTGCTTTGGTGTTGAAGGATCCATGTGTCTTTTTGACGGCGAGCGGTGGTTGGTGGAGAAAGATGTGGTCACCTATTTTTCCCCGACATCACTTACAAGAAAAGGGCTTCTTCATGGGGGGCAGTGGGTGACTCCCATGCGGTTCTTATACATATCAACGCGTGGATATGGGCGAGTCGGCAGAATTCATTGGGGTAACGATGTTGCAAAAGGAGGTTGAATCGCCCCGGGTTTCATGGAGGCTGTTTGGTTTAAGTTAAGCCACCGTAATGGCTTCCTTGGCGAATTGCCGATAGTAGTTTACCTCAGCTTCTGCGGGAGGAATGTAACCGATCGATTCCA
>JBMOPZ010000022.1:0-2202 GCA_049321355.1 Pseudomonadota bacterium | reverse complement strand
CTCAATATCGCCACGTCGATCACTCCTGTTTCCCCGCTCAAAATTTAAGCGGGGCAGTTTCACACGTGGGTCAATTTTCGATGCACATCTATGCCAAAAGTGGGTCAGTTTTCAGTGCACCGCAACAAGCCTCCTCAAAACCCGGGGCGATTCAACGAGATTGTGACGGCTGTGGCCAAGGGTGATTCGGTTGCTCTGGTTGGCTTTGGCACGTTCAAGTCGGCTGCGCGCGCGGCGCGCGAAGGCAAGAACCCGAGAACCGGCGAGAAACTCAAGATTGCAGCGACGACGGTACCGAAGTTTACTGCCGGTGCCACCTTCAAGCAGGCAGTTGCCAGCAAGGGTAAAGCCAAGAAGAAATAGCGGGCACGGGTTATCGCCCGACAAAATAATCAGCGTTCGTTGACTTTTTCTTGCATTCCATGCGGATGCAAGGCAAAATTCAACGAACGTTTACTTTTTGAGAGTGCCATGTCAAATCGGGAAGCCCGTATTTCCACAGTCGCCGAACTCGGGAAAATGGTCAGGGCAATACGCAAAGAATCCGGACTCACCCAGCGCGATGCCGCTGCGCTGTGCAACGTCAGCCTGCCATTCCTCAATGGCTTGGAGCGTGGTAAGCCCACGGCTCATATCGGCAAAGTGTTGGCCGTCTGCCAGCGCTTTGGCATTGAAATCAGGCTGCGGCTGCCGGGTGAATCGGTATGAGCCGATTGCTTGTTATGGCCAATGGCGCTCAGGCTGGAGTCCTTGAGGCCGGAGAAGGGCGGTGGAAGTTCGCTTACGCAACTGGCTGGAAGGAGTATGCCCTCTCGCCCAGTTTCCCGCTGACCACGCGGGAGTTTCAGGATACTGCCGATTTCAGGCCGGTCGAATGGTTCTTCGAAAATCTTCTGCCCGAAGGCCGGTTGCGCGATCTGGTTGCCCAGCGCGACAGAATAGACCCGCAGGATACCTGGGCGCTGCTGGCTCGCCACGGTAGGGACACTGCCGGTGCGCTGTCGCTTATCCCGGAAGGAGTTGAAGCAGGGAAGGAAGAAATTCTGGTTCCGCTCTCGCAGGAAACGCTCCAGAAAAAGATCAAGGCATCCAGGGCGCGCAATCTGCCTTTGCTGGCATCATGGGACGAAATCCGCATGTCCCTCGCCGGCGCGCAGGAGAAGCTGGGGTTGAGGATAGATGCCAACGGCGCTATGTTCCTGCCGGAAGGCACCGCAGCATCAACTCACATCGTCAAACCGGAGAACGCCAGCGCGGATTTTCCGTTCTGCCCCGCCAATGAATTCTTCTGCATGCGTCTTGCGCGTGAACTGAAGGTTCCGGTTCCGGAAGTTGGACTGTTGCATTTGCCCGAACCGCTCTATGTCATTGAGCGGTTTGATCGCGAACCCTCAGACAAGCGCGGGAAAACCTACAGGCGCATTCACCAGATAGACTTGTGCCAGGCCATGGGTGTGCCTCCATCAAAAAAATACGAGAGCGAAGGCGGCCTGGGGCTGCACCACCTGTTTGAAGTGCTGCGCGGCAGCTTCATTGACCGTCCCGTTGTCGCCGCCAATGCAGTAGTTCAGTGGATAGTCTTCAACTATCTGATCGGCAACCTGGATGCGCACGCGAAAAACATCGCTTTCATGATGCGTGGTCAGAAAGCTGCCGTGGCACCGTTTTACGACATGCTTTGCGTGGAGGCGTACCTGCCCAGACAAACCCTGTCCATGAGCATTGCCGGAGAAAATAAACCTGGCTGGGTGGAAGGGCAGCACTGGGACGCGATGGCGTATGAGGCGGGTGTGGCCCCCAGACTGGTGAGGGGAGTCCTGTCACGGATGAGCGCGGACTTGCCGGATGCGATCGCAAGAGTGATCGGGGACGAGCGGTTGTTGCCAACGGAAAGAAAATTCCTGCGCGGGAAAGTGCTGCCCGTCATCGAGGAACGAAGAGGCTTTGTTGCTGAGGCGCTCAAGTCCAGGCAGGCAACGATCAAGGAGTTGCTTGCGATGAAGGAAATGGATCCGTCGGTGGCGGAGCGTTTGGTCACGCATTCCTGAGGCGTGATGACTGATCAGCGCAATATCGAGGAAAAAATGATTGAGGCACCCATCAGCACTCCACCGCAAGCGTACATGGACATCATCAGTCCGCATATCGAAAAGGCGCGGGTTTTGCTGGAGGCTGGCGAAAAACTTCAGCCACTCGCCTTTG
>JBMOPZ010000021.1:0-19742 GCA_049321355.1 Pseudomonadota bacterium | reverse complement strand
AATTAAATTAGCCACGTATCCACCGCGAACGCGGTACAAACAATCATCTGGCAGTCCGTATCGGTAGACTTAGAAATTGAAAGTCGGGATTACTTACGTCAATTCAGAGACAAAACGGGGACAGTTGCGTGGGGATGCAGCGGGACATTCGGGGACAAAACGGGGACACTGACAGAGGAATATTTAAAATTATCCACAGGAAAGCGCCCGATAATCAATAAAATTGGCGTGTGATTATTATAAATAAAAAGCCCGTAACGCATTGAGCTATACGGGCTTTTATTGAATAACTGGCGGAGAGGGCGGGATTCGAACCCGCGGTGGGGTATTACCCCACACACGCTTTCCAGGCGTGCGACTTAAACCGCTCATCCACCTCTCCGGAAGGGCGCGCAGAATAAACCAGAACCACGCTTACCGCAATCAAAAACCATTGCGCCATTGCCGCAATGCCATAAATACGCCGGTTTCGCTACTGTCTTCCAGCCCGCGCTGTTGCAGGGTGTGAATGACGGTTGCCTGATTGCAGCGCAAGAACGGATTGGTGGCTTTTTCGAGCGCGATCGTCGAGGGCAGACTGGGTCGATGGGCATCCCGCAATGCTTGGGTGGCAAGGATGCGTTGCGCGATTGCCGCGTTGTCCGGTTCGCAGGCCAGCGCGAAGCGCAGATTGGCGAGTGTATATTCATGGGCGCAATACACGCGGGTGTCGTCGGGAAGCCGCGCCAGGCGTTGCAGAGATTGTTGCAGTTGCCGCACTGTCCCTTCAAAGTTTCTGCCGCAGCCCGCGCCAAATAGTACATCGCCGCAAAACAGTATGCCGGGTGCGACATAGGCCAGGTGGTCATCAAGGTGTCCGGGAACGGCGAAAATATCGAAGCGCAGATCAAATTCGGGGAGCGTCAGCGTGTCGCCCTCGCTCAAGTGATGGGTGATGGCGGGATTGTGCGGATGACGCTGCCCATATACCGGTACGTTGTATACTGCGCGCAAATTGGCGATGCCGCCGATGTGGTCGTGGTGGCGGTGGGTGCAGAGAATCGCGGTCAACGTGAGCCCCGTGATGCGCAAGAAATCCAGCACCGGTTGCGCGTCGCCGGGATCGACCACCACAAGCTGACGGGCGTTATGCAACGCCCAAATGTAATTGTCTTTGAAAGCGGGGATGGCAGTGATGTCGAACATGGATTACCCAAGAGAAAGCGACGATGCCCGATTGTAAAGTAACGGCGGACAGTTTGAGTGCATGGTTTGCCGGCGCGCAGGGCAATTACATTTTGGCGCGCGAGCAGGCTTATTTCTCGCGCAGCGTCAGCGACATTTTCGGTTTTAACGCGGCGCAATTGGGATTGCCGGAACACGATTTTCTGGCGAATAGCCGGATGTCGTTGCGCTTTAACGGCTCTCCCCAGGCAGGTTCGGCGGTGCGTCTGTGCCACGATGAATTGCCGTTTGCCAGCGACAGTCTGGATCTGCTGCTGCTGCCGCATGTGCTGGAATTTTGCCAGCAGCCGCATCAAGTCCTGCGTGAAGCGCAGCGGGTATTGTTGCCGGAAGGAAGTTTGCTGCTGAGCGGCTTTAATCCCCGCAGCTTGTGGGGGCTGCGCCGCGCGTTCGGCAATCGTTCGGAATTTCCCTGGAAGGGGGATTTCATCGCGCTGCACAGGCTCAAGGACTGGATGTCGGTGTTGGGGTTTGAGGTGGTGGGCGGGTGTTTTGCCGGATATGCGCCGCCGTTTAACCGGGAAAAATGGTTGCGGCGTTACGCTTTTATGGAAAAGGCGGGGGATCGCTGGTGGGCGGTCGGCGGTGGCATTTATTTTCTCCATGCGGTAAAACGGGTTTACGGTGTCAGGCCGCTCAAGCCGCAGTGGAAACACAGTTTGGTCGGCAAGCTGCTGCCGGCGACACCCAAAATCAACAAAGAAGAATTGATTAAATCCGTGCGCACCGGGAAAACCAAGGGCGCAGGCAAGGTTGACCCGCAATGAATGATGACACCATAGAAATTTTTACCGACGGCGCATGCAAGGGCAATCCCGGCATCGGCGGTTGGGGCGCATTGCTGCGCATGGGCGACAAGGAGCGCGAGCTGTTTGGCGGCGAAGCGGCGACCACCAATAACCGCATGGAAATGATGGCCGCCATCGCCGCCCTGGAAGCGTTAAAGCGACCCTGCCGCGTCAAATTGCATACCGACTCCAAGTATTTGCTGCAAGGCATAACCGAATGGCTGGCGGGATGGAAGCAGCGCGGCTGGAAAACCGCCAATAAAAAACCTGTCAAAAATGAAGACCTGTGGCGGCATCTGGATGCGCTGGTGGAACGGCACCGCATCGAATGGGTTTGGGTCAAAGGACATGACGGACACATTGAAAACGAGCGTGCCGACGCGCTCGCCAATCGCGGTGTCGAATCGTTGCGGGAAAAAAATCATGCGTAGCATCGTGCTGGATACCGAGACCACCGGACTGGATCCCAGACAGGGACATCGCATTATTGAAATTGCCGCGATCGAACTGGAAGGACGCACGCTGTCGAAACGCCGCTTTCACCGCTACCTCAACCCGGAGCGCGAAATTGATGCGGGCGCGGTGGCGGTGCACGGCCTGACCTACGAGCGTCTGCAAAACGAGGCCAAATTCTCCGATGTCGCCGGCAGTTTTCTGGAATTTATTCGCGGGGCGGAATTGATTATTCACAACGCCCCGTTCGACATCGGCTTCCTCAACCACGAGCTGTCGCTGCTGGAAATCCCGGCCCTGCAAAACGAGGTGATCGACACCCTCAAGTTGGCGCGCGAAATGCACCCCGGCAAGAAAAACAGCCTGGATGCCCTGTGTGGTCGTTATGAAATCGACAACGCTCACCGCACCCTGCACGGCGCGTTACTCGACACCGAGCTGCTGGCGGAAGTTTATCTGGCGATGACGCGCGGACAACACAGCCTGCTGGATGCGGAGCAACCGCAGGCGCGCCGCCAGACCGCAGTCGCGCAACTGGATACCTCGCGCCCCAAGCTGCGCGTGATTGCCGCCAATGAGGCGGAGCTGCTACAGCATCGCCAGCAGCTCCAGGACATTGCCCGGAACGGTGGCGCGGCGGTGTGGCAGCAGCTTGAAATGGCGACAAAAACGGGGGGCTGAATTGACAGACGCGGGTGCGGCGATTACGCTGCGCGCCCAACGGTTGCAACAGCCTGTTTTTAAGAAAACACCGATTGCATTGTTATTCCCTGTGCGGGCGGGAATCCGGCTTGTTGAGACTAAAAGCCGCAGTTACCGTGCGTCTGTCTAGCGCGTACCCTCGTCCCCACCCCTTCTCCCGGGGGAGAAGGGCGTTAAAGTACCCGCTCTGGCAGGACAGGAATGGCGAAAAACAAACTGAATGAGCATCTCCTTAACCTTTACGAAACCTACAACTTAGAGACACCACACCATGACCCATACACACCCCGTCAAACAACAAACCCAAGCCATCGTTTGGGCGATCCTGTCATTACTCCCGTTTGCCGCGCCCGCACATGCCGAAGAAGAAGTTCCCGCGCCAGTTGCACCCGTTGCGGCTCCCGCCGCGCCGGCTACGCAACTCAACCCCATCGCGCAGACCTTTGCGCAATCCGGTGTGCAGCGTTGCCTGGGGCGGGTGGATCAGGTCACCAAATTCTTAACCAATGGCAGCAGTGCCAGTGCCGGCTTCCTGTTTATTCCCCCCGCGCAGCAGGACAACAGTATGCTTTCCACCTCGATGGAAATCGTTTCCGGCAATACATTCTCTTATGCCAGCACCAGTTACCATCCGCGTCAAGCAGCCGATAACTGCGGCGCGCTCTATGAAACGGTTACCTATTGGCAAGTCAGCTGTCCCGATCTTGCCAGCAGCCAATACACCGCTTTGCGTAAAGCCGAAGTATTGCAAACCAAGGTCACCATGCTGGACGGCGGCCCCAATATGCGGGTATTCCTGATGCCGGCGGGAACGGGTTGTGTGGCGATTAAAAAAGAAGTGATTTACTGAGCGGCGGCAATCACGCATGGATAGGTGTTTTCCGGAGTTGCGCCAAGACAGGCGTGAGGTAAGCGGTTATACTCGCCGCCCGCAAATAATGCCCCGCCTTAATTTTCCGGCGGTCGTGCGACATCATTTATCCAAAATATGAAATCTCTTTTTGACCCCCAGCATGAAATCGGTCGGGCACTGACCCGTTTTCGCCCCGCTTTTGTGCAGGCGGCATGGTTCAGTATGGTCATCAACCTGATCGTTCTGGTTCCCTCGCTGTATATGTTGCAGGTGTATGACCGGGTGTTGGTGAGCCGGAACACCATGACGCTGCTCATGCTGACGCTCATTGTGCTGGTGCTTTATATTCTGATGGGATTTCTGGAGTGGATGCGCTCCCGCGTGTTGATACGCATCGGTACCGGGATAGACGATGATTTAAGCGAGCGGATTTTTACCGCCGCTTTTCAACGGCATTTATGCCGCTTGGGAGGCAATCCGGCTCAGGCGATGCAGGATCTGAGCAGCACCCGCCAGTTTTTGGCGGGCAACGGCGCATTGGCTTTTTTTGATGCGCCGTGGATACCGATTTATCTCGTGGTCATCACCATGCTGAATCCTTGGCTGGGGTTGTTTTCCCTGTGCGCCGCCGTGTTGATATGCCTGTTGGCATGGCTCAATGAATTGCTGACGCACAAGCCGATTACCGAGGCAAATACGCAAGCGCAGGGCGCGTACCTGTTTGCCAACAACAACCTGCGCAACGGCGAAGCCATCGAGGCGATGGGGATGTTGCCCGCGTTGCGCGCGCGCTGGGCGGCACAACAGCAAAAAGTGCTGACCATGCAGGTGCTGGCGAGCGAACGTGGCGGCGCGGTAACCGCAATCAGCAAAGCCTCGCGGATAGCATCCCAGTCGTTAATTCTGGGTTTGGGCGCATGGTTGGTCATCGGAGACGAAATGACAGCAGGCGGAATGGTGGTTGCGAGCATCCTGATGGGGCGCGCGTTGGCTCCGGTTGAGCAATTGATCGGCGCGTGGAAACAATGGATAGGCGTGCAAGCGGCCTATGCGCGATTACAGGATTTGATGCAAAAATTTCCGCCGCGTGAGCCCGGCATTCAACTGCCCTCCCCCGAGGGGACGATCAGTCTGGAAAACGTCAGCGCGATACCGCCGGGATCGGAAACGCCCGTATTGCACAAACTTGCCTTGCGGATTAACGCGGGCGACATCGTCGGTGTCATCGGTCCGAGTGCGGCGGGAAAATCCAGCCTGGCACGCCTGCTGGTCGGTGTTTGGCCGACCTCCGACGGTCATGTGCGTCTGGATGGAGCGGACGTGTTTCCCTGGGATAAAGCCGACTTGGGGCGGCATGTCGGTTATCTGCCGCAAGACATCGGTTTGTGCGAAGGCACGGTGGCGGAAAATATCGCCCGGTTTGGCGAGTTGGATAGTGAGCGTGTGGTGTCGGCGGCGCAAATGGCGGGAGTCCATGAACTGGTATTGCGCTTGCCGGATGCCTACAACACGGCGATCGGCGCAGACGGCGGATCGCTGTCGGGCGGGCAGCGGCAACGCATCGCGCTGGCGCGAGCCCTGTATGGCGAGCCGCGTTTGGTGGTGCTGGATGAACCGAATGCGCATCTCGACGAGATGGGCGAGTTTGCCCTGTTGCAGGCGATTGCGGCAATCAAGGCGAGAGGGGCAACCGTGGTATTCATTTCGCACGGACACCGCCTGTTGGGTATTGCCGACAAATTGCTGGCATTGCGCGATGGCGCGCTATTGGCATACGGGCCCCGTGACCAAGTGTTGACGCACTTGAAGTCGCTGGCGACCCAAGCTGCGGCAGCCTCTAAAGAAGGGTCGGCACAATGAAGTGGATTGATGGCTTGCGTAATCGCGTCGAACATACGGTCGGACAAAAATTTCCCTTGCAAGAGGGCGGGCATCCGGTTGCGGATATCGCCGAGCCGATACGTTGGGGGCGACGCGCCTTATGGGTGGGCGCGGCACTCGTGTTGCTGTGGGCGATGTTCGCGCCGTTGGGGCAGGGCGTTCCCGCCAGCGGGCAGGTCAAGGTTGAGGGCAGCCGTAAAGCGGTGCAGCACCTGCGCGGCGGCGTGGTAGAGGAAATTCTGGTGCGCGAAGGCGACAAAGTGATCGCCAACCAACCGCTGGTGCGTCTGAGCGAAACTCAAGTGCTGGCGCAGCGCGGCATTGTGGATAGCCAGTTGACCAGCTTGCTGGCGGTTGAAGCGCGCTTGTTGGCGGAGCGTGACGGAAAACCCGCAATCGCATTTCCCGAAACGCTGCTGCGCAACCGAGAGCAGCCGCTGGAAGCGGAAGCGATGCGCGCGCAACTACAGTTTTTCAATACCCGCCGCACCGCCCTGCAGGGCGAGATTTCCATCGCCGAAGAAACCATCGTCGGTTTGAAGCAGCAAATTACCGGCTTGGAATCCCAGGAACAATCCAGAGCCGCGCAACTGAAACTTTTTCAGGAAGAATCGGATACCCTCAGACCGCTGTATGAGGAAGGTTTTGTACCGCGCACCCGCATGTTTGAACTGGACCGTTCGATCGCCTATTTGACCGGACAGCGCGGTGAAGATATTGCCAACTTGGCGCGGATACGCAGCCAAATCAGCGAGCTACAGTTGCGTATTCTCCAGGCGAAAAATGTATTCCGCGAAGAGGTGGAAACGCAACTGACCGAGGTGCAGCGTCAAGTGGGTGAATACACCGAGCGGCGCATTGCCACCCAGGACGAATTGGATCGCGTGGTGTTGCGCGCCCCGGTGGCGGGTACGGTAGTCGATTTGTCGGTGCATACCGTGGGCGGTGTTGTTGCCCCGGGGCAGAAGTTGATGGACATTGTTCCCGAAGACCAGAATCTGCTTGTCGAAGTGCGTATTCCGCCCCACCTGATCGACAGTGTGCATGAGGGCTTGCAAGCCGATATTCATTTCACCGCACTCGATCAGACGCTGGTGACCACCGTGCCGGGTAAGCTGATATATCTGTCTGCGGACAGCATCATCGACCCGCGAACCGAGCAAAGTTATTACCTCGGGCGGGTCGTCTTAACGGAGGAAGGGCGTGCCAAACTGGGCGAACAGACCATACAGCCGGGTATGCCCGCAGATGTGGTCATCCGCACCGCCGAGCGCACCTTCATCGGCTATATGCTCAAGCCGCTGCTGGTGAATTTCCAATTCGCCTTTACCGAAAGATGAGCGTGAGAATTTTTGTGCGTGGCGGCGGATTGCTGTGTTTGCTGGCGATAGCGATGAACGCCTGTGCGGATGACGGCTTGGCATCTTATTTCGACAAGGCACTGGTCAACGATCCCGAATTTGCCGCCGCGCAAGCCAGCTATGCCGCCGAAGTGGAGAGCCGCACCATCGCGCGCGCCGGCTTGTTGCCCAGCCTGAATTTAAGCGTGGAGGCAAACAGCAACCGCTATCAACGGCAGGATACCGGCATCCCGACAACGCGCGGTTTTAACTACAACACTGGCACGCTTGGATTGCGTTTCAACCAGCCTTTGTTTGACCTGGAACGCTGGGCAAATTATCGCGAAGGCGATGCCCGCGCCGGGCGTGCCGACATCGTGTTGGCGGACGCGCGGCAAAATCTTGCCTTGCGTCTGGCCGAAACTTATTTTGACTATCTGCTGGCATTTGACACCCTGGAATTGGCGGATGCCCAAGCGCAGGCGGTGACCGCGCAGCGCAACCGTGCGGAAAACCTGTTTCGCGGCGGCGCGGCAACCATCACCGACGTGGAAGAAAGCAAAGCGCAGGAACAATTGGCATCGGCGCAAAGGTTTGTCGCGCAAAATGCCATCACCCAGCGACGCCGGGAAGTGGGCAAGTTGATCGGTGAATTGCCGGCACTCAAACCGGTCGCCGATTTGGGCGCGTCGCAACAGAACCCGGTTTCCGGCCACGGATCGCAACCCGATGAATCCGCACATCCGGCTGTCGGGACGGCGGCAAGCAAGCAATTCAAAGGCGTGATGGATGCCGCGTTGCAGGCGCGTCTAAGTGCCCTGGTCGTGCCCAAGCTGGAATTGCCCGAGCCGAATGATCTGGCGGCTTGGACGGAGGCCGCACAACGCAATAATCTCAGGGTGCAGTCTGCCCGGGCACTGTTGGCGATTGCCGGTTTTCAGCGGGACCGCAGCCGTGCCGGATACTTCCCCAAGCTTGCCCTGGTGGCAATTCACCAGGATGCGCGCCATCCGAACTATCTGACCGATCAGGATAAAAATAGCCGGGTGGGGGTAGAGCTTTCCATGAACTTGTTTGCCGGTGGCGGCACGCGCGGCGCGGATCGTCAATCGCAGGCGCAGTATGAAAAAGCCAGACAGGAACTGCAAACCGCAACCCAAGACGCCGAAATCGCCGCCAGCGAAGCGTTTCTCGGGGTGAGCAGCGCGGTTGCCCAGGTGCGCGCCTTGCAACAATCGCTCATTTCCGCAGAAATCGCCTTGCGCGGCATGGAAATCGGCCAGAAAGCCGGGCTGAGAACCAATTCTGAAGTATTGAATGCGCAGCAGCAATTATTTTCCACCACGCGCGACCTGCAAAAAGCGGGCTACGACTACCTGCTGAACCGTCTCAGATTGCAGGCGGTAACGGGCGCGCTGAGTGATGAAGATGTCGCGCTGATAGATGCGCTCAGAAAGCCTTAGGGGAAACTCTGAACAAGTCCGGTTTCGTCGTTCCCGCGCAGGCGGGAACCCGGTCAAATCAAACAACTGGATGCCCGCCTGCGCGGGCACGACGAATAAATTAGTGTCTCCTTAACCGAGTGCCGGGACTGGTTAACCTGAGCCCCATCGGAGCTGTTGAGGGCGTGGCAAGCCGAAAAATACGCCGCGCGGCAATATTACCGTACCCATGCGGATATTTTTGCAGTAGAATCTGGCGCAATCGTCGTTAGATAGATGGAAGTCGTGATGGTTCAATTTGCGGGGGCAGATTGAATTTTTAAATAAATTTCAAGATAAACAGGAGCTTCGACCATGCCATACATTCAGCCTACAGTCAGTCCTACCGTCACACTGGGCGCAACTAACGGAGCGTTATTTGGCGCGTTCGGGATCACTCCCGTGCTGGGGCAGCAAACAGCCATTTCGTTTAACGCGCTAAAAACTGCGGCGAACGAATCCTTTAATACCAAAGGTTTCTGGCTGGTTGATGATGCGCTGATGGCGGGTTTGTACGTCAATATCGGTCCGGTTGCGACACCCAACTATGTGACGATTGCGACGGCTGCGGGCGCCCTCGGTACGGCAAACATTACCTTCCGTAACACTGGTGTGTATGCGGAAAACACCCTGCTTTCGACGACTGACTCGGCTTTGTATTGGCTGGCATCCGCCAGTGGCAACACCTCCGCCTTTAATATCAAGGCGATTAACACGGTCGATTCGGTATGGGGTAACGCGGGCGACCTGGTGAGTGCCAATTTTGTGGCGGTGCCGATCCCGGTTGCCGTGCCCACCACCACCGCGATTTCGACCATCGCGTTTTCTGCGGACACCGGTTCCAGTGCAACCGATTTCATTACCAACACCGCCGCGCAAACCATCAGCGGTACGACCAGTGCCAACTTAATCGCGGGCGAGTCGGTGCAAGTTTCCCTTGATGGCGGGCTGAATTGGCTGACTGCAACGACTTCGGTTGGTTTGAATACTTGGTCTCTGGTCACCACACTGGTTGCCAGCAATACCTTGCACGTCAAAGTAATTGACGGTGTGGGTAGCGGCCCGGTATCCACCCAAGCTTACGTGCTGGATACGGTTCAACCCGCCGCGCCGACAGCGGCACTGGCGGTTGACACCGGGTCCAGCGGCACCGACGGCATCACCAGCAACGGCCAGATGAACGTTACCGGTGTGGAAGCGGGTGCGACATGGCAGTACAGCACCAACAGCGGCGCGACATGGAGCGTGGCGCAGGCGGATACCGTCACCAGCTTCACGGTAGCGGCGGGCACTTACATAATCGGCGCGATTCAAGTGCGCCAGACCGACGTGGCGGGTAACGTCACCGCAGTTGCCAGCAGCAACGCCGCGCAAATTGTTGTGGATCAAACCGCCCCTGCCGCCCCAGCCGCCACCTTGGCTGTGGACACAGGTAGCAGCGCGACCGACGGCATCACCAGCAACGGCCAGATGAACGTTACCGGTGTGGAAGCGGGTGCGACATGGCAGTACAGCACCAACAGCGGCGCGACATGGAGCGTGGCGCAGGCGGATACCGTCACCAGCTTCACTGTAGCGGCGGGCACTTACATAATCGGCGCGATTCAAGTGCGCCAGACCGACGTGGCGGGCAACGTCACCGCCGTTGCCAGCAGCAATGCCGCGCAAATTGTTGTGGATCAAACCGCCCCTGCCGCGCCGACCGTTTCGTTGACCACGGATACCGGGGCGGCGGACAACATCAGCAGCAATGTCGCGTTGACCGTTAGCGCATTGGCTCCGGGAGATACGCGCAGTTTCGTGATTAACGGCGGCACACCGTCTGTCAGCTATGTGCCCCCCACCGTTGACGGTGTTTACACCGTTGTCGTCACCGATACCGATGCGGCGGGAAACGTCGGTACGCCCGGCGGCAGCCTCACCTTTACCCGGGATACCACCGCAACGGTTGCGATTGATGCCACCCTGGCGGGCGACAACTTGGTGAGCGGTGTGGAAACCGCCAGCTTTGTGGTCACGGGTACCACCACCGGCGTGGAAGCCGGCCGCACGGTAAGCGTCACCATCACCGACACCGCCACCCCCACTCCGGCAACGTTCACCACTACCGCGACGGTATTGGCAAACGGCACATGGAGTGCCGCGGGCGTGAATGTTCAGGGGATGCGGGCGGGTACGCTCAGTATCACCGCCGATGTGAGCGACCTGAGTGCCAACGTGGCAACCCAGGCAACCGCCTCGGTTACGCTGGACAACAACGTTGCACCGGTTGCAAATAATGATTCCGGTTCGGCGATCGAAGCGGGCGGCACGGCAAATGGCATAGCGGGCACCGATGCAACCGGCAACGTGCTGGCAAACGATACCGACGCCAATAACATTCTGCCGACCCCGGCAAATGCGGGTCTGACGGTCTCCGCGATTACCGGCGGCACCGTGGGCGTGGCGTTGGCGGGAAGCTACGGCACGCTGACGCTGAATACCGATGGCAGTTACACCTATGCGGTGGATAATAACAACCCTACAGTCAATGCGCTGCAAGTGACCAGCACCGCCTTGAACGATATTTTCACCTACACGGTTTCCGACGGCAGCTTGACCAGCAACGGCACGCTGACGATCAACATCAACGGTGCCAATGACGCGCCGGTGATTGCGGTTTCAAACGAGGTCGCCAATATTGGCGCGACCGGTACTTTAACGAGCCCCGCGCAGGCGTATTTGGTTAATGGCCTAACGCTCGAGGGCGACTTTACTTGGGATGGCGGTGGCGCGGTTGGTCAGTCTGCGGAGCTGCTCGGTAACGGTAATCCCAATGTTGTGCTGGGGCAGATAGCACATTTCGGATTGGGTGGTTATAACGACGGTGCTGGCGGGTTTGTGTTGTACGCGTCGGTGGGCGCGTTAAGCTGGACATTGTCCCATCCTGCGAATATGGGTGCGGCAGCGATTCTTGCCGCCGGGCAGACCGTGCATTTGGGCATCTCGGTGATTGATGGGCAAGCTCAAGTAGTCATTAATGGTGTTCCGTTCATGGGTACTTTCTCTGCTGCTGGCGTGGTAGCGGCTGACCCGACTCCGGCGGACAGCTTAAGTGTTGGTCAAGGTGCATACGGCGTACCGTTCTCGGGATCAATCGATAACATTTCCGTTTGGACAGGTTTGCGCACGGGCGTGCAAATGGCAGCCGATGTGAACCTGGTGGGCAACGAGCCGGGGCTCACGTCGCTGTGGACATTCGATACCGGTTTTGGCAACGCGGTTGCTGGCGGGCCTGCTTTAATCCCGGCGGGCACGACAGCGATTGTTGACCTCAACGCGCCCGCGACCGACACCACGCTGGTGGTGGCGGAAGATAACGTATTGAATGGTACGGTCATCGCCAGCGATGTGGACGTGGGCGCGGTGTTGAGCTACAGCAACAGCGTCGCCGCGCACGGTCTGGTGTCGATGAACAGCGCGACCGGCGTTTATACCTATACCCCCGATTTGAACTACTCGGGACCCGATAGCTTCACGGTCACGGCAACCGACCTGCGCGGCCTGTCCGATACCAAAACAATCAATGTCACGGTCACGCCGGTGAACGATGCGCCGGTTGCCGTGGCGGACACGGTCGCAACCGCCCCGGCATTGGGTGTGACAGAAGATGCGGTAAACCTGGACATCACCGCCGCCGTGGTGCAGAACGATAGCGATGTGGACAGCACCTTTACGGTGACGGCAGTGAATACTGTGGGTACCCCGGGAATCACCGGCGGCACGATATACGACACCACCGCAGGTGCGCCAGCGGGTGTTGCGGGCTTAGACACGGGTGTCGCGCAGGTGTTGAGCGGTGTCACTGCCGTAAGCGCGTTTTCGACCACGCTGACGGAGTTTTTCTCGATTCCCACGAATCGTACGGTTGTCGCAGAGTTGTGGCAGGGTACGGTCGATATGGCCGGTAATTTTACGACTGTGGGCGGTGTGCTGGATACCTCCTCATCTGCGTTGGTTTCTGCGAATGCGATTAATCAGCCGGTGACGTTTAACTTTGGCCCGGCGGCGACAGGGCTGAACGCGGGTCTGGTTTATGCCATTGTTTTGGTTGATCAATCTCTTGGTGGGGTTGCTTTGACCGCGCCAACGGTTAATGATGCCTATGCGGGCGGCGCCTTGAATGTTGGCGGTGGTGCTGTGCCAGCGGACTTGTTTGGCACGGTGGTTGGCGATACCGCAGGCACCTTGTTGTCACAAGGCACCCTGAATGTCAACGCGGGGGTGGTCACTTACACCGCGCCGGTTTCGGCGCAGGCGATGCAGGTGGGGGATTCCTTTGTGGATCCGTTCACCTACACCATTACCGATACCGGCGGGTTGACCAGCAGCGCGATGCTGGACATTACCGTCAACGGTGTGAACGACGCGCCGGTGGGGACGGCGGGCGGCACCCTGGCTTACGCCGAACTCAACCCGGCGGCCGTGATTGATGCGGGCGTGACGCTGGCCGATATCGACAGCACGCAGATTGCCGGTGCAACCGTCACCATCAGTGCGGGTCTGGTCAATGGCGACCTGCTGGGTTTTGCGAATACACTGAATATCACCGGTGTTTATAACAGCAATACCGGCGTGTTGACGCTGTCCGGTGTGGATACGGTGGCGAATTATCAGGCGGCGTTGCAGTCGGTGACCTTCGCCAACACCACCAATAACCCGACCGCGGGCGGACTATCGACCAGCCGCACCATCACTTGGGCGGCAACCGACAATCAGGGGGTGAATGCCTTGACCAGTGCGGGGGTGACTTCCACCATCAACGTCACCACCGTGCCGGACATCGTCTCGGTAGCGGTGACTGCCAACGATCCGACGATCAATGTGTTGCCGGATGCGCCATTGTTGGCGATGAACAGCATTCTGAATGGCTACATCGAGCGCAGCGAACAGTTTGCCGACCACGCCGATGTGTTTGCGGTGAACTTGGTGGCGGGCGTAGCTTACGACATCAATCTGATGGACGCGGGCAGCGGCATTGATGCCAACTTGGCGGTGTACGCCGCCAATGGCCAGCAGGTGGCATTCAACGATAACAGTATCGGCGGGACGAATATGGGTGGCGCGTTCGGCTTGGATGCTTTCATTCACTATACCGCACCGACCAGCGGCACCTATTACCTGGGTGTTGCCGATTATTGGGGTGGCGTGGGTCTGGGTTACCAGCTTTCCATCAGTGATGCGACTGCGGCATTGTCGCCGGTGGTGATCACCCAGGAAGAGGGGATGCACGCTTTGTGGAATGGATATTCTTCCACCTCGTTCTCCACATTCGTTACGACGGGTTTCACTGGACCGAGTTCGTCAAACCCCATTGGTTATTCGACCACCGTCTTCACTTCTACGACTACGACCACGAACCTGTCTGCGCCTTCGGCAATCTCTTCAGGTTGGTTGAGCGGCGGTTCGCATTTCAACAATACGCCGTTGACCTACATCAACTCCGGCACGATCAGTGTCGATGTGAATTTTGACGAGGCAGTGACGGTGGATACGCTGGGCGGTACGCCGACCATGGACATCAATGTCAACGGCACCATCATGACGGCGAGCGCGGTTGCGGGTGCCAGCGTCAGCACCGTGTTGGCGGCACCGGTATTGGCGATGAACAGCTTTGTCAACGCCACGCTGGAGACAACCGAGGCGACGCAAGACTTCACCGACGTGTTCCAAGTGAGTCTGGTGGCGGGTACGACTTACCAAATTGATCACAGGGGTTCACCCTCCGGCGTGGGGACGATGAGCGACCCCAATTTGGCGTTGTACGATAATGTGGGTACGCGAGTGGCCTATGACGACGATGGTGGTACGGGTTTTGAGTCGTTGATCACTTTCACGGCAACTTACAGCGGGACTTACTATATCGGTGCATCGACTTGGGGTCAGTCTGTGGGGGAAACGTATCAACTCTCTATCGCCGAGAGTACCAATGTCGCGCCGCTGGTCGAGTCCATCATTACCCAGGAAGAAACAGTAGTGGTGAATTTGGGGGGAAATGGCACGACCTTGAGTAGCTCCTCTCTCCTCTTGTCCAGCAACGTGGTTACATTTACCACGGCGGCGATCACCACCCAAAACGCCTTGAATCCGCTGGTGTCTGTGGTCAGTCCGATCGCTTTGAACGGCGGTACGATTCTGAACGGTGCGCTGAATGCGCCATCCGGCTTGATCTTCGCTGCGCCGGATACCAGCACTTGGGTGATTGATACCCTCGCGCCGGTGATTGCGGCGGATGCCTTCCAGACCGCGAATGGCGACAACCTCATCAATGCGGTGGAATCCACCGCGATGTTCCTAAGCGGCACCACCAATGCGGAAGACGGTCAGGCGGTGACGGTTACACTGAGCGATGGTGTCAACGCGCCGGTGGTCACCATTGCGGTGGCGAACGGCGGTGTCTGGACCAGCGTTCCGTTCGATGCGTCCAGCTTGCAGGACGGGCTGAACAACATCACCCTCACCGCGACCACGACAGACCGCGCCGGCAACCCTTCTGCCGCATCGGCACCGGTGTTGATCGGCAAGGATACCGTCGCGCCGACACTGGCGATTGATGCCACTCTGATGGGCGACAATTTTGTCTCCACGGCGGAAGCGACAGCGGTTGTCATCAGCGGTACCAGCGATGCGGAAAACGGCCAAACCGTGAGCGTGACCCTGACGGACACCACCGCGCCAACCGCCAATACCACCACTTTGCTTGCCACGGTGTCGGGCGGCGTGTGGAGTACCAGTGCCACACCGTTCAACATGAGCACCTGGGCCAGCGGCAACATCAGTATTGCCGCGAGTGTGACCGACTTGGCGGGCAATCCCGCTTCGGCATCCTCGGCGATCATTCTGGATCAAACCCCGCCGGTCGCGCAGTACCACGCGGTGACTTACGATCCAAACACGCTGACCTTTACCCTGACGGGAACGGGTATGGATAGCCTGCTGAGTTTTGGCGGCATGTTGGATGACGGCACCGGGACAGTCGGCACGAATTTGGCGAACCAACTGGACTTCACCAAGATGCTGTGGAATGTGGAGGATAATTTCGGTTCCACGCCTTTTGCCTTGAATGACGGTTTCACCAATCATGTGCAGAGTGCTTTTGTAACCGATGCCAATACCCTGCGTGTTACAACCGATGGGAATGTGGGCTTCGAGTTTAATCCCGAGCGCGGCACCTACGGTTCCGGCGTATTTGATACGGTGACCATCAATACCGGCTTCTCGGTTGATCCGGTGGGCAACGCTTCCACAACCGACGGGACTTTCGGTGGTCTCTATGCCCTGGGTACGCTGAACGAAGCAGGTATGCCCAAGACCTTTACCGTGGACTTCACCACCGGGGTGGGCTCGATCCAGGATCAAACCATCGGTCGCGATGCCGGACAGCAGACGAGTTTTGATGTGACGGCAGGGGACACGCTGACGGTTAGCGGGGTGTCGGCTGCGCAACTGGATGTGTTTGGTGCGGTGTCTTATAGCAATTTCTTCTTTGACCCCACTCAGTTGGGATTGATGGTTTCCACCCACTTTGATGCCGGAGTCACACCATTCTCAGCCAGTCTGGCTACCGTTGCCTTGGGCATTACCGATAGCTCGGGGGCGAGTTTCCCGTTCACTGTCTTTGGCAGCATGGACAACACCTCGGTGCAGTTTGCAGATGGCTCGAAGTTGTTAACCCACTTTGATTTTGGTTTCGCCCCATTTTTCTTCGGACCGGTGTTGTCTGCGACATTGAACGGCGGTGCGGGTAATGACCAGTTAATTGCCAGCTACACCAATGACCGTTTGCTGGGCAATGCGGGTGACGACTTGCTAATCGGCGGTTCCGGTAATAACCAGATGTATGGCGGCACGGGCAACGATATATTGTTCGGCATGGGAGGTAACGACTTCCTCAATGGCGGTTCCGGTATCGACACCTTCATCTACACCATTAACGACGGTAGTACGGGTTTTGCCACTCAGGACGGTCGCGACACCATCCAGAGCTTTACCGCAGGCGTGGGCGGCGATGTGATTGACTTGGCGGACAACGTCCTCAATAACTTCATCACCTTCGATATGGGCGGCAATGTGGTGGCGGATGCCAATATCTTCCAGAGCGGTGCGGATACCCTGTTGGTGCTGAACTCGCTCGAAAGTGTGCGTCTCCTGGGTGTCACCGTGAATACCCTGACCACCGACAACTTTGCCAATAATATGTTCTATCTGGACGGTGGTTCGGCGATTGATAGTGGGTTTGTTCCAGTCTAAAGAATTGCTTGGAGTTGAGTAACAGTATGAATATATGTGGAATATCTGTAGGGTGGAAAAAGCGTGTCCCGAGCATTGTCGCGGGGCATCGCGTTTCCGCCGGTGGGTGATGGTTGCCGGTGGATACGCGCCCGCGCTTTATCCACCCTACTTTTTTCAACAGTTTAGGGAAGCGCTGATTAAGTCGTCATTCCCGTGAAAGCGGGAATCCAGCTTGTTGAATTGACCGGGTTACCGCTTTCGCGGGAACGACAAAACCGAATAATTCAGTGTGTTTCCGGGTTTTTTGTTAGTATGCGATTTGTTATTGAACGTAAGTTAATCAATCAGGGGAGTCTTGCCATGAGTCAAGTGAATTTCAAACAAAAAATGTTGGTCGCAACAATTGCGGCACTGTTTTCGTCAAATGTGATGGCGGATGTTGTGTTGACGAATGGGATAGGCGGTACGTCCACTTTGCAGGCAGGATCTGCCGCAATCGCTACTACCGGTGCTGCTGCCGGCACCACGGTTATTGATTTGACTGCCGGTACAAATAATGTGGTGGTTAATGCGGTAACGGGTATTACTGCGACTAGTGGCACGAACTCCCTGATTATTAATACCGCAGGGGCATCTCTTGGTAATGTTACGAACGCTCTGATTGTGAATGCCGCAGGGTCATCCATTGGTAGTGCCACGAATTTTGTGCAAACAAATCAGGCGGGAAATGCTGTGAATATTCAGAGTGGAAATGCTGTGAATATTAATACTGCGGGGGGTGCCGCAGTAACGACGATTGGCGGCGCGGCAACTTCGTCGGTAACCTTCACAGACACGGTTAGTGTCCCGTTGCAGACGAGTGCTGCATCGCTCACTGCGAGTGGATTGACCCTTACGCAAATTACCCCGACGCTCAATACGTTCACCAGTATTCAGGATGCGCAGGGGATCACGGTTGCGGATGCGGCCGGCGGGAGTGCGTCCCTTACAACTTTGGGCTTGAATGTTAATGATCCGCTCTCCGCCAGCGTGTTGGCGGTGAATGCCACCACCAGTGTGGTAACGATCACGGGTGTCAGCAACACGCTGGGTGCTATCGGTGCGACCAACACGATTGTGGGCGCGACCGGCATCAATACGGCAACTGCCGATGCGACCAATATCGGTAACGCGTTGAGTACCACTACTGTGCTCGGTACGGTCGATGTTAACGCGACGGGCGCGGGCGCAACCAACCTGGGCACCGGTACCGGTAGCACAACTATTGGTAATGCCACCGGTACGGTGGGTATTACGGGTTCAACCAATACCATAACGGGTGCGACGAATGTCAATACAACGGGTGCTGCGACCACAACCTTGAGTGGCGCGGGTGGTTTGGTCAATATCAACCAAACAGGTACGGGTACAACTGAAATTGGTAATGCGACCGCAGTTGCAAACAACATTACGGGCGTAAACAATACCATTACGGGCGGAACGAGCAACTTGCTGAATTCGGCAAGCAACACCATCGCCAATGCGGCAACCTTTGCGGGCGCAACCAGCGGTATTCAGGTGGTTGCGGCGGGTGTGGATGTAAAAGGTGGCGCGAATACGGTTACCGGTACAACGAACACCGTAACGGGCGCAACGACAATACAGGATGCGGTAGCGGGACCCAACACTGTGGTCGTGAATGCGGCGGGGGGTGTGACGGGTACGTCGGTTAGCGGTACGGGTACAACGACCGGCGTATCGCTGTCCGGTACGGTTGGTGCGAATACGGCAACGGCGACATTGTCGGGTACCAGCGCAACGATGGCCGCCAGCACGGGCGTTGGTTTGAATATCAATGCGGCTGCGGCAAATACCACGACGGTAACCGGCGGTGCGACACCGGCAACATCGGCAGCGTTGACTTTGAGCGGTGCGAGTGCGTCGGTGCTGAACAACGTGGCTGACGCGGGCAATGCTTTGGCCGGGCACGGTTTGAATATCACGGGCGTACAAACAACATTGTCGGGCGGCACAAATTCTTCCACATTGACCTTGGCGGATGCACAAGCGACTTTGGGTGTAGGTACGGCAACCACACCGGAAACAACCGCAATTCAGGTAACTGGTGCGGTTAACGGTTTGGCAACCGATACAAGTATTGTTATCGGCGGCGCGAGCAATACGTCCAACCAGTTGTTGGCGACGGGCACGGCGGGTACTAACCTGGTTCAGGCAACGACAACCAATACGATTACAGCGGGTACGGCGAATGCGATCAATGCGGGCACAACCAATACCTTGACAGCGACAACATCCAATAATCTGGTTAGTGCAGTGAATAACGTGGGTACGACGGCAGTGAATACCAATAACAATATTGGTAATCTCGCGACATCCAGCAACTTGGTTCAGGGTACCGATAACACCGTGACCGCGAGTGTGGGCGCAAATACAATTGGTGCTGCTACGACCAACGATTTGACGGGTGGTACGGGCAATACAGTGACAGCAACGACGGGCACCAATACGCTGACAGCAACAGGCGCGGGTGGCGCGAACAATCTGACTGCGCTAGACAATACGGTGACCGCAACAACCGGCATCAACACCATCAGCGCAACGACCAACGCGACACTGGGTGCAAACACCATCCAGGCATTGGCGGGGGGCAACACGGTAACGGCGGCAACCGACAACACCGTCACGGCGGCGGCGAACAACACCGTAACCGCGACCAACGGCATCAACACCATCAGCGCGACGACCAACG
>JBMOPZ010000020.1:0-2237 GCA_049321355.1 Pseudomonadota bacterium | reverse complement strand
GCTGTTCAGTCTCGGCACGCAGTTGTTCGTTTTCAGCCAGTAAATCCGCGAGGTTCATCACATATCAGCGATGCAAGAATCTGACCAGAACCCGGTAAACAAATACGTTTTATCAAACCGATTTAGCGCGGACTTCCGAAGTCTTAATTGTCCGGGGCCAAGACATTGCTAACACTTTTGAAGGCTCATGTTATTCCGGCGAGGGCTCAAGACATCGCTAACAGTCTCGGGCCACGTTGGAATGAGCAAATTCGGGCTTAAGCCGAGCCACGGTTTCCGAGATGTCATACGCGCATGTTTTGAGTAACCGCCACTCATGTTGAGCCGAACGCTGATACCAAATGTCCAAACGCCGGCGATGGGTGGTGATTGTCGCCCACACATATTTACCGGCCAGGCGTTTGCTGACTTTCCAAGTTTCATTGAGCACCGTCATCGTCCCATCCGGCTTGACCTTCCGAATGAAATGGATCCGCCCAGCCGTAATCGGCAAAGTTTCGGGCAGGTGCCTGAGTTGGGAAGCGGTCACACGATGTTTGCATTCATCGCGTTGCGCCTGTTGGGGCGTCAAACCGTTCAAGGCCGGCGGCACATGGTCGGTCATGTACCACTGGACAAATCTCGGACTGGCGCGTTCGACATGCCCCACCGAGGCAAAGTGGTGCCGGTCCCAGAAGGCGGGCCCGCCCCACAGGCCGTTCAACTCTTCGACCTCGCCATTGCACTCGGGTTCGGCAATCGGCAAGAAAATGAGTTCGAGGCCCACATACAAACACAGTCGGACGAATTGTCCAAAGACGCGCGGGGCTTTGTAACCGCCACAAAAGGCCGCGTCGTTGTCGAGTTGCAAAAACTGCGGGATTCCCAGGGTTTTCCAACTGCTCAGGCAATGGTGAATCACGGTGTCGGTGCGTTTGTTGGCGGCAATGGTTTGGCCACACGCGCGCGTGTGCAAGTTGAGCGTGTGAAAGGCATAGACCTTGGGGCCGCCGTCCAGATACCGACAGGTCCAATCCAGCGCGTGCAAGGGGCCCGCGACGGTGGTCAGGGGTTTGGGGAAATAAGCCGGTGCGGGTTCGACCGAAGTGGCAACCAAGTCGTGCGTTCGCAACACCCGCTTGATCGTGGTCAACGACGGCGTCTGCTGGCCCAAGACTTTGTGCAGTTCGCGCCGAATGGCACGCGGGCCGATCAAGCCCACGCTCTGCTTGACCAAGCGTCGCCGGGTTTGGACAATCAACCGCACAATGCGCGGCGCACAAGTGTTCGGGGTATAGTGAGGGCGGCGGGAGCGGCTGTGCAGCCCCGGCAGACCTTGCCAGTCGAAACGGTGTTGCCATTTGCTTAACCAGAAGCGGCTCCGATGAACCTGTGCCAGAATGGCTTTGGATTTAACGCCTTTCAACCACAAGCGGATGGCTTGACGACGTAAGTGAAGTTCCTGTTTCTCGTCCATGCTATCTCCTTTTGAGAGATAGCATGAGGCAAATTCGATTTCAGAGAGCCAGGCTCAAAATTGTTAGCGATGTCTTGAACCTTTTTCGAGATAAAACTGTTAGCGATGTCCTGAACCCGGACATTTAAGTTCTGAGTGAATCTGTACTGAGGCTTCAAGCATTACGCCGAATAACCGCGTTGTGGAGCCACAAAACGGGCAAGGGGTACGTGACCCAACTGGAATATTTGAAGCTTCGCTGAGCGCAACCTTGCAATTGCCACAAGATACCGTAGGGGCGGTCATGTTTCTACCTTTGACTGAGTATAGCACTTATCATAGCATCAAACTGTGGCTGCTATCAGCAACAATACTTCTATAGCGCAAGCCCGCCCACTATTTACTGACGAAAGCGCCCAACGCCAGCATCAGCCGCGCGCGGAGCGAAGCGAAGCGCGTCGGCTGGATGCAGTGTTGGGCGCGTGGTGTGATGGGTACACGTTTTGGCTCTGCTTGTGCAATTCAGTTACCTGCTGGGATAGTCTACACCCAAGTCTCTGGCAATGAGCTCAAAGCCCTTGTCATTTTGTACGGCTCAAGGTCAAGATGCTTGGTAAGAACTTTGTCAAAGCCAGATGCCACGACCTTGTGGTGTTGACGAATGAACTCATTTGGCAATGTGTAGAATTCCGGCTCGCGGCGCCCTGATAATGCCTCTCGCCTGCGATAGAAGTAGCCAATGTTCAAGAAGACAACTATCAGATAGTCAAACGCGTCGAAGGTCTTGGACTTGACGGGAAAA
>JBMOPZ010000019.1:44555-142575 GCA_049321355.1 Pseudomonadota bacterium | reverse complement strand
CTGGAATCGATCGGTTACATTCCTCCCGCAGAAGCTGAGGTAAACTACTATCGGCAATTCGCCAAGGAAGCCATTACGGTGGCTTAACTTAAACCAAACAGCCTCCATGAAACCCGGGGCGATTCAGTTTTTTACGAATTTGTGGAAAATCAGAAAGTTAAGTATTTCATCCTGTGTGATGATCAGAGGGGATATATGGGCGCACACGACTCTTGTCACTTAAGTTTCCCTTTTGGCGGTGCGCTAGAGGTGAATCTCACATTTAATTACGAATACCTGCCAGAAAGCGTAAACATGGCCGACAAAATTGCAGCAAAGTTGAAAGAGTTTGAAACAGCAGGGCGGGCACGGTTGCTCGCATCGGTAACTAAATAAATTTACTTGGGGGAGATCATCATGCTTATTGGCTTGTCTGCGCAGCACCCTTCAGTATATTCATCCCTTTTAGCAGGTTCAGTGCCTGGTTGAGCTGGTAGTCATTTTCAGAGCCAAATTTGGTGGGGGTGTATTTGTTAGTGCGATTGCCGTCATCGTCTTTGTTATCCTGCTCGGGCGGGACGCTGTTTAGCTCGATGCTTTCTGTAGGCGTATTGTCCTGGCTGTCTTGGTTGTTATTTTCCAAGTGCTTGTTCAGGTCGGCTTCCCGTATGCGATACAGGCCACGGTCATGACCGGCATCGGCAGGATCCTCGACGATGATGTCGGGAACAATGCCTTTTGCCTGAATTGAGCGACCGCTCGGTGTGTAATAGCGGGCGGTGGTCAATTTAATCGCGGTGTTGTTGCTGAGCGGTAATACGGTTTGTACCGAGGCTTTGCCGAAAGTCTGGGTGCCAAGGATGACGGCGCGCTTATGGTCTTGCAGCGCACCGGCGACGATTTCCGAGGCGGAGGCAGAGCCGGCATTGACCAATACGATTAGCGGAACGGATTTAATCGAGTCTGGCAGGTTTTTCAGATAATCCTTTTTGCCGTTGCCGCGCAGGTAGTTTTCCGGGCTGGCAGAGAGGCTCATTTTTGCATCGTCGGTGCGCCCTTCGGTGTAAACCACCAGCGAGTCCTTGGGCAGGAATGCGGCGGCGACACCAACGGCACTGGTGAGCAGACCGCCGGGATCATTGCGTAAATCCAGCACCAGACCTTTGAGCGCACCTTGGTTTTCCTTTTCCAAATCCGTCAATGCGGTGGCGAGATTCTCTCCCGTCAACTCCTGGAACTGGGTAATGCGTACATAGCCGTAACCGGATTCCAGCAATTTCGGTTTGATGCTCTTGACCTTGATAATGGCGCGGATGATGGTGATTTCCAGCGGTTTGGGCTCGCCCTTGCGGATGATGGAGAGGCGAATCTTGGTGCCGGGTTTGCCGCGCATTTTCTTGACGGCTTCATTCAGCGTCAGGCCTTTGATGAGTGCGCCGTCGATTTTGACGATCAAGTCGCCGCTTTTAATACCCGCCTCAAAAGCGGGTGTGTCTTCGATCGGGGAGATGACTTTGACCACACCATCTTCGGTGCCGACTTCAATTCCCAGTCCGCCAAATTCGCCATGCGTTCCAACTTGGAGCTCTTTGTATGCGTCGGCATCCAGATAGGCCGAGTGCGGATCCAGACCGTTCAACATGCCGGAAATTGCTTCGGTAATGAGCTTTTTGTCGGTGACGGGCTCGACGTAGCTGTCTTTGATGCGCACAAACACTTCGGTAAATTCGCGCAATTCCTCAATCGGTAACGGTGTGGCGATGGTCTCTTTGTCGGCGATTGCCGAAAAATGCAGGCTGATTGCAATGCCTGAAACCAAACCCAAGCCGATTAAACTGATTTTTTCAAAATAACGCATAATTCCCTCAAAGTTATCGAGCCGCCATCCACTGCATCGGATCGAACGGCTCACTCTTGTAACGCATCTCGAAGTATAAACCGAAATCCTCATTGCCACCGCTGTTCCCCACTGCCGCAACAGTGTCGCCACCGTTTAGAACATCGCCAACTTGCTTGTAAAGCGTTTCATTGTTGCCGTACAAGCTCATGTAGTTGTCGCCATGATCGACAATCAGCAGGTTGCCAAAGCCGCGCAGCCAGTCGGCAAAGATTACGCGGCCTGCCGCAACAGTTTTCACCGCCTGACCGCTTGCACTTTTCAAAAACAAGCCCCGCCAAGTTACCGTGCTGTCGGGACGTTTGTTGCCATAACGGTTGGTGACTTGTCCCTTGACGGGTAGTGATAACTTGCCCTTGAGCGACGCAAAGGGGATGTCATCAAAGCGATTATCGGGAAGTTGTTTGTTGTTAAAGATGCCGCCACTCTTGGGTTGGGCGAGCATTTCCGCCAACTTTTCGACCAGTTGGGCGAGCCGCTTTTCGTTGCGGCGCAGTTGGTTAATTTCATTGCGTTGTTGCTTTAACTGCCGGGATATTTTTGCGAACACTTTCTTTCTGGCGAGCTTTTCTTTTTCCAGGATTGCTTTTTCGGCGGCGTGTTCCTTGCGCAATGCGTCAAGTTGCTCGCTTTGTTGTTGTGTGGACCGGGTGACGAGATTCAGCTCGGTCAAGTTGGCGCGCAGTGCGTTAATCCAAGTGATGCGGTTACGGGCAATGTACTGGTAGTAATGCAGGTGACGATAAACCTCATTGGGGTCTTGCCCGTTGAATATCAGCTTTAACTGCTCTTGTTGCCCGCCCAGATATTGTCGATAGAGCAGTTTTCCGAGCAATGCCTGCTGTCCGGAGATGGTGTTGCTCAGCGTGTCTCCCTGAGTTTGCAATGCTTGTAGCGTGTTTTCGGTTGCCCGCTGTTGTGCGCCCAGATCTGCCAATGCGCGACTGCTGTTGCTGATGGCGCGTTCGGATGCCCGCAATGCGTCCGCCGCCTCGGATTTGGATTCGTCAGTTTTGTCGATGTCCTGCTGCAGGGAACTGATTTTTTGACGTAGATTTTCCAGTTGCGCCTGCTTGTCCGCCCAAGCGGAGCCGGTTAATACCAGGCCGCAGACGATGAACAGAATGTGGGGGAGTGCGGTCACTGCAATCGAATCAGATTGTGCCCGGTCATTTCAGGTGGTTGCGGCAAGCCCATGATGTGTAACAGGCTGGGGGCAATGTCGCGCAATGCCGCCCCCTCGCTAACCAGATGCGCGTGACGACCGACATAGAGCAGCGGTACAAAATTGAGCGTATGCGCGGTGTGCGGTTGGTTGGTGACGGGATCCTCCATTTGTTCGGCATTGCCGTGGTCGGCGGTAATGATAACTTCGCCGCCGATGGATTGCATCGCGGCGACCACGCGGCCAATACAGATGTCCAGCGTTTCAATGGCTTTGATGGCGGCGTCCATGTTGCCGCTGTGCCCGACCATATCGCCATTGGCGTAATTACAGATGATGGCGTGATACTGCTTGCCAAGAATTGCGGCTTCAAGTTTGTCGGTCACCTCGAACGCGCTCATTTCCGGTTTGAGATCATAGGTGGCGACCTTGGGGGAGGGCACCATGATGCGGTCTTCCCCGACAAAAGGTTGTTCCTTGCCACCGTTCAGAAAATAAGTGACGTGCGCGTATTTCTCGGTTTCGGCAATGCGTAGCTGCTTCAGCCCCAGTGCGGAAAGGTATTCTCCGAAGGTGTTGTTAATCATTTCGGGCCGATAGGCGCAGGGCTGTTGGAAGTCCTCGCCGTAGCTGGCCAAAGTGGTGATGTTGGCGAGCTTGGGAAAATAAGCGCGCGGGAAGCCGTCAAACTGTTCATCGCTCAATGCCCGGGTAATTTCGCGGGCGCGGTCGGCGCGGAAATTCATGAATATCAGGGCGTCGCCATCGCGCATTTGTACCGGAGCTGCGCCTTCGGGCGCAATGCAGGTGGCTTGCACAAACTCGTCGGTTTCGCCGCGCGCGTAGGCGAGGTCGAGTGCCGCCTGTGCGGTCGGGGCGCTGAATTGCCCCGCGCCTTGGGTAATGACATCGTATGCCAGCTGTACGCGCTCCCAGCGGTTATCGCGATCCATTGCAAAATAGCGTCCAACGATTGAGGCGATTTGACCGACACCGAATTTCTCGCATAGTGCTTGCAGGGTATCCAATGAGGGTGCGGCACTTTTTGGCGGGCAATCGCGCCCGTCCAGGAAGGGGTGCAGGTAGATTTTTTTTAAGCCGGCGCGTGCCGCCATTTCCAGCACGGCAAAAATATGATCCTCATGGCTATGCACGCCGCCGGTAGAAAGTAGTCCAACGATGTGCAGCGCGCTGTTATTGTCAACGACAGTCTGGATGGCATTGTTTAATGCGGTGTTGTTAAAGAAGCGTCCCTCTTCAATGTCCACATCAATGCGGCTGATTTCCTGATACACCACGCGACCCGCACCGATGTTCAAATGTCCCACTTCGGAATTGCCCATCTGATGGTTGGGCAAACCGACGGACTTTGCCGAAGCGTTAACCAGTGTATGCGGGTAGTCGCGCCAGAGGCGATCCCAATTCGGTTTATGCGCGGCAGCAATGGCGTTGCCATCGCGCTCCTCGCGATAACCGAAACCATCCAGGACAATTAGTAATACAGGCGTGATGTTCATTACGGTAGAATATAAGCAGTTGTTAATTTTCGAGGGGTGCATATTCTAGCCGAAATCGCCTTTCTTCGGGGATTTGAGGGTATAGCTTGGGGTGAACATGACGGGCAGATTGATCGATCGGGAAGAAGATATTTTGCAGGCGGCGCAGGCAATCAAGGCCATCGCGCACCCGTTGCGGCTGAAAATTTTATGTGTGCTGAGCGGGCAGGAGATGATTGTGCAAGACATTGTGACGCAGGTTGGCACATCGCAGAGCAACATCTCGCAGCACTTGGCGATATTGCGCGACAAGGGTGTTTTGGCGGCACGTAAAGACGCGAATCGCGTGTTTTATCGTATTGGCGATCCGCGCACCCTCAAGCTGGTGGGGATGATGCGGGATGTTTTCTGTACGTCGTAAGCGATGTTTTTTTGCTTTATATATTAGTATATTTTAATATACTGAAAGTATGATATTCGTCTGGCAAGTTAGGAGGCCAAGATGGCAAGCATCAACAGTAAGCGAGAGATTTCGGACACCTTGGAACACGCGGTTGATCGGGTCACCAAGGCCTTGGGGGATCAGGGTTTTGGCATACTCACGCGCATAGACATGCACAGCAAAATCAAGGATAAGACGGGCAAGGACATCATTCCTACGGTGATCCTGGGCGCGTGCAATCCCAATCTGGCCTATGAGGCTTATACCGCAGACAGTGATGTGGCGAGTCTGTTGCCTTGCAATGCGGTGATACGCGAAATCGCACCGGGCAGCTTGTCTATCGAGTTTGCCAGGCCTACCGGCATGATGAAGATGCTGGGTAACGACAAGCTGATTGCGCTGGCTGAAGTGGCTGATGCAAGCATCGCCACAGCGCTTGCAAAAGTATGAACAGGATGAAAGCCGTGAAAAAACTGGGAATACTTGCTTTTTTGATGATGGCGGCAAGTGCGCATGCGGCTGAGCCGCTGGCCGTTGTAGCCGTCCAATATCGTGAAGTGGCGCAGACCTATAGCGGTGAGGGCTTGGTGGAAGCGACCAGACAATCCACTGTTTCCGCCCAGATCGGCGGGCGCGTCAAAGAGATCAATTTCGATGTGGGTGATCGCGTCAACAAGGGGCAGGTGATACTGCGCATAGATGAGCGTGAGGCGCAGCAGGCTCTGGCGGGCAGTCAGGCGCAGGTGTTGCAGGCGCAGGCCAATGCGCAGAACGCCAAGGCCAGCTATGAGCGTTCCAAACAATTGTTCGCGCAGAAATTCATCAGTCAGGCGGCATGGGACAAGGCTCAGGCCGATTACAAGGTAGCCATGGCGCAAGCGGCAGCCAGCGAGGCGGGTGCAGGACAAGCCTCGCTGGCGCGAGGCTATGCTTCGGTAATCGCGCCCTATGGCGGAGTGGTGTCGGCGCGTCTGGTCGAAGTGGGCGAGATGGTGATGCCTGGCAAACCGCTGATGACAGGATTCGATCCTGCGGAGATGCGTGTCGTGGTCAATGTGCCGCAGTATAAGTTGGCTGACATTGGCGCCAGGCCCGATGCGATGGTGGAGATACCTTCGCTGAACCGCTGGATCAAGGCGCAGTACAGCACGGTGCAGCCTCTGGCCGATGCGCGTACCCATAGCACTCAGGTGCGTGTCTATCTGCCGGCCAATGAAACAGGGGTGTATCCGGGCATGTTCGTGCGGGCGCATTTTGTCGTGGGCAAGGCGCGCAAGCTGGTCGTGCCGGGCAGCGCCGTGTTGCGGCGCAGCGAAGTGGTCGCCGCCTATGTGGTGGACGATAAGGGCGTGCCGAAGTTGCGCCAGATACGTATAGGCGAAACGGCGTCAGAAGGGTGGGTTGAAGTCTTGTCCGGCCTGAAGGCGGGTGAGAAGGTCGCAGTGGATGCCTTGCAAGCCGGGATGAAGAAATAAGGTGCGGCTTGCCGGGGCAACAGTCAGTCGGATCTGCTGTTGCATGAAGAATAGACACAGGTAAAAACAGATGGGAATTTCGGGACGAATCGCCAAACTTTTTCTGCGCTCGCAGATGACCCCTTTGCTGGCATTGGTTGCGGTGCTGCTGGGCGTGTTCGCGGTGATGGTGACGCCGCGCGAGGAAGAGCCGCAGATCAATGTCACCATGGCGAATGTGCTGATCGCCTATCCGGGCGCTTCTGCTCAGGATGTCGCCCGCACGGTTGCCACGCCCGCCGAGCAGGTTTTGTCGCAGATCGCCGGTGTGGATCATGTGTACTCGGTGGCGCAGCCGGGTATGGCGGTGATCACTGTGCAATTCAAGGTGGGGGAAGAGCATATTCCGTCTCTGGTCAAACTGTATGACGTGGTGCACTCCAATTCGGACTGGTTGCCGCCCACTCTCGGGGTAGGCGCGCCGATTATCAAGGCCAAGGGTATAGATGATGTGCCGGTCGTGGCGCTGACCCTGTGGAGGAATCAGGAAATAGGCGGCGGGATGGCGCTCACGCAAGTGGCGCATTCCATAGAAAGCGAATTGAAACGCGTACCCGGTACGCGGGAAGTTGCGACAGTAGGCGGTACGCAGCGCGTGGTCAAAGTGTTGCTCAATCCCGAGAGTCTCAATGCCTTCCAGCTTTCCATGCAGGATGTGCGCGGGGCTTTGCAATCGGCCAATGTTGCGCAAAATGTTGGGAACCTGGTGCAGGACAACCGCGAGGTGCTGGTCCAGGCAGGCAGCTTTTTGAGCGATGCCAATGAAGTGAAGCAACTGGTTGTGGGTATTTCGGGTGGCAAGCCGGTATTTCTGCGCGACATCGCGGAAGTTCAGGATGGCGCAGACCAACCCGGTAGCTATGTCTGGTTTGGCACCGGCCCGGCGGCGCAGGATAAAACCATCAATGAGAGGGGCGAATTCACGGCCGTGACGGTGGCAATTACCAAGAAGCCGGGCGCGAATGCGGTGGAGATCGCCGACCATCTGCTAGCGCGTGTGGAAGAACTCAAGGGCTCGGTGATCCCGGATGATGTGCAAGTCAGCGTCACGCGCAACTATGGCGAGACGGCAAATGACAAAGCCATGAAACTCATCAAGAAATTGATCTTTGCCACGCTTGCTGTGGTGGCGCTGGTGTGGGTCGCGATGGGCAGACGTGAGGCCTTCGTCGTTGGTATGGCGGTGCTGTTGACGCTGGCGGCGACACTGTTCGCGTCATGGGCTTGGGGCTTCACCATCAATCGCGTGTCGTTGTTCGCGCTGATTTTTTCTATCGGCATACTGGTGGATGACGCCATCGTGGTGGTGGAAAACATTCATCGCAGGCGTAGCCTGGCGATGAATGTTTCGGTGGAGGCTAACGTGAGTGCAGCGAACGTTAAGCCCGACTTGTCGGGCGGCCAAAACCAAAACATCCACCGCCGTCGTGCGCTGGCGACGAATCAGCCCTTGTCCGAAATCATCGCAGAAGCCGTGGATGAGGTCGGCAGCCCGACCATACTCGCCACATTTACCGTGATTGCGGCACTGCTGCCGATGGCGTTCGTGAGCGGATTGATGGGGCCCTACATGAGTCCTATCCCCATCAATGCCAGCATGGGGATGTTGATCTCGCTGGCGGTGGCTTTTGTCATCACGCCCTGGCTGGTGCTGCGCTTTTCCGGCGCGCATCACGAAGAAATCCCCTCACCCCAACCCTCTCCCGAAGGGAGAGGGGGCGAACGAGAGAAGCAATCGTCAACTCCTGAGCGTGATACGGCGGTCAGCCGCTTCTTTAACAAGCGCCTGACCCCGTTTTTGAACGGCGAGCACGGCAAGTCGGCACGACGCAAACTGTGGCTGGCGATACTGGTCGGTCTGATTCTGGCAGTGGGGCTGGGCGTGGTGAAACTGGTGATATTGAAAATGTTGCCGTTCGACAACAAGTCTGAGTTCCAGATCGTCGTGGATATGCCGACAGGCACGCCGCTGGAAGAAACCAATGCGGTGCTGCATGACATCGGCGCGTATCTTGCGACCGTGCCCGAGGTGACCGATTATGAGGCGTATGCGGGAACGGCAGCACCCATCAACTTCAACGGACTGGTGCGACAATACTACATGCGAAGTGCTGCTGAACAAGGCGATTTGCAAGTCAATCTGCAGGATAAGCATAAGCGCAGTCGCAGCAGTCACGAGATTGCGACAGCTGTGCTGGAGCCCGTGCAATCTATTGCCAAAACCTGGGGGGCGAAGGTCAAGATCGTCGAAGTGCCGCCCGGGCCGCCGGTGATGTCGCCTATCGTTGCGGAAATATACGGCCCGGATTACCAGGGCATGCGACAAGTGGCGGGCAAGGTGCGCGAGCAGTTCGGCAAAGTAGAGGGCATCGTGGGCATAGATGACAGCGTCACCGAGGCCGCTCCCAAGCTGCAATTGCGTGTGCTGCAAAGCAAGGCGGCGTTGCTGGGCGTGGCGTCATCCGACATCACGGATGCGGTACACATGGCCTTGTCCGGTCAGGACGTGGCGTCCTTGCACGCAGACGATGCGAAATATTCCCCGCCACTGCGCCTTGGCCTGCCGTCTGCAAGTCTCAGTAATATAGACGAGGTGCTGAAACTCAAGGTGCGCGCGCGTGACGGTGTGCTGGTTCCCTTGTCCGAAATGGTGCAGGTGATCCCTGTGCAGCGTGATTATCCTGTTTATCACAAAGACCTGTTGCCGGTGGTGTATGTGTACGGCGACATGGCTGGCAAACTCGATAGCCCCTTGTATGGCATGTTCGATATCAACGGCAAGGTCAGCGGCATGGAGCTGGAACAGGGCGGCAAGCTGGAGGGTTATTTCTTCAAGCAACCCAGCGACCCCTATGCCGGATACGCCTTGAAGTGGGACGGCGAGTGGCAGGTGACGTTCGAGACTTTCCGCGACATGGGCATCGCTTATGGTGTCGGACTGATTCTGATCTACCTGCTGGTGGTGGCGCAGTTCAAGTCTTACCTCGTTCCGCTGATCATCATGGCGCCCATACCGCTGACCATCATAGGCGTGATGCCGGGTCATGCGCTGCTCGGTGCGCAATACACCGCAACTTCGATGATAGGCATGATCGCGCTGGCGGGCATCATTGTGCGTAATTCGATTTTGCTGGTGGATTTCGTCAATCTGCAATTGCGCGATGGAGCGGACTTGCAGCATGCGGTGATTGCGGCTGCCGGGGCGCGCGCCAAACCCATCATCCTGACAGGATTGGCGGCGATGATGGGCGCGCTGTTCATACTGGATGACCCGATATTCAATGGTTTGGCGATCTCCTTGATTTTCGGTATTTTCGTCTCCACATTGTTGACGCTGGTGGTGATTCCGGTGTTGTATTACGCCAGCTTGTATAAAAAATACCGTAATCGCATTTAGCGTTTTTCAAGTTCACGGTAGGCAAGTGCGGCGTTGTAGCCGGCCTCCCGGTTGTTGGGATCCAGGGTTTGGGCGCGCAAATAATGATCGAGTGCCGATTTGATGTTGCCGCGTGCCCAAGCATTGTTGCCGCGTCCAACCCAAGCGGAAGATCGCTGCGGATCCAGTTTTAACACTTGGTCGAAATAGTCATCGCTTTGATCCGTCAATCCTTGGGTGCCGTAAAGCAAGCCCAATTTGGAATACAGGTCGATTTGCGATGTCTTGTCCGGCGCATGTCGCGTGGCGTGGCGCAGCGTTTGTTCCGCCATTTTGAGGTTGCCCTGCTGCTCGTAAATATCCGCAAGCTTGATTGCCGCACCGGAGGCGTTGGGTGAAATGGAAAAAATTTTGTCGTACACCTGAAAATTATTGAGCCAATCACGATTGGCCAACCATGTGGTCGGTATAGCCACGACAATTATCAGTATGACCGCGCCGCCGAGTATCGCGCGCTGTCTGGGCAACCATACCGCCGCCGCCCAAGCCGCCAAAATGCTGATGCCCACCGACGTCAAATATAGCGAGCGCAACGCGAACATCGGGCGCGGGTTGAGTGCCGCGATAACCGGTATCGACAACGCCGCCACAATCCAGGCGAGGCCGAACAACATGATGGTTTTTTCGGGGGTGCGCAGGCGCACTAACATCGCCGCACCGACGAGCATTAGGAGTGCCAGTGCGCCGCCTGTGGGCGTGATAATTCCGCCTTCGGGTATCGCGAGATAAAAAAATTGCGGCCAGGGCAGCAACAGTTGCTCCAGGTAGCCAATTGCAAAAAAGAATGCGGTTTGCCAAGACGAGAAACTGTCAATGCCGAGTGGAATCGCCAGCGGCAATACCAGTTTGCGCACGCCAAAATAAACTGCCAGCAGCAACCAGAATGGGGCAATACGCCGCCATGACAAGTGCCGCAAACGCAGATATTCGCAGGCCATGATCAGCAACGGGAAGGCGACGGCAATTTCTCCGCTGAGCAATGCGAGCGCAAATAATGCCAGCGAGCCGCCCAGCCGATGCCACGCGGGCGCGTTGAGGTGGCGCAAATAACAGAGCGTTGATCCGAGCAGGAGCGCGGTTGCCAGCAAATGGCCGAAGGCACTTATCCAGGCGACGGCTTCCGCATGCACCGGGTGGACAGCAAAAATCAGTGCGCCAACCAGCGGTGGAATCCGGCCCGCATCGGGGAGCAGGCGGCGCAGCAGCTGCAGCAGCAATAGTGTGGCAGTCAGGTGCAGACCGATATTAAACAGGTGGTGTCCGACAACATTGCCGCCGAAAATGGTCTGGTTGATCCACATCGCCGTCATGAATAAAGGGCGATACAGCACGTCTTCCTGGCTGTGTAGTACCGAGTGTTGCCATACGCTGCTGGAAAAGAATCGGGCGAGGTTGTGGTCGGCGATGAAGGACGGATTGTTGACATAGAACGCGACATCGTCGAGTACAAACTCGCCGTGCAACGTGTTCAGGTAAGGCAGGACACATGCCAGTATGAGCAGCGTTATGCCGATGAACTGCTGTTTTATTGCGGATTGCTTATCGGACGGCATCGAAAACAAACCGGCGGGTTAGCCAATACATCAATATGGTAAAGGTGGCTGTGGCGGGTAGCTGTGCCACAGCCGCACCCCAGTGGAACAGGCTCAGCATCACTTGCAATACCAGCAAGTTGGCGGCAAAGCTTGCGGCGAACGCGCACAGATAGCGCACGCCCTCGGCAGTGAAGTGTCCGTGACTGCGGAAGACGAATTTTTTGGCGGTAAAGAATCCCAGCAGGAGTCCGGCCAAATAACCCCCGGCGTTGGCTGGGGTTGCCGGTATCCCCAACCAGAGCAGCAAAAAAATGACGGCGAAGCCGACCACGGTATTCAACACACCGCTCAATGCGTAACGGCTTAGGTAGCCGGATTCGGTTTGCCAATGACTAGTCAAGTTGAAGTGTCCGCACTTTTGAGAACAGCACCCCGGATTGATCCCGGTAGATGAGCTGCCAGCCGGGATGTCGCGACAAATAATCGGTCAGCGGATATTTTTCGCCACTGAATGCGTTGCCGTAAGGGAGTAGCACCAGGTCAAAATCACCCTGCTCGAGTAATTGTTGACCGCCATCGGTTGCCCATAGGATATTGGTGTACGGCAATACCCGTTTCGGATCCAGCATGCGCCCGTCGATGTAAATTGTGACGGCCTTGTCCAGGTGCCAGATTAGGTAGCCGCCCCAATTCATGGTGTTGAAGACTTTGCCGCCAAGCATGTTTTGCTGCATGAATTTTACCGCGCCGACTGGAAAGCGTTGCGCTACAAAGCCGCGTTGAAATGTCTGATGCTGTTTGATGCCATAAACGGTTAGCGCCAAGGCAATGGCAATGGTGGCAAGGTTGACCGCGTTCCCCGGCGGGTTGATGCGACCCAACATGCGCCCCAGGCTGGCGGCAACGTAAGGTGCGGACAACAGGGCGAAAAACGGAATGTAGCGATAACCGGTCAGGCTGATGAGCGCGATGGCGACCACGAGGATGAGTTGCTTGAAATATATCCGCTTCAATAATCCCGGCAGCGCGACCACGGTTATTGCAAGAAGCACCCAGTAATACCGGGTTGCCTCCCACATTTTCCAGGGTGGCGCATATTCCGAGACGCGATCACGTATCGGGCTATTCTCAAGAAATAATAGATACTTGAAAGTGGTTAGCCCGTTGGGCGTTAACAGCAGGGTGGCAACACTCAGTGCGACAATCAGCAAGGTGAGCTTGGGGAGTTGTGCGGGGAAGCTGACTGGTGAGGCGGACGAGTTTTTTGCCGTCAGCCAGCGTTCCAGCGTGTAGGCGCAGCCGAACAAAGCCAATAGTGCCGCACCCAATACCGCACCGCCGTGGGTGTTGCTCCACAATAACATCACCGCCGGGATGCAATACAGTAACCCGCGTCGCTGATAGCGCAGATAACTGTCCAGTAGTAAAAATATCAGCGACAGGTATAAGAATGAGAAAAGTTGCGGGCGATCCCCGGTGAAATGCAGGATGGCCATGCCGGTCAGAGCGGTGATGCCAACTGCAAACAGTTTGGGTGTGGCGTTAAGGCGGCAACGCAGATAGACGATGAACAGACACAACGTCAGAATTGCGGCGCGCAGATAAATGATGCCATCCAGCCCCAGCGCACGATATGCACCGTACAACAATACCTGTCCCAGCCATTGGCTTTTGAGAACCGTTTGCCCCCAGATGTTGTCGGCATCATAGACCCCGAAGGGATCGACACTCGGAATAGCAAAATTCTCCAGAGTGTTTTTCCCGGCGGCCAGATGCCACCAAAAATCAATGTCCCATATCTTGACGGCAAAAAATCCAAAAAATGCGGCAAGCAACATCGCGACCGCCAAATATTCGAGGTGTCGGGTGTGCTTCAATCAGCTCTCCGTTGCGCAATGGGGGTGATCGGGATTGCGGGCGAGTGCCAGTAATGACACGCCAACCGGAAGCGATATCCGGCCCAGCAAGCAGCGTTCGCTGGCAAATATTTTTGTCAGGAGTGTGTTGGTAAATTTGTTGGGCATCACCGCGTCACCGTTGTCGTTGTCTCCCAATCCCGTCAGCCGTGCCGCCGCGATTAACGGGAATAACCAGGTGTTGAAATAACTGAAATAACTGACTTGGTAACCGCTGTCACTGAGCAAGTTGCGCAAGCCTTGGGCGACGTAGCGACGCTTGTGGTGATGCAATTCGTCGTGACGACTCCACAGGAAGGGGTGGGCGGGTACGGTGAGCAGCAGCCAGCCGCCGGGCTTCAGTCGTTGCCGTAAAGCAGATAAAGAGGCCGCGTCCTCGTCCAGATGCTCGAGCACGTCCAGCAAGGCGATTAAGTCGAATTGTTGTCCGTCAAATGGAATTGGGTTGGGTAGGCGCCCTGCCGATACTTGTGCAATGCCTTTGGCGGCGGAAAATGCCAGCGCTTCGGCGTTTGCCTCCATCGCATACACCTTCCCGTAGCGCGCCAACATGCCCAAATTTCCACCGGTGCCGCAGCCCGCTTCCAATATTTTCGGGTTCTCCGGTAACGGCAAGGTTGCAAGCATCCGGTCGAGAATTTTACGGCGCGCGGCAAACCACCAATGCCGCTCTTCCAGTGCCGCCATTTCGCGGTAGATTTTTGCATCCATGCTAGGGTTTGGGTTCTGGCTCAATGCCGAAATAGTCGCGCACGATATATAGCGGGCGGTGCTTGGTTTCGTCGTAGATGCGCCCCAGATATTCGCCCAGAACGCCCAGCGTAATCAATTGAATGCCTCCCAAAAATAGCACTGCCACCATCAGCGAGGCGTAACCGGGTAGATCTATGCCATAGACCCAGGTGCGCACTATCAGGAATAGTGCGTACAAGAAAGATAACGAGGCGATGAACAGCCCAAAATAACTCCAGACTTTGAGCGGCGCAGAACTGAATGAAACGATGCCGTCGAGGGCGAAATTCCATAGCCGCCAATAATTCCACTTGGTTTGCCCCGCAAAACGCGGGTGACGGCTATATAACACCGTGGCTTGTTTGAAGCCCACCCAAGCGAATAAACCTTTCATAAAACGGGTGCGTTCCGGCATGCGCTTCAACGCCTCTACCACGGGGCGGGACAGTAGGCGGAAGTCGCCCGTGTTGGGCGGAATCGGAATCGCTGCCATTTTTCCGAGTATCTTGTAAAAAGCACTGGCAGTCGTGCGTTTCAACCAGCTCTCGCCCTGCCGTGTACTGCGAGTGGCATTAACCACGTCATAACCCTCGCGCCATTTGCCCACCAAATCGATAATCAATTCGGGAGGGTCCTGCAAATCGGCATCAATCGGAATAATTGCCTGCCCGCAGGCGTGGTCAATTCCCGCTGTGAGTGCGATTTCTTTACCGAAGTTGCGTGAAAAGTTGATGACTTTGACGCGCGGGTCGAGTTGATGCAGTGCTGATAATTGAGCCAGGGTGTTATCGCGGCTGCCATCGTTGACGCAAACCAGTTCCCATGTTTCGCCCAGCTGTGCGAGTACCGCCTTGATGCGGGCATAAAACTCACTGACGTTTTCAGCTTCGTTGTACATCGGTACGACGACCGAAAGTACAGGGGGGTGGGCTTGATTATTCGGCATGATGGCTGCACAGACTGTTACTGAGGGAGCAATGATAGCCTATTCGTTCCGATCCCCGTGTGGTGCGGTCCGGTCGTGCCTTGGCGGGGGCGCGCGATACTTATGCTTCGTCGGTTCCCAAGGCGGTGGTGTTGAATCCGCCATCGACATAGGCGATTTCACCGGTTACGCCACTGGCGAGGTCGCTGCACAGGAAGGCGGCCACATTGCCAACCTCTTCAATGGTGACGTTGCGTTTGAGCGGGGCGTGTTTCTCGTTATAGGCGAGCAGTTTGCCGAAATCGGAAATGCCCGCCGCCGCCAATGTTTTGATTGGCCCGGCGGAAATGCCGTTAGCACGTATGCCTTGTTGCCCCAACTCCATAGCGAGATAACGAACGCTCGCTTCCAAGCTGGCTTTCGCCATGCCCATAACGTTGTAGTGGGGCATGGTACGTACCGCGCCCAGGTAGCTGAGCGTCAGAATGGCGGCGTTTCTGCCGGACATCATGGGTAAAGCGGCTTTTGCCATGGCCGGGAAGCTGTAAGCACTGATTTCATGGGAGATGCGGAAGGCTTCACGATCAAAGCCCTCTAGAAATTTGCCTGCCAGTGCTTCGCGCGGCGCGAAGGCTATCGCGTGAACAAATCCATCCAGACTATCCCAAGATTTTCCCAGGTCGGTGAACAGCTGCCGGATTTGCTCGTCGCTGCCGACATCGCACGGAAAAACGAGTTCGCTGCCAAACTTCTTTGCCATTTCGACCACGCGGTCTTTGACGCGCTCGCCCTGATAGGTAAATGCGAGTTCGGCTCCTTCACGATGCATTGCTTGGGCAATACCGTAAGCAATCGAGCGATTGCTGATCATTCCGGTGATTAAAATGCGTTTTTTGTGCAAAAATCCCATGCTGTCCCCTGTATATAACAGTTATTCGTGAAGTGCGCGGCATTATAACCAAAATAACCAATGCCGCTGCGCGCGTTGATTGTCCGCGAGTCATTAGGTGGCGATTTATGGCGTGTTTTAGGTGGGGTTTTTGCTGCACTTGATTCCTTAACTTGTATATAATCCGCGCTCTTAAAATTTAAGGTTACGCATTCACCCATGCTGGAAATCAGCAATCTTGCTTGTTCGCGCGGCGACCACCAATTATTTTCCGACCTGAGTTTCAGTCTTGCTGCCGGAGAGGTTATGCAGGTAGAGGGTGTGAACGGTAGTGGTAAGACAACATTGTTACGTGCGTTGTCCGGGTTGATGCAGCCGACGGCTGGAGAAATTCGCTGGCGCGGGCAAGACATTCATCAGAATGACGAGGCGTATTACGCCGAGATGGTTTATTTTGGCCATCTGAATGCAATCAAGGATGAGTTGAACGCGTTGGAGAATTTGCGCATCTCGGTTGGCTTGTCGGGGATGCAAATAGATGAAGCTCAAGCGATAAAAGTGTTGCGCAGGCTCGGTTTGCGCGGTCGCGAAGCGTTGCCGGTTAAAGTGTTGTCGCAGGGGCAGCGTCGCCGTGTGGCACTGGCGAGGCTGCTGGTGAGTGATGCAGCCTTATGGATATTGGATGAACCTTTGGCGGCACTGGATGTCGGAGCGGTTGGCTTGATACAGGAGCTAATTGCCGAGCATCTGGGCAAGCGGGGAATGGTGATTTTTACCACGCACCAGCCGCTGCAAGTGCCGGGCGTGGAATTGAGGCGATTGTCCCTGTCATGAAAAGATTGCCGTTGTGGGGATTATTGCTGCTGGTGGTGCGCCGCGATTTGGTGTTGGCAATGCGCCGCCGGGCAGATGTGTTAACCACGCTGGTGTTTTTTGTCATGGTGGTGAGCTTGTTCCCTCTGGGGGTGGGTCCCGAAGCGGATATGTTGCGCAAGATGGCGGCCGGGGTGTTGTGGGTGGCGGCGTTGCTATCCTCGATGCTGTCTTTGGGGCGACTGTTTTCCGCCGATTATCTGGATGGGACGCTGGAGCAGATGATGTTGGTGCCGCAGTCGTTGTCGATGTTGGTGTTGGGCAAGACCGTGGCGCACTGGATGGTTTCAGGGTTGCCGCTGGTGTTGATGGCACCCGTGTTGGGGATTCAATACGATATGTCGGCAGATGCGTTGGGTGTGCTGATTATCGGTTTGCTGCTGGGTACGCCGGTGTTGAGCATGATCGGTGCGATCGGTGCGGCGTTAACGTTGGGTTTGCGTGGCGGTGGTGTGCTGCTTTCGCTGTTGGTGTTGCCGCTTTGCATTCCTGTGCTGATTTTTGGTGCGGGGGCGGTTGACGCGGTGTCTTCCGGTTTGACTGTGGTGCCGCACCTTTCATTATTGGGTGCTTTGTTGCTGTTTTCTTTGGTGTTCGCGCCATGGGTGACAACGCAGGCGTTAAGAATTTCGATGGAGTAATCAATTGGCGATTAACTGGTTCAAATACTCGGCACCCTCCACCTTTTACGGTTTGGCGGGGAAGCTCATCCCGTGGTTTGCAATTCCTGCGGCGATCCTGTGTGTCATTTCCTTGTATATCGGTTTTGTCGTTGCGCCTGTAGATGCGGTGCAAGGCGAGTATTACCGCATTATCTTTATTCATGTGCCGGCATCAATTTTGTCGATGTTCGTCTATTTGGTGATGGCGGTTTATGCGGCGTTGGGGTTGATCTTTAACACGCGCTTGTCAGCCATGATGGCTTCAGCGTTGGCACCGACGGGGGCGTTGTTGGCGTTTATTTCATTGTGGACCGGAGCTCTGTGGGGTAAGCCGACCTGGGGCGCGTGGTGGGTTTGGGATGCGCGCCTGACCTCGGAGTTGATTTTGTTGTTTTTGTATCTCGGCTTTATTGCATTGCATGCCTCGATTGATGATCCGCGCCGTGCAGATCGGGCGGCCGCATTATTGGCAATTGTTGGCTCGGTGAACGTGCCGATTATTTATTTTTCAGTCAAGTGGTGGAATACCCTGCATCAGGGTTCCACCATCAAGTTTAGCGGAACCAGTATGCATATCGCCATGCAGCAGGCAATGTTTGCGATGCTGGCGGCACTTTGGTTGTATACCGTTGCTGTGGCACTGATGCGGGTGCGCAGCATCATTTTGGAGCGTGAGCGAAACACCCAGTGGGTTGCAGAATTGCCGGAGGTGAAATGATGGGTTTGGATCTTTGGATGCGGGAAAATCCGCTGACTTATATTTGGATCGGGTCTTATGCGGTTGCTTTTTTAGTACTTGCCATCGAGGTGATAGGCGTGGTCGGCAAGAGAAAGCAGGTCTTGAAAAGAATCCGTTTAATGCGGGCAGTTGGAGATGAGGAGTAAATATGAAGCCACGGCACAAGAAATTTATGTACATCCTCGCGGGGGTAGCTTTGTTGAGTGGTGCTGTCGGATTGGTGTTGTTCGGGCTTAAAGACAATGTCAGTCTGTATTTTACGCCAACGCAAGTGGCCGACAATGTGGTTCCTGTGGGGCGCTCATTCCGTATCGGCGGCTTGGTAGAGGAGGGCAGTGTCACGCGTACCAATGATGCGTTAACGGTGACATTTAACATTACCGATTCACATAAAAGTTTCCCGGTGACCTACAAGGGCATTCTGCCGGATTTATTCAAAGAAGGTAAAGGTGTGGTGGCGCAGGGCAAGTTGGGCGATGACGGCATAATGCACGCCGATGAGGTGCTCGCCAAACATGACGAAAACTACATGCCGCCGGAAGCAATGGATGCGATGGAAAAAGCAGAAAAAGCCAAGGCTGAATTAAAGCTGAATACACCAGTTGCTCCCCCTGTTGCAACTAATTAATCATAAAGGAACCACGGTATGATTCCAGAGATTGGTCATTTTTCCCTAATCGTCGCGCTATTTCTGGCGATTAGTCTTGGTGTGCTGCCGATATTTGGTGCGGCTCGCAATAGTTTGCCCTTGATGAGTCTTGCCCGACCATTGGCGTTAGGGCAGTTGCTGTTTGTTGCAACTGCATTCGTTTGCTTAATGCTTTCTTTCTTGGCCAACGATTTCTCGGTGCTGTATGTTTCACAGCATTCCAACTCGCAGCTTCCGACGATGTACAAGGTGGCGGCGATTTGGGGCGGGCACGAGGGTTCTTTGTTGCTGTGGGTGACCAATCTGTCTTTGTGGGCGGGTTTTGTGGCATTGAAGAGTCGCCACCTGCCGCGAGAAATGGTCGCGCGCGTGCTGGGCGTGATGGGGCTGATTGCGGTTGGCTTTCTGCTGTTCATGTTGTTCACCTCGAATCCTTTTGACCGCTTGATTCCGGCGGCTGCCGAGGGCTTGGATCTGAATCCTTTGTTGCAGGATTTTGGTTTGGCGATTCACCCGCCAATTTTGTACACCGGCTACGTCGGTTTCTCTGTCGCATTTGCGTTTGCAATTTCCGCGCTATTGGGAGGGCATCTGGATGCCACGTGGGCGCGTTGGTCCCGCCCGTGGACGACGGTTGCCTGGTCATTCCTGACGCTGGGGATTATGTTGGGCAGTTGGTGGGCATATTATGAGTTGGGCTGGGGCGGCTGGTGGTTCTGGGATCCGGTAGAAAACGCATCTTTCATGCCTTGGTTGGCAGGTACGGCGCTAATTCATTCGTTGGCAGTGACTGAGAAGCGCGCCGCGTTCAAGAGTTGGACAGTGCTGCTGGCGATTGCCGCGTTCTCGCTGAGCCTGCTGGGTACGTTCCTGGTGCGTTCCGGTGTGTTGACCTCGGTACACTCCTTTGCCAGCGATCCCAAGCGCGGCGTCTTTATTCTGGCTTTCTTGGTCATCGTGATTGGCACCTCGTTGTTGCTGTTTGCCTGGCGGGCTCCGAAGATAGGCTTGGGTGGTAAATTCGAGCTGCTGTCCCGTGAAACTTTGTTGTTGTCGAATAACGTGTTATTCGCGGTGGCATCCGCCTCGGTGTTTATCGGCACACTATATCCTTTATTTATGGATGCCTTGGGATACGGAAAATTGTCTGTCGGCCCGCCTTATTTCAATGCGGTGTTTGTGCCGCTGATGGTGCCGGTCGTGCTGTTCATGGGCTTGGGGCCGTTGGCGCGCTGGAAAAAATTTGAGGCACCCGATATGTTGAAACGGGTACGCTGGGCTTTCGCTAGTTCGGTGGTTATCGGTTTGGCGTTGCCGGTGGTAATGGGTAAGTGGTCGCCGCTGATTGCGCTGGGTATCTTCATGGCCTGCTGGATTATCGCTTCGGTTGGTCTTGGTTTGCGCCAACGCTTCTCGGGAGGAGAGATTTGGCAGCGTGTGCGGGCACAGTCGCTGAGCTATTACGGAATGCAATTGGCGCACTTTGGCGTGGCGATATTTATTATCGGTGTGACCATGGTGATGGGTTACGAGACCGAGCGTGATGTGCGTATGGAAATTGGTGACACCGTCGAGGTGGGCGGTTATGTATTCCGCTTTGACGGAGTCAAGGGGTTGAATGGACCGAACTATATGGCGGCGCAAGGCAAATTTACCGTCACCAAGAACGGCGAAAAAGTGAACGTGTTATACCCTGAAAAACGCCGCTATAACGCTTCCGGTATGCCGATGACCGAGGCGGCAATTGATACCGGTTTTATCCGCGATTTGTACGTTTCTATGGGTGAGCAGATTGAGGGGGATGTCGAAGCGTGGGCGATACGGGTGTATCACAAGCCGTTTGTTGATTGGATCTGGTTTGGCTGCACGCTGATGGCATTGGGCGGCGTATTGGCTGTCAGTGACCGCCGTTATCGCATTCGCAGTAAAAAGTCGAGTCATGCCGATGATGCCAATGTGGTGTCTGGCGCAACATTGGCTGTTGAAGGTAAAACATCATGACGCGCTTTTGGCCATTGCTGGTTTTTCTGATACTGGCCGGATTTTTATTCGTCGGCTTGGGTTTGAATCCGCGAGAAGTGCCCTCGCCGCTGATTGACAAACCGGCACCTGTATTTACGCTGCCGCAACTGCATGACCCATCCACGCAGTTCTCGTCAACCGACATGAAGGGTCAGGTTTGGCTGCTGAACGTGTGGGCATCCTGGTGCGTTGCCTGCCGTGCCGAACATCCGGTGCTGATGGACTTGGCGCGTAAAAATATCGTGCCGATTTACGGTTTGGATCACAAAGATACCCGTGAAAACGGAATGACTTGGTTGCTGAACGGTGGCGATCCTTATGTGCTTAGCATCTCCGATTTGGAAGGGCGCGTGGGGATTGATTATGGTGTGTATGGTGTGCCGGAAACCTTTGTGATTGATAAAGAAGGCATTATCCGTTACAAGCAAATCGGCCCGGTTACGCCGCAAAATCTCAAAGAAACCATTCTTCCTATCGTTGCGGAGCTGCAAAAGAAATGAAATATCTATTCGCTTTGATGTTCTGCCTGTTGCCGTTGTGCGGGATTGCGGGAGAGGCAAAAGACCTGGCTCAAGATCCGGTGCTGGAAAAACGTATGCTCGGATTGGCTGAAAAGCTGCGTTGTTTGGTGTGCCAGAATGAATCGCTTGCCAGCTCGCGTTCCGATTTGGCTCAGGATTTACGCCGTGAGCTTCGTGAGCAGTTGAGCACCGGAAAAAACGATGAGCAGATTATTGATTATCTGGTTGATCGCTATGGCGACTTTGTATTGTATGACCCGCGACTCAAAACAAAGACTTTCCTGTTGTGGTTCGGGCCGTTCTTATTGATGGGCATTGGGGTAGTGTTTCTGGTGTTGCAGTTGAAGAAACGCAAGCGCACGCTCGCCCAAAAAGACGACGATTTGTCGCCCGAAGCTGCCGAACGTGTAGCGAAACTGTTGAATCAATAGAAAGAGTAAGCATGAATTTATTCTGGATCGCCTGTGCAGTATTACTATTAATTGCCCTGCTCATCATTGGGCTGCCGTTATGGCGACATGCCGGTCGGAGTGGAGAAGTCCAACGAGATGCAAGTAATCTGGAGATTTTCCGCGATCAGATTGCCGAGTTGGAAGCCGACTTGGGCAACGGTCTGTTGACGCAAGAGTCATACGAGCAAGGTAAGCGCGAGCTACAGGCGCGCATGTTGGAAGAGGTTAAGGCAACCGAGGCCGCTGTGGCATCCGCCAGCAGTAAAAAACTTATCATTGCCCTGGCAATATTACTCCCGGTATTTACCGTGCCGATTTATCTCCACTTGGGGAATCCAGATGCGACCCGGGCACAAAAATCGCAGATTCAACCGGATAGTTCGGGCGTGATTCGTTCCGAAGCGGGTATCGCGGCACTGGAGACGCAACTGAAGAAGCAGCCGGAAAATCCCGATGGCTGGTATATGTTGGCGAACTCCTATCTTGCCGCGGATCGCTTGATGGAGGCCTCTGACGCTTACGGGGAGCTGGTCAAGCTGGTGCCGGAAGAACCGCAGTTGTGGGCAGACTATGCGGATATTTACGGGCTGGCGCACGGCAAAACGCTACAGAGCAAAGAAGTGGCCGGTATGCTCAAGCAGGCGCTGGACTTGGATCCGGAAAACATGAAGGCATTGGCACTGTCGGGCTCTGCCGGAATGGAACGCGGTGATTTTGTGACCGCGATTCAGTATTGGAGCAAGTTGCTGGACGTGCCGACGTTGGGTGCGGAGAACGCCCATCGCTTTGCGGCAAATGTTGAGGAAGCGCGATCACTGCTGGCGCAACAACCGGGTGGCAAAGAAAAATTGGCGCAAATTGATCAGCAGCAAAAATCGACCGCCAACCCTTCTCAAGCCGTGGGTGCGGCAGTGAGCGGAGAGGTTACCCTGAGCAAAAAACTTTCCGGTGCGGTGACTCCCGATGACATGGTGTTCGTTCTGGCGCGTGCGGCACAGGGTCCCAAAATGCCCTTGGCCGTATTCCGCAAACAGGTGAAAGACTTGCCGCTCAAATTCACCCTGGATGACAGCATGGCGATGCGTCCCGAATTAAAAATGTCCGGGTTTGACCAGGTGGTGGTGGTGGCGAGGGTTTCAAAATCAGGTTCACCCATGGCGCAAAGCGGTGATTTGGAGGGGCTCTCCCAGGCCATCAAGCCGGGTGCGACCGGACTAAAAATTGTGATCGATACGATTGTAGAGTGAGTATTCAGCTCACTATGATGACGGCATCTGATTGAAAAATTAGATGCCGTTTTTATTTGAATAACTGACTGATGGCCAAGGTAAAAACAATTTACAGTTGTACTGAATGTGGCGGGCAGGCTCCCAAATGGCAGGGTCAGTGTCCTCATTGCGGCGAATGGAACACGCTGCTCGAATCGGTGGCGGAGGTGCTGCCTGTTTCAGGCAAGAATCGCTATAGTGCGTTAACCGCATCCGGGCGATTGCAGCAGCTTGCCGAGGTGGAGGCGAGTGAGGTGTTACGCACCCCGACGGGTATCGCCGAGTTTGACCGGGTGCTCGGCGGCGGTTTGGTGGAAGGCGGCGTGGTATTGATTGGCGGCGATCCGGGTATCGGAAAGTCCACACTGCTACTGCAAACTTTGGCGCATCTCGCCCCCGTACAAAAAGCACTTTATGTCAGCGGCGAAGAATCGGCGCAGCAAATCGCCCTGCGTGCCAAACGCTTGCTGCTGGATGCGCGTGAGGTACACCTGCTGCCGGAGATTCAACTGGAGAAAATCCAGTCCATCATCGCGCGTGAAAAGCCCGATGTGGTGGTCATCGATTCGATTCAAACCGTCTATTCCGAGCAACTCACTTCCGCGCCCGGTTCGGTGGCGCAAGTGCGCGAGTGCGCGGCGCAGCTCACCAGACTTGCCAAGAGTTGCGCGGTAACCATTATTCTGGTGGGTCATGTTACCAAAGAAGGCGCGCTGGCCGGTCCGCGCGTGCTTGAGCATATCGTCGATACCGTGTTGTATTTTGAGGGGGATACCCACTCCAGTTTTCGCCTCATTCGGGCATTCAAAAACCGTTTTGGCGCGGTGAACGAGCTGGGCGTATTTGCCATGACTGAAAAAGGTTTGCGCGAAGTGAGCAATCCTTCCGCACTGTTTTTATCGCAACATGGTTCGCGGGTGGCGGGCTCCTGTGTGATGGTGACGCAAGAAGGTACGCGACCGCTGTTGGTGGAGATACAAGCACTGTTGGACGAGGCGCATTCGCCCAGTCCGCGCCGATTATCTCTGGGTTTGGAGCAAAACCGTTTGGCAATGTTGCTGGCGGTTTTGCATCGTCACGCCGGCATTGCGTGTTTTGATCAGGATGTATTTATCAATGCGGTGGGGGGGGTGAAAATTACCGAACCCGGTGCCGATTTGGCGGTGTTGCTTGCCATTGTTTCCAGCTTGCGCAATAAACCGTTGGCGGAAAAGCTGGTGGTGTTCGGCGAGGTCGGTCTGGCGGGTGAAGTGCGTCCCGTACAGCGCGGACAAGAGCGTTTAAAAGAAGCCGCCAAGCTCGGCTTTACCCAGGCGATTATTCCCAAGGCCAACGCGCCCAAACAGAAAATTGCCGGCATGGAGATTATTGCCGTGGCACGGGTGGAAGAGGCTGTCGGCAAGCTGTGACGGGCATCGTTAACGGGTGCGGGCGACAACAACCGCCACCGGATCGTCGTATATCTCGCGACGTTTGTCATAGAGCGGAATCGTGGTGCCGTTGATGCGATTTTGCATCAGAGCATCAAGATCAACGTCGGCAACTACCACCTGTTCCATGTTGATCACGCCTTCGGCGGCGATACCATCGCGGGCAAACGGAAAGTCGGAAGGGGTCAGGATGCTGGCCTGCCCATAATGTGTCCCGAGCCCATCCACCGGCAGATTGCCGACGGTGCTGGTCATGGCGACATAGACTTGATTCTCAATCGCGCGCGCCTGTGCGCAGTAACGTACCCGCCAGAATCCCTGGCGGTCATCGGTTGAGGATGGCACGAACAGAATATCGGCCCCGGCTTCGCAAACCTGTCTCGCCAACTCGGGGAACTCGATGTCATAGCAAATCAAAATACCTATCGAGCCGAAGTCGGTTTGGAACAGGTGCAGTTTGTCGCCCGCCGCCGTATCCCATTTTTCGCGTTCCCAACGGGTGCGGTGAATCTTGTCCTGGGTAAACACCTCGCCCTTGGGGGAGAACATAAACGCGGTGTTGTAGAGCAAACCGTCACGCAGATTCGGGTGACTGCCCGCAATCAAATAAAAGTTATTCTTCTTGGCAATTTCGGACATTAAGTCCATATAGCGCGGGGTCAGGTCATGCATGCGCCGCACGGCATCCTTAATGTCACTCTCGGTGTCCAGATAGGATAGCAGTTGGCTGGTGAATATCTCCGGCAGCATGACAAAGTTCGGCTTGTATTCCGCAGCCGCTTTGAGGATGAAGCGCACCTGGGTTTCGAACTCATCCCAATTTTTGATGGGGCGCAGCAGGTATTGCACGGCAGCGATGCGAACTTTCACAGAATATCTCCTTGATGTAAGCGGGTAGGCTTGTTTTCGTGATAATAAGGATTGAGCCAGACGATTAGTGCCGCATAACCAAGGCTGTCCAAGTCTTCCGGAATATAGCCGCCGACGGCACTACAGAAATGGAAGCCGTGGTGTAGCTGAAAGCTGAGTACCGGGTCGCGAATATCTCCCCACACAACTTTTTGTGCATAAAGTTGTGCCGACATTTGTGCTGCATAGCGGTGATAGCCGGGGAGGCGACCACAGGCGATGATGCGTTGCAGATTCATTTTTCGACAAACCTGCCGGCGTGCCTGATACAGCGCACGTCCTATACCCGCTCCGCGTTTGTGCGGATGCACGAACACCTCTGCACCATAAAGCGTGCGCCCCATCGGGTTGTGTGTATTAAAGCTGCCGCGCGCGGTGATTTCCTGCCAAGTGTGTTCAACCTGCCACTCGTCCCACATCACGATGAGTGAGCTGGCTGCGCCGACCAACTCGCCATTCAGTTCGGCGACAATTTGCCCCTGTGGAAACACCTCAAGCTGATGCCGCAATACCGCCTCGTGCCATGGCGGAATCTGTGGATAAACGCGCTGCTGCAGGCTGATAATCGAGTTGATATCTGAGTCGCGAGTGTGACGAACTGTGACTTTCATGGGCATCATTCTACAGGTGGCATTGATTTTCCGTTAATTCTTTGCCGACCTGGAAAGGGGGCAGCAGGTAATCGTTAGAAGGTATCTGGTGTGCAAGGGAATCTGGTGATGGGCGAAATGATCTTTGGGGTAATCGGTATCGTGGGATTTGTAGCGAAATCCTAGTAAAATCAGCTACATCATAATAAGTCATGGGGTGATTAATAATGCGTTCAGAATGTGCCGTCAGGATTGTTGCGGGGTCGTTTGTTGTGTTGTCACTGGCTTTGGGTGCAGCGCAAAGCCCGTTATTCGTCAGTAGTTATTTCCTGTGGTTTACTGTGTTTGTCGGGCTCAATTTATTGCAGAGCGGGTTCACTAAATTTTGCCCGCTGAATACCATTTTGTCCAAGCTGGGCATTAAAAGCGGCACCTGCTAGGCAAGAGTTGCAAAGCATTCGCTTTGGCGGTATTCGTACACAAGTGCGGATATTGGCGGAGAAAGGCACCGTGCATTTTTCCGCTCTGTTAAAATTCGCCACCCAAAAATAGCAGGAGCATACGAATGCAGTTCGTCACCGATAATTATTTACCCATGCTGATTGCCTTGTTTAGCGGTGTGATGCTGCTATGGTCGTTTTTTGGCAACCGTTTGCGCGGGGTGAAAGAAATCGACACGCGGGGCGCGTTGCAACTGATTAACCATAAAGATGCACTGGTGCTGGATGTGCGCGAGCTATCCGAATATGAAGCGGGGCATGTGCTTAATGCAAAACACATTCCTCTGGGTAAATTGAACGGGCGCGTTGCCGAGTTGGAGAAATATCGCGAGCAGCCTGTCGTGGTAATGTGCCGCAGCGGAAGTCGCTCGCCTGCCGCCTGTGCGATGCTGGGCAAGCGGGGTTTTGCGCAGGTTTACAATCTGGCGGGCGGCTTGGCCGCGTGGCGCAAGGGCAACTTGCCGGTGGAGAAGTAGCATGGAAAAAGTGTTGATGTACAGTACGGCGGTATGCCCATATTGCATTCGCGCGGAACAGCTGCTGCGCAGTCACGGCGTGCAGGAGATTGAAAAAATTCGTGTTGATTTGCAGCCCGAGCTGCGCGCCGAGATGATGGCGAAAACGAAACGCCGCACCGTGCCGCAAATCTATATCGGCGAACACCATGTCGGCGGTTACGACGATCTTGCCGAGTTGACCCATGCGGGTAAATTGGATGTGCTATTGAATAAATAATGACAGGGAAAAACATGACTGATGCAGCAAAAGAAACCGCCCAACCGGTATTTCAGATGGAAAAAATTTACGTGAAAGATGCCTCGCTGGAGATACCCCATGCGCCGGCAATTTTCCTGGAGCGGGAGAATCCGCAAATCGAAGTGCAGCTACACACCCAAACCCGGCCCATTGAGGCGCACGTGTACGACGTTGAAGTGACGGCGACCGTAACTGCCAAGCTGGGCGACAAAGTGATGTTTTTGATTGAGGTCAAGCAAGCCGGTATTTTTCAGGTGCGCGATGTTGCGCCGCATGAGTTGGAGCCGATTCTGGCGGTGACCTGCCCGAACATCTTGTTCCCCTATCTGCGGGAAGTGGTTTCCGATCTGTCGGTGCGTGGCGGCTTTGCGCCGATGATGTTGAACCCGATTAACTTCGATGTGCTGTATCAACAGCAAAAAGAAAGTGAATTGGCGGCAGCTGCCGCGACCAAACAGTAATCGGGACGGCTGTTGTCTGACTTAGGGGGTGTTTGCGATGAAAACCATGTTACGAAAACTGCTGCTGGTGTCGCTCTGCGCGTATGCACAATTTTCAATTGCGGTTGATTATGTGTCGGTGAGCGCGGCCAGTGCCGTGCTGTATGACGCGCCTTCAGGCAAAGCGGGAAAATTGTTTGTGGTGAACCGTTATACCCCGCTGGAGCAAATCGTCACGCTGGATCAATGGGTCAAGGTGCGCGACCATGAAGGGGGCTTGTATTGGGCGGAAAAGGCCAGCTTGAGCAGCAAACGTTATGTGGTGACCAATGTGCCGGTGATGGATGTGCGTGCGGAGCCCGACTTCGGTTCGGCGCGGGTCATTCAGGTGCGGCAGAATGTGGCGCTGGAGCGTATCGAACCTACCGGTACGGGCTGGGTGCAAGTGCGCCATCAAGATGGCGAGGTGGGCTATGTCCGCAGCAGCGAAGTTTGGGGCGAGTAAGGCTCACCGTTGCCAAACTGTCATGAATCACAGCAAGCGTTTCGCAGTATGAACATCGCGGTTATCGGTGCCGGGGCATGGGGCAGCGCGCTTGCCATTAGCCTGGCCGCCCATCACCGGGTGACCCTGTGCGCGCGCGATGCCCGGCAAGTTGAGGCGATGCGCGCCGCACGCTGCAATCAACGCTACCTTCCCGATATTCAATTCCCGGGAAATTTACAACTGACAGCCGATTTTGCCGAGGCCTTGGTGGCTGCGGATTTGGCGATTGTCGCCGTACCGACCGCAGCGTTGCGTTCGGTGTTGCGCCAGCTTGCGAGTTTGTCGCATCGCGTTGATGTAGTGTGGCTGTGCAAAGGATTTGAGGCGGAGACCGCGAAATTGCCCCATCAAGTCGTGGCCGAGGTGTTGCCGCCAGCGTGGTCGTCCGGGGTGTTATCCGGGCCGAGTTTTGCGCAGGAAGTTGCGCGCGGCTTACCCGCCGCGCTCACTTTCGCCGCCGCAGACGAAGTCTTTGCGTTACGCACGGCGCAGGCCTTGCACCATAAGCGGTTGCGAATTTACGCCAGCAATGACGTGGTGGGTGTGGAGGTGGGGGGCGCGGTCAAGAACGTGATGGCACTGGCGACCGGCATCTGCGACGGTATGGGGTTGGGGTTGAATGCCCGCGCCGCGCTGATGACACGCGGCCTGGCAGAAATTTCCCGGCTCGGACTGAAACTCGGCGGACGTAGCGAGACGCTGGGCGGTTTGTCGGGTGCGGGAGATTTGATTCTGACCTGTACCGGAGATTTGTCGCGCAATCGCCAGGTTGGACTGTTGTTGGCGCAGGGACACGGTCTGCCGGAAATACTGCAACAGCTCGGACACGTCGCCGAGGGCGTTTACACCGCCAGAGAGGTGCACAGACTGGCGCGGCAGTTGGACGTTGCCATGCCGATTTGCGATGCGGTGTATCGCATACTCTACCGGCAGGCGGGTGCGGCAGAGGTGGTCAGTGATTTGCTGGATCGCGCGCCGCAACCGGATTTCAACTCATAATCCGCCGTCAAACCCGCATTGTCGCCAAGCTTCGAATGTCACCACGGCAACGGTGTTCGCCAAATTCAAGCTGCGACTATTTGGTAGCATCGGCAGCCGCAAGCGTTGCTCATCGGGGAGCTGTGCCAATACCTCGGCGGGTAGTCCGCGACTCTCCGTGCCGAACATAAACGCGTCGCCCGCCCGATAGTGCATTTGGTGAAAAGCGCGCGAAGCTTTCGTCGTCAGCGCGAATACCCGTGCCGGGTCAAGCACCGCCAAGCAATCTGCCAGTGTCTCGTGTATCTGCAAAGTGGCGAACTCGTGGTAGTCCAGTCCGGCACGGATGAGTTGCTTGTCTTCCAGCGTGAAACCCAGCGGTTTAACCAAGTGTAATTGGCAACCGGTATTGGCGCACAGGCGGATGATATTGCCGGTGTTGGGCGGGATTTCCGGCTGATGCAGAATGAGGTGGAACATTTTTAATCCGTTGTAATGCTTGTCAGTGGGGGTGAAACAGGCTAATTTACGTTCGCCGTCCGCACCGTATAACAATAATGAGTCAGGGAAGGATTATGTCGCTTCAAGAGAAAATTCGCATCGGTGATTTGTTGCTACAGAAGGGTTTGATCTCCGGCGATCAGCTTGAGTTCGCGCTGAAGCAGCAGCAAAGTAACGGTCGGAAACTGGGGCGGGTGCTGGTTGACAACGGTTTTATCACCGAAAAAAAATTATCCGAGGCACTCGCCAAACAACTCGATCTCCGTTACATCAACCTTAAAAATTATCCCCTGAATCTGGCTCTGGTGCGCCTGTTGCCGGAAAGTCAGGCGAGACGCTTCCGCGCCATTGTGCTGGAAGTATCGAATGGCATCCTGCTAATCGGCATGGCGGAGCCGACCGACTTGTCGGCCTTCGATGAAATTTCCCGTATCGTTAAATGCGGGATTGAAGTCGCCGTGGTTACCGAGGGGCAGCTGCTGGAATGCTTTGATCGCGGTTATCGGCGCTCGGAAGAAACTCTCGTGCCGACATCGGCGCAACCGCAAAAAAGCACCTCGGCAACTGTCGTGCCGATAGACACCCGGCGCGGCGAACCCGCCGCGTTGATGCAATTTTTGCAGGAGCTGCTCGATGAGGCTGCCCGCGTCGGGGCATCGGATATTTATCTGGAATCCCAGACGGATGGTTTGTTGCTGCGTTACCGGGTGGATGGCAGCCTGCATCGTTATGAGGCGACAACTACCGTGTCGGCAAGCGCGCTGCTGCAACGTCTCAAGCAACTGTGTAATTTGGATGTGGTAAAGGACAGCTGCCCCCAACAGGGATATTTCCGCGCGCGTTCCGCCGAGCGCGAAATCAAAGTTAGGGTTAGCACCTGTCCGACACAGCATGGCGAAGCCGTGGCGATGCACTTGCTGTGTGCCGACACCGCTGTTGGTGGACTGGATATGCCGGGTATGTCCAGCACGATGTTGGCGCGCGTGCGGCAACTGATTGCACGCCCCGGCGGCATGATTGTTTTTACCGGTGTTGCCGCCAGTGGAAAAAGTGCCACGCTATACGCTGCACTGGCAGCGATGGATGCCGTCAGCCGCAGAATAATCGCCATTGACGGCGCGCTGACGCAAGTTCCGGCGAATGTCAGCCTGGTTGGGACTGACAGAAAAGTCGAGCCTGTTTCTGTTGTTGCCGCGCAGCAACCCGATGTGTTGCTATTGAGTCCGCTGGAGCAGGCGGAGTTTGGCCAGGCAGCTTTGGATGCGGCAACTTCCGGCAGCCTGGTGTTGACGCAATTCACCGCAAAAAATGCCGCGACGGCACTGGCCGCGTTATTGGAAAAAATGCCCCGTGTTGCACTGGCATCAACCCTGTCCGCCGTGATTGCACAGTGCTTGTTGCGGCAAGTGTGCGCGCACTGCGCCGAACGCTATGTGCCCAATCCGGAGGAAACGCAATGGCTGCAACGCGCGGGCATCGCGGCAGACCAATACGACGGCGTGATGCAAGGGCGCGGCTGTACGCACTGCCACGGCAGTGGCTATCGCGGACAGCTCGCGGTGTATGAACTGCTGGAAATGCGCTACGAATTGACCGATGCCGCCATCGGCGGCAATCTCGCGGAAGTTATGCGGGTGGCCAAACAGGTCATGCAGGGAAAAACCATGCTCGCCCAAGCGCTGACGGAAATGCAGCAGGGCAAAACTTCCCTGTCCGAGGTGATGCGCTGCGCGCAACTGTCTGACACGCAGTGTTAAGCGGGTGACCGGTCGGCGTAATGGACCGATTCGCGCGTTTTCCTCCGATACCCCAAATACCCACGCGCTTTGGCAGTCTGTCAGGGCTTGCGCAAGTGGCCATGTGGCAGCGTCCTCGCGATTACCCACGCGCTGATTTGGCTTGCGCCGGTTTTTTTGACGGCTGCCGCGAGTGCGTTCAGGCTGGCACCGGTGGTCAGCACGTCATCCACCAGCGCGACATGCTTTCCGGTCAAGTCGGTGCTGCAATGGAAGGCGTTACGCACATTCCTTTTGCGTTCTTTCCACGGCAAGGCGGATTGTGGCGGGGTATCGCGCACCCGTTGACAGGCGTGCATCAATAGCGGGCGTTGCAGCTGGCGGGCGGTGTCGGCGGCCAGCAGTGCCGACTGATTGAAGCCGCGCTCGCGCAGTTTGCTGGGATGCAACGGCATCGGGATGATGCAGTCGGGCAGCGCGGTGTCGGCAACGCTTTGCGCCAGTAGCCGGGCAAACGGTTTTGCCAAAGCCAGCTGTTCGCCGTATTTCATCGCCTGTATCAATTTGTCCAGCGGAAAGGTGTAGGTGAACACGGCAGTGGTGCGGGTAAACAGCGGGGGATGTGTGAGGCAGTGTCCGCAGATAGCACCCAGCGGGGTGGGCAGGGCGCAGACGGGGCAATGTGTCACCCGCAAATAAGGCAGAGATTGATCGCAGTTTGCGCACCACAAGCCCTCCACGTTCATTTTTCCGCACAAGGTGCAAGGCTGCGCGGGCAGGATGCGCTTAAAGTTTAAGCGGATGTTTTGTAATGTGCCGCCAAAAATTGACAAGTTATCGCCCTTTCAAGGATGATGCGCCGCTGTTATCCGCCCTCAATCATACCCAGTTAACGCATTATGAACATTCAGCTTGTTGAATTTGTCCGCCCCCTCAAAAAGAATCCTGCCGCCCCGCGCTGGCGGGTTGCCGACATCGAGGCGTTGTTCAAATTGCCGTTCGCCGATTTGCTCTATCAGGCGCAGCAGGTACACCGCGAGCATTTTGATCCCAACGCGGTACAGCTTTCCACCTTGCTATCGATAAAAACGGGCGGCTGCTCGGAAGATTGTGGTTACTGTCCGCAATCGGCGTTCCATGCAACGGGCGTGGAAAATCGCAAGATGCTGGAAGTGGCAGAAGTGGTGCGCGCCGCCAAAGCCGCGCAGGAACAGGGCGCGAACCGTTTCTGCATGGGAGCGGCATGGCGCGAGCCATCCAAAGAGGACATGAAGTCGGTGGTTGAAATGGTCAAAGCGGTGCGCAGCTTAGGCATGGAAACCTGCGCAACACTCGGCATGTTGAATGATGAGCAAACCACCCAGTTGCAAGAAGCCGGACTGGATTACTACAACCACAACATCGACACCGCGCCGGAATTTTACGGCGACATCATCAGCACCCGCGACTATCAGGACAGGCTGGACACGCTGGAGCGCGTGCGTAAAGCGGGCATGCATGTATGCAGCGGCGGCATCGTCGGCATGGGAGAAAATCTCACGCAACGCGCCGGACTCATTGCGCAACTGGCGAACATGGAGCCCTACCCGGAGAGTGTGCCGATCAACAATCTGGTGAAAGTGGAAGGTACACCGTTGGCCGACACCGCCGACCTCGACCCGCTGGATTTCGTGCGCACCATCGCGGTGGCGCGTATCACCATGCCGACCGCCCGCGTGCGTCTCTCTGCGGGACGCCAGCAGATGAGCGATGCGGTACAAGCCTTGTGCTTTTTGGCGGGCGCGAATTCCATTTTTTACGGCGAACAATTGCTGACCACCGGTAATCCCGAAGCGGAACGTGATCGTGCGTTGCTGGACAAGCTGGGGATGTACCCGTTTGCCGACAAACATTGATTTATTTGTGGGTGAAAAAGACCAACAGCTAACCCCCCCTCAATCCCCCCTTGTCAGGGGGGAAGAAGATGTTTCCAAGCGGTTTGTCGGTGCAGGTGCGAACACTCCTCCCCTGACAAGGGGAGGCCGGGAGGGGTTAGGTTTTTTGCCTTACGACCCGAAACTCACAGCCCTCGCACGCGAGAATCGTAAAAATCCAACCGCTGCGGAACAAAAAATATGGTTCGGTGTGTTACGTCTGCGCCAATTTTCAGCCTATAAATTTTTGCGTCAAAAGCCGATTGACCGGTTCATCGTTGATTTTTATTGTGCTTCGCTACATTGGGTGATTGAAATTGATGGCGATAGTCATGCAGAAGATGTTGCGTATGATGCCGACCGGACACATATTTTGCAGCGTTATGGCTTAACGGTGATTCGCTATGGCAATCATGATGTGATGCACAACATCAGCGGCGTTTATGACGATTTGCTAAGGCGGATTAGCTGATGCCTTTTTCGGAATTGCAACTTCGACTCGACGCGCGTGCAGCCCTTGGGTTGCTGCGCACCCGCCACACTTTGGAAACGCCGCAATCACCGCACATCGTGGTCGATGGCAAACCTTATCTGGCATTTTGCAGCAACGATTATCTCGGTCTCGCCAACCATCCGCAACTCATCAAAGCGTTGCAAAACGGCGCGGCGCAATGGGGTGCGGGCGCGGGTGCGGCGCATTTGGTCAGCGGACATTTCGCGCCGCATCATCGGCTTGAAACCCGCCTCGCCGAGTTCGCGGGTAAACCGGCCGCATTGCTGTTTTCCTCCGGCTACATGGCGAATCTCGGCGTGGTGCAGGCCTTGGTCGGCAAGGGCGATACGGTGTTTGCCGACAAACTCAACCATGCTTCATTGAACGATGCCATGCTGTTGTCGCGCGCGCAAATCAAGCGCTACCGGCACAACGACATCGCGCAACTCGGGCAGTTGCTGGTGAAGGTGCCAGGCGGAAGAAAGCTCATCATCACCGACGCGGTGTTCAGTATGGACGGCGACCTCGCGTCCCTGCCGGAATTGCTGGCGTTGTGCGAACACCATGATGCGTGGCTACTGGTTGATGATGCCCACGGCTTCGGGGTGTTGGGTGAGCAAGGGCGCGGCGTGTTGTTTCAACAAGAGAATGAGAAGGGCGGGGAGAGAAGAGTGAAGAGTAACTGCGGCTCGGCGACCCTTCCCCCTTCTCCCTTCTCAAGCAACCCGCGCATCATCTATATGGCGACGCTGGGCAAGGCGGCGGGCGTGTCGGGCGCATTCGTCGCGGCGGAGCAAGTTGTCATTGACACACTCATCAACCATGCGCGCAGCTATGTTTATACCACCGCCACCCCGCCCGCGCTGTCGGCTGCGCTGCTGGAGAGTTTGGCGTTGATTGCGCAAGGTGATGACAGGCGCGCGCGCTTACAACAGCGCATTGCGCAATTGCGTGATGGCTTGACCGGCTTGCCGTGGCAATTGATGCCGTCCGATACCGCGATACAACCTTTGCTTATCGGTGAAAGTCGGCGGGCTGTACAGTTAAGCGACAGCTTGCGCCGGAGCGGAATTTGGGTCGCGGCAATACGCCCGCCCACCGTGCCGCAGGGTACGGCAAGGTTGCGCATCACCCTGTCGGCCGCGCATACGCAAGCGGATGTGCGGCAACTGATCGGCGCGTTGCACGATGCACGTTGAGACTTCCGGCAGTGGCGCGCCGCTATTGCTCATCCACGGATGGGGGATGCATGGCGGCATGTGGGGAAGCGTGGTGGAACAACTCGCGGAAGATCATCGCGTGCATGTGGTCGATTTGCCGGGGCATGGCTTTAGCGGGAAGGGGGAAGGGTTCGCACCTGCGGTGCTGAAGGGAGAAGGGGGGGCGGTTTTACCCTTCTCCCTTCTCTCTTCCCTCTTTTCACTGGATGCAATAGTTGAACAGCTTGCCGCGCAATTCTTTGACACCGGGCCGATGACGGTGTGTGGCTGGTCGTTGGGCGGACAGATTGCGCTGCGTTGGGCGCAGTTAGAGCCGCACAAAATTGAGCGTTTGATACTGGTTTCTAGTACGCCCTGTTTTGTGCGGAAGGCAGACTGGCCGTGTGCCATGGCGGCTGAAACCCTGGCGGAATTTGCCGCCGCGCTGACGGCGAATCACGCCCAGACGTTGCGCCGTTTTCTCGCTTTACAGATGCGCGGCAGTGACCGCGAGCGCGAGTTGTTGACGGGCTTGCGCGCCGCATTGTTCAGTCGCGGCGAACCGGATTTGGCGGCATTGCAGGGTGGTTTGGCAATTTTGCGCGACACTGATCAGCGCGCTGCACTGCAAGATATTGCGAAGCCCGCGCTGGTGATTGCCGGCGGGCGCGATACACTCACGCCACTTGCGGCATCGGAACACATGGCGGATGCGATGCCCAACGCGTGCTTGGCGAGTATCCCGGGCGCGGCACACGCGCCGTTTTTGTCGCATCCCGAACAGTTTATCGAACACTTGAAAAGATTTTTGCATGAACGAATTTGAAATAGACAAAAGACAAGTGCGGCGTGCTTTCAGCCGCGCCGCGCCGGATTACGATGCCGCCGCTGTGTTGCAGCGCGAGGTGTGTACGCGCCTGTTGGAGCGGTTGGAATGCATCAAATTACAGCCGTCCCGCCTGCTGGATGTGGGCAGTGGCACGGGCTGGGGTACGCGCCAACTGGGCGAGCGTTACGCCAAGACCGAAGTCATCGCGCTCGATATTGCGCTGGGAATGTTGCAAGTCGCGCGCGGTACATCGGGCTGGTGGAAAAAACTGTTTGCGGGAAAACGCGAAAGTTTTTTATGTGCCGATGTCGAAGCGTTGCCTCTCGCGGCAAACAGTGTCGGGATGGTGTGGTCCAACCTCGCGTTGCAATGGTGTAACGATTTGCCGGCGACATTCACCGAGTTGCAGCGCGTGTTGAAAGTGGACGGGCTGTTGATGTTCTCCAGCTTCGGGGTGGACACGCTGAAGGAGTTGCGCATCGCGTTCCGCGATGTGGATGGCTACAACCATCTCAATCGTTTCGCCGATATGCACGACATCGGCGACATGCTGGTCGCCGCCGGGTTTGCCAGTCCGGTGATGGAGATGGAGACAATCACGCTGACCTATCAGGATGTGCGCGCAGTGATGCGGGATCTGAAAAGTATCGGCGCGCACAATGCCACGGCGGGGAGATCGCCGGGCATGATGGGCAAAGCGGCATGGCAGCGCGTAATCGGGAATTACGAAACCTTGCGGCGCGACGGGCGATTGCCCGCCACCTTCGAGGTGATTTACGGGCATGCATGGAAACCGCTGCCGAAGAAAATTGCGGACGGACGCGGCATTATCAGGACTGATTTTAAGTTATGAGTTACTTCATCACCGGAACAGACACGGGTGTCGGCAAGACACTGGTCAGTTGCGCGCTGTTGCACGGATTTGCGGCACAGGGAAAAAGCGTGGCAGGCTTCAAGCCGGTGGCGGCGGGTGTCGATGCCGGCGGGCAGAACGGCGATGCCAGGGCATTGCGCGCGGCAAGCACGGTGTCGCCCGGCTACCAACAGGTGAATCCGTATTGTCTGCGCGCAGCCATCGCGCCGCACCTTGCGGCGCGCGATGAGGACGTGAAGATCGAATTGCCGCGCATCCTCGCCGCATATCGCGAGATTTCTCGGCAGGCGGACGTGGTGATCGTGGAAGGGGCGGGTGGATTTTGTGTGCCGCTCAACGAGCATCAGGACAGTGCCGATCTCGCCAAAGAATTCGCTCTTCCCGTGGTGCTGGTGGTGGGGATGCGGCTGGGTTGTCTCAATCACGCCTTGTTGACGCTGCGCGCCATTGCCGATTACCAATTAAAATGCGCGGGTTGGGTGGCGAACGTGCTGGATGGCGGGATGCCCGCGCTGCAGCAGAATATTGACGCGCTGCGCGAGCGTATTGCCGCGCCCTTGCTGGGAGTGATCCCTTATCAGGCGCATCCGGACGTGAGTACAACGGCGGCGTGCCTGAACGTTGCCCTGATGGAGAAATAAAGCAGGCTATGGTTGAGTTCAGTTTCATCGCGGTGTTTTTGGTTGGATTGCTCGGCGGCGTGCATTGCCTCGGCATGTGCGGCAGTATCGTCGGCATTTTTACCACCCAAGTGCCGCAAAATGCGGCGCGCTGGCCGTTCCATCTGGCGTATAGCAGCGGGCGTATCGCCAGCTATGCGGTGGCCGGCGCATTGGTCGGTGCGCTGGGGCAGGCGGGATTGCTGATGCGCGATGCCGTGCCGGTGCAGCACCTGCTGTTTGCTTTGTCGAGCGTGATGCTGATTGTGCTCGGCCTGTATCTGGCGGGTCTGTGGGCTGCGGTGCGCCGCTTGGAGCGGGCGGGCAGCGGCTTGTGGAAACGCTTGCAACCCTATACCGCGCGGCTGTTGCCGGTGAATACCGTGTCGCGCGCCCTGGGTTTGGGGGTGCTGTGGGGCTGGTTGCCGTGCGGTCTGGTGTATAGCGTGCTGGTGACCGCCCTGGCCAGCGGCGATGCGCTAAACGGTGCGTTGCTGATGGCGGCGTTCGGTTTGGGTACCTTGCCCAATCTGTTGGCAATCGGTTTGTTCTGGGAAAAAATCAAGGGCGTGGTGCAATCGCCGCGTGTGCGGCTGGCAGCGGGGCTGCTGGTGGCAAGCTTTGGTGTGTACGGCCTGGCAAAAGTGGCTTACACCTTTGCCGTTCACGGTTGGGCGGGAGCCTGTCATGTGGCGGTCTAGCTGGATATTGGTGCTGCTGTGCGCCTGGCTGACCGCGTGCGAGCCGACCCTGCCCTCGCCCTTCAAAGCGGCGGATGTTAGTGCGAAATATGCGCGGGTGGATTTTCAGCTTAAGGATGCGGCGGGCAAGACGCACCGCCTGACGGATTTTAAGGGCAAGGTAGTGGCGTTGTTTTTTGGTTATACCCATTGTCCCGACGTGTGTCCCACGACGCTGGCGGATATGGCGCAGGTGCGCCGTATGTTGGGCAAGGATGCCGAAAAGTTGCAGGTGCTGTTCGTGACTGTCGATCCCGAACGCGACACGCCGGAGTTGCTGGCGCAATATGTGCCGGCTTTCGATCCCTCGTTTATCGGTTTGTACGGCGATGCGCAGGCTACGGCGCAGGTGGCGGAAACTTTTGCGGTGACGTATCAAAAACAGCAACTGGCATCCGGCTATAGCATCGACCACAGTGCCGGCACCTACCTCATGGATCCCGACGGCAGGGTGCGTTTGTTGGCACCTTACGCGCAACCCGTGGAGTGGCTGCTGGGCGACATTCGGTTGCTGCTTGCTGGGGTATGATGCGCGGGCGGTTTGGAGCATTCAAAATGAAACTTTTAGCAATCAATCAAGATGAATTGCGCCTGTTTGAGGCAGGCGTACGGCTGGGGGTGAGTCATGGCTGAGACGGAAAATCAAACGCCGCCGGGCAAGCTGTTCTTGCTGTTGCGCGAATCGCGCTGGCTGTTATTGGTTGCCGCCGCGATTTATTTGACGCTGGTGTTGTACGGGTATCATCGCGCCGACCCGGCGTGGTCGCACAGCGTCAATGCCGCGCAGACGCTTAATCCCGGCGGGGTGTTCGGCGCGTATGTGGCGGATTTGTTGTTCTATTTGTTCGGTATGTCAGCCTGGTGGTGGGTAATTTTTATGTTGCAACGGGTGTGGGCGGGTTACAGCGAACTGCATTCGGACAGCCTTTTCGACAAGCGCGCATGGTCGGTTTCCATTGCCGGATTTGTGCTGCTGCTGCTGGGCAGCAGCGCGCTGGAAGCGACCCGTTTGTACACGCTGCAAGCCGACTTGCCGCTGGCTCCCGGCGGCATGTTCGGGCTGCTGATAGGCGATGCGTTGAGCGCGGCGTTCGGGTTTACCGGGGCAACGCTGTTGTTGCTGGCGTTAATCGCCACCAGCTTTAGCCTGTTCAGCGGGCTGTCGTGGTTGCGTTTTGTGGATTGGCTGGGGGCATCACTGGAAGATCTGTACCAGTGGGCGCGGCTTGCTTGGGAAACCCGCCGCGACCGCCGTATCGGCGAGCTGGCAAAGAGCGAGCGCACTTCGCTGGTGGAAGAAGAAAAGAAACGGGTGGTCGAGCATCAGCCGATACACATTGAAATGCCGGTGGTGGAAGTTGCCAAGTCCACGCGGGTGATCGCCGAAAAACAATCACCGCTATTTGCCGATTTGCCGGATTCGCCGCTGCCGCCGTTGCGTTTGCTGGATGCCGCCGCGCAGCATGTCGAAACCGTCTCCGCGGACACGCTGGAATTCACCTCGCGCCTGATCGAGCGCAAGCTGAAAGATTTCGGTGTCGAGGTCAAAGTGGTTGCCGCCTGTCCCGGTCCGGTGATTACCCGCTATGAAATCGAACCTGCGGTTGGCGTCAAAGGCAGCCAGGTGGTGAATTTGATGAAAGACCTAGCGCGGGCATTGTCGGTGGTCAGCATCCGCGTGGTGGAAACCATCCCCGGCAAAGCATTGATGGCACTGGAGTTACCCAATGCCAAACGCCAAATTGTGCATCTCTCGGAGATTCTCAGCTCGCAGGTGTATGCGGAAAAACATTCCCTGTTGACCATGGCGATGGGTAAGGACATTGCCGGGAACCCGGTGGTGGCCGATCTGGGCAAGATGCCGCACGTGCTGGTGGCGGGTACCACCGGTTCGGGCAAGTCGGTGGCGATTAACGCGATGATACTCAGCCTGTTATACAAGGCCACGCCGCAGCAGGTACGCCTGTTGTTGATAGACCCAAAAATGCTGGAGTTGTCGGTATATGAGGGCATTCCGCACCTGATTGCGCCGGTGGTCACCGACATGCGCCAGGCGGCATCCGGTTTGAACTGGTGTGTGCAGGAAATGGACAGGCGTTACCGGCTGATGTCGGCACTGGGGGTGCGCAACCTGGCGGGCTACAACCAAAAAATACGCGATGCAATCAAGGCGGGCGAGCCGCTGACCAACCCCTTCACGCTGACACCGGAAAATCCCGAGGCGCTGGAAGAAATTCCCTTGTTGGCAGTGTTTATCGACGAGCTTGCCGACCTGATGATGGTGGTGGGTAAAAAAATAGAAGAGCTGATTGCGCGTCTGGCGCAAAAGGCCCGCGCTTCCGGTATTCATCTGGTGCTGGCGACGCAACGCCCCTCGGTGGACGTGATTACCGGGCTGATTAAAGCCAACGTGCCGACCCGTGTGGCATTTCAAGTGTCGAGCAAAATTGATTCGCGCACCATACTCGACCAGATGGGCGCGGAAACGCTGTTGGGGCAGGGCGACATGCTATACCTGCCGCCCGGCAGCGGTCACCCGCAGCGGCTGCACGGCGCGTTTGTTTCCGACCAGGAAGTGCATCGCATTGCCGAGTATCTGAAAGAGCAGGGCGAACCGCTTTACATCGACGGCGTGCTCAACTCCCTGGAGGAATCGGGAGACAGCGGCGAGGGCGGTGCGGCACCGGATGGTGAAGCCGATCCGCTGTATGACCAGGCGGTGGACATTGTGCTGAGTTCGCGTCGCGCCTCGATTTCCTCGGTGCAGCGACAACTGCGCATCGGCTATAACCGCGCCGCACGGTTAATCGAGCAAATGGAAGCGGCGGGCATCGTCAGCGCGATGCAAAACAACGGCAGCCGCGAAGTGATTGCGCCTGCGCGATCGGAGTAACCATGAAACAAAATTATTTGCTGTCATTATTCCTTTTTACGCGGGAATACAAGCATTTGGATGATTCCCGCGCAGCGCGGAGACAGCACGGTTTTGTTCATCTCGCGAAATATTTGTGCTGTTGGATTCCCGTCTGCGCGGGTATGACACTCGCGCTGTTATCGTTGGATGCCCATGCTGGCGGCATCGACAAACTCAAGAGCTTCATCGCCGCGACACGTTCCGCCCAGGCCAATTTCACCCAGGAAGTACTCGATCAAAACGGCAAGCGTATCCAAAGCGCGTCCGGCATCATGCTGTTTCAGCGTCCCGGGAAATTTCGTTGGGAATACCAAAAGCCTTACGAGCAACTCATCGTCGGCGATGGCGCGAAGTTTTGGTTGTACGACGTTGACCTCAACCAGGTAACCGTCAAAAAACTGGATGCCGCACTGGGCAGTAGTCCGGCGGCACTGCTCTCCGGCAACAACGAGATCGAGCGCGGTTTCGCCCTGCAAGATCTGGGCGCGCGCGACGGGCTGGCATGGCTGCAAGCCACACCGAAATCGACCGAAACCAGTTTTGAAAAAGTGCTGATGGGCTTTGGCCCCGGCGCGGAACTGAAGGTGATGGAGCTGCACGACACATTCGGCAACCACACCGTGCTGCGCTTCTCGGCATTGCAGCGCAACCCCTCAATCCCCGCGCAGCAATTTCAATTCACGCCGCCCAAGGGTGCTGACGTACTGGGTGAATAGCACGTCGAAGAGCGCGGATAGTTAGCATCTGTATGTAAAAAGGAAGCGCCATGACCGACCCCACCATCACCTGTCCCAAGTGCAATACCGAAATCAAACTCAACGAATCGTTGGCTGCGCCGTTAATCGCAGCGACGCGCAAGCAGTTTGAACAGCAGTTAGCGCAGAAGGACAGCGACATCGCCAGCCGTGAACAAGCGATGCGCGACAAGGAAAAACAACTCCTGGAAGACAAGCGCAAGCTCGATGACCAGGTGGCGGATCAAGTGGCCGCACAATTAAAAGCCGAGGTCGTCCGCGTCACGGCGGAAGAATCTAAAAAAGCAAAGATCGCCAGCGCCACCGAACTGGAAAACAAGGCGCGTGAACTGGCTGAGCTGCAAGAAGTGCTGAACACCAATAATGCAAAATTGGCGGAAGCGCAGCAGGCGCAAGCCGACTTAATCAAAAAGCAGCGCGCCCTCGACGATGAAAAACGCGAGTTGGAACTCACCGTGGAAAGACGTGTGCAGAGCGGTTTAACCGAAGTGCGCAGCCTCGCCAAAAAAGAAGCCGAAGAAGAGCAGAAGCTCAAGGTGATGGAAAAAGAGCAGACCATTACCGCGATGCAAAAACAGATCGAAGACCTTAAACGCCGCGCCGATCAAGGTTCGCAGCAACTGCAAGGCGAAGTGCAAGAGTTGGAGCTGGAAAATTTGTTGAGTGCAAAATTTCCATTTGACGCGATCGAACCCGTACCCAAAGGCGAGTTCGGCGGCGACGTGCTGCATCGCGTACGCAGCAACAACGGGCAAGCCAGCGGTACGATTTTGTGGGAATCTAAACGCACCAAAAATTGGAGCGATGGTTGGCTCACCAAACTGCGCGAAGACCAGCGTACCGCCAAAGCCGAGATCGCCGTCATCGTCACGCAGGTACTCCCCAAAGATGTGGAAACTTTCGATCTGGTCGATGGTGTGTGGGTCACACACCCGCGCACGGCTTTGCCTGTTGCGATGATATTGCGCCAATCATTACTGGAACTTTCCTCGGCGCGCCAGTCCTCAGAAGGCCAGCAAAGCAAAACCGAAATGGTCTATCAATACCTCACCGGCTCACGATTCAAACAGCGCGTGGAAGCCATCGTCGAAGCATTCTCCACCATGCAAACAGACCTCAACGCCGAGAAAAAAGCGATACAACGGCAATGGGCAAAACGCGAAACCCAAATCGACAACGTGATGCAATCCACAGTGGGCATGTACGGAGACTTGCAGGGGATAGCGGGGAAGTCTTTGTTGGAGATCGAGGGGTTGGAGTTGCCCGCGCTTGAAGATAGCAAAACTATATAGCATTAATCAGCCAGTAGACTCACTTTATAGATTCAGCCTTTCGGCGTTAGAGTAGAATCGCAGAAATTGGAGAGAAGTATGGCGAATGGGAAACTATTAAGAAGCTTGATTAAATCTGGGTTGCATGGCGACCAGCAGGGTTTTCGCGCCGCGTCTGAGGCTGTAATAGCGGAGGAGCGTGAAAAGAAACACCACCTGCTTGCAAACGACCTCGAAAAATTGCTCTATGGAACGAGCGGCGATTCGCCGGTATTCCCAGGGCATCTAAAGCTCGTTTCCAATACCCCAGCAAGCAAGGATAGCGGGCTTGCACTTCTGGAAGTTCGCTCGGTTGTCCGTGAGCAGCAAGACATCGTTCTATCCAATGCGGCACAGTCGGCATTGGAAGAAATCATTCGGGAGCACAATCGGGCTGATACCCTGCGCTCTTATGGATTGAAACCGGCGCAAAAGCTGATTTTTTTTGGCCCGCCGGGATGCGGCAAGACGCTTGCCGCAGAAGTGCTTGCAAGTGAACTTTCGCTGCCGCTTGTAGTTGTCAGGCTCGATTCAGTGGTTTCATCATTCCTTGGCGAAACAGCCTCGAATTTGCGCAAGGTTTTTGATTACGTTGCGGAGCACCCAAGTGTCGCACTCTTCGATGAGTTTGACGCCCTCACCAAGGATCGTGGCGACAGCGCGGATCACGGTGAATTAAAGCGGTCGGTCAATGCCGTATTGCAAATGATGGATAGTTATCGTGGGCAAAGCATCCTGATTGCCACAACCAATTATGAATCCTTGCTGGATAAAGCCGTATGGCGTCGTTTCGACGAAACCCTCCAGTTTGACATGCCCGATTCAGCGCAGATCAAGCGGTTGCTGAGTATCAAGCTGTCTGGGGTTCGCCGCAATTTCGAGCCTTCTGATACCAAGATCGCTTCGATGTTTAAAGGCATGTCCCATGCGGATATTGAGCGAGTCTTACGTCGGGCGGTAAAGGAAATGGTGCTGGGCGGCAAAGAGTTCCTTGAGAAGCAGCACCTCGCGTCGGGTCTTGCGAGAGAACACAAGATGCAAGGCTAATTCCGGTAATCGAGCGCTATGGCCTACGAGCACATCCGGATTACCAGAGACGAGCCTGTTCGCGAGCGCCATCCTCGTCAGTATTTCCCCCCCAATCTTCGTCCGGATGATCCCCGTGGATTCGGGCAGCGGCTGAGCGCCAGCTTGGCTACCGCCAAGGGACAGATACAGGAAGCCGACACCGGAGGCTTTGATTCGGGGCTACTGCTTAAAGTGAATCTGCGCGAAGGTGTGCCGTTACCGGAGTTGGAGGCAATCGGTGGTATTTCAATTGTCAGCCAGGAAGATAAGACCATTGTTTTGGCATTTGCAACTGTTGCCGGATTAACCGAATTTGAGGCACGTCTAGCCACCTTAAGCCAATCTGGAAATGTAACCCGCAAGGATATTTTATTTTCCATCGAGCGGTTCGAGCGCTGGACTCCTGAAAACAGAACAGGCAATGCGCTTCGTGCGCAAGGTTTCCCGAACCGCGCAACATTCGTTTTGGATATTGAGCTTTGGCCTTTGGAAAACCAGCAACATCGTGCGCAAAGCATAGAATCATTCCGGCAGTGGTCGCAGCAACAAAATCTTGAAGTGCTGGATGCGCTGAATCAGCCATCCCTCATTCTGTTGCGGGTTCGCTCAACTCAAGCGCAAGCTGGACTCATCCTCAATCATCGAGACGTTCGCACCGTTGATCTCCCTCCAAGCGTTGGAATCAGCCTCCAGTTACTGCAAGCAGGCGTAAACCAATTTCCGGATGTACCTCGGCCACCGGATGACGCTCCCCGGCTGGCTGTTCTCGATAGCGGTATTACACAAGGGCATCCTCTGCTATCTCCGGCAGTCGGTGATGCGCAGGGCTTTGTTATCCCTCATCGCGACGCATCTGACAATGCGACTGCCGGGCACGGTACTTTTGTTGCGGGCCTTGCGTTGTATGGAGATGTTGCAGAGCAAATCCGCCAAGGTCGATTTATTCCGCAACTACAGCTTCTTTCAGGCCGGGTATTCAATGATGACGGCACAGACCAAACCGAATTCGTGGAAAAGTGCGTAGATGAGGCGGTGCGTTATTTCAAGGACAATTACGGTTGCCGCGTATTCAATCTCAGCTACGGCGACTTCAATAAAGTCTATGATGGGCGGCATGTTCGCGGATTGGCATACACGCTAGACAGGCTAACCCGCGAACTCGGTGTGTTGTTTGTGGTGCCGACAGGCAATTTGAAAACGGATCAATTGCCCGTTGATCCCCATGTGCGATACCCGCACTACCTGCTGGAACCGCGCGCTCGCCTGCTCGAACCCGCCCCCGCATTGAATGCGATCACAGTGGGTGGCTTGGCAGTTGTTGACCTCACTACCCAAGCACAACGCCATGGGCAAACCATTGAGGATGTGCCGGTTGCCGCGTTATTGCAACCATCACCTTTTACACGCTCGGGTTTTTCTGTGGGGGATGCGATCAAGCCGGATTTTGTCGAAGAAGCGGGCAATCTTACGGTAACACGAAACGGCGGCCATACCCGCCATCATGGGTTGGGCATCGTTTCCATGAATTCAGGTTTCGCTACCGGGCTGCCATTTCGTGAAGATCACGGTACAAGTTTTGCCGCACCCAAGGTTGCACATGCAGCCGCGAAGCTGGCTGGCCGTTTCCCGGAAAATTCAGTAAATCTTGTCCGCGCCATTCTCGCCTGTCATGCATCATGGCCGGAGCCAGCCATCCAACTGCTAAACCGGGATAATGATTTAGCAGGCAGAGAGTCATTGCTCAAACTGGTGGGCTATGGGCGAATAGCGCAAGACGCATTGATCGAATCGGATGAGCAAGTGGTGACGCTTTATGCGGAAGATCGCATCGGAAACAACCATAACCAATTTTACGAACTCCCCTTGCCGGATGAGCTATGGAGTCCAGGAAAGCGGCAGCGCCAAATTTCCATCGCGCTTGCCTACAGCCCCGATGTGCGAACAACCCGGTTGGGCTACAAGCAAACAAAGCTAAATTTCTCGCTGGTAGAAGCGGATTCGCTGAATCAGGTGGCAAATGCTTTTACGCGCAACCGTGAGCAAGGCATGTCAGAGCGATCTGGGGGTAGATCAATCAGTGGCGATATGAGAAAGCCGGGCACACTTCAAGCATCAACTTGGACATTCATGGTGGCGCCTCGATCCGGGCCTCGGAAACTATTCGTCGTAGTAACGCGGCAGGACGCAAACTGGTCAACCCGGCAAGATGCCGATGAGCCTTACGCCCTGTCCGTTGTTATTCGCGACCGCGAAAATGCCGACGTAAACCTCCACGAGCGCATTTCTGCCATTGTGCAGGCCCGTGTGCAAGAACGCGCAAGAGTGCGCACCTAAAATACGTGAGAAAAAAATCTCCTTGCTTGGATGAATAAGGTGACGCATATTCGCACACGAATTTCCTCCCAAAATAAACTTTCGTGTGAGATGTTGTCACCTGCGGAAATTGCCCCAAACAAAGTGGAAGAGCATCAATTAGTAATGCTTGGTCTGCAGCGGAATTCTGAATGACTGCCCTCTTCGCTATGCACCAGCCCGTCGCACCCCTCGCCGAGCGGCTGCGCCCAAAGCATATCGACGAAGTTGTCGGTCAGGCTCATTTGCTGGGCGAGGGGAAGCCGCTACGGCTTGCATTCCAATCCGGCAAGCTGCACTCGATGATTTTGTGGGGGCCGCCGGGGGTGGGCAAGACCACGCTGGCGCGGTTGATGGCATCGGTTTTCGATGCCGACTTTGTACCGCTGTCCGCCGTATTGTCCGGGGTCAAGGATATCCGTGAGGCGATTGCGCAGGCCGAGCTGGTTTTGCAGCAGCATGGTCGTCATACGATTTTGTTTGTGGATGAAGTGCATCGCTTTAATAAATCACAGCAGGATGCGTTTTTGCCTTTTGTTGAGCAGGGGTTAGTGACGTTCATTGGCGCGACGACCGAGAATCCGTCGTTCGAGGTGAATGGCGCGTTGTTGTCGCGGGCGCAGGTGTATGTGCTGAAATCGTTGTCCGAGGCGGAGATGGGGCAATTGTTTGTGCGCGCGCAGCAGGTGGCATTGCAAGGCATCACCTTCGATGCTGCGGCACAGGAACGCATCATTGGTTACGCCGATGGCGATGCGCGTCGTTTGCTAAATGTGTTGGAGCAATTGCAGACTGCAGCGAGCGCGGCCAAACTCAACAAGATAGACACGAAATTCCTCGATGCCACGCTGGCGCAAAATCTGCGCCGATTCGACAAGGGAGGGGAGGCGTTTTACGATCAGATCTCCGCGCTGCATAAATCGGTGCGCGGCTCCAATCCCGATGCGGCGTTGTACTGGCTGGTGCGTATGATGGATGGCGGGGCGGATCCGCGCTATCTGGCGCGACGCATTGTGCGTATGGCATGGGAAGATGTTGGTCTGGCCGATCCGCGCGCGATGCAGATATGCAACGAGGCAGCTCAAACCTATGAACGCCTCGGCTCACCGGAGGGTGAGTTGGCACTCGCTCAGGCGGTGTTGTACATGGCAGTGGCGGCGAAATCGAATGCCGGATACGTCGCGTATAATGCCGCCCGCGCCTTTGTCGCCCAGGACAGTTCGCGCGAAGTGCCGTTACATTTGCGTAACGCGCCGACCAAACTGATGAAGCAACTGGACTACGGTAAGGATTACCGTTACGCGCATAGTGAGGAGGGCGGCTATGCGGCGGGCGAAAATTATTTTCCGGAAGGAATGCCGCAGGTGAGTTTTTATCAGCCTACCGAGCGCGGCTTGGAAGCGAAAATCGCCGAGAAGCTGGCACATTTGCGCGAGTTGGATGCGGCGGCTAAAAATAGAAAGTAAAAACAATGTGTAACGATGCAATTTATAGTTCTGTTGAGTGTGTTGCCAAGCGGCGTTTGGCGCATAACGCTCCGCGCTGTTTGGACATTGGCGCGGGCAGTGGTGATTTGCTGAGGTTGTTGCGTGAGAATTGGCCAAATTTACAGGCCGAGGCGTGTGACTATCATGTTGAGCGATTTTCGCTGGAGGGGGTAAATATCGTGCAACTGGATTTGAACATCCAGTCGCTGCCCTATCCCGACGGCCATTTCAATTTGGTGACTTGTTCCGAGGTGTTGGAGCATGTGGAGAACTATCGCGCGGTGTTGCGCGAAATTTATCGCGTGCTGAAACCGGGCGGGCTGATGGTGGTGACCACGCCGAATGTGCTGAATATGAAATCGCGGGTGCGCTATCTGGTGTCGGGCTTTGCCAGCTTGTTCGGGCCGCTGCCGGTGAAAAATCAGGATCGCTTTGCCACCAGCGGGCATATCACGCCGATACCCTATTTTTATTTGGCGCACGCGCTGCAAGATTGCGATTTCCGCGAGTTGGCGTTGGAGACGGACAAATTACAGGGCAGCTCGCGCGTATTGAATATGTTGTTTGCGCCGCTGATCTGGCTGGGTTGGAAACGTTTCTTACGCATGGAGCGCGGTCGCTATCACACACTGGGCAAAGAAAACGAACCTTATGTGTTGCAACACAATTCGGCGGTCATCAAACAGGGACGCACGCTTGTGGTTTCTGCTTTCAAATAGGAATTGAGCATGTTGGATATTCAGATATTACGTAATGATTTGGTGAATGTGGCGGCACGCTTGGCAACGCGCGGTTACACGCTCGATACCGCGAAATTCGAGCAGCTTGAAGCGGAGCGCAAAAGCATTCAGACGCGCACCCAGGAACTGCAAGCCCAGCGCAACGCGACTTCCAAACTGATCGGTCAGGCGAAAGCCAAGGGTGAGGATGTCTCCGCCATCATGGCGGAGGTGGGCGCGCTGGGCGATGAGTTGAAGCGGCTCGAAGCGAAGCTGCCGCAGGTGCTACAGCAGATGGATGCGTTCCTTGCCGTGATTCCCAATACGCCGCATGAAAGTGTGCCGCAGGGAAATTCCGAAGCGGATAACGTGGAAGTGCGCAAGGTCGGGAAGGTGCCGGAATTTGATTTTGAAGTGCAAGACCATGTTGCCTTGGGCGAAGGGCTGGGCGGACTGGATTTTGAAACTGCCGCGAAAATTTCCGGTGCACGCTTTTCATTGTTAAAAGGCTCGCTGGCGCGCCTGCACCGCGCCTTGGCGCAGTTCATGCTGGACACCCATACCGATTTGCACGGTTACACTGAGGTGTATGTGCCGTATGTGGTGAATGGCGAGTCGATGCGCGGTACGGGGCAGCTCCCCAAGTTTGAGGAAGATTTGTTTCGTGTGCCGCGCGTGATGGGGGAGGAGGGCGAAAAAAACTTTTATCTGATTCCCACCGCCGAAGTGCCGGTTACCAATATGGTGCGCGATGAGATTGTGCCGCTGGAAAATCTGCCGATGCGCTTTGTTGCACATACGCCTTGCTTCCGCTCGGAGGCGGGTTCTGCCGGGCGCGACACGCGCGGCATGATCCGCCAGCATCAGTTCGACAAGGTGGAGCTGGTGCAGATGGTGCATCCCGATGAATCCAATGCGGCACTGGAGGCTTTGCTCGCTCATGCCGAAACAATTTTGCAGAAACTCGGTTTGCCGTATCGGGTAGTCAAACTGTGTACCGGAGATATGGGTTTTTCCGCCGCGATGACTTGCGACATTGAGGTGTGGCTGCCCGCGCAGAATACTTACCGGGAGATTTCTTCCTGTTCCAATTTTGAAGCTTTTCAAGCGCGACGTATGCAGGCGCGCTTCCGCAATGCGCAGGGCAAGACCGAGTTGCTGCATACATTAAACGGTTCCGGTTTGGCGGTGGGGCGCACACTGGTGGCGGTATTGGAAAATTATCAGCAGGCCGACGGCAGCGTCGTCGTGCCGGAGGTGTTGCGTCCTTATATGGGCGGCATGGAGAAAATCACCAAGTGAAAATAGTTGCCATCCTCGGTATTGCCGGCGTTGCCGAACATGAGCGTCCAATCGCGCGATTGTGGGCGAAGCGGCTGGAGTGGCCGATGGCGGCGGTGGCGGTGTGGATTGTGGTGCAGTGGTATCTGGAAGAAACGCAGTCGTTGCCGCAGGCATGGTTGCGTATCGCCGATTGGCTGGTGTGGCTGGCATTTTTGCTGGAAACGCTGTTCATAAGTCGCATGGTGAGCGATAAGCGTGCGTATTTGCTGGGGAATTGGCTCAATTTGGTGATTATCATCGGCGGTTTTCCGTGGTTTTGGCAGTACGCGCCGCTGGTGGGCCTGCTGCGTAGTTTCCGCTTGGTGATGGTGCTGTCGATGCTGGTGCGCATGTCCAAATCGGCGCGCAAGATGTTGTCGCAGCACAAGCTCGGCGGTACGTTGGCGGTGGCATTGGTGGCCATGGTGTTGTCCGGCATTATTGTTTCGCGGATTGATCCTTCCGTCGGTACTATCTGGGATGGTATCTGGTGGGCGTGGGTGACGATGACGACGGTAGGTTATGGCGATGTGGTGCCGCATAGCGGGGCGGGGCGGTTGTTCGGCGCGTTGCTGATTCTGTTCGGGGTGGTGCTGCTGTCGTTGTTGACGGCCAATTTTGCGGCTTTTTTCATTAGTGACGATGTGGAAAAGGTCGGGCAAGGTGAGGCTGATATCAATCTCGCGCTTAAAGATATTTCCGCGCGGCTGGAGCGTATCGAACGCAAGCTGGAGGAGCGCGGAGATTAACCGTCAGCCAGACTACGGGTTCTCAGTGACGGTTTTTGAAGAGCCGCTTAATCGGTTCGGCCAGGCTGTAACTGAAGCTGAATGAGGTTGCGGGGACGGTTTCCGGCTCCATTTTTCTCAGCATGTTGTAGTAGCCGCGAATATTCTCCACCAGAATGACCGCTTCACCGCCGCGCGCGTAGCCGTATTTCAGCGTCTCGTAATAACCGGCTTGGTTGAGTAACGGCATCCATTTTTTTACGTCAGCCCAGGCATCGGGATTGCCGCCGTTGCGTTGCGTTAACACGCGCGCATCTTCCAAATGTCCCCGTCCTTGGTTGTAGGCAGCCAACGCCATCCAGGTGCGGTCCGGCTCGGCGATGCGTTCGGATAACTGTCCCTTGATTAACTTCAGGTATTGCGCGCCCGCCATGATGCTCTCGCGGGCATCCAGCCGGTTGCCGACTTTCATCTGGTCGGCAGTATCCTCGGTCAGCATCATCATGCCGCGCACGTTGGTGAAAGAGGTGGCCAATGGATCCCAGTGGGATTCCTGATAGGCAAGCGCGGCCAACAAACGCCAATCTTCGTCAGTGGCACTGGAGGCTTCTTCAAACAGATGTCGATAACTCGGCAATACGGTTTCGACGCGGCTGACAAAAGTGGCGGCATCGACAGACTTGAAATGGATACTGTGACCGTAATAGTGATCCAGCAAACGACTTAAAGTACCATCCTTACGAATTCGGGTAAAAAACTCGAATACTTCTTTGATGAGTACCGGGTCGGCATCTTGGGGAAGTGCCCATGCCAGCTTGGCGGGCGTGCCAATATTGAAGGCTGCGGCCAAATTTGGGAAAAAATTGCGCGCGTTGGAAAATTGCAGCTCGTTGGCAACCGCGCAACTCACCGTTCCCTGCGAAACTTCTTCGAGCAGCCCCTGTATCGTCAAGTGCGGGCGAGCCTGCCACTGCAGCGAGGGTGCTTGCTTGCGTATTTCGCGCAGGATGATTTCCTGGGGGGAGCCGGCAACGACCGTGAGTTGATTCTGTGCCAAATCGTTGATGTTTTGCGGCAGCTTGCGGTCGCGGTTGCAAATTACCTGTTCGCGCACCGTTTGATAACTGGGGCCGAACTGTAGGGCGCTGACGTTAATTTCACTCGGTAATGCGGCTGCGGCAAGATGGCCTCGTTGTTTGCTCAGTGCTGGTAGCGTGTTGCTTCGAGGAGAGGGGATGAATTCAACGGCGGTATGCAGGTGTTCGCCGAACAAGCGTACCAGTTCGCGCTCGAACTCTGATTCGGCACCCAGCGATGGCTCGGGAACGATGGCAATCAGCTTGCCCTGTTGCCAAGGCGGCAGACGCTCACTGCAGGCACTGAGCAGTAGCAGTAGGCAGGCAAATGCAATGTTCAGGCGGCTAGGCGAATTCCCCATGGGAACATTCTGCACGAAATTAGCACTTGCTGATAGAATGCGCACCCTTCGGAGAGGTGGCAGAGTGGTCGAATGTACCTGACTCGAAATCAGGCGTACGGTAACCCCGTACCGAGGGTTCGAATCCCTCCCTCTCCGCCAAGTTGTGTCGCGCTTTAGGGGCGCACTGAGTTGTTCGGTTTTGTCGTTCCCGCGCAGGCGGGAACCCAGTCAAATCAAACAACTGGATGCCCGCCTGCGCGGGCATGACGAATAAATCAGTATCTCCTTGGCTTCCCATGCGAGGTTATCGGTGATTTTCATCACGTCCATTTGATTTGTATCAAATCCCGGCACTTCAATTTTCGTAGTATTCCCGCCAACGCAATAATGGCTGAAGTCCGAGTAATTTAGGCGGTTATATGCGACATTTTGTCGCATTTTCTCTTTACTCTTACAGCTTCACTGTGCCATCATTGCGCGGCTTTAATTAGGTAGTAAGGAAAAGTGTGCCTTTTCTTGGATGTTATCCGGTGGATGCACATTAATATTAACTTGGCTCTGAGGAGGAGATACTCGTGGAAGCAACTAATGCGACACCAGTAAAGTACGACATGGATGTGGTCAGATGGTTCACCATCATGGCTTGCGTTTATGCGGTAGTGGGGACGTTGATCGGTGTGTATGTGGCATCGGAATTGGCGTGGCCGTTTTTGAACTTTGATATTCCGCAAATAACCTTCGGGCGTTTGCGTCCATTGCATACCAACGCGGTAATTTTCGGTTTTGGCGGATGTGTGTTGTTTGCGACGGGTTATTACATCGTGCAACGTACCTGTGCCACCAAGTTGTGGAGCAATAAGCTGGCATGGTTTCATTTTTGGGGCTGGCAATTGATCATGCTGTTGGCAGTTATTACGCTGCCATCTGGGATGACTGCCGGTAAAGAGTACGCTGAACTGATCTGGCCGATTGATATTTTGATAGCCATTTTCTGGTTATCGTATGGTTTGAATTACTTTATGACGGTTGGTATCCGCAAGACTTCGCACATTTATGTGTCGAACTGGTTTACCGGCGGCATGATTGTGATGATTACCTACTTGCATGTAGTGAACAGCATGGTGTTGCCTGTGGGGCTGTATGAAGGCTTCTCGATCTACTCCGGTGTGCAGGATGCGATGATTCAGTGGTGGTGGGGTCATAATGCGGTGGGTTTCTACCTGACCGGCGGTTTCCTCGGCATCATGTATTACTTCATTCCCAAGCAGGCGCAACGTCCGGTGTTCTCGTATCGTTTGTCCGTGCTGCACTTCTGGACATTGACTTTCGGTTACGTTTGGTTGGGTGCGCACCATCTGCAATATACCGCGTTGCCTGATTGGACCGGATCTTTGGGTGCTGCCGTTTCCTTGGCGATGATTATCCCTTCGTGGGGCGGTGCGATGAACGGTATGATGACCTTGTCCGGCGCATGGGACAAGCTGCGTACCGACTACATCCTGCGTTTCCTGGTGACAGCGATGGCGTTCTACGCGATGTCAACATTTGACGGCCCGGTAATGGCGATCAAGACAGTGAATGCCTTGTCCCACTTTACCGACTGGACTGTTGGTCACGTACATGCGGGTGCTTTGGGCTGGATGTCCATGATTTCCTTCGGCGCGATTTACCACATGACCAAAAAGCTGTGGAATACCGAAATGTATTCCGACAAGCTGGTGAATATGCACTTCTGGATTGCCTTGATTGGTGCGGTGACTTACATCGTGGCAATGTGGGTGTCCGGCATCATGCAGGGCTTGATGTGGCGTGATTATGACGAATACGGCACGTTGACCTATACCTTTGTCGAGTCCGTTGCGGCGATGCATCCTTTCTATGTGATGCGTGCGGTTGGCGGTGCATTGTTCAACTTGGGTGCATGGGTCTGTTTGTATAACGTGGTGATGACGATTCGTCAGGCTGGCGCAGTTGGCACGACGAAGCCTGTTGCCGCTCGCGCATAATAGGGGAGAAAAATATGTCTGATCACGACAAGATCTATTCGACCAAATTTCAGGACAAGTTCGAGCGCAGCACCGTTCTGATGTTTGTTATGACCGCGCTGACTGTGGCGGTGGGTGGTATCGTTGAAATTGTACCGTTGTTCTACTTGCCGAATACGGCGATGTCGGGCGGCGACGGCACTTACAACAATACCCAGCACAAAGACAAGAACGGCAACGTGATTCCGATGGATAAAATCATCTGGAATCCGGTTACTTCGGAGCACAAGACGCTGGATGAGTGGCAGCCCGGTGACGGTGTGCGTCCTTACAAGCCGTTGGAGTTGGCGGGGCGCAGCGTCTTTATTCGCGAGGGATGTTATGCCTGTCACTCTCAGATGATTCGCCCGTTCCGTGACGAGAAAGATCGTTATGGGCATTACTCCATCGCCGAAGAGTCGATGTATGACCATACTTACCAGTGGGCCTCCAAGCGGACCGGGCCTGACCTTGCGCGCGTTGGCGGCAAGTACTCCGACGAGTGGCATCGTCGTCACCTGAAGTATCCGCGTGACGTGGTGCCGGAATCGGTCATGCCCAACTTCTTCTTCCTGGAGAAGACGATGGTTGATCCCGATCATTTGGTTGACACCATGAAGGTGATGACTCGGATGCCGTTTAACCCGGTTCCGACGAATATTTATACGGATGCCTATCTTGCCAAGGCGGCAGACGAGGTTCGGGGTAAGTCGGATATGGATGCAATCATTGCCTTTTTGCAATCCTTGGGTAATCACGTCAAGTTCGAAGAAGGTGTGAACTACCGTGACTAAACTGATGGAATACCTGCAAACGGACTGGGCTGCGATGTCGCGTAACGACTGGATCGGTGTGGTGCTTGCCGTGCTGTGTTTCGTGGCAATGGTGGTGGTCTATGTGCTGGTGTTTCATCCAAAGAATAAGGAAATCTTCGAAGCGCAGTCCGATATGGCTCTGCGCGACGAAGGCGACTACAACAATTCGGGAGATAAAAAATGAGTGACAATCACAACTCCACTGGTGATGTGCCGACAACCGGCCATCTCTGGGATGATGATTTGGCCGACTTTACCAACCAACCGCCGAAGTGGTGGATGCTGGGTTTGACGGCAAGTGCAATTTGGGTGGTGGTCTATTGGTTGATGTATCCGGGCATTCCTATTGCAATAGCTGGCGTACACTTCGAGGGTTTTGGTTTGCCCGGTAGCGGCAAGTGGACGGCGATTAAAGAGTTGGAGCGTGATCAGGCTGTTCTGGACGAGTATCGCGGCCAGTTCGAGAACAAACTTAAAGACAAGACGCCTGCTGCCATCATGGCGGATAGCGAGTTGTCCGAGTATGTGTATCGTTCCGGTCGTGTGTTGTTCAGTGATAACTGTGCAGCGTGTCACGGTCAAAATGGTGTAGGGACCAATCAGACCGCTGCCAACTTCGCACCGCATGAGCGCGGTCTGATGGCGCCTATTCTGAATGACGATGACTGGTTGTACGGTGGCAAGATTGATGACATTTACACCACGATCAGTGGTGGTCGTCAGGGCATGATGGTGGCACACAAGGACATTTTGTCTGCTGCGGAAATCGACACTTTGGCTAATGCCGTTGCCAGCGGTAATCCAAACTCGACACCGTTGTTCGCTGAAAAAGGTTGTGTGGGCTGCCATGGTATGGATGGCAAGGGTCAACAGTTCATGGGGTCGGCCAACCTGACGGATAAAGTCTGGCGTTTTGACGGCTCTGTGGAAGGTATCAAGCAGACCATCATGTACGGTGTGAATTCCGGTGACCCGCAATCACGTGTTGCCATCATGCCCAACTTCAACAAGGCGGGTAAGCTGTCCGAGGTTGAGATGAAGAAACTGGCGGTTTATGTGTACAAATTGGGCGGTGGACAGCCTGATGAGGTGGCGGCAGTTGCAGTTGAGCCAGCAATGGATGCGACAACGGAATCCACTGACGGCGCGGCTGAATCCAACTAACCTTAATTAACGAAGGGGAATAACAATGCAAGACTTTGTATTTTGGGGGTTGATGATCGGGACTGCGGGGGCTTTTGGTGCCATGATTGCAGCCCTTGTTTGGTTGTTTTATAACGCCAGAACTAAAAAGCGCGGCGATAAGTAGCCGCTAAGGCACGAGAGGGAGGGGGGAAACCTCCTCCCTTTTTTATTTTGTCCAAGATTTTGTTATTTTTGTCTAAGCCAGTTTGAAATGGTGTCAAGTGCTGTCTTTTGCATCACCGAGTGGTGTTCAAGCGTGAATTATCTGGGGGTTATCCATGAGTGAGTCGGTCAACAAGTCTGCGGCGGAAACCGGTACGGTTACCGGCATCTATCAGGAGCATGAAGAATGGGTTGTTAACGTCGGCGACAAGACGGTTCATGCCAAGCGGATGCCGGGGTTTTTTCGTAAGCTTAAAAACTACACTCAATTCGCCACTTGGCTACCTTTTTTTCTGGTGCCTTATCTGCGTTGGAATGACAAGCAGGCAATTTTGTTCGACATTGATAATCGCCAATTTCATTTCTTTAGTTTGACGGTTCTTCCCCAGGATATCTGGATGTTGTCGTTGCTGTTGCTGTTGCTGGCAATGACGATGTTTGCGGTGACCTCGGTTGCCTCGCGTGTCTGGTGCGGCTTTTTTTGCTTTCAGACGGTGTGGACAGACTGGTTTACCTGGTTGGAAGAAAAGATAGAGGGTGCACCGGCTGCGCGCCGTAAACTGGATGCCGCGCCTTGGAGTCCCGATAAAATCAGGAAGAAAGTCATCAAGCACGGGCTTTGGATCATGCTGGCGTTGCTGACGGGGATCAGCTTTTCAATTTGGTTTGTCGATGCCTTTAGCTATTGGAATCGTTTGATTCATTTTGATTTGCCGCTCATTGCCTGGGTGGTGTTGATTATGTTCACGGTGGGCTCCTACTATTTGGCGGGATTTTTGCGTGAGCAAACTTGTATGTGGCTATGCCCCTACGCCCGCATTCAGGCGGTGATGGCGGATGCGCAAACGGTTTTCCCAACTTATGACTATCATCGCGGCGAGCCGCGCGCGAAAATTCGTCGCGGACAAGCGGTGACCGAGGGTCAGGGGGATTGTATCGATTGTTTCCAGTGCGTACAGGTCTGTCCGACGGGAGTTGATATTCGCCAAGGGCAGCAGTTGGGTTGTATTACCTGCGGCTTGTGTCTGGATGCCTGTGATTCAATTATGGACAAGATTGGTCGTCCGCGCGGTTTGATACGTTACGCATCGCTGGATGAGATGGAAGGTCGTCCGGTGAAGAAGCTGTACCAGCACCCGCGCACTATCAGCTACCTGGTGATTTTGTCGTTGTCCTTGGCGGGCATTATTTATGGACTGACACATATCGGCTCCCTGACTTTACGGGTTGAACCGGAACGCCAACCCTTGTTTGTGCAGATGAGCGACGGTTCAATTCAAAATAAATACACTTTTAAAGTGTTGAACAAGACCGAGCAGAATATCCATGTCAGGGTTAGAGTCGAGGGTGGGGTTGCCGGGCAGGAAATTTTGGGTGCCGAGCAGCCCAAGCTGGCAACGCATGGAAAAGCGAGTGCCTTCACGATATTTGTCAGAGCACCGGCAGAGAACGTGAAAAAAGAGACTACCGACATCGAGTTTTACGTCGAGAATGTGGAAGATCCAAATATGTCGGCGGAATATAAAACACACTTTTATGGTCCGAGGCGCTAGGAGGTAATAGATGTTTTCTCAGAAACATAAAGGGTGGCGTAATCCCTGGGTAATTGGCTTGCTGTTGATTATCTTGGCGGGTGTGCTGGTGAATCTGCGTTTCTTCTTGAACACGCAAGAGCACCCGGTTCGGGTGTTGGATGACGATTACACCGTTAAGACCCACGAGCAATTCGATGCCAAATGGGTGCAGCAACAGGTGGAGCGTTCCGCACTGGGGTGGCAGGCGACTTTGCATTCGCCGCAGCAGTTGCAGAACGATCCCATGGTATCACCGAGTGCCGATAAGTTTATCCTGCTGTCCAGTCCCGCAGAAATGAAACTGGAGTTGCGTGACCCGGACGGCAAACCGGTTCAGGGGGCAGAAATTGAAATAAAGGTGCAGTGGCCGTCGAACCCCAAGTTTGACTTCAAGGGGGAGTTAACAGAATCGGCAGCGGGTCACTATGCGGGCAGTTTGCAATTTCCCCGTGGAGGTAACTGGGATTTGGTGATTGCGGCACAACAAGATGGGCGTCTGTTTGAGATGGAGCAAAAGGTCTTTGTTGCCATTCCCAAGCCGGACTGATGATGCCTGCTTCTGATGTAACACACCCCGTCACGGCGGGGTGTTTTCATTGCGGTCTGCCCGTTCCTGGTGATGTTGATTTTCACTTGCAGCTTGATAAACAAGAGCGGACATTTTGTTGTTTCGGCTGTCAGTCGGTGTGTGCCGCAATTTATGAGGCCGGGCTGCAAAGCTATTACCAGCGTACCCCGGAGGGCGTGTTGTTGGCACCGCCGCCAGAGCCGCCCAAAGATGTCGAGATGTATGACCTGGATGAGGTACAGCAGGATTTTGTTCATCATCGCGGTCATTTGAGCGATGCACACCTGCTGGTTGAAGGCATTCATTGTGCCGCCTGCGTTTGGTTAATCGAGCGCGGCTTGACGCGAATTCCCGGCGTGGACTCGGCAAATGTCAATCTGGCAGGCAAACGCTTGCACCTGCGCTGGGATGCCAGCCGGGTGAAGCTCTCTGCGCTCATCCAAAGACTGGCAAAAATCGGCTATGCGGCGGTGCCATACGACCCGGAAGTGGCCGAGGGCAGGATGAAAAAGACCAATCGGGCGATACTATTTCGCCTGTTCTTTGCCGGGTTTGCCATGATGAACATGAGCTTGATTTCAATCGCACTGTATAGCGGTGCGGATGATGGTCAATTCCGGGGTTTTTTCCATTGGATGAGTTTTGTGCTTGCCACGCCGACCTTGTTGTATTCGGCCTACCCATTTTATAAAGGTGCCTGGAGCGGTTTGCGCAACGCCCGCCTCACCATGGATCTGCCGATTGCCATGGGGCTTGCGGTGACCTATGTGTATTCCATCTATGTGATGTTGAGCGGCATCGGTGAGGTGTACTTTGATACCGTCACCAATCTGACCTTCGTTATTTTGATTGGTCGTTACCTTGAAGGATTGTTCCGTCACCAGGCGGTTAGCGCGACCAGCCGACTGATGAATCTGTTGCCCCGTGTGGCAATTGTGGTGACCGCGCACGAGGAGAAAATGACACCGATACGATCCGTGCGACCGGGTGATCGGGTGCTGATTAAACCCGGCTCCAGCGTACCCGTTGACGGCGTGGTATTGGAAGGGCGCAGTGCGGTTGACGAATCCATGCTGAGCGGAGAATCACTGCCGGTAAGCAAGGTCGCCGGACAAGTCGTCTCTGCCGGTACGCTGAACACCACGGGTGCATTATTGGTTGAGGTGACCAGCCTGATGCAGGACACGCTGCTTTCCAAAATTATTCGTTTGGTGGAGGAGGCGCAGGCCTCAAAAGCCCCGATTCAGCGTATTGCCGACAGGATAGTCCCGTGGTTCGTACTGGGGACTTTGATCTGCGCGGCATTTACGTTCGTGTGGTGGTACGGGCAGAATTTTGACATTGCCCTGATGGCAGCCACCTCGGTGCTGATTATTACCTGCCCCTGCGCGCTGGGCATGGCCACGCCGATGTCGATTGCGATTGCTTCCGGCTTGGGCGCAAAACACGGCATCCTGGTCAAAAATGGTTTGGTGCTGGAAACCCTCTCCAAGGTGACACACTTTGTGTTTGATAAAACCGGCACGCTCACGGAAGGAAAAATGCGTGTGGTCAACATGCAGGTTAAAGCGGGCACGACGCTCCCGGATGCCTTGCGTGCGGCGGCGGCGGTCGAGCGTTTCAGCGAACACGGTTTGGCAAAAGCCATCGTTGCCGAGGCCGAGGCACGGCAGTTGGGTTACCGCAACGTTCCCGTGTCCGACTTCCAGGCGACTGCGGGTTTGGGGGTTGCCGCGCGGGTTGACGGGCAAAACCTGTTGTTGGGCAATGCCGAGTGGCTGGCACGCAATCAGGTCGCTTTGGATGGTGCGCTGCAGGCGCAGGCGCAGAATCAAGAGTTGCAGGGCATCACTTGTGTTCATGGCGCGATTAACGGCGAGCATCTGATGGTGTTCTTTGTGGCGGATCGCTTGCGCGGTGACGCACAACAAATGGTGACGGAATTGCGCGCGGCGGGGATTGCCATGACCTTGTTGAGCGGGGACCGCCGTCCGGTGGTGGAGGCTATCGCCGGGCAACTTGGCGGCATGGAGGTGGTGGCCGAGGTTTTGCCGCAGGACAAAGATCGCGTGATTCAGCAGTTGCAGCAATCCGGGGCGGTGGTGGCGATGGTCGGCGATGGCATTAACGATGCACCGGCATTGATTCGTGCGGATGTTGGTATTGCGCTCGGCTCGGGTACCGACGTGTCGGTAGAAAGTGCCGATATTGTGTTGATGCACAACGAGTTGAATAAGGTGCGGCAGGCGACCAAACTGTCGCGGCGGACACTGCAAACGATTAAGCAGAATATCGGTTTGTCGTTTGCGTACAACGCGATAATGGTGCCGTTGGCAATGATGGCGCACGTGACACCGTTGCTCGCCGCGATTACTATGCCTATCAGTTCGCTGTTGGTGATCGGCAATGCGGCGCGTATTCGTAATTTATTCAAGGAGTAGCCAGCATGGAAGTCATTTATAGCTTGATCCCGGGTATGACCTTCTTCGGACTATTTTTTGTGGTCATACTGATCATCGCGGTTAAAAACGGGCAGTATGAAGATATGGAAGGTAATGCCAGCCGGATGCTATTTGATGACGATGACGAAGAGTTCAACGCGCATCAGCGCGAGAATACCTTGTCTCGGGAAGACGAGTCACCGCAAACTACACAGAATGAAATTAAGTAGTTGGCGGGGTCTCGAAGGCGGGCATCCAGATGTTTGATTTGACCGGGTTCCCGCCTACGCGGGGACGACAAAACCAAATAATTCAGTGTTTCCCTAATTGACTGTTTTGCCCTGATTTAGCAGCGGTGCGCGCAATAACTCAAAGTCTTTGGGGGAAACGTACTGCAACATCGGCTTGTTTTTCTCTCCCAGCACGATGTCCAGTCCGTGTTGCGGATATAACCAGTGCACCAAGCCGTTTTCCGTTTCGCTTATCCGCTGGGCGGGCTCACCGAACCGTTTAAGAAAAACATCTTCCTCCAACCGGGAGTTGGGGATGTAGCTGATGCTGATAACAGGCGACTGGCGAACCTTGAAGGCATCTTCGGGGGTGAGTCTGATACGTTTTCCGCTCGGGGAATTGGCAATACCCTGCCCGCGCGTATACATCCCTTCGGTTTCTGCCGGCGACAGGGTGATCGTGAATATCATTTTGGCTTTTAGGCCGTTAAAATTGACCTCTTCGATATAACCCTCGATTGATTTTTTATCGTCACCGGATTTGAACATGGCGATTTGGGTTTCCTCTTTGAGCTGTTTTTCCGCTTCTGCGAGAGTAGTCTCACCCAGTGTGATGCCGAAGATGCGAGCCGTGTCGGGGGTGGGGTGGGTGATGTGCCAAGGCAGGGTATCCGGTGTGTCGGCCCGCTCTTCCGGCAGCATGAGTAATAGCGTAATTGCCAGAACGCACAGCGAGGTCACGCCTAAAATTATTTTCTTTTCCATGCGTTATGCGGTCTCTGCGGGTGGCGGGTAATGTGCCAGTGCGCTGGCCGGAACTTTTCCGGTTTTTGCCTGATGTTCGGCATCAAACTCGATGACAATGAGTCCGAGTACCGCCACCATGAATGGCAACAGACCCAATCCCCCGGTCAAAGCCCAAGTCATTACCTCCTTCATCTTCATAGCCTGCCCACCGTAATATAGACCAAGGCTCAGTGTGCCTAGGGCTAGAAACAAATAAAGGAACAGGCGTGCCCGCTTGGCGGCGAATTGCCAGTGGCAGCGGACATACCAAGAAGGTTCGCTGGTGAGTGAACGTTTTGCGCTAATGAGAATGTAACCAAGCAGGGCGAGGGAAATGACAACGGTTGCCACCATCAGTATTGGATACTTGATTAAAGTGAGTGCCATCAAAAACAGAAAAATGTGGTTAACCACCAAATTAAATAACAGCATCGCGTGTAAACGGCGCGCTTTATTTCTTTCCGCTTCGCTGGTTGTTTGAATGTCCGCCATGGTTTGCCTCTTGGTTAAATGGTATCGGCTTAAATTGAGGTGCGCATAATCCACCGATGCCCGCACAATGTCAAACTAGCGCGAGTTGTCCAAGCAGGCCTGTAGTCCGGTCAGGTCGATGATTTCAATCGCGCGCAATTTGACTTTAATGAGCCCGCTGTTCTGAAAGTGGGAGAAGGTGCGGCTGACCGTTTCCAGCTTTAATCCCAAATAACTGCCGATTTCCTGTCGCGACATGCGCAGTTGGAACTGGGTGGGCGAGTAGCCGCGTGCGGCAAAGCGTTGCGACAGATTGAGCAGAAATGCGGCGAGCCGCTCCTCGGCGCGCATCGAACCCAGCAATAGCATGATGCCCTGGTCTCTGACGATCTCGCGACTCATGATTTTGTATAAATGGCGTTGCAGCGTGGGCAGTTTTTGGCTTAACAGTTCCAGCTTGTCGTAGGGCAACTCGCACACGGTACTGCTTTCCAATGCAATTGCATCGCAACTGTGGTGGTGGGTGCAGATTGCCTCCAGCCCGATGATTTCGCCTATCATCTGGAAGCCGGTTACCTGCTCGCGCCCGTCTTCGTGCAACACCTGGGTTTTGAATGAGCCGCTGTGAATCGCGTACAGCGATTGAAACTTGTCCCCGTAACGATACAGGTGTTCACCCTGGGCGAAGCTGCGCTTCAGGTGGCTCAGGTCGTCCAGTTGCCGCATTTCTGCCGGACTTAAATCAAGCGGCATGCACAGATCACTCAAATTGCAATTGGAGCAGGCGGATTTTGCGGATAATTTACGGGTGGTGGGTGGCACGGGGGAGACTTCCTTGGTGTTTTGTTACGTTCTCGTCGCCGGAATATGACACGCTTTTTGACTTATATCAAACCGTGCGCGCCGGCTGGCGGGCATAGTGCGCATCCGTTAAGCAGATCAATGGCAGGAAATCATGAGTGATACCGCGAACCAATTAATTGTCGATTTGGACTTGATACGCAGGCTGGACAAGAACGGCCCGCGCTACACCTCGTACCCGACATCGGATCGTTTTGTCGAGGCTTTCAATGCCGAAGCCTACCGCCAGTGGGTGGAAAAGCGCGAGATTGGCGGCATCAGTCGCCCGTTGTCGCTATACATTCATATCCCCTTTTGCAACACGCTGTGTTTTTATTGCGGCTGCAACAAAGTCATCACCAAGGACCGTAGCCGCTCTGCCGAATATGTGCGCTATCTGATTAAAGAGATGGAGCTTCAGGCAAAGTTGTTGGGCGAAGGGCAGGTGGTCGAGCAATTGCACTTCGGCGGTGGAACGCCGACATTTTTGAGCGACGATGAGATGCGCGCAGTGATGGCAGCCATTCGTCAGCACTTCAAACTGGTGGATGATGGCGAGTACTCCATTGAGATCGACCCGCGCAAAGTAAGCGACGAGACCATTGCACTGTTGGGAGGTGCCGGATTTAACCGTATCAGCGTGGGTGTGCAGGACTTTGATGAGGTGGTGCAGCGTGCCGTCAATCGCATTCAGAGCGAAGAGGAGACGCTGCGCGTTATCAAAGCCGCCCGTGCCAACGGTTTCAAGTCGGTGAGTATCGATCTGATTTACGGCTTGCCCAAGCAGACACTGGCGGGCTTTGGGGTGACGTTGGACAAAGTGATTGCGGCTAACCCGGATCGTTTGTCGATTTATAACTACGCGCACATGCCGACCCTCTTCAAGCCGCAGCGGCGCATTCATGAAGAGGATTTGCCGTCACCGCAGGTCAAGCTCGATATTCTGGGTATGGCGGTCGCCAAACTGACCAACGCGGGCTATGTGTATATCGGCATGGATCACTTTGCCAAGCCGGAAGATGAGCTGGCAGTGGCGCAGCGTCAGGGGCGGTTACACCGTAACTTCCAGGGCTATTCAACCCATTCCGATTGCGATTTGGTGGCATTGGGGGTCACCGCCATCGGCAAAATCGGGCCAACCTACAGTCAGAATTATCGCGAACTGGAAGATTATTACGATGCCTTGGACAGAAACGAACTGCCCATCATGCGCGGCTTGGAATTGAACGCGGATGACTTGGTGCGCCGCGCCATCATTCAGGCATTGATGTGCCACTTCGAGCTTTCCAAAGATGCCTTCAATATCGCCCACCTGATAGATTTCGACCGTTATTTCTCGGTCGAGATGGAAGAATTGCGCGAATACGAGCGCGAAGGCTTGCTGATAATTTCGCCGCATTGGATTAGTGTCACCCCCAAGGGGAGGATGTTAATCAGAAATATCTGCATGGTCTTTGACAAATATCTGCGTACCCGCACCGCACACGCCCAGTATTCAAAGGTGATTTAAAGGCGTACCGAATTATTCGGTTTTGTCGTTCCCGCGCAGGCGGGAACCCGGTCAAATCAAACAACCGGATGCCGGTTTTGGCGGGCATGGCGAATAAATCAGCATCTCCCCGGATTTAAGTGGCATGACTGGCGGGTCGCCAGCCGGACACTTCGCTATAATCTGCCCATTGGATTCTTAACCGGGGTGTGTCGTGAGTAAATTGGTCAAATATGTCGTGTTCGCCGTTATCGGTGTATTCATCGTGGCGGGCATCGGGGCGGGGTATCTGTTGGCTACCTTCAACCCGAATGATTACAAGGCGCAGCTTATCAAGCTGGTAAAGGATAAGAAGCAGCGCGATTTGCGGCTGGACGGTGACATCAAGCTGGCCTTTTTCCCCGCTATTGGGGCGAATTTGGGCAAGGTTTCCCTGTCCGAGGTGAACAGCGACCAGCAGTTTGCCGCAATTGAAGATGCGCACGTTTCCCTGGCTTTGCTTCCGCTGTTGAGCAAACAGATTGTGGTCAGCGAGGTGCGGCTCAGCGGTCTGCAAGCGACTTTGATTAAGCACAAGGACGGCGGCAACAACATCGACGATTTGCTGGGAAGCAATACCGACAAGCAGCCGGATAGCGACCAGCCGGTTAAGTTCGACATTGCCTCGGTCAGCATTACCAACACCAATCTTGCGTATCTTGATGAAGCCGGCGGCGCGCAATATGCCCTCAAAAACCTGAACCTGAAAACCGGGCGTATTGCCAACGGCGTGCCGGGAAAAATAGATTTGTCCGCGACGATACAAGCCAACCAGCCCAAGTTGGATATCGGCGCGCAGTTGGCTGCGATGTTGACCTTTGATCTGGATAAAAAACAGTACGAGCTGGAAGACATGAGCCTGCAACTGGGTGGCTCGGCAGCGGACATCGGCAATCTCAAGCTCACCGCCGTCGGTGACATTGATGCGGATATGAATACGCAGTCATTTTCGTTAACCAAACTGGTGCTGGATGCGTCCGGTATGCGCGGCAAGGACAATTTTGAGGTCGCGCTGAATATCCCCGCGCTAACCCTTGCCGACAGTGATTTTTCCGCTGAGCGCTTGTCGCTGACCGCCAAGTTGGAGGGTGTGCCGGGCAAGCTGGGCGCGAAGGTCTCGGTGCCCAAGGTTGCGGGAAATTCGCAAGCGTTCAAGGCGGATGCCTTGCTGGTTGATCTCGATGTGCGCCAGCCGCAGCAGGCATTCACCGTCAAGCTCGGTTCGCCGCTGTCGGGCAATCTTGCGGCGCAGCAATTCAACCTCGACAATCTGCTGGTTGCGGTGAGCGCGACCGGCGATCAATTGCCGAACAAATCCATCAGCAGCGAAATGAAGGGCAATGTGCGGGTAGATGCCGCCAAGCAAAGCGTGCAGGTCAGCCTGGCGGGCGGTTTATTGCAAAGCCAGATAAAAGCCAAGGTTGGCGTAAGCGGCTTTGCCGAGCCGGCGATTCAGTTCGACGTTGATGTCGACCAGTTTGATGCCGATCTGTATTTGCCGAAAAAATCCCCTGTCACCGAGACCACCAAGGCGCAATCCGGGGCAGAGCAGCCCTTGGATTTGTCCGCGCTGCGTAAATTGAATTTGCAGGGCAGTTTGCGGGTAGGCTCGCTGAAGGTGGCGAACGTCAAATCGAGTAACGTGCGTGTCGAGGTGAAAGCCCGCCAAGGCGAGGTCAAGCTCAGTCCCTTGTCCGCGAATCTCTATCAGGGCAGCGTCAGCGGCAGCGTGAGTGTCAATGCGGCAGCGACACCGATCATTACCGTCAACCAGAAACTGAGCGGGGTAAACGTCGCCGCGCTGGGTCGTGATGCCGCGGATTTCGATACGCTGGAAGGCAGGGGAGATGTCGGCATCAATCTGACCGCGCGGGGCGGCACGGTGAGCGAGATGAAGCGGGCACTGGACGGCAATGTGTCGCTGAATCTTACCGATGGTGCAATCAAAGGAATTAATATCGCCAAGAAGCTGCGCGAGGCTCAGGCCATTTTGGGCAAGGGTGCCGCCAATGCCCGGACGCAATCCGCCAATATGGATGAAAAGACCGACTTCAGCGAGCTGAAAGCCAGCTTTAAGGTGAACAACGGTGTTGCCCGCAATGATGACCTCTCGTTAAAAGCCCCCTTGCTGCGCTTGAGTGGTAGCGGCGACATCGACATCGGCAATGACAGCATGAATTACCTTGCCAAGGCGACATTGAGCAAAAATCTGCAAGGGCAGGGCGGAGCAGATGCCGTTGGCGGCATTACCGTGCCGGTGCGCGTACATGGCGGATTTGCCGACCTGAAATACACCCTCGATTTTGGCGCGATGGTGGGCGAGGCGGTGAAGCAGAAAGTTGAAGCCAAAAAAGAAGAAATTAAAAGCAAGGTGCAGGATCAGTTGCGCGACAGTCTGAAAGGCCTGTTCAGGTAGTTCTGTGGGCAGCTTCGCTTCCCGGCTCATCGCTTGGCAACGTCGCCATGGTCGTCACGACCTGCCCTGGCAGGGAGCGGATGCTTACCGCGTGTGGCTGTCAGAAGTGATGTTGCAGCAGACGCAAGTTGCCACGGTTATCCCCTACTACCAACGTTTCGTTGCCTCTTTCCCCACGGTTAACGCGCTTGCTGCGGCATCCGAGGAACAGGTGCTGGCGCACTGGAGCGGTTTGGGCTACTACGCCAGAGGGCGCAATCTGCATCGCGCCGCACGGATGGTTGTCGGACAGCATGGCGGTCGTTTTCCGCAGGAGTTTGACGCGATACTGGCATTGCCCGGCATCGGGCGTTCCACCGCCGCCGCCATTTGCGCGCTGGCTTTCCGGCAGCGTCGCGCCATTCTGGACGGTAACGTCAAACGCTTGTTGGCGCGCTACTGCGGCATCGACGGTTGGACGGGCGATAAAAAAATAGAGCGACAATTGTGGGAGCGAGCCGAAGCGTTGTTACCGCAACGAAATGTTGCCACCTATACCCAGGCGTTGATGGATATGGGCGCGACGCTGTGCACCCGCAGCCGACCCAAATGCGCAAACTGCCCGTTGCAGCGTGACTGTTCGGCATTCAATAGTAACCGCGTCAGCGCGTTGCCGACCCCGCGTCCGCACAAGGCCATACCACAGCGGCACAGCACGTTTTTGTTGTTGTTGCACGGCACTCGGCTGCTGCTGGAGAAGCGTGATTCACAGGGAATTTGGGGCGGGCTGTGGTGTCCGCCGCAGTTTGCCGATGAAGTCGCGGCGTTGACCTGGTGCGCGCAGCAGGGTATCCGGGTCGAGCATTGCGGGGCAGCCCTGCCGGCCTTTACGCACACCTTTACCCATTTCAAATTGCACATCACGCCGCTGTTGTTGCGCGTGCAAGATAAGCCGCAGTGCGCGCAGCAATCGCATGATGATTGGCCGGACATAGCCGAGGCACGGCAACGTGCGATTCCGGCACCGGTGCGGCAAATGTTGGAAAAGTTGGGGGATTGCCGCACATCCAACCAGGGGAACGCTCATTCCCCATCTTCTCCCGCCGGACACTTTTGCAAAGCGTGCGTGAATCCTGCATGATTGCGGCGATAACATTATTTACGATTACCCCCGATGGAAAGTGCGCTCACCCTTGTTTTGATTCTCCTTGCCACCGCCGTGGTGGTGGTGGTGTTGTGCCGCACCTTGCACTTGCCGGCGATGCTGGGATATTTGACGGTCGGCATTCTGATCGGCCCGCACGCGCTGGCATGGATACCCGATACACCCGAAACCCATCACCTTGCCGAATTTGGCGTGGTGTTCCTGATGTTCAGCATCGGATTGGAGTTTAGCCTGGCGCGACTGCGTGCCATGCAAACACTGGTGTTCGGCCTCGGTACGGCGCAGGTGATTGCCACCACCGTGTTGGTGATGCTCTCCTCGCTATTTTTCGGGATGAGTTGGCAGGAGGGCTTGGTGTTGGGCGGCATATTGGCGATGTCTTCCACCGCGATTGTCAGCAAAATGCTGGTTGAGCGCGCCGAACTGAATACCCCGCAGGGGCAGAAAATGATGGGGGTACTGCTGTTTCAGGATCTGGCGGTGGTGCCGCTAATTATCCTGATTCCGGCACTGGCGGCGAATGACGGTAATTTGGTGACGACCCTGGGTCTTGCCATGCTGAAAGTGGTGCTGGTGTTGTCGGCGTTGCTGGTGTTCGGGCAAAAATTGTTGCGCCCGTGGTTTCATTTGGTGGCGAAACAATCCTCTTCGGAGCTGTTCATGCTGAACGTGTTGCTGTTCACGCTCGGCATGGCCTGGATCACCGAGCTCAGCGGACTGTCGTTGGCATTGGGGGCGTTCGTTGCCGGCATCCTGATTTCCGAAACCGAGTACCGTTATCAGGTGGAAGAAGACATCAAGCCGTTTCGCGACATTTTGCTCGGCTTGTTTTTCGTCACCATCGGCATGATGCTTGACCTTCATGCCGTTATCGACGGCTGGCCCTGGATACTGTTGCTGTTGCTGATTTTGCTGCCCTTCAAGGCCTTGGTGGTGGCGGGGCTGGTGCGCGGGTTTTCCGGCAGTTGGGGCGCGGCATTACCTACCGGCATCGGTCTGGCGCAAGCGGGTGAATTTGGTTTTGTGTTGCTGACGCTGGCGGGCGGAGTCAACTTGTTGCCGCAAGATGTGATGCAAAACGTATTGGCGGCGATGCTCCTCTCCATGTTGATTGCGCCTTTCCTGATACAGCACAGCGATGCAATTGTGCGCCGTCTGTCGCCGGAGGAATGGATGCATCGCGCCATGCGAATGCACCAGATAGCGGTGCAGAGCATGAATACCAACCAGCACATTATTGTCTGCGGCTACGGGCGGTGCGGGCAGGAATTGGTGAAGTTCCTCAAGCGCGAGGGTGCCGGTTTTATTGCCCTTGATCTCGATTCGCGGCGTGTGCATGAAGCCAGTGCCGCGGGCGAGCGGGTGGTTTACGGCGATGCCGCCAAGCATGAGGTGCTGCAGGCTGCGGGATTGGCGCGCGCCAAGGCATTGGTGATCACCTATGACGACAAACATTCCGCCCTGAAAATTTTGCAGCACGTGCAGCAGGTGCGTCCCGATCTGCCCGTCATTGTGCGTACCGTGGACGACAGTAATGTTGAGGCGTTGAAAAAAGCGGGGGCGGCGGAAGTGGTGGCGGAAATGCTGGAGGGCAGCCTGATGCTGGCATCGCAGGCATTGCTCATGACCGGTGTGCCGCTCAGCACCGTGGTGCGCCGTGTGCAGGAAACGCGCGCGCGGCGTTATAGCCTGATGAGCGGCTATTTGCGAACCGCGCAGGCGGTAGAAGAAGATGATGGCGCAAGCGAGTTGCAATCGCGCTTCCATCGCGTGTTGTTGCAGGAACGCGATGCCGCGGTGGGCAAGCGTCTCGGCGATCTGAAGCTGGGCGAGTTGAATGTGGAAGTCAATGGCGTGCGCCGCCGCAACGTGCTCGGCAACGAGCCATCCAATGAGATGGAGTTGCAGGCGGGCGACCTGCTGATTTTGCTGGGGCAGCCGCTGATGCTGGAGGCGGCAGAAGAGCGTTTGCGCAAAGGTTGGGGCGATAAAAAAGCCCACTTTTGACGGCGGGCTTAAGGGCTTGTGCTACGTGATGCGGTTACATGCTACAAGGTTCTGCAGACGGTGTAAAGGGTTGCGGTGTCATCAGTGTAAACGGTGATGGCGGGATTGTTGGCTGCCGTTACTGTAGTGGAGGTGAAGCCGCGCACCGATCCCGACTCGGGTTTACCGTCATCGAATTGACTATCCACCGCCCCCGCGATTTTTCCCGGCAACTGGGTCGAACACACCGCGTGTCCGGCCAAGCCAAATACGCCGGATTGGATGCCCAAAATACCGCCGACGGCATTGGGGGGTTGTTTCGTGGCTTCAGCAGTAGTCGAGGTGTCACCCGCGATGAAGCCGGCCAGTCTCAAGTGCTGCCAAAATAATGCGGTTTCGTCTGTGGCCGTTGTGCTGTTAAAGGCTCCAGAGATTGTTCCGTTGCCCGCGCCAGTTGCAGGCACAGCAACGCCGGACCAGCGCGCAGCACCATCGTCGTCCCCCGGCAGCTTTTTGTAACGATCCTGATAACCGAGTACGCCGACAGAAATTGCCTCGAAGTCTTTGGCGACATTTTTAATTTTCGCCTGATTGATTAACTCCTGACCTTTTAACACGCCACCGAGCAATAGGCCGATAATCACCAGTACGATGGCGATTTCGATAAGGGTAAAACCGGATTGAGTGCGTTTCATTATGCTAGTCTCCTACTTGTTGGATGGTGTGCGCCTGTATAAGCAAAGGTCGTGCCAGTTTGTTTTTTCGCGCGCCGTCCCAATAAACACGGGGTTACGGGTTTTTTGGTTTGGGTTTTTTGGTGTATTTGACTGATTACGGACAAAAACTGACGAAATGTTGACACCTGCTTGGAGTGGCCGTTTTTTGACCGGTCGCTGGCTGTTGCTGGCGATGTTGCTGGTATTGCATCTTGCCATGTCGCTGGGGGTGCACAGCCCCTGGGTGCATCCCTTGCTGATTGCCCATCTGGGCTTGTTTTTGATTTGGCAGCCATTGTGGCACGGCGCAAGCAAGGTGAGCGGCACGGCACTTGCCATTATCGTATTGGCGGCATTTGCCGCGTTGTTTTGGTTGAACTGGTGGGTTGTTGCGTTGTGGCTGACCGGCTTGTTCGGTCTGGTTGGCGCGCGTGTACTGGCTTTTCGTGACTTGTGGTCGCGCGGGTTTTCGCTGTTGGTGATGGCTTATCTGTTGGCGGCGTTATTGCTGTGGGTCGTGCCCAATTTATTTATGGCGGAATCGACCATCGAGGTCGGTCGTACCCTGATGCGTTATGTGTTGCCGTTGCTGTTGCTGGTGATGGCGTTGTTGCCGACCCGCGAAGAGCGGGTCGATGGCGTGCAGTCGGTGGACTTTATTTATAGCCTGGTGCTGTTTTTGCTGTTGGCGTTGGTGGTGTTGGGCAGTCTGGCCTTTATGACCCTGGGGCAGATGGATTATCTTGCCGCGCTGTTGCGCACCTTGTTTCTGATCGGTTTGTTATTGTTGAGCCTGGGTGGTTTGTGGCGTCCGCGTTTTGGTTACAGCGGCTTGCAGATCATGTTCTCGCGTTATTTGCTGAATCTGGGTACGCCGTTCGAGAGCTGGTTGTCCCGGCTTGCCGATGCCGCCCAGCGCGAACCCGATGCCGCCCGCTATTTGACACGCGCAACGACGTTGCTGGCGGAATTGCCGTGGCTGTCGGGATTGTCCTGGCAGGCACCGACCGGATCGGGGCAGTCCGGACAGTTCAGCGAGTATGGCGTGATGGTGCAAGAGGGGGATCTGCGATTGACGTTGTATGCCAAAAGGGCGCTGAATCCCACGGTGTCGCTACACATTCACTTGCTGACACAATTGATCGGTTATTTTTATCAGGCGAAGCAGCGCGAGCAAACCTTGCGCGATATTACCCATTTGCGGGCGGTGTACGAGACGGGGTCGCGCTTGACCCACGATTTGAAGAATATGCTGCAATCGCTATTCTCGTTAACCGCACTGGCGCAAAGTGAAAGCGCTCAGGGGCAGCAATTGTTGCGGCAGCAACTGCCCCTGCTGGCACAGCGCATCGAGTTGGTGATGACCAAGTTGCAGCAACCGCAATCCGACAATGACAGTGCGCGTTTGGCATTGGGTGCCTGGTGGCAAAGTGTGCAGGCGCGCAACCAGCATCAGAAAATTATCTGGCGTGCACCTCCGCAATTGCCGGAGATTGCCATCCCGCAGGCTTTGTTTGATTGCGTTGCGGATAATTTGATCGAGAACGCGCTGCGCAAGCGCCAGTCCGAGCCTGACATTCGCATCATCGTGGTGTTGACCGCCCATCCTGCGGGTTTGACGGTTTGCGACAGCGGGACGGCAATACCGGCGGAGATTGCGGCCAAATTGTTGGGCGAGGTGGTGGCTTCGGAAGGTGGCTTGGGTATCGGCTTGTTTCAAGCAGCGCGCTGGGCCGAGCAGCTTGATTATCGGCTGTCGCTAGGCAGTAACGTGGCAGGCGAGGTCAGCTTTGAATTGCGGCAACGTTAAAACGTAAGGTTATGTCATCGTTACTTATTGGTGTTGCGCAACACGATGAATCCGTGTTTTATTCGCAGGGTGGAAAAAGTGCAGCGTTTCCACCGATGAGCGATGCCGGCTGGTGGATACGCGCCCGCGCTTTATCCGCCCTACCCAAAGATCAACGTTAACTGTGGCATAGCCAAACGTAATCACCCATGCCCGACATGCCTGGAAACAACGCCAAAAATGGTTGCAATGGTTGCAATAGCCTGCTACAATTCCCGCCCATGAAAAACCCCTTTCAGCATTTTCTCCTGACCGTGTTTGTGTTGTTGCAGTGTGTTGCACCGCTGGCGCATGCGCATATCGGTGATGTTGAGAGTGAAGCAACGATTTATAGCCATGAGCTGCATAGGCACGCGCACCCCCAAGCGTTGCATGTGGAAAATCAGTCGGGTGCAATCGTGTCCATACCCTGCGCCTTGCCGCTATCCGATGCCGTGTGGAATACGCCCGCGATGTCGGGGCGGAGTGCAGCCGCGTTTCCGTGCGGGCAATCTGCGCATGTCGATTTCCCCCCGCCCGCCCCCTCTTTCCACCCTGGTTTGAACCATTGGTTCGGCCTGTGGTCGCAAGCTCCCTAACCGCCCGCCTTGGTTGCCCCGTCTTTTGCCATCAGTGATGGTCGCGTGGTTTTGTAATTTTGGAGTTTGCTATGACATACCGATTTGTTTCTGTGCTGGTGCCGCTTGCCATGCTGTCCTCGTTTGCTTGCGCAAACCCAGATGTCATGCTGTCGGAACAGCAAATGAAAAAACTGGGCGTTGCGACAGTTGCATTGCCTAACAATAGTGCAGCCGAGTTGCCCGGCTTGTCGGCACAGGTGGTTGTCCCCAGTAATCAGTTGGTGATGATGGGTGCGCCGCTGACCGCCCTGGTTGAGCAGACATTGGTGGAGGCGGGCGAGGCGGTGCGCAAAGGGCAGGTGATGGCGAGGTTGCAAAGCCCGGCATTCGTCGAGGCGCAACGCGGATTTCTTCAGGCGAGTGTGCAGGCCGAACTGGCCAGAGAAAATCTGCTTCGCGATGAGGCACTGTTCAAAGATGGCATTATTGCCGAGAGTCGCTACCGCAATAGTAAAGGGGCGGCGCGCGAGGCTGCCGCCGTGGTTGCCGAGCGCAAACAGTTTTTGCGGGCATCCGGGATGAGCGGCGCGGCGTTGAGTAAATTACAAACGGGAGGAGAGTTTTTCGGCAGCTTGGACGTTGTCGCGCCGCTTGATGGCGTGGTGCTGGAAAAAGCAATTACCGCCGGACAGCGTTTGGAGGTGGCCACACCGCTGTTCAAGGTTGCAAAGCTGGATCCGCTGGCACTGGAAATACAGGTTCCCCTGTCTATTGCGCGCGGTTTGCGCACGGGAACGGCGGTCACCGTTGACGGGTTCTCTGCCGGCGGCAGGTTGACGGTTATTGGCCATAATCTCAGCGGCGGCAACCAGACGGTTCAAGTGCGTGCCGTGATCAATCAGGGTGCGGACAATTTGCGTCCGGGGCAGTTTGTCGAAGCGGTGATTGCCATGCCTGCCAGTACGCCGGCGCAATGGAATGTCCCAAACAGCGCGCTTGCGCGTTTGCATCAACAGGCGGTGATTTTTGTTAAAACGTCCGGCGGTTTTCGCGCCGAGGCTGTCACTGTCATCCATGAGGGCGCGAAAAATAGCGTTGTCAGCGGCGCACTCAAGGGTGATGAGCAGATCGCCGTGCAGGGGGTGTCCGTGTTGAAGTCTGCCGCAATGGGCATCGGCGGGGGAGAGTGATGCTCACCAGGCTGGTTGAATTCGCCCTGACACAACGGATGTTGGTGGCGGTGTTGACGCTGTTGCTAATCGGTGCGGGCATCTCGTCGTACCGCGATTTGCCGATAGACGCGTTCCCCGATGTGTCGCCCACTCAAGTCAAAATAATCATGAAGGCTCCGGGCATGACGCCGGAAGAAGTTGAGGCGCGCATTGTCGCCCCGCTTGAGTTGGAGATGCTCGGTATTCCCAAGCAGCGCATCCTGCGTTCCACCTCGAAATACGCGATTGCCGACATCACCATCGACTTTCACGAGGGCACCGACATCTACTGGGCACGCCAGCAGGTTGCAGAACGCCTGAATAATGTGCAGCGTGATTTGCCCGCCAATGTGACCGGGGGGCTCGCCGCCATCACTACGCCGCTGGGCGAGATTTTCATGTTTACCGTGGAGGGGGAGAATTATTCCCTGCAGGAGCGTCGCACCATTCTCGACTGGGTAATCCGTCCCGCCTTGCGCACCCTGCCCGGCGTGGCCGAAGTGAATTCGCTGGGCGGTATGGTGCGCACCTTTGAGGTGGTGCCGGATCACCGTGCGCTTGCCGTGCATGGCATCTCGTTTGCCATGCTGCGGCAGGCGATACAGTCCAACAATAATAACGATGGCGCGGGACGGATCAACGATGGCGATGAAGCATTGCTGGTGCGCACCGAAGGCAATATCCACGCCTTGCAGGATGTGCGCAACATTGTGGTTTCCAGCGTGGGCGGCAATCCCGTGCGTGTAAGTGATGTCGCGCAAGTCCGCATCGGCAGTCTTACGCGCATGGGTGCGGTCACCCAGGACGGTGACCGGGAAGCGGTGCAGGGGTTGGTGCTCGGATTGCGTGGCGCGAATGCGCAGCAGGTGGTGGCTGCGGTGCAAGCCACCCTGGAAAAACTTGCCCCCGCCTTGCCGCCGGGCATGAGTACCAGGGTGTTTTATGATCGCGGCCACCTGGTGGAGCGCGCCGTCGGCACGGTGTCTTCGGCCATCATCGAAGCCATCGTGCTGGTCGTTATCATGCTGGTGCTGTTCCTCGGCAATTTGCGCGGCGCGATCGTGGTGGCGGTTACGTTGCCGCTGGCGATGCTGTTCACCTTTATTCTGATGCGACAGTTCGGGATGTCCGCCAATCTGATGAGCCTCGGCGGGCTGGCCATCGCCATCGGCATATTGGTCGATGCGGCGGTGGTGGTGGTGGAAAACATCGAGTCGCATCTGGCTCACGACAAGGTTTCCGGCAAGTTGTCGCCGTTGCATGTTGTTTATCGCGCGGTGAAAGAGGTGATCACGCCGGTTGCCGCCGGTGTTGCCATCATCATTATCGTATTTTTGCCGTTGCTCACCTTGCAGGGGCTGGAGGGCAAGTTATTTATTCCGGTGGCACTGACCATCGTGTTTGCACTGACCGCTTCGTTGCTGTTATCGCTGACGGTGGTGCCGATGCTCGCTTCTTTTTTGCTCAAAAAAGGCAGTCATCAAGAGCCTTGGCTGGTGCGCACGGCAATGAGTATCTACGCGCCGTTGCTGCAACGCGCCCTGGGCAAAGAGCGTGTCGTGATAGCCGGCGCGTTGCTGATGTTGCTCATCACTACCGGGGTGTACACCCAGATAGGCAAGACTTTCATGCCGGAAATGGATGAAGGCGACATCATCGTGGGCATCGAAAAGTTGCCCTCTGTCAGCCTGGAACAAACCGTGGCACTTGATTTGAAAATTCAACAGGCGATCATGGCGCAGGTGCCGGAAGTTAAAAGCATCGTGGCGCGTGCCGGTTCGGATGAGCTGGGGCTGGATCCGATGGGTTTGAACCAGACCGATACCTTTCTGGTGTTAAAGCCCGAGAGCGAATGGCGCGAGCAGGGCAAGCCGTGGCTAATCGGTGAGTTGCGCGAGGTGCTGGATCAGCTGCCGGGAGTTTCTTACAGTTTTACCCAACCCATTGCGATGCGTGTTTCCGAAATGCTGACCGGCGCGCGCGGGGATGTGGCGATTAAAATTTTCGGCACGGATCTGGACACGCTTAACGATACCGCCGGGAATATGGTTAAGGTGCTGGAAGGTATTAAGGGCAGCCAAGATGTGTACACCACGGAAAACAGCGGCGTGCAGTATTACCGCGTGGAGATAGATCGCCTTGCGGCGGGTCGCCTGGGTTTTAACGTGGATGACATCGCCAATACCCTGCGTAGCCAAATTGAAGGGCAGCAACTCGGTGTTGTGATTGAGGACGGGCGCCGCACGCCGCTAACATTGCGCGGCGCGGAGGATATTCGGCAATCCCCGGCATTGTTTGCCGCGCTCACCCTGCCCTTGGCAAACGGGCAAAACGTGCCGCTGTCGGCGGTCGCCAAACTGGAGCGCGTCGATGGCCCGGTGAAAGTGGATCGGGAGAACGGGCAGCGCATGGTGGTGGTACAAAGCAATGTTTCCGGTCGTGACCTGGTGGGTTTTGTGGAAGAAGCCAAAGCTGCCGTCGCCGCGCAAATCAAGTTACCGGAAGGATACCGCCTGACCTGGGGCGGGGAGTTCGAGAATCAGCAGCGTGCTGCGGCACGTCTTGCCGTTGTTATACCCGTGGCACTGGGCATGATTTTCATGCTGCTGTTCGCCACCTTTGCTTCGGTGAGGCAGGCCGTTCTGGTACTGACCAATATCCCGTTTGCGCTGATTGGCGGGGTGCTGGCTTTGTGGATCAGCGGTGCATATCTGTCGGTTCCGGCGTCGGTCGGTTTTATCGCGCTGTTGGGCATCGCGGTACTCAATGGTGTGGTGATGGTGTCGTATTTCAACCAGTTGCACGCCCAAGGGATGGCTATCACCGAGCTTGTGTTCGAGGGGGCAAAGCGTCGGCTGCGCCCGGTGTTGATGACTGCCAGCATTACCGCTTTGGGTCTGTTGCCGCTGCTGTTTGCCACCGGCCCGGGTTCGGAAATCCAGAAGCCGCTGGCGATTGTCGTCATCGGCGGGCTGATGAGTTCGACACTGTTGACGCTCATCATGCTGCCGATTTTGTACCGTCGTTTCGGTCTGGCACCCGCAAAGGAACGCAAATGAAAGAAATGAATTGCTGTTTGACACTCGTCTGTCACCGCAGTCTGGAGGAGCGGCTGGTCGACCACCTGCTGGAACATCCCGAATGGGCGGGTGGCTTCACCCTGTCCAGAATGGAAGGGGGGAGTCGCAAGGAAAACCTGCCCAGCATGACAGAGCAAGTGCGCGGGCGATCGCAGCGGGTATCTTTTCAGTCGGTAATGAATCTGGACGATGCGCGCGCGCTGGTCGCGCACCTCAAGCGCGAGGAAAGCAATCGGGAGATTGGTTATTGGATTACGCCGGTAATCGAGTTCGGGAGAATGGCGTGATGATGGCAATGGTGGGCAAGTTGCGGGGGTGTTATGCGCCAATCAATGCGGCGGCGTTGCTGCTGCCGCTCGCGGCATTCGGTGTTTTTGCCCATGCGGCAGAGCTTGATTACCCGGGACTGCCGGCGACAACCCAAGTGGAAGCGTCGCTGAGTCAACACATTTTGGTATTGAACGCGGAACGACAGTTGCGCGTGGCGCAGGCGCAACAACGTAATTGGAACAGCGGTGATTATGAATTCAATTTGCGCGCGGGTTCAGCGCAACGACATATTGCGAGTACCGGACAAAACCTTAAAGAGTGGGATGTTGCTTTGGAGCGTCCGCTACGCTGGTTGAATAAGGCCGGGATTGATCGGGATATTGGTCACGCCACCGTTGCGGCGGCAGAATATGCCTTTGGCGATGCGCGGCACGAAGCGGCGCGCAGTTTGTTGCGTTTGTGGTTTGCCTGGCAGCAAGAGCAGGCGCAAGCCGATTTGTGGCAACAACAACAGTCCATTTTGCAGCAACAGGCGCGCATGGCGGAGCAGCGGTTTAAGGCGGGGGATGCGCCAAAGTTGCAACTTAATCAGGCACTTGCTGCCAGCGCGCAGGCCGGCGTGGCACAACAGCAGGCGGCGTTGCGTGCGCAACTTGCCCGTAACGTTTTGCAGCAGCAGTTTCCGGCAATCAAGTCGTCGGAAACAACCGAGTCACCGATACCCCGGGCAATAGAGCGAGACCTGAGCTATTGGCAGGAGCAGGTGATGGGTCACAACCATGAAGTTGGCGTGGCCGAGCAGCAGCGTCGGGTGCAGCAGTTGCTGGCGCAGCGCAGCCGCGCGGATCAAGTGCCGGATCCTACGGTTGGTATGCGTTATGGGAGCGACTTGGGCGGTACTGAAAAGGTGGTGGGCATTTACGTGAGTATGCCGCTGTCGTTCGGTCAGCGCGGTGCAAAGGCGGAAAGTGCGATGCAACAGGCCGCGATGGCAGCCGATCAGGAGTTATATGTAAAGCAGCGTTTGCAGGCGGATATTTATGCCGCCTACACCCAAGCCGTGAAAAGTTACCAAACCTGGCAGCAAGCGAAAACGGTGGCGGAAGCCATGCGCGACAATGCCGAACTGGTCGCCAAGGCTTACAGCTTGGGAGAAAGCAGTCAGTCCGACAGCCTGAGCGCGCATCGCCTGGCATTGGAGGCCTCATTGTCTGAAACACTGGCAAAGCTCGATGCCAACGAAGCACGCTATCGCCTGTTGCTGGATGCGCATCAGTTATGGCCGCTGGATGTGGCAGGCGAAGACGAAACTCACGGGCATTACTGATGCTTGCCGCGCTGGTGGATTAAGGTTCGCTGCGTGGGCGGGCAACTCCGTGATAAGCTAGCACCCATCCCAATGTCTGTTGTTTGTTGAGCAATTTTTATGTCTGCTGTTCCGATTTTCCCCCTGGTCAGTCAATTGATGCGTGCCGAGATTCTTCAATTGCACGCCTATCATGTCCCCGATAGCCGGGGTCTGGTCAAGCTGGATGCGATGGAAAATCCTTACGCGCTTCCCCCGGAGCTGCGTGCGGCGATAGGCGGGTTGCTTGCCGATGCGCAGATCAACCGCTACCCCGATGCCGCCGCGACCGATCTCAAGCGGCATATACGCGATAGTCTGGACTTGCCGGAAGGCATGGATATTTTGTTGGGCAACGGTTCGGACGAGATTATCCAGCTGCTGGCATTGGCACTGAATAAACCCGGTGCGACGCTGCTGAGCGTTGAGCCGTCGTTCGTGATGTACAAAATGATCGCAACTTTTGTCGGCATGAATTATGTCGGCGTACCCTTGGCCGGGGATTTTTCGCTGGATCTGCCGGTCATCCTGGAGACGATTGCGCGTGAACAGCCCGCGCTGGTGTTTCTTGCCTATCCCAACAATCCCACCGGCAACCTTTTCGATGCGGCGGCAGTTGAAGGCATCATCGAGGCCGCGCCCGGCTTGGTGGTGGTGGATGAGGCTTATTACGCGTTTGCCAGCGACAGTTTTATCCCGCGCTTGCGGCAATACGACAACCTATTGGTGATGCGCACCTTTTCCAAGCTCGGCATGGCTGGGTTACGGCTGGGGTTTTTGGCGGGTTCGAGTGCCTGGCTGAGCCAGTTGGAAAAGCTGCGCTTGCCGTATAATGTCGGCGTGTTGCCGCAATTGCTTGCGGCCAAGCTGTTGGAACACCATGATGTTTTGTTGGCGCAAGCCGAATTGATCAAGCAGACACGCGCGGAGCTGTTGGCGGCGTTGAGCCGGATGAGTGGTGTACGGGCATATCCCAGTGCGGCAAACTTTATCCTGTTCCGCGTGGCGGATGCGGCGCGGGTGTTTGCCGGCTTGAAGCAGCGCGGCGTGTTAATCAAAAATTTGCACGGCGGACATCCGGCTTTAACGGATTGTCTGCGTGTGACAGTGGGAACACCGGCAGAAAACGAGCAATTCATCCGTGCACTAACAGACACGATTAACCAACCCGCATAAGGCAAATCATGCGTAGCGCAAAAGTTACCCGCAATACTCTGGAAACCCAGATTACGGTCGAACTGAATCTGGATGGCAGCGGTAAAATCAAGCTGGATACCGGCCTGCCATTTCTTGAACACATGCTGGATCAAGTGGCCCGCCACGGGCTGATTGACTTGCAGATTGTCGCCAAGGGAGATTTGCATATTGACGCGCATCACACGGTCGAAGACATCGGCATTACCTTGGGGCAGGCTTTTAATCGGGCGGTCAGTGATAAAAAAGGAGTGCGCCGTTACGGGCATGCTTATGTGCCGCTGGATGAGGCACTGTCGCGCGTGGTGCTGGATTTGTCCGGTCGTCCCGGGTTGGTGTTCAACTGCGGGTTTGTGCGCGCCAGCATCGGCGAGTTCGATGTTGATCTGTTCCACGAGTTTTTCCAAGGCTTCGTCAATCACGCCCTGGTGACCTTGCACATCGACAATCTGGCAGGCGACAACGCCCACCATCAGGCGGAGACGATCTTCAAGGCCTTCGGTCGTGCGCTGCGTGTCGCGCTGGAGTTTGATCCGCGCATGGACGGGGTTATGCCTTCCACCAAGGGAACGTTGTAATTCTCCATGGTTGATGTCGCTATCATTGATTACGGTATGGGCAATCTGCGTTCGGTCGAGCAGGCCGTGCGCAGGGTCGCGCCCAAGGTTTCCGTCGCGGTGACCGACGATGCCGGGGTGGTGGCGAATGCCGCCCGCGTGGTGTTTCCGGGGCAGGGCGCGATGCCCGATTGTATGCGCGAGATGGACGGGCGCGGCTTGCGTTCGGCGGTGCTGGATGCGGCACGCGGCAAACCCTTCCTCGGTATTTGCATCGGCTTGCAGATGTTGTTCGAACGTAGCAGCGAGGGCGATGTGCCGGGACTGGCACTGTTGCCGGGCGAGGTAACGCGCTTTGCGCCGGGTTTGCAAGACGCGCAGGGCAATAAGCTCAAAGTACCGCACATGGGCTGGAACCAGGTTCATCATCGAGAGCATCCATTATGGAACGGCATAGCCCAGGATGCGCGCTTTTACTTTGTGCACAGTTACTATGTGCGGACGGACGATGCCAGTCTGGTGCAGGCAAGCAGCGACTATCCCCTGCCTTTTGTCTGCGCGGTGGGAAAAGAAAATTTATTTGCGGTGCAATTTCACCCCGAAAAAAGCGCGGCGGCGGGCTTGACCCTGCTGCAAAATTTTATTAACTGGAACCCATGAACTAAAACGTATTGCCATGCTGATTATTCCCGCGATTGACCTGAAAGACGGTAACTGTGTGCGCCTCAAACAGGGCGTGATGGAGGATGCCACAGTATTCTCCGAAGACCCCGCCGCAATGGCGCAACATTGGCTGGAGCAAGGCGCACGCCGTTTGCATCTGGTCGATTTGAACGGCGCGTTTGCCGGCAAGCCGAAGAACGAGGCGGCGGTGCGCGGCATAGTCGAGAGCGTTGGCAGCGAGATCCCGGTGCAACTGGGTGGAGGTATCCGCGACTTGGAAACCATCGAGCGTTATCTCGATATCGGGGTGACTTACATCATTATCGGTACGGCAGCGGTTAAGCAGCCGGGTTTTTTGCATGAGGCCTGCGACGCATTTCCGGGGCATATCATGGTCGGGTTGGATGCCAAGGGCGGCAATGTCGCGGTGAACGGTTGGGCAAAACTGACAGGACACGATGTGGGTGATTTGGCAAAACGCTTTGAAGACTATGGTGTGGAAGCCATTATTTATACCGACATCGGTCGTGATGGCATGTTGACCGGGGTGAATATCGAGGCGACGGTGGCACTCGCCGGTCCTTTGCGTGTACCCGTCATTGCCAGCGGCGGGGTCACCAATCTGGACGACGTGCGGGCACTGTGTGCGGTGGAGCAGGAAGGCATTGGCGGTGTGATTACCGGTCGTGCCATCTATGAGGGAACGCTGGATTTTCGTGCCGCCCAGCAGTTGGCAGACGAGCTCACGCCGACATTCTGATGCTCGCCAAACGTATCATTCCTTGTCTGGACGTGACTGCGGGTCGTGTGGTCAAGGGCGTGAGTTTCGTCGAATTGCGCGATGCCGGCGATCCGGTAGAGATCGCCAAACGCTATGATGATCAGGGTGCGGATGAGCTGACCTTTCTCGACATCACCGCCAGTTCGGATGATCGCAGCATCATTTTTCACATCATCGAACAGGTCGCCTCGCAGGTATTTATTCCGCTGACCGTGGGCGGCGGGGTGCGCGAGGTGCAGGATGTGCGCAACCTGCTCAATGCGGGTGCCGACAAGATCAGCATCAACACCTCGGCGGTGCTGAACCCGCAACTGGTGGCGGATGCGGCGGGACGCTACGGTTCGCAGTGCATCGTGGTCGCTATCGATGCCAAACAGGTGGCACTTGGAAAGTGGGAGGTGTTCACCCACGGCGGGCGCAAAGCAACCGGGCTGGATGCGGTGGCGTGGGCGCAAAAAATGCAGGCGTTGGGCGCGGGTGAAATTCTGTTGACCAGCATGGATCAGGACGGGCGGAAACGCGGCTTCGATCTGGCTCTGACCCGTGCCGTCACCGATGCGCTGGAGATTCCGGTGATTGCCAGCGGCGGCGTGGGCAACCTGCAACACCTGGCGGATGGTGTGCGGCAGGGCGGGGCGGATGCGGTGTTGGCAGCCAGCATCTTCCATTTCGGTGAATACACCGTACAGCAGGCCAAACGTTTCATGGCCGAGCAAGGGATAGAAGTCAGATTATGAGTGAAGTGTGGCTGAACAAGGTCAACTGGTCGGATGACGGCCTCGTACCCGCCATTGCCCAGGACGCGACCACCGGGCGTGTGTTGATGGTGGCGTGGATGAACCGCGAGGCATTGCAGCTGACTTGGCAAAAAAGCGAGGCGGTATATTGGTCGCGTTCGCGCAAGAAACTGTGGCACAAGGGCGAAGCGTCCGGTCACACCCAGCGGGTAAAGGAAATTCGCCTCGACTGCGACGGTGACGTGATCCTGTTGCAGGTGGAGCAACAGGGCGGCATCGCCTGCCACACCGGGCGGCAAAGCTGTTTTTATCGCCAATTGCAGCGGGGGAGTTGGTTGGAAACGGATGCCGTGTTGAAGTCGCCCGATGAAATTTATGGGCATCTTCACCCGGAAGGTGACGGGGCATGACCGGGGTGGAGATGGCATACTTTTTCCGCCCTGAAAACTGGCGAGATTGATAAAAATGACACAGGATATTTTGCAGCGATTAAGCGCAACACTGGAGGCCCGCAAACAGGCATCGCCGGAGTCTTCTTACGTTGCCAAGTTGTTGGGCAAGGGTGAAGACGCCATTTTGAAAAAGGTGGGCGAAGAAGCGACCGAGGTGGTGTTGGCATCCAAACAGGGTGATAAGAGTCATTTGGTCTATGAGGTGGCGGATCTGTGGTTTCACACCATGGTGCTGTTGGCGCACCACGGTTTGAGTGCCGATGATGTGGTGAACGAACTGGCGCGCCGTGAAGGCTTGTCGGGGATAGTCGAGAAACAAAGCAGAAAGCGGGATCAATCATGAGCGATTGTATTTTTTGTAAAATTGCGCGGGGCGAAATACCCAGCCGCAAGGTGTACGAGGACGACGAGATGTTCGCTTTTCATGACATCAATCCGGTCGCGCCGGTGCATTTCATGCTGATTCCCAAGCTGCATCTGGCTTCGTTGGCGGAAGCACAGCAGGCACATGCGAACCTGTTGGGAAAAATGCTGGTGCTCGCGCCCCGACTGGCTTTGGAGCAGGGGCTGGAACACGGTTTCCGCACGGTCATCAATACCGGAAAAGGTGGCGGTCAAGAGGTGTTTCATTTGCATATTCATGTTATCGGCGGCGGCTTGATACCGCCCATGGTGGCGCGCAGTTAATTCAAGGAGAAGATGATGGGGTCATTCAGTATTTGGCATTGGTTGGTGGTGTTGTTGATTATTGTGCTGGTGTTCGGCACCAAGAAATTGCGCAATATCGGCAGTGATCTGGGCGGCGCGGTCAAAGGCTTCAAAGAGGGAATGAGTTCCGATGAGGGCGCGAACAAGCAGATCAAAGAAGGCGGTCGCACCATCGAGGGCGAAGTAAAAGACAAGACCGAAACCAAGGCGTAGCCGCAGTTTTTAACTCACCATGTTCGACATCGCATTTTCCGAACTGCTGCTCATCATGGTGGTGGCACTGTTGGTCATCGGACCGGAACGTTTGCCAAAAGTGGCACGCACGCTGGGTCAATGGTACGGGCGCGCCCGGCGTTATGTGAATCATGTGAAGTCGGACCTCGAGCGCGATATGGCGATAGAGGAATTCCAGAAGTTGCAGGCACAGGTGCAAGCGCAGGCGCAGGCGGCGGAACAGGCCGTTTCGCAAGGTACTCGCGCGGTTGAGCAGCAGGTGCAACAACTGAACCGCGCGGTTGCGCAACCGTCAGCACAAGCACAACAACCCTCTGCTGCCGAATTGAAGGATGCGAACGAGTCGCCACCAGCGACGCGGGCCAAGCGCGATGAGCAGTAGCGAAACGTTGATTTCCCACCTGATCGAATTGCGCGACCGCTTGTTGCGCTGTGTGCTGGCGGTATTGTTGGTATTCGTCGGCGTTTTTCCCTGGGCTGCCGATCTCTACACCTTGTTGGCGCAACCCTTGCTTGCCAGTCTGCCAAAAGGCGCGCAAATGATCGCCACCGATGTCACCACGCCGTTCTTTGTGCCGCTCAAAGTTGCCATGATGGCGGCGTTTCTGATTGCGTTGCCCTACGTGCTGTACCAGTTGTGGCGGTTTGTCGCGCCCGGCCTATACACCCACGAAAAACGTCTGGTGTTGCCGCTTATTTTGGCCAGCACCCTGCTGTTTTTTTGCGGCATGGCATTCGCATTTTTTGCGGTTTTCCCCGTGGTGTTCGGCTTCATTACCGCCTCCGCGCCGCAGGGGGTGGCGGTGATGACCGACATCGACAAATACCTCGGCTTCGTTATCAGCCTGTTCGTGGCGTTCGGGCTTACTTTCCAAGTTCCGGTTGCGGTAATTGTGCTGGTGCGCACCAATATCGTCAGCGTGGAAAAGCTGCGCGAAGTGCGCCCCTACGTGATTGTCGGTGCATTCGTGATAGGTGCCATCCTGACCCCGCCGGATGTGATTTCCCAATTCATGCTGGCAATGCCGCTGTGGCTGTTGTACGAGGCGGGAATCGTCGTGGCGGGGATGGTGGGGCAAAAAACTGGGCCGGCTCAACAACGCACCGAGTAAGTGGCGGCAATTATTCGGATTCTCGTATCACCGATAAATCGGCCTTTTCCCAAGCCGTCATACCGCCGTCCACATTGTTAACTTGACTGAATCCAGCGTTTTGCAACAGGCGAGCTGCTTTTGCGGAGCGCACCCCGGAACGGCATATCACGTTGACGGGCTTATCCTTGTAGGCGGCGATTTCATTGACGCGTTCACCCAGTTGCCCGAGCGGAATCAGTGTCGCATCCGGTGCATGGGCTTCCCGGTATTCATCCGGCTCGCGCACATCCAGTAACAGCGCGCCTTGCCGGGTCAAGCTTTGGGTCTGTTTGACATCGATGGTATCGACCGCTTGCAACTGTTGGATGCTAAAAAACACGAACAACAGGGCGACGGATGTGAACAGCACTTTCTTGTTTAACTTCACCACGATCTTCTCCCCGAGTGACGAATGATGTCGGATGAGCGCAACGTATCACCGCACGGTTCTGATTGTCTGTGATTAAGGTCACATTACTTCGGCGGAATTGGTGGTGATCGCATAACGGATGAATTTGCGGATATTGTCGTAGAGACGCCGTTCCTGACGTACGGCGTGAGCAATGGTGGCAAAGTTATCATCCAGCAACACCATGTATGCTGCCCAGGGTTGTCCGTCGCAACATCAATCCACGGCGAGTAGTGCCAACGGGATGGCGATCACTGCCAAGCTAACCGCCGTCATAAACATCAGCAATAGAAGCCGGTGAACTGGTCGAGCAGCATGCGCCACGGGGAGCGTGCACGTTGCTCGTGCAAGGCATTGGGGCCGAATTGCGATAGCCGCTCGGTCGTTTGGGCGGTACTCAAACCGGATTGCGGATTTGTATTTAGGCGTTGCGCGACTTCATCGGTCGAGAGGGTGTGCCAAGTGTGTTCGCTATGAGGCATGTCCAAATAATATCCATGAGTTAAGCACGTAAAGCATGAGCAATCCCAGGCTTACCCAGGTCAACCCCAACACGACCCGTCCCTGCGGGCGGAAGATTAAGCCCACGGTGACCAGTGCGCTCATCATCACGGCGGTGAATGCGGTCAATGCGTGACTTATATCGACGTGCGCGAGCAATGCGCTCTCGCGATAAAACATATCGTCCACGGCCAGGATAACGATGTTGAAAAGATTGCTGCCGAGCAGGTTGGCAATCGCCATATCCAGCGCGCCAATGCGCAGGGCGGAAAGGGTCACCGCTGCCTCGGGTGCGGAGGTCACCGCCGCCACCAGCAGTGTTCCGACAAAACTTTGTTCCCAAGCCATCATGTCGGAAATATCCCTGGCGACAAACGGCAACCAGGATCCTGCCAGCACCACCGCCATTGCCGCCAATGAATAGCCTTTAATCGCCCGACGCAGCGTCATCTCTGGATAGCGTTCGGCGGACACCTCGGTATATTCGGACAGAGTACGTTGCTCGTAGCTGTAAACCGCGCGCATTGCGACCAGATATACCAGCACAATGAACGGGGTGTAGAAGCCAACGTGTCCCAGCATCGGACTCATGCCGGCATGATCCAGCAGCAGGCTGAAACCGGCGAAAGCGATCAATATCGTACCCAGTGATGCGGAGAGGATATGCCCTTGAGCCGCGCGGCTATACAGGGTTTCTCGCCGGTATAGCGCATCCAGCACCACCAGAATGACCAGATTGAATACCGCGCTCCCCAGCACATCGCCGACCGCGATGTCAGGGGCGTGCGCAAATGAAACGGAGGAAATTCCGGTGACCAACTCCGGCAAAGAGGTCGCGGTGGAGAGCAGAATAAGTCCCACCCACGAGGCGGAAATGCCGGATTTTTCGGCAATGATGTCGCCGTAGCGGGAAAGAAAATAGCCCGCAAATGCAATGGCAACGAGGCAAAACAACAATTGTAGCCAGAGCAGCACGGCGAATCTCCTATTCTGGATGGGCGTTGGCCAGAATAGCACAAGATTTTTAGGGAGCTGTTCGGTCGGATAACCGGGGCATCACCCTATTCGAGCACTCCCGCCCGGTGCGCCTGCTCGTCGGCGAAGTAACTGCTGCGCACCATCGGTCCGCAGGCGGCGTGGACGAATCCCATTTCCCTTGCCGCCTCTTCAAAGCGGGCGAACGATTCCAGCGGGGCGTAGCGCAACACCGGCAGATGGCCCTCGGACGGTTGCAGGTATTGGCCAATCGTCAGCATATTGACATCGTGGGCGCGCAAATCGCGCATCACCTCCAACACCTCGTCATCGGTCTCGCCCAGCCCAAGCATCAAGCCGGACTTGGTGGGAATGTCGGGAAAACGCGCCTTGAAATCCTTGAGCAACTTCAAGGAATGCGCATAGTCCGCGCCGGGACGCGCCAGCTTGTACAAACGCGGCACAGTTTCCAGATTATGGTTCAGCACATCCGGCGGGCAGGCGGCCAGCTCATCCAGCGCGACATCAATCCGCCCGCGAAAATCGGGAATCAGAATCTCCAGACGGGTGGCGGGCGAGCGCAGGCGAATCGCGCCCAGGCAATCGGCAAAATGTTTTGCCCCGCCATCGCGCAGATCGTCCCGATCCACACTGGTAATCACCACGTACTTCAGATTAAGCAAGCCGATAGAACTTGCCAAATTGGCAGGCTCGTTCACATCCGGCGGATTGGGCTTGCCGTGCGCCACGTCGCAAAACGGACAACGCCGCGTACACACATCGCCCAGTATCATAAAAGTCGCCGTCCCCTTGCCAAAACACTCGCCGATATTCGGGCAGGATGCCTCCTCGCATACCGTCACCAAACTATGTTCGCGCAACAACCGCTTCACATCGTGATAGCCCTGCCCATTGCCGGATTTCACCCGTATCCACTCCGGCTTGCGCAAACGCTGTTGCAGCGGAATGATTTTGATCGGATTGCGGGAAGTCTTCGCTGCCCCGGTTTGCTTGCGTTCTGTGCTGTCCATATAGTCCCTGGTCTTCAATTTGTCGGGGTGATCCACGCCCGGTGTGTGCCCGAGCGAAGCCGCCGATGGGCATCATTATCCCATAACAACTTTGCCGCGCCGTTGGCGAAATAATGGCGGCTGTTGCAGTGTTCCGCCCCGATCCTATTTGAGGCTGAAGCAATCAACCGGGTGTTATGCGGGTTTCTTCCTGAATATCAAATCCCACACACCATGTCCCAGATTGATGCCGCGTTTTTCGAACTTGGTGAGCGGGCGGTAGTCGGGACGGGGGGCGTAGTCGGCGGCGGTGTTTTCCAGCAGCGGCTCATCGCTCAATACCCGTAGCACCTGTTCGGCGTAGTCCTGCCAGTCGGTGGCGACGTGGATGTAGCCGCCTTGTTTGAGTTTCCCCATCAGTTTTGCAATGAACGGAGTCTGGATCAGGCGGCGCTTGTTGTGGCGCGCCTTGTGCCAGGGATCGGGGAAGAAGATGTGCACGCCGTCCAGAGATGCGTCGGCGGTCATGTCGCGCAGCACTTCGACCGCGTCGTGCTGGATGACGCGGATATTGGTGAGCTGCCTCTCGTCTATCAGTTTGTACAGGTTGCCCACGCCGGGCGTGTGTACTTCCAGACACAAATAATCGTTCTCGGGGTGTGTCTGCGCGATGGTCGCCGTGCTGTCGCCCATGCCGAAGCCGATCTCCAGTATCTTGGGCGCAGTGCGCCCGAAGGCGGTGCCGAGGTCGAGCGGCGCGGCGGCATAGGGGATGCCGAAACGGGGAGCCAGGGTGTCCACCGCGCGCTGCTGGGCGACGGTGACGCGACCTTGTCTCAAGACGTAGCTGCGGATGTGGCGTTTGGTGATGTCTGGCGTGTCTGTCATGCGATTAACTTTTAGGGAAATGTAGGGTGGATAAAGGCACGCAGTGCCGTATCCACCGCCCGAATGGTGGATACGTGCTACGCACTTTATCCACCCGACCAGTTTTGTTGTATGTTCAAGCGCCTGCCGAGGCGATGATGCCTGCGGTCGGCGAGCTGGGGCTGGCACTGTAGAGTTTTCTCGGCATGCGCCCGGCGAGGAATGCCTCGCGTCCGGCCTCGGTGGCCTTCTTCATGGCCGACGCCATCAGCACGGGATCTTTCGCGCCGGCGATGGCGGTATTCATCAGCACCCCCGCGCAACCCAGTTCCATCGCGATGGCGGCATCGGACGCCGTGCCCACGCCCGCGTCCACGATCACCGGGACTTGCACGCGTTCCATGATGAGTTGCAAATTCCACGGGTTGAGGATGCCCATGCCCGAGCCGATCAGGGAGGCCAGCGGCATCACCGCGACGCAGCCGATGTCTTCGAGTTGTTTGGCGATGATGGGGTCGTCCGAGGTGTAAACCATTACCTGAAAACCTTCGGCGACCAGCGTCTTCGCTGCGGCGAGGGTCTCGATCACGTTCGGGTACAGGGATTGCGGGTCGCCCAGCACTTCCAGCTTGACCAGGCTATGCCCGTCCAGCAGCTCGCGTGCCAGACGCAGGGTGCGCACCGCGTCTTCGGCGGAATAGCAACCGGCGGTGTTGGGCAGGTAGGTGAATTTTGACGGCGGCACCGCGTCCAGCAAGCTCGGTTCGTTCGGATTCTGGCCGAGGTTGGTGCGGCGGATCGCCACCGTGACGATCTCCGTGCCGCTGGCATCCAGTGCCGCGCGGGTTTCGGTGAAGTCCTTGTATTTGCCGGTGCCGACCAATAGCCGTGAGGTATAGCTTTTGCCGGCGATGATCAAATTGTCGTTCATTGGTAGTGTTCCTGATGGATTGCCTAGCCGCCGCCCACTGCGACGACGACTTCCAGTTTGTCGCCGTCAGCCAGCTCGGTGTTCGGGAAGGTGCTGCGCGGGACGATCTCACCGTTGCGCTCCAGCGCGATGCGTTTGCCGGTCAAACCCATTTCCGCAATGAGCTGCTCGATGCTGATTGTCTGTGGGAATTGGCGTGCTTCGCCGTTTATGCTGACGGTGATCAATTTAAAAAGTCCATGTGAGTGCGCACCGCATATTCTACTACAGTCGCGCGGGATTCCGGACCGGGTGGACGGCTTTGGGGGCTGATAGAATGGGGCACCCAATTGATAGTACGACGGTAAGCAAGATGTCAGGAAAAGAAGTCACCCCGGCGCAATCGTCTTCCCCGCAGGCGGAATTGAACGCACTGGTCTCGCTGTTCAATGCGCAACGTTTTGCGGAAGTCGAGCGCGGTGCGCGTGCTTTTGTCGACCGCTATCCGGGTGCCGCGACCGGCTGGAAACTCCTGGGCATATCGCTGCACATGCAGGGCAAGGATAGCCTGCCGACATTGCAGAAAACAGCCGAGCTGTTCCCCGGTGACGCGTCGGTGCACAACAATCTCGGCAATGCCTACAGGGACCGCAACCAGTCGGACGATGCCATCGCGTGCTACCGCAGGGCACTGGCGATCAAACCGGATTTTCTGGGCACGAATTACAATCTGGGTGTGCTCCTGCATGAGATCGGGCAGATCAACGAAGCCATGGTCTGTTGCGGTAACGAGCTCAGACTTGATGCCGGGTACGCCGAAGTGCACAACCTTCAGGGCAGCCTCTATAAGGAATTCGGGCAGCTTGAAGAGGCGCTGAAATGCTTTCGCCGCGCACTGGAACTGAAGCCGGATTTCATTGAAGCCTATTCGAACGCGCTCTTCATCCTGAACTACACGACCTATACGCCCGAGCACTGCCTGGAAGAAGCACGCAGGTTCGGCAAAGTGGCGACTTCGCTGGCGCAACGGCCTTTTACGGCCTGGCGTTGCGTAAATCCGCCCCAACGGTTGCGCATCGGCCTTGTTTCCGGCGATTTGCTCAACCATCCCGTGGGGCACTTCCTGGAAAGCATACTGGGGCAAATCGATTCCCATCGTGTCGAGTTGGTCGCTTATTCGACCAACCGGCGAACGGATGAACTGACCACCCGTATCCGGCCTTATTTTTCGGAATGGCGATACCTTTCGGGGCAAAGCGACGAGGCGGCCGCGCAGTTGATACATGCGGACGGTGTGCATGTACTCGTCGATCTGTCTGGTCACACCGGATACAGCCGGTTGCCGGTATTCGCATGGAAACCGGCGCCGGTACAGGTGAGCTGGCTGGGGTACTTTGCCACGACCGGAATCGCGGAAATGGATTACCTGCTGGCCGACCAGGTCGGGGTGCCCGAAGCGCGGCGGGGAGACTTCACGGAATCGGTCTGGTATCTGCCGGATACGCGGCTGTGTTTTACCGCGCCCAAAGTCAACCTTGCCGTGTCGCCTTTACCCAGCCTGTCGAATGGTGTGATCACCTTTGGCTGTTATCAAAGCCTGCCCAAATTGGGCGATGACGTGCTGGCTGTGTGGGGCGAGATACTCGCCGCGATACCGAATGCCCGGCTGCGCTTCCAGCGTAAACAGCTGGGTGAGCCCGAAGTGGCAGCACAATTGCTGCAACGCTTGCAGCACTACGGTATTCCTCCCGAGCGTGTGACACTGCACGGGAATACACATCGTGATGCGTATCTGGCATCCCACGCCGAGGTGGATATGATTTTGGATACCTTCCCGTATCCCGGCGGCACGACCACGTGCGAGGCACTCTGGATGGGTGTGCCCACGCTGACGCTGACGGGTGACAGCCTGCGGGCGAGTCAGGGGGCGAGCCTGACAGCCGCGGCGGGATTGTCGGACTGGATCGCGGCCGACAAGGAAGCCTATATCGCCAAAGCGATCGCGTTCGCGGGCGACCTGCCCAAACTGGCCGCCTTGCGTGCGGGATTACGCGATCAGGTATTGGCATCGCCGCTTTTTGATGCTTCCCGTTTCGCGAAAAATCTTGAGCATGCACTGTGGGGGATGTGGGAGGCCAGGCAAAAAACTGCCATTTGAGTATTGCGGGCAACCCACGTAAAATCGCGCCACCATGCGGGTGTAGTTCAATGGTAGAACGGCAGCTTCCCAAGCTGCATACGACGGTTCGATCCCGTTCACCCGCTCCAGATTCCTTTTGCGGGCGAATCGCTGTGTCGCATGCCCACGCATTCCTCGCCTATCTGAAGATATGTCTCGTCATTCGCTCCGCCGCTTCGTGCGCTTCATCCCGAAAAAGCAATTTGAATATTATTTCGGCGCGACATCCGGCACAACGACATGCTGGTCATGCATCACGATGCGCGATACGAACCAGATCGCTATCAGGTTACCGGTTACAGCGACGAAACCGACCAGCCCGTAATCGATCACTTCTCCCTGTTCACCCTGGCTGATGATGAAACCGGCCAGTGTAGTTGCCATCCCCATCGAGAACGATTGCACCGTCGCATGCAGCGACATGAAGGTGCCGCGCAATTTCGATTGGGCCGCCGAGGTGATGATCGCCATCGCGGGGATCATGCGACCCGAGACCAGCACAAAAAAGATCGTCGTGCAGATCAGCCAGGCCCACAGCGGCACGGCACCGATGTGGGTGACCAGCAGTAACGGGATCAGTGCGGCGAAGGCGATCAGCCGGTAGGCCTCGACCTTGCCGAACTGGTCGGCCCAGTGGCCGATCAAACGGGCGGTGATCAGGGTGGCCGCGCCGCCGCAGAGATAGATGTACGGGATATCGAGTTGCGAGATGCCGACATTGTGCACGGCGTAGACCGTGATATAGGGGATCACGGTGAAACCCGACGAGATGATCAGCGCCGAGAAAAGCAGGGCCTTGAGATGATTGGTATCGCGCAGCACGGCGAACATCGGCGCAAACGGATGCGCGCGCTTTTCCGTGGTGATGTGATGGCGTAGTTCGGGCAGGACACGTAGCCCGACGATGATGAATACGACCACCAGCGCGGCGATCAAAAAGAACGGTGCGCGCCACTGGAATTGGGTGGCCATCCATAGTGACAGTGGTACGCCCGCGACCGTGGACAGGGAGAAAGCAGCCGACACGATGCCGCTGGCTTTCGCGCGGCGCGCAAACGGGATCACATCACCCACCATGGTTTGCACCATCGCGCCCATCACGCCGCCGAATGCACCGGCGAATCCGCGGGCGACCAGCAACATCGCGTAACCCGGTGCCAGTCCGCAGGCCAGCGTCGCGATACCGAACAATCCGAACACCGAGAGCAGCATGAACCGGCGCTCGAAGCGGTCGACGAAGGTGGCGGCCAGCAGGCCCGAGACGGCGGCGCTGAAACTGTAGGATGCGACCAGCAGGCCGAATTCATGGGTGGTGATACCGAACTCGGCGATCAGGATCGGACCGAGCGGGATCATGATCATGAAGTCGAGCACGTGGCTGAACTGGATGCCCGCAAGCGTGAGCAACAGGTAGCGTTCTTTTTGCGGCGTGAGGGTCGCTTGCACGTTTTTATCGGTGAGGATTCGAGGGGGTGATTCTAACGTTTTGAATCGCCGGTAAGAAATTTTACCGCTTCAGGCGGTGTTAGAATCCGGACAGAATCAACCGTATCCGACCATGCCTCAGCCAACTTTTGTCCATCTCAGACTGCATAGCGAATATTCCATTTCGGATGGCATGGTGCGCGTGGATGAGGCGGTGGCCGCCGCGTTGCAGGACCGTATGCCCGCGCTGGCACTCACCGATTTGAGCAATGTCTTCGGCCTGATCAAATTCTACAAAGCAGCCCGTCACGCGGGCATCAAGCCGGTGCTGGGTTGTGATGTGTTTGTCGGCAATGACGAGGATAGGGATCGCCCCCACCGGCTGTTGTTGTTATGCCAGTCGTTTGCCGGTTATTTGTTGCTGTGCCGTTTATTGACGCGCGCCTATCTGGAGAACCAGTACCGCGGACGCGCCGAGTTGCGCCGCGAATGGTTTCATGAACACGGAACGGAAGGACTTATCGCCTTGTCCGGTGCGCACTTGGGCGATGTCGGCAGCGCGCTGGCGGCGGGTAATGCGGAGGCCGCGAAGAAATGCGCGCGGGAGTGGGCGGCATTATTTAATAACCGTTATTACCTGGAAGTGCAGCGCGCCGGGTTTGCCGATGAAGAGCATTACATTCAAGGCGTGATCCCGATTGCGCTGGAGTCGGGGCTGCCGGTGGTGGCGACACATCCGGTGCAGTTTATGGCGACTGCGGATTTCAAGGCGCACGAGGTGCGCGCCTGTATCTCGGAAGGCTATGTGCTCAACGATAAGCGTCGCGTTAAGCAGTTCACGCCGCAGCAGTTCTTTAAGACGCAGGCGGAAATGGCGGAGCTGTTTGCCGACTTGCCGGAGGCGTTGCAGAACAGTGTGGAGATTGCGCGGCGTTGCAATTTGTCGCTGGTTTTGGACAAGCCGCAGTTGCCCGATTTTCCCACCCCGAATGGTGAAACGCTGGAAGACTATCTGCGGGCCGAGTCGCTGCGCGGCTTGTACTCGCGGCTGGCATTGCTGTATCCGGACGAGGCGTTGCGCGGGGAAAAATTTCCCGAATATCAGGCACGTCTGAATTTAGAGATCGACACCATCATCGCCATGGGCTTCCCCGGCTACTTTTTGATCGTGGCGGATTTCATCCGCTGGGCAAAAGAGAATGGTGTGCCGGTCGGCCCGGGGCGCGGCTCGGGCGCGGGGTCACTGGTGGCTTACAGTCTGGGCATTACCGATCTTGATCCGCTGCGCTACGGTTTGCTGTTCGAGCGATTCCTGAATCCAGAGCGGGTTTCCATGCCCGACTTTGACGTGGATTTTTGTCAGGACGGGCGCGATCGGGTGATCGACTATGTGAAGAAAAAATATGGCGCGGCGTGCGTCTCGCAAATTGCCACCTTCGGCACCATGGCATCGCGCGCGGTAATTCGCGATGTCGGGCGGGTGATGGATTTTCCCTACGGCTTGTGCGATCGCCTGTCCAAGGCGATTCCAATCGAAGGCGTGAAACCGATGTCGCTGCAAAAAGCGCGTCTCGCCGAGCCGGAAATAAACGCCATCGCCGAGAGCGAGGAAGGCGTGCCGGAGCTGTTGAAGTTGGCGGAACGTCTTGAAGATTTAACGCGCAACGTCGGTATGCATGCGGGGGGCGTATTGATTGCACCGGGACAACTCACCGATTTTTGCCCGTTGTACTGTGCCGATAGCAGTGCCAGCGTCGTCAGCCAGCTCGACAAAGACGATGTCGAAAGCATTGGGCTGGTGAAATTCGACTTCCTCGGTTTGCGCACTCTGACCATACTCGATTGGGCGATGCGCCATGTCACCCGCCTGGTTGCGGATGGGGTGCTGGGCAACAGCGGGGCACCCGTCGGCGTACTCCCTGCGAGTGCTGGCGGCGTTGCCCCCTTCAGTTTGGAATCGCTGCCATTGGATGACGCGGCGACCTATGAGTTATTGAGGAGCAGCAATACCACCGCCGTGTTCCAGTTGGAATCGCGCGGCATGAAGGATTTGTTGAAGCAGGTCAAGCCGGATCGCTTTGAAGACATCATCGCGCTGGTCGCGCTGTATCGCCCCGGCCCGATGGATCTGATCCCGGATTTCGTGCGCCGCAAACACGGCGAGAAATTCGACTACCCGCATCCCGCGGTCGAGTCCGTGTTGAGCGAAACCTACGGTGTCATGGTGTATCAGGAGCAGGTGATGCAGATGGCGCAGATTGTCGGCGGCTACAGTCTGGGTGGTGCCGACCTGTTGCGGCGCGCCATGGGCAAGAAAAAAGCCGAAGAGATGGCGCAGCAGCGCGAAATTTTTGTTGAAGGCGCGTTCAAGGGCGGAACGACTCGTGAAGAAGCCGGCAAGTTGTTCGACCAGATGGAGAGTTTCGCCAAATACGGTTTCAACAAGTCCCACGCCGCCGCTTACGCTCTGGTGGCCTATCAAACCGCCTATCTCAAGACCCATCATCCGGCGGCTTTTATGGCGGCAACGCTGTCCGGTGATCTCGACAACACCGATAAAATACGCATCTTTTATGCGGACACCCTGCTGCAAAATATCGCGGTATTGAAACCCGACGTGAACCGCTCCGGTTATGTTTTTTCCCCGGTTGATGAGCGCACCATCGACTACGGTCTGGGTGCGATTAAAGGCACGGGCGAGGCGGCAATCAATAGCATCGTCAGCGCGCGCGAACAGGGTCTGTTCAAAGATTTATTCGATTTTTGCCGACGGGTCGATAAGCGTCTGGTCAATCGGCGCACCGTCGAAGCACTGATCAAAGCCGGAGCGTTCGACAGCATCAACACGCATCGCGCCGCGCTAATGGCGAGCGTCGATGCCGCATTGGCCAGTGCCGACCAGAGCGCGCGGGCGGCGAATCAAAACAGCCTGTTTGGCGACGACGAAGCCGATGCGGTACTGATTGTGCAAACAGCGGATGTGCCGCAGTGGCGGCTGCGGGAACAATTGGCTTACGAGAAAGCCACCCTGGGCATCTATCTGGGCGGCCATCCCTACCAGGAATATGCCGAAGAGCTCGCCAACTTCATCAAAGTCAAGTTGGCCGATCTCACGCCGCAATTTGTCGGGCAAAGCGGCAATGGCGACAACGCTACCGGCCAATATACGCGGCGGGGCGTACCCGTGGTGCTGGCGGGTATCGTCGCCGGGCTGCGTATCCAGCAAACCCGGCGCGGAGGACGTATGGCGGTTGTCACGCTGGACGACGGTGCGGGACAAATCGAATTGACCGTGTTCAACGAAATCTATGAAGCCAGCCGCCCGTGGATACGCGAAGATGAGTTGCTGGTGGTGCGCGGCAAAGCCAGCTACGACGGCTATAGCGACAGCGTGCGCGTCACCGGAGATGAGTTGTTTGACTTTGCCTCGGCGCGTTCCCATTTCGCGCAACAATTGGCACTGCGTTGTCATGCCAACGTCAGCATCGCGCAACTGAAGAAAATCTTCGCGCCCTACCGCGAAGGAAAATGTCCGGTACAAATTCATTACCGCAATGACATCGCAGCCTGTCAACTGCGCCTGGGCGAAGCTTGGCAAGTCACCCTGCACGATGATTTATTGCATGAACTGCGTACCGTTCTTGGGGATGAAAACGTCAAGGTGGTTTACGGCTAAGTGACCCGGGTTTCATCCGGGCTACGGGTTACGATCAATCCGGTGGGAGATTACTTTAAGGAAACTCTGAACAAATCTGGTTTTGTCGTTCCCGGGAAAGCGGGAACCCGGTCAATTCAACCAGCC
>JBMOPZ010000019.1:0-44545 GCA_049321355.1 Pseudomonadota bacterium | reverse complement strand
GGATTCCCGCTTTCCCGGGAACGACGGCTTAATCAGAGCTTCCTTAATAATTCTCTCGCGCGCCGCAGTGCGTCATCCAGATTCGCCGTCACGTTGGATTGACCTATTTTCTCGAAAAAATTCGCCCGGTGCATCAGAAAATACGGCTGGGTGTGCGGGCCGCACAGGATCAGGTGTTTGTGGTGTTTTTTCAGTTTTTCGTGCAGATGTTCCAGTACATGCAGTGCGCTGGCATCCATGCTGATGACTTCGGACATGTTGAGGATCAGCACTTCCGGTTCGACGTGTTGCTGGTGCAACACGTCTTCCAGTTTGTCCACCACGCCAAAGAATAGCGCGCCGTACAGGCGATAGATCAGCACGCCAGGCGGTGCGATCTTGCGTGCCAGCGTTGCCGCGCCATTGTCCGGCATGGGGGTGTGTTCTTCGGATAACTGGATGCTGGATAGTTCGGTCATGTTGCGGATGAAGAAGATCGCGGACAGCAGCAGGCCGATTTCGACCGCGACGGTCAGACCGAACAGCACCGTGAAAGCGAAGGTCGCCAGCAGCACGATGGCATCGTTTTTCGGGTAATTTTTCAGGCGGAAGAATATGTCCCATTCACCCATGTTGATGGCGACGATGAGCAGGATGGCGGCTAGCGAGGCCAGCGGGATGTATTGGGCCAGCGGCGCGGCAAGCAACACGATGAGTAGCAAAGTGAGTGCATGTACCATGCCGGAAATTGGGCTGGTTGCCCCCGCGCGGACGTTGGTGGCGGTGCGCGCGATGGCACCGGTGGCGGGGATGCCGCCGAAGAACGGCACGGCGATATTGGCGATGCCCTGTGCCATCAGTTCCTGATTCGGGTCATGCCGGTCATCTATCATGCCGTCCGCTACCGAGGCCGAGAGCAGTGACTCGATTGCGCCGAGCAGGGCGATGGTGAAGGCGGGCATGATGAGATGGCGCAGTTCGCTGATGGAGAAATCGGGCAGGGTGAATGTCGGCAAGCCTTGCGGAATACCGCCGAAGCGCGTGCCTATGGTCTCTACCGGCAGGTTGAACAGGGTGACGATCACCGTGCCCAACAGCAGTGCCATGATGGGCGAAGGGAAGCGTTGCGCCCATGCCTTTGGGTAGAACCAGATAAACAATGCGCTGAGTATTGCCAGCGTGACAGTGATGAAGTCCGTACTCGGCAAAGCGTGCCACAGCACATTGATTTTTCTAAAAAATTCGGCGGGCAGTTCGCCGCTTTGCAAGCCTAAGAAGTCCTTGAATTCGGACAAAGCGATTAGCACGGCGATGCCGTTGGTAAAGCCGATGATCAGCGGGCGCGGGAAGTATTTGATCAGGCTGCCCAGCTTGAACGCGCCCATCGCCACCAGCATCACACCGGCCATGATGGTGCAGATCAGCAGATTGGCGTAGCCGTATTGCGCGATGATGCCGTACACGATGACGATGAATGCGCCGGTCGGTCCGCCGATCTGTACGCGCGAACCGCCCAGTGCCGAGATGATGAAACCCGCGATGATGGCGGTGAAAATGCCGGCCTCGGGTTTCGCGCCGGAGGCGATGGCGAAAGCGATGGCCAGTGGCAGGGCAATGATGCCGACCGTGATGCCGGCGGTGATGTCGGTGGCAAGTCTGGCCTTGCCGTAACCGCGCAGTGCGACGATCAAACGAGGGTGAAAATACTGCGGGAATTTTGCCAATAGCAATTTGTTCATATGGGCTGCTACAACACCTCGTCGGTAGTGGGTTGTGAAGCTTTGCGTTGTTGTTTGAGCTGGTGCAGACAGTCCAGCGCGGCGAGTTTGTAGCATTCGGCCAGCGTCGGGTAGTTGAATACATTGGCGACCAGATCGCGCACCGTGCCGTTCAGGTTCATCACCAGTTGCCCGATGTGGATGAGTTCGCCGGCCTGTTCGCCGACGATGTGCACGCCCAGCAGTTTTTCGTTCTGTCCATCCACGATCAGCTTGAGCAGACCATGTGCTTCGCCGTTGATCTGCCCGCGCGCGCTGTCTTTGAAATAGGCGCGGCCGATCACATAGGGGATATTCTCCTGGCGCACTTCCTTCTCGTTCTTGCCGACGTAGGAGATTTCGGGAATGGTGTAAACCGCCATCGGCAGGTTCTCCGCCGGGACATGCTGTTCGCCGCCAAAGGCGTGCAACACGGCGGCGCGCCCCTGTTCCATGCCGGTCGAGGCGAGTGCTGGACGGCCGATCAGGTCGCCCACCGCGAAGATGTGCGGCACGCTGGTTTGGTAGTGCTGGTTGACGGCTATCCAGCCGTCCTGCGCGGCGATGCCCGCATTCTCCACTTGCAGCCAGATGCTGTTCGGTTCCCTTCCCTGCGCGAACAGCACGGCGTCTGCGCGCAGCTGTTTGCCGCTTTCCAGCACGGTGAGCGTGCCGTGTTCCTCGCGGCGGATTTCCGCGACGCGCTCCTGCATGTGAAAGGTGACGCCCATGCCGAGGAAGCTGTCGGCCAGCACATTCACTACATCGGCACTCAAGTAAGTGAGCAGTTGTTTATGGCTGTCCACGACGCTGACCCGGACGCCGAGTGCGGCGAAGATGGAGACGAATTCGCAGCCGATCACGCCGCCGCCCACCACCAGCAGGCTTTCCGGCAGATGGCGCAGATTCAGGATGGAGGTCGAATCCAGCACGGTCTTCTTGTCGAAGGGGATGTGCGTCGGGCGGCGCGGGCGTGAGCCGGTCGCCAGAACGATGACCTGTGCCGTGAGGTTGCGCGTCTTGCCCGATACGTCGGTGATTTGCAGGGTGTGCGCGTCCACGAAGGCGGCAGAGCCGGGAATCAGTGCCACGCCCGAACTCAGCAGGCGTTGCAGGATGACGGATTCCTGCTGCGCGATCACCGCCTGCTTGCGGCGCATCGCGTCCGCCAGCAGGCCGTAGCGGCTGCGCGCGTCCAGCACCAGCGATTGACGCATGCCGCCGGAGCGGCAGAGTTGATATGCCACTTCGCGCAAGGCTTTGCTGGGTATCGTGCCGGTCTGCAAGCCTGCGCCGCCGATCTTGGGTTTGCGCTCGATGATGGCAGCACGCTTGCCCATGCGCGCCGCCTGCCACGCCGCATGTTGTCCGGCGGGGCCGGAGCCGATGATGAGAATGTCGTAGTCCATGTTGGTACCCCTTAGTTCAGACTTATTTGCAAAAAACGACGCCACGTCATTTCTGCAAAAGCGGGAATCCAATTTGTGTATGGTGGAAAAAGCATGTCCTGAGCGTAAGTCGAAGGGCGTAGCGTTTCCACCGATAAATGGTGGATACGCGCTCGCGCTTTATCCACCCTACCTGACTTTCGCGGGAATGACAGGCACTTTATTTGATGCGCATGCCCGGTTGCGCGCCGTCGTCCGGCGACAGGATGAACAATCCGGGTGTTTCGCCAGAGGCGGCCAGCACCATGCCTTCGGACAGGCCGAACTTCATCTTGCGCGGGGCGAGGTTGGCGACCATCACCGTCAAGCGGCCTTTCAGTTGCTCAGGGTCATAAGCCGATTTGATGCCCGCGAACACGTTGCGTGTTTTGCCCTCGCCGATGTCCAGCGTCAGTTGCAACAGTTTCGCCGCACCTTCCACATGCTGGGCATTGACGATCTTAGCCACGCGCAGGTCTATCTTGCCGAAGTCGTCAATGCTGATGGTCTCGGCGATGGGCGCGATCGCGTGTTGCTGCGCTTCGCCATGACGGGCGGGTGAATGAGACTCGCTCGCAGGCTTCAGGCTCTCCTGATTGGCGGCGACCATCGCTTCGATCAGTTTTGGATCGAGGCGTGTCGCCAGATGTTGATAGGTATTGATGGTGTGACCGAGTAATAGTGTCTTTGCATCTTCCCAGTGAAGCGCTGGAATATTCAAAAATTCCTCAACATTTTTTGCTAATTCAGGCAGCACGGGCTTCAGATATAGCGTGAGAAGTCGGAACGCATTTAACGCTACGGTGCACACTCTATGGAGAAGCTCATCTTGTCCTTCTGCCTTTGCAAGCTCCCAAGGCTTAAGTGTTGCCACATACTGATTGGCAGCATCAGCCAAAGACATGATTTCGCGAATTGCCTTGGCGTAGTCTCTGCTTTCATAAAGGGAGGCAATATTCTCTGCCGAAGTTTGCATTTCAGAAATGAATACATATTCGTTAGCCTCAACATCTTCAAAAAAGTTGAATTGAGCCCTTGTTTGACTATCACGAAGTGGGATGTTTTTAAGGGCTTCCAGATTGAGGCTTAAGTCTGCACTATTCAAATGGGCAAACTTATTAAGGCTAGGTATTGTGTCGCAAAGTTTTCCGTTGAACTTCTTGCTGATGAACCCCGCGCAGCGGCTGGCGATATTGATGTACTTGCCGATCAAGTCCGAGTTCACCTTGGCGACAAAATCTTCCAGGTTCAAATCCAGGTCTTCCATCGAGCCGTTGAGTTTCGCGGCGTAGTAGTAGCGCAGGTATTCGGTGTTTTTGATGTGATCAACGTAGCTTCTGGCGGTGATGAAGGTGCCGCGCGACTTGCTCATCTTCTCGCCGTTCACGGTGAGGAAGCCGTGCGCGAACAGTTTGGTCGGGGTGCGGAAGCCGGCGTGTTCCAGCATCGCAGGCCAAAACAGGGCGTGGAAATACAGGATGTCCTTGCCGATGAAGTGATACAGCTCGGTCGCAGCCACACTCGGGGCGTCTGCGTTGTTGGCTGCGTCGGCGGCTCCTAGCCTACCTGCAGGTATGTCCGCGTCGCCACCCCCTTGCTGCCTAGCATCCATCCCCGATTCTGGCTGCGACTGTGGTAGCCAGAACTCGTCGAAGTCGATTCCCTTTGCGCTGCAGAGCTGCTTGAAGCTGCCCATGTAGCCGACGGGTGCATCCAGCCACACATAGAAGTATTTGCCCGGCGCACCGGGGATCTCGAAACCGAAGTACGGCGCGTCGCGCGAGATGTCCCAGTCGGATAGCTTGCTTTCACCCTCCGCACCCAGCCATTCCTGCATCTTGTTGGCGGCCTCGGCTTGCAGCGTGCCGCTGCGCGTCCATTCCCGCAAAAATTGCTGGCAGGTGTCGGCGGAGAGCTTGAAGAAATAATGGTCGGAGTTGCGCAGTTCCGGTTTTGCACCGGAAACGGCAGAAAATGGCTCGATCAGGTCGGTCGGCGCATAGGCCGCGCCGCAGGCTTCGCAGTTGTCGCCGTATTGATCCTTGGCATGACACTTGGGGCATTCGCCCTTGATGAAGCGATCCGGCAGAAACATGTTCTTCACAGGGTCGTAGAACTGCTCGATGGAGCGCACTTCGATCAGGCCTTTTTCCCTGAGTGCCAGATAGACGGTCTCGGCGCATTGTCTGTTTTCGTCGGAATTGGTCGAGCCGTAATGGTCGAACTGGATATGGAAGGCAGCGAAATCGTCGTAATGCTCCTGCCAGACGCGATCTATCAGTTGCTCCGGGGTGATGCCTTCCTTCTCGGCGCGCAGCATGATGGGTGTGCCGTGGGTGTCGTCGGCGCACACGTAGTGGCAGGTATTGCCCTGCATCTTCTGGAAGCGCACCCAGATGTCGGTCTGGATGTATTCGACCAGATGGCCGAGGTGGATGCTGCCGTTGGCATAGGGCAGGGCGGAGGTGACGAGTATCTTACGGGGCATATTGCTCAGTTCCTTAAAAACGGCTGCGGCAGCGCGCTGTGGTGTTGCACGGTACTCGAATCCTCATGCGCGACATGTGCATTCCGGTTTCTGTGCGCCGTGCGCCTTGCATTCGCCCTGCTCGTTTTTATCTTGAATTTGATTAGGGCGCGATTGTAGCAAAAGCCACGCGCCGCCGAGGAATTAGGTAAAATCCCGCCCTCGCAAAGCAGTCGCACGGACATACAGAGGGAGCAGCAATGAGCATCAAGTCAGACAAGTGGATACGCCGTATGGCAGAGCAGCACGGCATGATAGAACCCTATTCTCCCGCGCAAGTTAAAGAAATTGATGGCAAAAAAATTGTGTCCTACGGCACATCGAGCTATGGCTACGACATCCGCTGTTCCAATGAATTCAAGCTGTTCACCAATATCAACAGCACCATCGTCGATCCCAAAAATTTCGATCCGAACTCATTCGTTGAAGTGACTGCCGATCATTGCATCATCCCGCCCAACTCGTTCGCGCTGGCGCGCACCGTCGAATATTTCCGGATTCCGCGCAGTGTGTTGACCGTGTGTTTGGGCAAATCCACCTACGCGCGTTGCGGCATCATCGTCAACGTCACGCCGTTTGAGCCGGAATGGGAAGGCTATGTCACGCTGGAATTTTCCAACACCACGCCATTGCCAGCCAAAATTTACGCCAACGAGGGGGTTGCCCAGGTGTTGTTTTTCGAGAGCGACGAAATGTGCGAAACCTCGTACAAAGACCGTGGCGGAAAATATCAGGGTCAGCACGGCGTGACCCTGCCGAAGATGTAATTCCGATGCTGCATAGCAAAAAAATTATCTGGCGTTCCCCCGCAGGCGAGGTCATCGCCTGTGTGGAAAAAAACAAGGTGCTGCAAGAGAATCTGGCCGAAATTCGGCAAGTCTGCCAGGACGCTTTGGAAGATGCCGTGCTGATGGGCTGCGATGAGCGGCAGTTTCGCGCGGTACTGGCGGAGTTGATTGCGTCGCTGGAAAATCCTTATTCCGGGCAAGATTGAGATGTCCGCAGCGCATGTGAAATTCATAGATTTATTTTGTGGCATCGGCGGCATTCGTGCCGAGAGTTTTTGTGGGCAGAGGTTGTGAAATGAGCCTTAGGAAATGAAAAGTTTATCTCTTCGAGACAAGTCAATTATTTGTGGTTTATTTCTGTCCAAATTCGATTTGGATGGTTTGACTAAACTCGATTTTGAGAGCTTTTCGGAAGCATTTAATGTCATTGGATTTTCGTTAGGTGTTCAACCAGCATCAATAAAGAATTATCGCGATGAATTCGATCCGCTATATCCCAATAATAGGAAAGGCTGGCATAAACGCGAGATGCGGGTTTATTGCAGAGAGATATATAACAAATTCGGAGCTTTGTACTTAGATGACTTTGCAGTATTACTGAAAAAAATAATCTATAAGGAGGATGCTATAGATTTGCTTATGGAAGAGGTTGCAATCAGTGAAGGCGAAACCAGTTCATTTGCAAAACGCTTAATAACAGGGCAAGCAGCTGAGCATTACTTTACGCAAAAATACCATGAGGTTGATTTGTTCAAAGATTTTGAGTTGGAAGACACAACAAAACTTGGCTGTGGATTTGATTTTAGACTAGTGTCACCAGATCAATTTTATGCAATTGAGGTAAAGGGGTTGAACGAGCAAAGTGGCAATATTTCTATGACTAGAAAAGAGCATTCAGTTGCAACTTTATTGAGGAGTCAATACTTCTTGTTTGTAGTGAAAAATTTTCGCGACAGTCCAACTCATCAACTGTTTCGTGACCCACTTAACAGCGATCTGGATTTTGAGAAAGTTGAGCAAAAGATCATTCAAACAAGTTGGGCTGCTAGAGTTTGATCTCATTGGAGATGGCATGATTTTTATGGAAATTGACATTCGGGTTGCGGAATGTTTGTCACAGTACGGATTGATTGAGGTCCCCGTTGAGCACTTATCTACCTGTGCCTTAAAGGCGGGCATTATAGGAATGTTGGCGTGACTACCGCCATTAGAAAAGCATCGGCAAAGAGCTTTGAGTTGGATAAGCTCTTCGATAAATTTGCGAGACAAGATGAAACTAAGCAGAGTATCGGTAAGCTTTATGAAATCGTTGCATGCAGTTTATTTGAGACAATTTTTGCTGCGATTAAACCCACCGTTAGAATCGGCGTTTTAAGTGCCAATAAAAAATTACTTGGCGAATTTTCTGATTTGGCTAAGGTTTTGTTGGGTGTGGAATCAGGCAAAACCAGTTGGGAGGTCGATGCGCATATTTATCGCGTGGGCGTAACCAATGCGGCAGACCGAGGTTTGGATATGTGGGCGAATTTCGGTCCCGCGATTCAAGTTAAACATCTCACTTTGGACAACTCGCGGGCTCAAATTATTGTTGATCAAGTTGAAAGTGACCACATCGTCATTGTGTGTCGCGATGCCGATGCCAAAGTGATTCAGGCGGTTACTCATCAAATTAGTTGGGGTCGTAGAGTGCGTGGTATTGTCAGCGAATCCGAATTGCTCGCTTGGTATGAACGGTGTTTGCGTGGAGAGAATGCGGCTTTGCTTGCCAAGCCGTTGCTCAAGCGTTTGTCAGATGGATTCAAAGCCGAATTCCCACAAGCCGAAACGATGGTGGCATTTTTAGAGGAACGCGGCTATCTATCGGGCAAGGCTGATAAGAAGTGGGAAGTATCGTGAAAACTTAATCTATTCTTTTTAATAATTTGCGACAATCTGCGACTTTTTCTAGCTTGTAACTCTTAATCCCATTGGGAATGCCGACATGAACAGTGTTTTGGTTTCGACATTACATTTGGCTGTCGGCAAATATGAGTCTGCACTGAAATTTGTTTCTTATTTCGCTTGATAAACTTTTGTTATTCAGCGTAATTATTTTACGCATTAGGAGTGCCGCATGAAATTCAGATTCCCCATCGTCATCATTGATGAAGATTTTCGTTCCGAGAATGCCAGCGGTCTGGGTATCCGTGCGCTGGCGGACGCGCTTGAGAAAGAGGGTATGGAAGTGCTCGGTGTCACCAGTTACGGCGACCTGACTTCGTTTGCCCAGCAGCAGAGTCGCGCCTCGGCTTTTTTGCTCTCTATCGACGATGAAGAGTTTGGCGGCGGCAGTAAGGGGGAAATCGAAATTGCGCTGAAGAGTTTGCGTGCTTTTGTGCAGGAGATACGCTTCAAGAACGAAGACATTCCGATTTATTTGTACGGTGAGACGCGTACTTCGCGACATATTCCCAATGATGTGTTGCGCGAATTGCACGGCTTTATTCACATGCACGAGGATACGCCGGAGTTTGTGGCGCGGCATATTATCCGCGAGGCGAAATCGTATCTGGATTCATTGGCGCCGCCGTTTTTTCGGGCGTTGCTGGACTACGCCAAAGACGGTTCGTATTCCTGGCATTGCCCGGGACACTCCGGCGGTGTGGCCTTTTTGAAGTCGCCGGTCGGTCAAATGTTCCATCAGTTCTTTGGCGAGAACATGTTGCGTGCCGACGTATGCAACGCGGTGGATGAGCTGGGGCAACTGCTGGATCACACCGGGCCGGTGGCGGCATCGGAGCGCAACGCGGCGCGTATTTTTAATTCCGATCACTTGTTTTTCGTCACCAACGGCACTTCGACTTCCAACAAGATTGTGTGGCATTCGACGGTTGCGCCGGACGACATCGTGGTGGTGGATCGCAATTGTCACAAGTCCATTTTGCACGCCATTATGATGACGGGCGCGGTGCCGGTGTTTTTGACGCCGACACGTAATCATTACGGCATCATCGGGCCGATTCCGAAATCGGAATTTGATCCGAAAAACATCCAGAAAAAAATTGATGCCAACCCGTTTATTAAAGACAAGACCAAAAAGCCGCGCATTCTGACCATCACCCAGAGCACCTATGACGGTGTGGTTTATAACGTGGAGATGCTGAAAACGATGCTGGACGGTCGTATTGATACCTTGCATTTCGACGAGGCATGGTTGCCGCACGCGGCGTTCCATAGCTTTTACAAGAATATGCATGCCATCGGAAAAAATCGCCCTCGTGCCCGGGAGTCGATGATTTTTGCCACACAATCGACGCACAAGTTGCTGGCGGGATTGTCGCAGGCCTCGCAGATATTGGTGCGCGAGCCGGAGAGCCGCAAGCTTAACAACCACGTGTTCAACGAGGCCTATTTGATGCATACCTCGACTTCGCCGCAATATTCCATCATTGCTTCATGCGATGTGGCGGCGGCAATGATGGAGCCGCCGGGTGGCACGGCATTGGTTGAGGAGAGTATTGCCGAAGCCTTGGACTTCCGTCGTGCCATGCGCAAAGTCGATCAGGAATTCGGCAAGGACTGGTGGTTCAAATTGTGGGGGCCGGAAAAACTCGCCAAAGAGGGAATCGGATCGCGTGATGATTGGATGCTCAAGAGTGGCGACAAGTGGCACGGCTTCGGCAAATTGGCTGCCGGATTCAATATGCTGGATCCCATCAAAGCTACCATCATCACACCGGGCATGGATGTGGCGGGCGATTTTGCCGATGAGGGAATCCCGGCATCGATGGTGACCAAGTATTTGGCCGAGCATGGCGTGATTGTGGAGAAATGCGGGCTGTATTCCTTCTTTGTCATGTTTACCATCGGCATCACCAAAGGCCGTTGGAACACGTTGCTGACCGCGTTGCAGCAATTCAAGGATGACTACGACAAGAATCAGCCCATTTGGCGAATCTTGCCGGAATTTGCGGCGGCGCGTCCCGGCTATGAGCGCGTCGGGCTGCGCGATTTGTGCCAGCAGATACACGAGACTTATCGCTCGCGCAACGTGGCGAGAATGACGACCGAGATGTATCTGTCCGACATGCAGCCCGCGATGAAGCCTTCCGATGCGTTCGCCAAAATGGCGCACGACGAAATCGAGCGTGTGCCGGTGGATGATCTCGAGGGGCGTATCACCGCCGTGTTGCTCACGCCTTACCCGCCCGGCATTCCCCTGCTGATACCGGGGGAGCGTTTTAACAAAATTATTGTCGATTACCTCAAGTTCGCGCGCGACTTTAATAAAAAATTTCCCGGCTTCGAGACCGATATTCATGGCCTGGTAGCGGAAAAAATAGACGGCGAACGAATATATTATGTGGACTGTGTGAGGTAGTGGAATAGTCGTGCGGTTATACGACCAAGGGCAGCCCAACGGGCTGCCCTTCGTTATGGTGATAACCGATGTTTTAAGCGACCGACAGCAATGCCGACTGCATTTTGCCCATTGCCTTTTGTTCAATTTGGCGGATACGCTCGGCGGATACCTTGAACTCATCCGCCAACTCGTGCAGCGTGGCGGTGCCGTTTTCATTCAGCCAGCGTGCCTGGATAATGCGGCGACTGCGCTCATCCAGCGCGGACAATGCCCGTGCCAGTCCGTCAGATTGCAACTGTTCATGCTGTGCCGCTTCGAGAATGGCTGACGGTTCGTGTTCGGATTTGTCGGCCAGATATTGGATAGGCGCATAACTCTCGTCACTGTCTTCACCGACCGGTTCCAGCGCAACATCGCGCCCGGAGAAACGTGTCTCCATTTCCACCACGTCTGCTTCGCTGACGTTAAGCTGGGTGGCGATTTCGCTGACCTGTTCGGAATCCAATGTCCCAAAGCCTTTTTTCAGGCTGCGCAGATTGAAGAACAATTTGCGCTGTGCTTTGGTCGTGGCGATTTTCACCAGCCGCCAATTGCGGATCACGAATTCATGGATTTCGGCACGTATCCAGTGCAGCGCGAACGACACCAAGCGCACCCCGCGATCCGGGTCGTAGCGTTTCACCGCCTTCATCAGGCCGATGTTGCCTTCCTGAATCAAGTCGGCCTGGGGCAGCCCGTAGCCCGCGTAACCGCGCGCCACACTGACCACCACGCGCAGATGCGAGAACACCAACTGGCGCGCCGCATCCAAATCGTCATCGCGCCGGAAGCGGGTCGCCAAGTCAAATTCTTCCTCCTGGGACAACACCGGAAAGCGGTTCACCGTCTGGACGTAACTCTCCAAACTGCCTGCCGCTGACGGCATCGGTAAAGTCATTACTGTGTTCATGGTGCAATCCTCCTTCTGCCGCCATTTTAGCACTCCAACCCAGGGAGTGCCATCTGCGGTGTTTTATGCGCGACTGACGAGAATTGGGTCAGTCCGTACTTTTTTCAAGTATCGCCGCAAAGAATCCGTCGGTGCCGTGTTGGCCGGGGGTGAGTTGCAGGTAATCGCTCATTTCCAGGGCAATTTTTTGTTGTTGCAGCACCTCGTTGACGGGCTTGAGGATGAAATCGGGATGCGTCGCGAGAAAGGACTCTACGATGTGCTGGTTTTCTTCCGGCAGGATGCTGCAAGTTGCATAGACCAGTCGCCCGCCTTTTTTCAGCAAACGAGCGGCAGAGGCAAGAATGGCAGCCTGTTTTTGCGTGAGCTCTTCGATGCTGCCGGGCGACTGGCGGAATTTAAGGTCGGGGTTGCGGCGCAGTGTGCCCAGTCCGCTACAGGGCGCATCGACCAGCACGCGGTCGATTTTTCCGGCAAGCCGTTTTACCTTGAGATCGTTCTCGTGCGCAATCAGCATCGGCTGGATGTTGCTGGCACCGGAACGCTTCAGGCGCGGCTTGAGGTTGGCGAGACGTTTCTCCGAGACATCCATCGCGTACAGTCGGCCCTGTGAATTCATCAGCGCGGACAGCATCAGCGTTTTGCCGCCCGCGCCCGCGCAGAAATCCACCACCATGTCGTTGCGTTTGGGTGCGAGTAAAAATCCCAGCAGTTGACTGCCTTCATCCTGGACTTCCACCTTGCCTTCAGTGAATAAGGCATCTTTATTCAGCGGAATCTTTTCCTTCAGACGGATGCCGATGGGAGACCATGGGGTGGCACTTGCTTCGATATTTTTACCATGCAGTTGCTGCAATACCTCTTCGCGTTTGGCGAGCAGGGTGTTGACGCGGATGTCCAGCGGTGCGCCCTGCTGCATGGCACGCCCCAGCGTTGCTATTGATTCATCGGAATAGGCGGCGGCGCGCATTTTTTCTATTAACCAGTCCGGCAGTTCGGCTTGTATCGACAGGGAAAGATTGTCTGCTCTGACCCCCTTTACAGTGGCTAGCCACTCCTTTTCATCGCGCTTCAGTACCGGTTCAATTTCGCGCAGGTTATAACCACCAAAGCGTACCAGGTAAGCCAGTGCCAAGCGGCGCGGGGTGGGGTTCTCGCCGCAGGCATGTTCCAGCAGCAGGCGGTGGCGCAGAACGCCGAACACCGTTTCGGCAACCAGTGCGCGTTCGTTGGAGCCGATGCGATTATTCTGGAAAAAATAACGCAGGGTGGTATCTGCCGGATGTGCCAGCGGCAGGATGGCGCGTAACGCCTGGATGACAAGGTCGGTGCGGTATTCGGTAATCAGCATGGGAAAATAGCCGGTAAAAATCAGGCGCGAAGTTTAACCCAGATAGGGGAACCCCCGAAAAATCATCACGGTGTAATCACGATGTTGCTGAGTATTTGGGTGAGCTGATCGCCTTTGCCGTCGGTGACGATCATTTTTGCGGGCAGGTTGCGGTATTTGCTTGCCAGCCAGATTTGGGTGCGTGTTTCCCCGGGTTTGTACAGGCTGTCCAGATAGATTGCGTCCAGATTACCCAGTGGCGTGGCCACTTTCTGGTTGCGGCGAATGCTATAGCGGTACTGGTCCAGTTTGCTGCCGTTGCTCATGTAAAAGTCCAGTATGTTCGCCGACTGCAACGGCAGGAACATGAATTGATACATCGCGCTCAATCTGTCCTGGGTGCCGGCGGGCAAGGAAAGCACGTCCTGTGCTCTGGCCGCGAGAAACAGGGTCAGTTGCCGCTTGTCCCAATCGAATTGGGCGCGAATATCTTTGCTGCTATCCAAGCCGCGCCGGTAGTCGAACAGTTGCGGCTGAAACCCAGCATCATTCAACGCACCACTACTTTTTGCGATAATTTTTTCCGACCTGAACAATGCCAGCAAGCCGGTAGCCGAGGTGGTGCTGACGAGCGTGTAATGTTCTTTTTCGCGGCTGAATACCTCTTCAATTTTCCCGATTTGCAGCCCGCTTTTCAGAATCTGATAGCTGGCCTGGATTTGTTGGGGAGGCTCTGCGGCAAAGAGCGGCGTGGCGATAAACAGCAGGCCAAGCAAAGGTAGTGACCGTAATAGCCGTGCGGCATTTTTCGGATGACGGCAGGGTGACGCTTGCAAGGTGTTTATCATTCCAGACTGGGAGAAATCAAGGGAAACCCCGTTTGTTTGCGGTGTTTGATTACGACCCGCCCTTGCGAACTCAGTTCCACATGATCGCTGCACAGCCAGCGCAGTGCCTGCGGAAAAATACGGTGTTCTTCGTGCAACACCCGAGCCGACAATGTTTGCGCGGTGTCATCCGGCAACACCGGCACGGCCGCCTGGATGATGATGGGGCCGTGGTCAAGCTCCGGGGTGACGAAATGGACGGTGCAGCCGTGTATTTTGACACCGTCACGCAAGGCGCGCTCATGGGTGTTCACACCGGCGTAGGCGGGCAGCAGCGAGGGGTGAATGTTAATCATGCGTCCCGCGTAGTGATGCACAAACGCATCGGTCAGGATGCGCATGAATCCCGCCAAGACAACGAAGTCGGGCTGGCAACGATCAATCTCGGCGGATAAGGCCGCATCAAAGGCGGCGCGATCCGCATAGTCGCGGTGGGAGATGACAGCGGTAGCGATGCCGTGTGCTTTTGCGACATCCAGCCCCGCAGCATCCGCACGGTTGCTGATTACTGCCGCGATATGGCAGGGCATCTGCGCTTCCAGCAGTGACTGCATATTGCTGCCGCGCCCCGAGATGAGAATGACGACCTTCTTCATGATGCCGAATCAGCGAACCTGGGTTTGGTGTTCCCCGTCGTTGCGCGCGCGAATTGCACCGATGCGCCAGACCGTTTCGCCGGAATCCTGCAGGTACTTGATAGTCGCACCCGCATCCGAAGCGGAAACGATTACCACCATGCCGATCCCACAGTTGAAGGTGCGGAACATTTCCTGCGTCTCGACGTTGCCGCACGCACGCAGCCAGTCGAACAGCTTGGGCATCCGCCAGGTGGCGGAGTCGATGTCGGCAACCACGTTGGCGGGAAGCACGCGCGGCACGTTCTCGGTGATGCCGCCGCCGGTGATGTGCGCCATGCCTTTTACGGTGACTTGCTGCATCAGCGACAGCAGCGGCTTCACGTACAGGCGCGTCGGCGCCATAATGCAGTCGGCCAGTGTGCGCTCGCCGTCGAACTTCGCGTTCAGGTCGGGCTTGCTGCGGGCTATGATCTTGCGCACCAGCGAATATCCGTTCGAGTGCGCGCCGTTCGAAGCCAGCCCCAGCACCACGTCCCCCGCCTTGATGTGTTCCCCGGTGATGATCTTCGATTTTTCCACCACGCCGACCGCGAAACCCGCGAGGTCGTATTCGCCCACCGGATACATGCCCGGCATTTCCGCGGTCTCGCCGCCTATCAGGGCACAGCCGGATTGCTCGCAACCCGAAGCGATGCCCTTGATGACCTCGGTTGCCGAGGGCACGTCCAGCTTACCGCAGGCGAAATAATCGAGGAAGAACAGCGGCTCCGCGCCCTGCACCAGAATGTCGTTTACGCTCATCGCGACCAGGTCGATGCCTACCGTGTCGTGCCGGTTCAATTCGAAAGCCAGCTTCAGCTTGGTGCCGACGCCGTCGGTGCCGGACACCAGCACCGGCTCCCTGAATTTTTTCGAGATCTCGACCAGCCCCCCGAAACCGCCGATGCCGGACAAGACTTCGGGACGCATGGTGCGTTTGGCATAAGGCTTGATGTTCTCGACCAGCTGATCGCCCGCGTCGATATCGACACCGGCATCGCGGTAGGACAGGCTGTCGGAAGAATTGCTCAAGTTGAGTTCTCGCTTTCTTAAAGGTAAAGTGCGGCACGTTTTACACACACTTGCCGCGTTTGTTTGCGCCGCGAATTTTACCCGAAATGACCCTGTCTCGCTCTATTGCCGTGCAATGGCTCGCCGTGTTGGCCGGTTTGGTGCTGTTACTTTATATGCTCGCGCCCGTCCTCACGCCTTTTGTTGCCGCAGCGATTCTGGCTTACATTTGCAATCCGCTGGCGCGGCGTCTGTGTGGCTGGAAAGTATCGCGCACGCTGGCGGTGGTGACGGTGATGTTCGGCCTATTACTGTTGTTTGTGCTGCTGCTGTTGATCATGTTGCCGCTGCTGCAAAAGCAATTGGGATTGTTCGCCGAGCGTTTGCCGCAATGGCTGGAGTCGGCACGTACAAACTGGTTGCCGCTGTTGCAGCAATGGTTCGGCAATACCCTGGAGTGGGACGCGCAGGGGTTGAAAGAGTTGTTGCTGAGCCACTGGCAAAAGGCCGGCGGCCTGGCGGCGAAAATGCTGCCGTGGCTGGGAAATAGCGGTGGCGCGCTGCTAGAGTTGGCAGCCAACCTGCTGTTGATTCCGCTGGTGATGTTCTATCTGCTGCGCGATTGGAATACGGCACTGGAGAATATCGAGCAACTGGTTCCGCGTCACTGGCACGCCAAGGTGCGCGAAATCTTCGTCGAGATTGATGAAATACTCGCGGAGTTTTTGCGCGGGCAGATTTCGGTGATGCTGTTGATGAGCGGGTTTTACATCCTGTTGCTGTGGCTGGTCGGCCTGGAATTCGCGCTGCCGATTGGCATAGTCGCCGGGGTGCTGGTATTCGTCCCCTATCTCGGCATGGTGCTCGGTCTGGGGCTGGCGACGCTGGCGGCCGCCATGCAGTTCGGCGCGTTTTCCGGGGTGCTGATGGTATGGGCGGTATTTGCCGCAGGGCAGTTAATCGAGGGCATGGTCATCACGCCGCTGCTGGTGGGCGACCGGGTCGGCTTGCATCCGCTGGCGGTGATTTTCGCGCTGATGGCGTTCGGGCAACTGTTCGGCTTCTTCGGTTTGCTGTTGGCGTTGCCACTGTCGGCCATGTTGCTGGTGGCCTTGCGTCACGCCAGGACGGCGTACTTCGATAGCGAAATGTATCGCAAATCATGAGCCAGTTACTGCTCGATATTGCACCGGACAAATTGCCGACGCTGGGCAACTTCGTCGCCGGGCGTAACGTGGAACTGGTCACGGCGTTGCGCCAGATGCTGGCGGGTGGCGGCGAGCGCAGCTTTTATCTGTGGGGCGAACAGGGCAGCGGCAAAAGCCATTTGCTGCGTGCTTGTGTACAGGCCGTCAGGGGCGCGCAGTACCTGCGCGGCGGTGTGCCGCCGCTGGCGCGACTGGTGGCAGTGGATGATGTCGAACAGCTCGACGACGCGGCGCAGATTGCGCTGTTTAATCTGTACAACCAGTCGCGCGACGGCGACGCCATCCTGCTGGTAAGCGGCACGACTGCACCGTTGCACCTCAAGCTGCGCGACGACTTGCGTACCCGGCTCGGCTGGGGCTTGGTCTATCAAATACACGCGCTGAACGACGAAGAAAAAGCGCAAGCCTTGGCGCAACACGCGCACTCGCGCAACTTCACTCTGCCGCAGGAGGTCACCCACTATCTGTTGCGGCACGGGCGGCGTGATTTGCCCAGCCTGATTGCGGCGGTGGACGCGCTGGACGAACAGTCCCTGCGTCTGCATCGCGCACCCTCGGTGCCGTTGCTTAAGGAAGTGCTGCAACAGCAGCGAAGTTGAACATGATGGCAATTGCCAGATGGGCGTTCGTGGTGAGCTTGTCGAACCATGGATGACCCTTCGACAAGCTCGGGGCGAACGGATTCTGAACAAACAACGTACTTGATGGAAAATTAAATGAAACTGACCTTGTTCGATTTAGACAACACATTGCTTAACGGCGACAGCGATTTCGAGTGGTCGCAATTCTTAATCCGTATCGGTGTACTCGACCGCGAGTTGTTCGAGGCGAAGAATTTGACGTTCTACGAACAATACAAGGCGGGTACGCTGGACATCCACGCCTTCCTCGACTTCCAGCTCAAGCCGCTATCGCGTCATGCGCGCAAGACACTGGACGAATGGCATCGGCAATTCATGCGCGAACAGGTTGAAAATATGATTACCCAGCCTGCGCGCGACTTGGTTGCCGGCCACCGTGCGGCGGGGGATGTGTGCGTCATCATCACCGCGACCAACAGTTTCGTGACCGCGCCCATCGCACGCGAATTTGGCATCGAGCATTTAATCGCCACCGAGCCGGAGCAGCACAACGGCGAATTTACCGGGCGCGTTGCCGATGTGCCGTGTTTCCGCGAAGGTAAAATCACCCGGTTGCGTAATTGGCTGGCGGCGCGCGGGCAAACCTTGGACGGCTTTGCCGACAGCACTTTCTACAGCGATTCCCTGAACGATTTGCCGCTGCTCGAAATCGTCAAACATCCGGTGGCGGCCAATCCCGACCCCACTCTCAACGCCCATGCGCAACAACAGGGTTGGCGCATCATCAACCTGCACTGAACCCCCGCCATCCCGCCACCCGCGCGCTGCGGCGATGGTATGATTGCGCGTCTTATTAATTTGCGCAGGTGCATCAATGAAAAGCAGTGAAATCCGCCAGAAATTTCTGGATTTTTTTGCGTCCAAAGGCCACGCCGTAGTGGCGAGCAGTTCGCTGGTTCCGCATGAAGACCCGACGCTGTTGTTTACCAATGCGGGCATGAACCAGTTCAAGGATGTGTTCCTCGGCTTTGACAAGCGTCCCTATACCCGCGCCGCCTCGTCGCAGAAATGCGTGCGCGCAGGTGGCAAGCACAACGACCTTGAGAATGTTGGCTATACCGCCCGTCACCATACCTTCTTCGAGATGCTGGGCAATTTCAGCTTCGGCGACTACTTCAAGCGCGATGCGATCAAGTACGCGTGGGAGTTGCTGACCGAAGTATTCAAACTGCCCAAGGATAAGCTCTACGTCACCGTGTATGCCGAGGATGACGAGGCTTACGACATCTGGACGAAAGAGGTCGGCGTGGAAGCCTCTCGCGTGATCCGCATCGGCGACAACAAGGGCGCGCGCTACGCCTCCGACAACTTCTGGATGATGGGCGATACCGGCCCCTGCGGTCCCTGTACTGAAATTTTTTACGACCACGGTGAGCACATTCCCGGCGGCCTGCCCGGTACCCCCGAGGAGGACGGCGACCGCTACATCGAGATATGGAACAACGTGTTCATGCAATTCAACCGCGACGAAGCGGGCGTGATGCATCCGCTGCCCAAGCCATCGGTGGACACCGGCATGGGGCTGGAGCGCATCTCGGCGGTGTTGCAGGGCGTACATGCCAACTACGAAATAGATTTATTCCAAGCCTTGATTAAAGCCGCCGCGCGCGAGACGAATTGCGGCAATCTGGATTCGCCGTCATTGAAAGTGCTGGCCGACCATATCCGCGCCTGTTCCTTTTTGATCGCCGACGGCGTGATTCCCGGCAACGAAGGGCGAGGCTACGTGTTGCGCCGCATCATCCGCCGTGCCATCCGCCACGGTTACAAGCTGGGTGTGCGCGAGGCGTTCTTCTACAAGATAGTGCCCGATCTGGTCGATCAGATGGGCGATGCCTATCCCGAACTGGTCGCCGAACAGGTGCGCGTGAAGGGGGTGCTCAAGCAGGAGGAAGAACGTTTCTTCGCGACCATCGAACACGGCATGGCGATACTCGAAGCTGAGCTCCAGTCCGTTCGCCCTGGGCTTATCGAAGGGCGAGATGTTCATGGTTCGACAAGCTCACCACGAACGGTTGTTTTTAACGGCGAACTCGCATTCAAACTGCACGATACTTTCGGCTTTCCGCTAGACCTTACCCAGGACATCTGCCGCGAACAGGGTGTGACGGTGGACGTGGCGGCGTTTGATGCGGCGATGGCCAACCAGAAGCAAATGGCGCGCGCGGCGGGCAAGTTCAAGATAGCGGCGAATTTGGAATACGCGGGTCAGCCGACGACTTTCCGCGGCTACGACACGCTCGAACATCCGGGCAAAGTGCTGGCTTTATACAAAGATGGCGTGGCGGTGGATGCGTTGCACGAAGGCGAGATGGGCGTGGCGGTACTGGACGATACGCCGTTCTACGCCGAGTCCGGTGGTCAGGTGGGCGATAGCGGTGAGTTGCGCGGCGCGCAGGGTATCTTTACGGTGGAAGACACGCAGAAGATCCAGGCGACGGTGTTCGGTCATCACGGCACCTTGACCACCGGCAAGCTGTCGGTAGGAAGCGATGTCAGCGCGCGTGTTGATATGGCGGCGCGGCGTCACACCGAGCGCAACCACTCGGTAACCCATTTGATGCACAAGGCGCTGAGCGAAGTGCTGGGCGCGCATGTGCAGCAGAAAGGTTCGCTGGTTGACCCCGAAAAAACCCGCTTCGACTTTCTGCACAACCAGCCGATGACCGATGCCGAAGTACGCAAGGTGGAAGCCATTGTCAACGCCGAGATACTGGCCAATGCGGCAACGCAGGCGCAAGTCATGTCGATAGACGACGCGCAGCAGTCCGGCGCGAAGATGTTGTTCGGTGAAAAATATGGCGACGAAGTGCGCGTACTGTCTATCGGCAGCTCCAAAGAACTGTGCGGTGGCACCCACGTCAAGCGCACCGGCGACATCGGTCTGTTCAAGATTGTTGCCGAGAGCGGCGTGGCGGCAGGTGTGCGCCGCGTCGAAGCGGTAACGGGCGAAGGCGCGCTGGCGTTGATACAGCAGCGGGAGCGGCAGTTGCAGCAGGTGTCCCATGCCGTGAAAGCACAACCGCATGAAGCCGCCGCGCGCATCGCGCAAATCCTCGACAACGTGAAATCGCTGGAAAAAGAATTGTCCGTATTAAAGTCGAAGCTGGCTGCTACCCAGGGCGAAGATCTGGCCGATCAGGCACAGGACATCAGCGGCGTAAAAGTGCTGGCAGCGCAACTGGAAAGCGCGGATATCGCCACGCTGCGCGAGACGCTGGACAAACTCAAAGACAAACTCCAGTCCGCAGTTATCGTGCTGGCCTCGGTGAGTGATGGCAAAGTCACCCTGATTTCAGGCGTCACCAAAGACCAAATCGGCAAAGTGAAAGCGGGTGAACTGGTCAACTTCGTCGCGCAGCAAGTCGGCGGCAAGGGCGGCGGCAGGCCGGATATGGCGCAGGCGGGCGGTACACAACCGGAGCATCTGGCGAAGGCGTTGACGGGTGTGGCGGATTGGGTGAAGGGTAAGCTGTAACAAGAAAAGTAACTTGCTGCCGGTCAACCACCGGCGGTTTTGATTGGAGTTTTTTTGTACATCACAGCGAGCCAGCAGCTTTGCGGCGACCATTCGACGGGCTCAGGGCGAACGGCCTTATGTAGCTCTCGTCATTCCCGCTTGCGCGGGAACGACGGTGATAGGGTAATCAGAACGGCAGTTTTAGGTGTGGAGCAGACTCGTGAAATATCCTGCGAAAATCTTCCTGAATGTGCTGTAAGCCATTTTCATCATCGGCCTCGAAGCGCAGCACGATCACCGGTGTGGTGTTGCTGGGTCGGGCCAGGCCAAAGCCATCGGCGTATTCCACACGCAATCCATCCAGCGTGATGATCTCTTTCGCACCGGTGAACCGGGCGGTCTTTTGCAATTGTGCCAGCAGCGCATGATTCTCCCCTTCGGCGGTGTGGATGTGTAGCTCTGGTGTGCAAACGGCATCCGGCAGGGCGTTCAGGGTGGCACTCGGGTCGGCAACCTTGCTTAATATCTCCAGCAGGCGCGCGCCGGTGTAGAGGCCGTCGTCGAAGCCGTACCAGCGTTCTTTGAAGAATACGTGGCCGCTCATCTCGCCGGCCAGCAATGCACCGGTCTCGCGCATCTTGGCTTTGACCAGCGAGTGGCCGGTTTTCCACAGCGTGGGCTTGCCGCCGTGTTGGCGTATCCAGTCGAACAGGTTGCGCGTGGATTTGATGTCGAAGATGATCTCCGCACCGGGATTGCGCGCCAGCACGTCGGCGGCGAACAGCATCAGCTGGCGGTCGGGATAGATGATCTTGCCGTCCTTGGTGACGACACCGAGACGGTCGCCGTCGCCGTCGAAGGCGAGGCCGATCTCGCTGTCGTGTGAGGTGGGTTGCTTACCAGATTCAAACCCCTCCCAACCTCCCCTTGTCAGGGGAGGGGTAAGCTGGCTCTCCCCCTGATAAGGGGGAGCTGGAGGGGGTTTAGGTGTTGATGCGTTATTTGGTTTTAATGACTCGATCAGGTCTTCGAGGTTGTGCGGGTCGGATGGGTCTGGATGATGGTTGGGGAAGTTGCCGTCCACCTCGCAGAACATCTCGGTGACTTCGCAGCCGAGTTGGCGGTAGAGTTCGGCAACATGTGCACCCGCCACGCCGTTGCCGCAATCCACGGTGATTTTCATCGGGCGTGCCAGCCTGATGTCGGAGGCAATGCGTTTGATATAGGCGGTGCTGACATCTTGTTGCGTATAGCTGCCATTGCCGTGCGTCAGGTCGTTGTTTTCGATTCGTTGGCGCAGCCCCTGGATGGTATCGCCGGACAGGGTTTCGCCCGCCAGCACCATCTTCAGGCCGTTGTAGTCGGGCGGGTTGTGGCTGCCGGTGAGCATCACTGCGCAGTCGGTGCCCAGGTGGAACGCGGCGAAGTACACCATGGGTGTCGGTACGCAGCCGACATCGATCACGTTGATACCGCTCTTGCGGATGCCGCGCGCCAGAGCAGCGATAAGCTCGGGGCCGGACAGGCGTCCGTCGCGTCCGATGGCGATGGTGTGTTGTTTGCGCGCCGTCGCCTCCGAGCCGATGGCGTGACCGATGGCCTCAACGATTTCCGGGGTGAGGGTTTTGCCGACGATGCCGCGTATGTCGTAGGCTTTGAAGATTTCTTTGGGTAAGTTACTCATGATTCCTCGGAATAAATTGGAATGTGTTCGGCGACCTTTTGCGGGGTTAGTTGCATCATGCAGTTGAAATGTCCCAGCGGGCATTCGCGTTTGAAGCAGGGGCTGCACGGCAGGTCGAGCTGCAACACCTTTGCATGGTCGGATAGCGGCGGCGTGAATTTCGGACTGCTGGAGCCGAAGATTGCCAGCATCGGTCTGTCGAGTGCGGCGGCAATGTGCATCAGGCCGGAGTCGTTGCTGACCACCAGATCGGCGCAGGCGAGCAGGGCGATGGCATCGCCGAGGTCGGTTTGTCCGCACAGGTTGCGTACCCGCGCATTGCCCAAGGCGACAATCTTGTCGGCGACTTCCCGGTCTTTTGCCGAACCCAATAGCCATACGGCGTAGCCCCGCGTTTGCAACTGCTGCGCCAGCTCGGCGTAATACGGTATCGGCCAGCGTTTGGCTGGCCCGTATTCGGCACCGGGGCAAAACACCGCGATGCGTTGTCCCAAACTTAAAGCGAGTTTTTGCAGCGCGGCTTGGCATTCGCCGAGCGTGACGGACAGTGCCGGGTTGGGCAGGGGACGGCGCGGCGGAATGTTGTTATCTTCGGCAAGTTGCGCGAAGCGTTCCACCATCAGCGGTAATTTTTTCTTGTCCAGTTTGCGCGCGTCGTTGAGCAGGCCGTAGCGCATTTCCCCGACGAACCCCGTGCGCAGCGGGATGTTGGCGAAGTAGGGCAGCAGTGCCGATTTCCACGAGTTGGGCAGGACGATGGCCTGGTCGTAGCGGCGTGCGCCCAGTTGCCCGCCCAGGCTGCGGCGCGCGGCGAGTTGCAGTGCGCCGTGCGGAAAGGGGTTGATGATGACATCGTCAACTTCGGGCATCTGCCGCAGCAGCATCTCTGTCCAGGGCGGCGCGAATACCTCGATGCGGCATTGCGGGTAACGCTGCCTCAGGCGCAACAGCATGGGTTGCATCAGGACGCAGTCACCCACCCAACTGGGGGCGATGATAAGGAAGTTGCGCATCGTGTCGCCGGGCGAGCCCGGCGTGTGTGTCACGCGTTGTGGCGCATGATACGCGCCCTGCGCAGGGTTTCGTGTGAGGACGGGCGCATCAGCTTAATGATGTGACCTGGGTAACTCACCTTTGAATTTGTACAGGGTGCCGCAATAGGGGCAGCGTGCTTCGCCGCCATTCTTCAGAGGAATCGACACCTTGGGATGGGCGTTCCACAGGTTCATATCGGGCATGGGACAACACAGCGGCAGGTCTTTTGCGGTGACTTCAACATAACGTTGGGTAATGTCTTGCTTGCTCATGGAACGCTCCTCAGATGTAACTCAGCCAGTCGGCATGTTTGGGGTGTTTGCCGGTAACGCAGTCAAAAAAGGCCTGTTGTAATCGGGTGGTGATCGGGCCGCGCGAACCGCAACCGATAGTGCGTCTATCCAGCTCGCGAATCGGCGTGACTTCTGCCGCTGTGCCGGTGAAAAAGGCTTCGTCGGCGCAATAGACTTCGTCGCGGGTAATGCGCTTTTCGATAATTTCGATGCCCAGTTCCTTTGCCAGCGTGAAGATGGAGTCGCGGGTGATGCCTTCCAGACACGAGGTCAGGTCCGGGGTGTAGAGCTTGCCTTTCTTGACGATAAAGATGTTCTCGCCCGAGCCTTCCGCGACGAAACCGTCCACGTCCAGCAACAGGGCTTCATCGTAATTGTCGTTGGCGGCTTCCTGATGCGACAGTATCGAATTGGCATAGGTTGTCACCGACTTGGCGCGGCACATGTTCACGTTAACGTGATGGCGGGTAAAGCTGGAGGTTTTGACGCGTATGCCTTTTTCCATGCCTTCCGCGCCCAGATAAGAGCCCCACGGCCAAGCGGCAATCGCCACGTGGGTGGACAGGGTTTTTGCGGAAATGCCCATAGCCTCGGAACCGTAAAAACAAATCGGGCGGATGTAGCCGGACTTCAAATTATTCACACGCACCACTTCGCGATGCGCTTCGACGATGGTTTTTTTATCGAACGGCATTTTCATCTGAAAGATGTGCGCCGAGTTAAACAGCCGGTCGGTGTGTTCCTGCAAACGGAAAATTGCCGTGCCTTTTTCCGCTTCATAAGCCCGCAAGCCCTCAAATACGCCCATGCCGTAATGCAGGGTGTGGGTGAGAACGTGGGTGGTGGCATCGCGCCACGGTACGAGTTTGCCGTCGTACCAGATAAAACCGTCGCGGTCGGACATCGACATAATTTGAGCTTTCCTTGAAATTGGGGATAAATGTGGCAGGGACGGGATTTTAGCCGCTTCGCCCTGTTTTATGAAGGGCAACGTCATATCCGTTAAGGTGCGGGGGCATTTAATTTGAGATTGGGGTATTATTCTCCCGGAGAATTTCTGGCTGATTGTGTTGTAAGGCTAGGAGATGCGGCTAATTGCGAGGAGTACCGTGTGACCGGGTCTTACCCCATTGCCCACGAACAAGAAGACAAGCTCAGCAAAGATCTGTTGATTTTTGCCTGCGCGTTCATGAATCTGGCGGTGGTGCTGTGGCTGGGGATCTACTGGCTGATGGGCTTGCAGTTCTCCGCCAATGTGCCGATTGCCTATCAGTTGGTTTCCATTATTTCGCTGGCCCACTATTTTCGCACCAAGCGATTTGAGGTCTTCCGGTTTGTGCAGTTGGGTTTGTTCCTGTTTGTTCCGTTCATCATGCAGTGGAGTATTGGCAGTGCGATTACCGCCAGCGGTGTGATGTTGTGGGCACTGTTGGCACCGATTAGCGCGCTGGTGGTTTCCGGTTGGCGGGATTCGGTTCCCTGGTTTATTGCTTACGTGGTAATGACGGTGGTGTCGGGATTCTTTGATTATTACCTCGGTAGCGGCAGCGCCAACGATGTGCCGATGAAGACGATAGGCTTCTTCTTCGCGCTGAATTTTGTTGCGATGTCATCGATTATTTATTTTCTGGTGCGCTACTTCGTGCTGGAAATGGACAAGATCAGAACCCGGTTGGATGAGCAGCACGAGTTGTTGGTCGAGGAGCAGAAACAGTCCGAACGGGTGTTGCTGAACATGTTGCCGGCGAATATTGCCAGTCGCCTGAAAAATAAAGAAGGCTTGATTGCCGATGGCCATGCCGATGTGACCGTGATGTTTGCCGATTTGGTGAGTTTCACCCAGTTGACCGAATCACTGCCGCCGGAGCGCATGGTGGGCTTGCTGAACACCATTTTCACCGGCTTCGATGAGTTGTGCGAGAAATATCAACTGGAAAAAATCAAGACCATCGGTGATGCCTATATGGTGGTTGGCGGATTGGACAGAGACAGGATTGAATATACCCGGGACATCGCCGATATGGCGTTGGAAATGCGGCAACTGGTTTTGACCCACCCGGAAGTTTCCCCCTTTAAGCTCAGCTTGCACACCGGTATTGCCACCGGGCCGGTGGTTGCCGGGGTGATCGGCTCCAAGCGTTTTATTTACGATCTTTGGGGGGATACGGTGAACATTGCCAGCCGTTTGACCGATGAGGCGGAACGTGACGTGATTCAAGTGGATAAAATGACTTATCAGCGCGTTAAACGGCACTTTTCTTTTGGCGATCCGGTGGTCATTCAACCCAAGGGCAAGGGCGATATGCGAACCTACCGTCTGCTGGCGCGCGCCGATGAAAGTTCCGTGAGCTCAAGGGTCACATTGGTATCCGATCGGAGTGCCACCGCCAGTTAGCTTGGTGATGTGCCGGCAAAAAGCATTTCCCACAGCCGGATGCCGGCCGCGACGTTGATTTCATTGTGCGGGATGCGGCACGGGGAGGTCTGGTTCAGTCTCATACGGTGTTGCGTCTGGCGTAGCGTCCGGTACAACGTTCTGACTTCTTCGGCGAGATCGGGCGGAATCAGGCCGAGTTCTGCCGCCATTTTCAGCAAGGCCAGATTGCCGATATTGCCGGTCAGTTGCGGGTATTGGTGGGCATGAGCCAAGACCAGATACTGCACCATGAATTCAATATCGACCATGCCGCCGCTGTCATGTTTGATGTCGAACAGCTTGCCGGGGTTGGGATGCCCCTGGTGCATTTTATGTCGCATCGCCACAATTTCCCGGCGCAGAATGCCCGGGTCGCGCGGTTGCGACAGCACCGCTTTGCGGATGTCCTCGAAAGCCGCTCCGATGTCAGTGTCGCCGGCACTAAAGCGGGCGCGGGTGAGTGCCTGATGCTCCCAAACCCAGGCATGATTTTTCTGGTAATCGGAAAAAGCATCGACCGAACTGACCAACAGACCGCTTTCCCCGTTGGGACGCAGGCGCAGATCGATTTCATAGAGTCGTCCGCAGGCGGTGTAACTGCCGAGCATGGTGCTGATGCTTTTGCCCAGTCTGGCGTAAATTTCCTGCGCGTCCGCGTGGTCGTCCCGATACAGAAAAATCAAATCAAGATCCGAGGCGTAGCCCAGCTCTTTCCCGCCCAGTTTCCCGTATGAAAAGATGGCGAAGCGGGGTTCGTCACGGTGACGTTTGCGTGCGTTTTGCCAGCACAGCGTCAACACCCGCTCCAGTATCAGATCGGCCAAATCGCTGAGGTGGTCGCTGAGATTTTCCAGGGGCAGCAGATCCTGCAAATCCATCGCCAACAAGTAGAAAATTTGTTGTTGCTGAAATTGGCGCAACACATTCATTTGCCGTTCGATGTCGTCGGCGCAATCGAGCAGGCGGGTATCCAAATCGCGTTTGATTTGTTGCCATTGCGGCGGCTGATATAGCTCGCGGGCATCCAGCAGTTCGTCAAATAGCGCGGGATGCCGCGTCAGGTATTCACCGGCCCAATTGCTCGATGCAACCAGCTTGGTGAGACGCTGCAAGACCTGCGGATATTCATCGAGAAACGCCAGATAGACGGCGCGGCGGCTGATGCTTTCCAATAGTGCGAGCAGTCTGACGAGGGTTTCGTCCGGCTGTGGCCGGTTCGCGCTGAGGGCGATGAATTGCGGAATAAGTTTGTCCAGTCGCTGCCTGCTCGGGTCGGGCAGTTGGCAGTAACGTTTGCTGCCGCGAAATTGCAGCAGGCGCTGCGCGGTCTCAGGCGCATTGCGATAGTGCTTTATTTCCAGTTGCCGGGTCAGGTCGTCGAGAGTGATGCCCTCTCCCCAGATTGACGTTTCATGTTGTCCGGTTTCCGGGGCACCGAATATCTGCTCGAACTGCCCGCTGACGATGGCGCGATGCTGGTTGAGTTCGGCCAGAAAATCCGGGTAGTTCGGATAATTCATCGCCGCCGCGATAATTTCCCGATCGGCGGTTTTTTCCGGTAACTCCTGAGTTTGCTGGTCATCCAGATATTGCAGACGATGCTCAAGGTTGCGCAGGAAAATGTAGGCGCAATCCAGTTTGGCAACAATGTCGGGCGTGATTTTGCCGCTGGCCGCGATGACGCGGAGTACCTGCCGGGTGGGACGGATGCGCAATTTGGCATTTTGTCCGCCGCGTATCAGTTGAAAAACCTGCGCGATAAATTCAATCTCGCGGATACCGCCGGGGCCGAGCTTGATGTTGTTGAGGCGTTCTTTGCGGTGTACTTCCTGACGGATTTGCGCGTGCAGTTTGCGCATCGAGTCAATCGCGCCGAAATCCAGATATTTTCGGAACACAAAGGGAAGGGATAAGTTGTTTAATTCCGCTATTCGGGTATCGTTCCCGGGGCTGATGACGCGCGCTTTGATCCATGCGTAGCGTTCCCACTCCCGCCCTTGCCGCACCAGGTATTCCTCCAGGGCGGAAAAACTCATTACCAGCGGGCCGCTGTCGCCATAAGGCCGCAAGCGCATATCGACACGGAATACGTAGCCGTCGGCGGTGTACTCGTTAATCATTTGAATCAGGCGGCGACCGAGACGGGTGAAGTATTCGTGATTGCCCAGTTGGCGTTGACCGTCGGTTTCACCGTCTTCGGCATAGACAAAAATCAGGTCGATGTCGGATGAGACATTGAGTTCGCCGCCCCCCAGTTTCCCCATGCCGATAACCAGCAGTTGCTGCCGGGTGTGGCTCTCCTCGCCGACGGGGTGGCCGAACTGTTGCGCGAGCACCCGGCTCAGGCAGTGCTGTGCATACTGCACGGATACCTCGGCCAGCACGGTCATGGTGTTCATCACTTCGTCCAAATCGGCCAGACCGCCCAGATCGCGCAAGATGAGCTTGAGCATGACGCGCTTGCGCAACTTTCTCAGCGCACCTGTGAGCGCGTTTTCGTCGTCAATATCGGGGCAGAGTTGCTCCAGCAGGTGGCAAATTGCCGCGCGATTGAACGAAGTGGCAAAGCAATCTTCTAACCAGTCCGACAGCGCGGGTTCGGCTTCCAGCAGACGGTGCGCGTAGCGGCTGCCGGATCGTGTTTGCCGGAGCAGTGTCTGAAAGTCGGCCGACTGCGTATGTGCGTTGCTCATTGTGGATGGCTTCACGTTAGAATGGACGTAGTGGCTAAATTATATAAGTCTTGGGGTATCAAGCCTGTAATGAATGCGTAATTCTCTTCCGATCCGTCTGTTATGGCACAGCTTTAATTGGCTGACGCGGCTGACCATAGTCGCCTCAGCCATTTTTGCGCTGTTGTCAGCCGCGACCATTCTGCTGATGCGTTATTGGCTGTTGCCCGATATTGGGCAGCATCACGACAAAATTGTTGCCTCGCTGACCAAAGCGGTCGGTAATCCGGTTGCGATAGACAAACTGGAAGCCGATTGGCGGGGCTTCCGACCGCGTTTGAAACTTACCGGGGTGCGGCTGCTGGGCGCGCAGGGACAACCGGCATTGGTATTGCCCAAGGTCGAGGGCAGCGTGTCGTGGATGTCCCTGTTATTTGCCGAATTGCGCCTGGAAAATTTGCGCATCGAGCAGCCCGAGCTGTTGATCCGCCGGGATACGCAGCGCAACATTTATATCGGCGGTATCGCGCTGTCAACGCAGGCGGGGGATAGCCGCTTTGCCGATTGGTTGTTGCACCAGTCCAAGATGGTGGTGAGCGATGCCGTGATTATCTGGTTTGACGAGTTGCGCGATGCGCCGCCATTGATGCTGCGGCAAGTCGATCTGCGTATTGAAAGTTGGCTGGATCATCATCAGCTTGCCCTGCGTGCCGTGCCGCCGGAGGTGCTGGCGATGCCGTTCGAAGTGCGCGGTGATTTTTACGGCGACAGCTTTGACGATTTGGCGACTTGGCGCGGGCAGCTTTTTACCCAACTGGATTACACCGACGTGGTTGCCTGGCGACCATGGATAGATTTGCCGCAGGAATTCAGTCGCGGTCGCGGCGGCTTGCGCGGTTGGTTGAGTGTTGCCAACGGTGAGGTCGGCCAGCTAACCGCCGATCTTGATCTGCACGGCGTGATCACCCGCTTGGCGGACGATGTGCCGGAAATGGCACTGCATACCCTGCGTGGCCGCGTCGCTTGGAAACGTTCAACGGACGCACTGGAGGTATCCAGCAAGCAATTGGCACTGAGCTTGCGGGATGGCGTGAGCTTGCCGCCTACCGATGTGTATTTTCGGACGAGCAATGACAGGCAGGGCGGCGGGCAGATTCGCGCCAACCAGTTGCAGTTGGAAAGTTTGACGAACCTGGCGAAATTCATGCCGTTGCCGGCGGATTTGCGACAGCAGTTGGACGACTATGCGCCCAGAGGCAGGGTGTCGGATTTTAGTTTGCAATGGCGCGGCACGTCGGCGCAGCCGGATGTTTTTTCCATCAAGGGGCGTTTTGAGAATATGGCGATCCAACAGGTCGGGCGATTGCCGGGCGTTTCCGGTTTGACCGTGGAGGTTGACGGGAACGATCAAGAAGGCCGGATAAAAATTGACTCGCGGCAATTACAGCTGGATGCCCCCGAGGTGATGCCGGAATCCCTTGCGTTTACCCGCTTAACCGGGCAGGCGGGGTGGCAGAGAAAAAATGGCGAATTGCTGATCAATGTCGATCAGCTTGCGGTGGCAAATGATGAGTTGGCGGGCGATGTTCGTGTGCGCTACCAGAGCAAGGCCGGAACGCCGGGAATGCTGGACTTGGATGCCAAGCTGACACGTGGCGACATTCGTTATGCCTCGCGTTACGTTCCCCTGGTGGCGTTGTCAAAAACGGGTAATGACTGGTTGAAAGGCGCGATTCAGGGGGGGCAGACGGCTGATTTGCGCATCCGTATCCAGGGCGACCTCGGCGATTTTCCGCTGGATGGCAGCGAGGCGACCTTGTTTGAAATCAAGGGGGATATGCGGGGCGGTATTCTGGAATTCGATCCTGCGTGGCCGCGCATTGAGAATATCGACGGAACACTATTGATACGCGGCAACCAACTGCAAGTGACCGCGCCAACGGCGACCATGCTGGGCGCAAACTTGCAGAATGTCACGGTTGCCCTGCCGCAAATGGCGGGGGGGGATTTGATATTGGGCGTACAGGGGACGGCACTGGCGGCGAGTAATACCTTTCTGGATTTTATCCAGCAGAGTCCGGTGCGCGGTTACATTGACGAGTTTACCGACGGGATGAGCGCGACCGGCAATGCGACCTTAACGCTGGATGCGCAGATTCCGCTAACGGGAGAAAAGCCGCTTGAGTTGAGCGGTGCGGTTGCCGTGCAAGGCAATGATATTGATCTGGGCGGCGGTGCGCCGATGCTGCGCAAGACCGCCGGTACGTTGTCATTCACGCAACAGGGGATGCGTGCACGGGGAATTAAAAGCGAAATCCTGGGCGGGACGGCCAAAATCGATCTGAATACCGGGGTGGGCGGGGCGGTTAAGGCGACCGCCACGGGGCGCAGTAATTTTGCCGTGTTGCGCCAGCTTAACCCCCACCCCTTGTTGGGCTATGTGCAGGGCGGCGCGGCGTGGCGGGCAGATGTTTCCGCGAAGCAAAAATCGGTACAGATTGTTGTCACTTCAAATTTGCAGGGGATGGAATCGGTTTTGCCCGCGCCTTTTGCGAAACGGGCCAGTACCGCGATGCGCTTGCGTTTCGAGAAAAAGACTGAGGGTGAGGGGCGCGACATTGTGGCGGTTCAACTCGGCACCTTGCTGGATGCCAAGTTTGCGCGCAGTGAGGAGCAGGGGGCGATGGAGATAAAGCGTGGCCTTGTCAATTTTGGCGGGCAGGCCAATTTGCCCGGTCGGGACGGGCTATGGGTAACCGGGACGCTGCCGGAATTGACCCTGGCGGGTTGGGGAGACTTGATTCATGCCGTGGAGGATGGCGGCAATCGCGCCCTGCCGTTGACGGCACTCAGCGTGGCTGTCGGCAAGGTCAGCGGTTACGGCGTGAATGTTGATAATCTGGCGATTACCGCCGGAAAGTCTGCCGGGGGTTATGCCGCCAAGCTTTCCAGCGACACCTTGCGTGGCGACGTGGAATGGCAGTCGCGCGACACCGGCAAGTTAACTGCCAAGTTGGATAAACTGTACTGGCAGCACGATCTGTTGGAACAAAATAAAAACGTGGAAAAAGCAACGCCGATAGCACCGGGCACACTGCCCGCGCTGCAAATTTCCGTCGAGGATTTTAAGATGAGCGGCAAACATATCGGGCACTTGGATATTGTCGGTCACCCCGATGGGCGGGACTGGCTGTTGCGTCGCTTGAATATGAGCAATCCGGACGGCAGCCTGGTGGGCAGCGGCGTTTGGCGCGGCGGACAGACGCTGGCGCAGACCGAATTGGATTTGATATTGAAAATTAACGATGCCGGAAAAATTCTGGAACGTTCCGGTTACCCCAATACCGTTAAAAATGGCGGCGGGCGGCTGGATGCCAAATTGTCCTGGCTGGGGCAGCCGGACGAATTTAACTACGCGACACTGGATGGTAGCCTGCAACTGGAAACCGGCAAAGGCCGTTTCATCAAAATGGAACCCGGAGTCGGCAAACTGCTGAGCGTGTTGAGCTTGCAGGCCTTGCCCAAGCGTATTACCTTGGACTTTAACGATGTGTTCAGCGACGGGTTCCAGTTCGACAGTATCAAGGGCGACGCGCAAATCAAGCATGGGGTACTTACCACGCAGCACTTTAATATCAGCGGTTCTTCGGCCAAGGTGACCATGGCGGGTAACGTCGATTTGAATACGGCAACGCAGGATTTGCGTATCAAGGTGTTGCCGACTCTGGGGGATAGCGTGTCGCTGCTGAGCGCATTTGCCGCCGGCCCGCTGGTCGGGGTGGGCGCGCTGATTGCCAATAAGGTTTTGGGCAACCCGCTCGATAAGTTAGTATCGTTTGAATACAATGTCAGCGGCACTTGGGATAATCCCAATGTGGTCAAGCTGGGAAAGTCGCCCACGGCACCGCCGGCCAGTCAGCAACAACAATAGTGAACAAGGTGTTTTAATGTCCAGAGGAAGTGCCACACAGCAACGCATTGCCGCCCAAGCCAACGCTTTCAGGGTGGCTGCCATTCAGATGGCATCGGGCCCGAACGTCACCGGAAATCTCGACGAAGCGGGGCGTCTCATCGCCGATGCCGCCAAGCAGGGCGCGCGTTTGGTGGTGTTGCCGGAATTTTTCGCGATTATGGGGATGGCGGAAGGCGATAAGGTCAAGGTGCGTGAACCCTCCGGCGAGGGGCAGATACAGCAATTCCTGAGCGATACCGCAAAGAAACACCGTATTTGGTTGGTGGGCGGTTCAATTCCCTTGGCGGCGAATGCGCCGGAGAAAGTGTTGAACAGTTGTCTGGTGTTCGACGATCAGGGTGAGCGGGTGGCGCGCTACGACAAAATTCACCTGTTTAATCTGGAGTTGGGCAATGAACGTTACGACGAGGCCAGAACCATAGAGCCCGGCAATCAAGTGGTGGTGGTGGTGGACAGTCCTTTTGGTCGCATCGGCTTGGCGGTGTGTTACGACCTGCGTTTTCCCGAGCTGTTCCGTGCCATGCAAGGGGTGAATATCATCGTCTTGCCGGCGGCGTTTACCGAAACTACCGGGAAAATGCATTGGGAGGTGTTGGTGCGCGCCCGTGCGGTGGAGAATCTGTGTTATGTGATTGCCTCGGCGCAGGGCGGCTATCACGTTAACGGTCGCGAGACTTACGGTCACAGCATGGTGGTTGACCCTTGGGGGCGGGTGCTGGATCAATTGCCGCGCGGCTCCGGCGTGGTGGTGGCCGACATTAACCTTGCCTATCAGGCCAGCCTGCGCGCCAGCTTGCCCGCGCTGTCTCACCGTACCCTGCATCAGTGCTGAGATGAAAATCAGCCGAAAATCCAAAGCGTTGGATAGCTCGTTCCTGACGGCACAGCAAACCTTGTTGGCACCTTATTCGCTGGAAGTGGGGCAAATGGAGCAGGTGTTTGCCGGCATGATGGCGCATCGTCTGGATTACGCCGACCTGTATTTTCAATACAGCCGTGCCGAGAGTTGGTCGCTGGAAGAGGGCATGGTAAAGACGGGCAGTTTCAATATTGATCAAGGTGTCGGTGTGCGCGCCGTAAGCGGTGAAAAGACCGCCTTTGCCTACTCTGACGACATTAGTCTGGGGGCTTTGCAGAGTGCGGCGCAGGCCGCACGGGCAATCGGCAGGAAGGGGCGGTCGCCCGGCGTACCGATGCTCGCCTTGCGTCATCCCTCGCGACGCGATATTTATTTGCCGCATGACCCGATTGCCAGCCTGAAAGATGTCGATAAGATCGCGCTGCTGGAACGCCTGGAAAGTTACGCGCGCGCGCTGGATCCGCGCGTGATTCAGGTGATGGCCGGTTTGGCGGGGGAATATGAGGTGGTGATGGTGGCGCGCAGCGACGGGCTGCTGAATGCCGACGTGCGCCCGCTGGTGAGGCTGTCGCTGCAAGTCATTATGGAAAGCAACGGCAAGCGTGAAGCGGGTTCGGCGGGTGGCGGCGGACGTTTCGGCTACGACTATTTCACCGACGAAGTGCTGCACAATTATGCGGCGCAGGCAGTGCATCAGGCGGCCGTCAATCTGGATGCCTCGCCCGCTCCTGCGGGCAATATGACGGTGGTGTTGGGGAGCGGTTGGCCGGGTATTCTGTTGCACGAGGCTATCGGCCATGGTCTGGAAGGCGATTTCAATCGCAAAGGCAGTTCGACTTTTTCGGGTCGTATCGGCGAGCGCGTTGCCGCCCGTGGGGTGACGGTGGTGGATGACGGCACGCTGGTCAACCGGCGCGGCTCTCTGCAAATGGACGACGAGGGCAATCCGACGCAGTGCACCACGCTGATCGAGGACGGTATTCTCACCGGATACATGCAAGACAGCATGAATGCCCGTTTGATGGGTGTCCCGGTTACCGGCAATGCGCGGCGCGAGTCTTATGCGCATTTGCCGATGCCGCGCATGACCAACACCTGCATGCTCAACGGTGATAAAGATCCGCGAGAAATTATCGCTTCGGTGAAACGGGGTTTATATGCGGTTAATTTCGGCGGCGGGCAAGTCGATATTACCAGCGGCAAATTTGTGTTCTCCACTGCCGAAGCCTACCTGATAGAGGACGGCAAAATCACCCATCCGGTAAAGGGTGCGACCCTGATCGGCAACGGCCCCGACGCGCTGACACGCATCTCAATGATCGGTAACGACATGGCGTTGGATCCCGGTGTTGGAACCTGCGGCAAGGAAGGGCAAAGCGTGCCGGTCGGGGTCGGGCAACCCACCATGCGGATTGACGGGCTGACGGTGGGCGGTACGCTGTAGTTTCTTGCCGCATCCTTTGGTGGGCAATATCCAAGCAGGGGTTTTCCGGTGTGTGCGTTTTTTCAGAGAATGTTGCGATGGCCGGGCTGGTTGGGGCTGTTCGTTTGCTTGACCGCCAATGCGGCCAGTTTTTCTGTGCGGCTGGATGACCTCGTTTCCCCCAGTTTTTCCGCGCGCGGTATCGCGGTGGATTTACCCGTGGATGGTTCCGCCGACTTGCGGGTTGCCTCGCTCAAAGTACGGCAGTACGAATTCTCCACGGTGCATGTTCATTGCGCCGAATTCACGCTTTCTTCATCACGGATAAGTTGCCTGCGGGCGAAACTGGATGCACTCCCAGACATGACGCTGGCGTTCGTTTATCGCTTTGATAGCGGTGCGCTGCAATTGTCTCTGGAGGCTGAAAACGGGGAGTCATGGCAGGTGGACGGGCATTGGGGCAAGCGTGCCTGGCGGATGTCCGCGCGTGTATCCCGGGCGCAAGTGCGGCGACTGTTGCCGTTGCTTCCCGCCGATATGCCGTTGCCGACCCGGGGCGTGCTGGACGGGGCGTTGAACTTGAGCGGCGGCGTATCCGGTGTGGAAAAAGTGTCGGCTGAACTTGCCATCGGCGATGTCGGTTTCAGTGATGCCAGCGGCTTGCATGCGGCGGAAAAGTTGCGCGGAGTTGTCAAATTTAGCGCGTCACGCAAAGCGGCGTTATGGCGTTGGCGGTCAGAAGTTGTTTGGCAGTCCGGCGAAATGTTCTGGCAGCCCTTGTATTTGCAAGGCGGTCACCGGTTGGCGGCGGACGGGGAGTTTGATGGGGTGCTCCTGACGGTGGGGTCGGCCAGTGCCGGTATTCCGGGCGTCGGAGAGGTGCGGTTTTCCGCCGCGCTGGATGTAAAACAAAAGCAGTTGCGCGCGATCAAGTTACACGGCGACCATCTTGAATTGGAACAGTTGTTTGCCGACTATGTCCGACCCTTTTTGAACAAGGGCGCGTTGGCGGCTTCCACCTTGTATGGCCGGGCGGATGTTGACTGGCAATACCATGACGGTGAGACGCAGTCTGTGCATTTGCGGCTGCGCGATGCGGGTATCGCGGATACGCGGCGACGCTTCGCCTTGCTTGGCGTTAACGGTGATATTGATTGGCACGCCAATGAGCCGCGTAGCGCGGAAATTTCTTTTGCCGGTGGCGCGTTGCTGGGTGCGCCGCTGGGGCGGGGCAAGTGGAATGTGGAAATGCGCGGGCTGGAATTCAAGGTGCGGCAGGCGAATTTGCCGGTGCTGGACGGGAGTCTGGCGTTAAGTGATTTTGCTTTACGTCGTCGGGATGATCGTTGGCGGTGGGAATTTTCGGCGGCACTGATGCCAATTTCACTTGAGGAGTTTAGTGTCATGGCGGGATGGCGCAAGATGCACGGAACGTTGGCGGGAAATATCCCGCGCGTCAGTTATGACGGCAGTGAAATCACGGTGGATGGTTTGCTGTTGTTCAATGTGTTCGACGGTAGCGTGGCGGTGAACCAACTCAAATTAGGCGATGCTTTCGGGCGCGCCCCGCGACTCTCCGCCAGCGTGACGATGCGTAATCTGGACATGGATTTGCTGACGCGCACTTTTTCGTTTGGCAATATACAGGGACGGATTGACGTGGACGTGGATGATCTGGTGTTGCAAGACTGGCAGCCGACACGCTTCAGCGCGCGGGTGTTTAGCAGTGCCGGAAACTACCCCAAAAAAATCAGCCAAAAAGCCGTGCAGAATATTTCCGCCCTGGGGGGTGCCGGGGCCGCCGCCGCAATACAGCGCAGCTACTTGCGATTCTTCGAGAATTTCCGTTATAGCCGCATCGCTTGGGGATGCGAGTTGCGCGACGGCATCTGTACCATGAGCGGCTTGGCGGGCGGTGACGGCACGGTTTATACCATTGTTGCCGGCGGCGGCATTCCGGCAATCAGTGTGATGGGCTACAATCGTGCCGTTTCGTGGCAAGAGCTCATCACACGTTTGCAGCGCGTGACGCAAAGCAACGTTAAGCCGATTATCAAATAAGGGGGGCTGTATGACAAAGTTTTCGTTAATGGTGTTTGGTGCGCTGCTGCTGAGTGCCTGCGTCACTATCAATATTTATTTCCCCGCAGCCGCCGCTGAAAAAGCGGCGGACAAAATCATTGATGAAGTTTGGAAAAACGAGCAAGCCGCTACAGTGCCGACCACTGAAACCCAGGCTGTCCAACCCGCCGCGAAGGAGATGAAATGAAAAAATTATTTCAGTGTTTGTTGTTATGGCTGGGCCTGGCAATGGCATTGCAGGCGATGGCTGCCGCCGATCTTGAGGTGAATACGCCGGGCGTGAATGCCATCAAGCAAAGTATGCAGGCGCGTCACGCGCAACTGTCCGGCTACTATGCCAGCGGTGCGGTGGGTATTGCCGCCGACGGCATGATTGCCGTGCATGATGCAAGCGCGGTGCCATTGGCATCGCGGCAAATGGTGAATGCTTTGGTTGCTGCCGAGAACCAGGATCGCGCCGCGCTGTATGCCGAAATTGCCAATGCCAACGGTCATCCCGAGTGGCAGGCAGAAATCCGCAGCACCTTCGCGCAGCGTTGGATAGAGCGTGCGCAGTCCGGGTGGTGGGTGCAATCCGCTAATGGCTGGACGCGCAAGTAACCGCCATGACGTGTTTATCCCGGTTTGCCGTACAAAGAAAACTTTCTGATCGTTTGCAACCATGAATCCCACGCTTATTTTCGACATCGAAACCGTCCCCGATATTGCCGGGTTGCGCGCCTTGTATGAGCTGGATGCCGAGGTCGGTGATGCCGAGGTGGCGGAGATGGCTTTCCAGATGCGCCGCCAGAAAATTGGCAGCGACTTCTTGCCGCATCACCTGCATCGCGTTGCCGCGATTTCCTGCGTGCTGCGCGAGGGCGATAACTTCAAAGTGTGGACGCTGGGAGAGGCGGACGAGGACGAGGGGAGTCTGATTCGGCGTTTTTTCGACGGGGTCGAAAAATACACGCCGCAACTGGTGAGCTGGAACGGCGGCAGTTTTGATCTGCCCGTGCTGCATTATCGCGGGCTGATACATGGTGTACAGTGCCCGCGCTACTGGGATATGGGCGAGGATGATCGCGATTTCAAATGGAATAATTACATCAGTCGTTACCACACCCGCCACCTTGATTTGATGGATTTACTGGCGATGTACACCGGGCGCGCCAATGCGCCCTTGGATGAGTTGGCGAAGTTGATCGGTTTTCCCGGCAAGCTGGGCATGGACGGCAGCAAGGTGTGGGAGGCGTATCAGCAGGGCAGGCTGAATGAAATACGCGATTATTGCGAGACCGATGTGGTGAATACCTATTTGGTGTTTGCGCGTTTCCAGTTGATGCGCGGTCAATTCAGCAAAGCGCGTTACCGGCAGGAGCTCGCGCTGGTGCGTGGCGTTTTAAGCAAGCTGGACGGTGTCCATTGGAAAGCCTTTCTTGCACAGTGGCCGGAAGATAAAGCGGTATGAGTTTCGTTACAGTTGAGTCGCTGGATCAGGAAGGTCGCGGTGTCGCGCACGCCGACGGTAAGGTCATTTTCATCGAGGGGGCATTGCCGGGCGAACGGGTGAGCTACGCGAGCTATCGCAAGAAACCGAGTTTTGAAGTCGCGCAGCTCACTACCATCCACAAACCATCCTTCATGCGTGTATTGCCGGAGTGTGTTCACTTCGGCGTGTGCGGCGGATGTTCTATGCAGCATTTGGAGTCGCGCGCGCAGCTTGCGGTCAAGCAACGCATTCTCGAAGATAACCTGCAACGCATCGGTAAAGTTAAGCCGGAAAGCATTTTTCCGCCGATACACGGCCTGCCGTGGGGCTATCGCCAGCGCGCACGGTTGTCGGTACGTCATGTGTTGAAGAAGGGGAAAACGCTGGTCGGTTTTCACGAGAGGCGCAGCCGTTATGTCGCCGAGATGTCGCGCTGCGAGATATTGACACCCAAGATTTCCAGATTGCTTCCGTTGTTGGCCACGCTGGTGGAGGGGCTTTCCATACGCGAGCAGTTACCGCAGATAGAGGTGGCTTGTGGCGATCATGTCGATGCGCTGGTGTTGCGCATCATGACAGCACTATCTTCCGCCGATGAGGCCGCGTTGCGTGTTTTCGCGGATGCGCACGCGGTTCAGTTCTGGCTGCAAACCAAAGGGCCGGAAACTGTGGTGCCATTTTATCCTTTGGATGCGCCCGCGTTGACCTACTCTCTGCCGGAATTTGCAATTGAAATGCCGTTCGCACCGACGGAATTTACCCAGGTAAACCATCAACTCAATCGCGTGATGGTGCATCGCGCGTTACGCTTAATCGACCCGCAGCCGCATGAATACATTGCCGACTTCTTTTGCGGTCTCGGTAATTTCACCCTGCCGATTGCGCGGAGTGGTGCGCGGGTGCTGGGTGTCGAGGGGAGCGCGGCATTGGTTGGGCGCGCCCGGCAGAACGCCGCCCATAATGGTTTATCCGGGAATGTCGAGTTCCGAGAAATGAATCTGTTCAAAACGGACGGAGCGACACTTGCGCAACTGGGTAAGTTCGACAAGTGGCTGGTTGACCCGCCGCGCGACGGGGCGGCTGAGCTGATCAAGTCGATGACACCGGAGATTGCGCCGAATCGCATTGTATATGTCAGTTGCAATCCCGCCACGCTGGCGCGCGATGCCGAAACGTTGGTGCATTTGCACGGTTATCGTATCCGCGCGGCGGGAGTGATGAATATGTTTCCGCAGACCTCGCATGTGGAATCTATCGCGGTGTTTGAGCGCGAATAAACGCGGCCTATTTTTTTAGCATCGAATGTACGGGGTTCTCCATAATGAGCCGCATTCGTTGCCCGAAGTCATGGGCGAAATTGCGCATCGCGCCGGCGGCCTCCGTCTCTCCCGTGGCGCGCTCCAAGGTGTCGGCCATGGACAGCAGGTTTTGATAGTAAAACTGCTTCATCTCCTCAACCGACATTTCTTTCGTCCACAGGTCAATACGCAAGGAATTCTTCTTGTGCTGATCCCATAGCGACAAAAACACCGCGTTGCTGGTGTCTTGGGCATCGTTATCCGAGGCTTGCCAGTCTATTTTTACCGGTATGTTTTTTTCATCGAGCGATACGCTGATTTTGATTTCGGATTTTTTCATGGTGAATTTCTTGTGGTGGTATTCACGGCAACAAAAAAGCGACCACAGGGTCGCCATTTTGTGGTGTTGACGTTAATTTCAGTCACGCTCACCGCTCAATGCCATCAACAGGCTAAGCAGATTGATGAAAATGTTGTAAATGTTGAGGTATAGCGACATGGTCGCCATCACGTAATTGGTTTCACCACCGTGAATGATGCGGCTAACATCGAACAAGATATAGGCCGAGAATAACAGTACCGCCACCGCCGAGAGCGTTAGCGATAGTAGGGGGATCTGGAAAAACATATTTGCCAGCGAGGTGACCAATAACAGTATCAAGCCGATAAACAGGAATTTCCCCATGAAGCTGAAGTCTTTTTTGGTGACGGTTGCCAGTGTCGCCAAACTTAAAAAAATCAGACCGGTTCCGCCTGCTGCGATGCCGATTAGTTGTCCACCGTTCTGTAGATGCAGGGCGACTTGCAGGATGGGGCCGAGGAAAACGCCCGCGATTAACGTGAACCCGAGTAGTGCGACCACGCCCCATATGCTATTGCGCAGCGCGGATACGGCAAACAGCATCCCCATCATCGCGCCGAACATCAATAACGCGCCCATGATGGGATGTTCAGCCATGAAAGAGAAGTTGACCGACATACCGATGAATGCGCCAATCACGGTCGGAATCATAGTCAGCCCGAGCATGGTGTAGGTGTTGCGCAGCACCTTATTTTGTTCGCCGGACAGTGAGCCGACGGCGGTAACGTTATGATATTGCATGTATTCTCCTAAAAATCCAATAAATTGTCGTGCCTGCTAAGGAGATGCCGATTTATTCGTCATGCCCGCGAAGGCGGGCATCCAGTTGTTTGATTTGACTGGGTTCCCGCCTTCGCGGGAACGACAAAACCGAATAATTCAGTGTTTCCCTAGGACGGCGCAGTGTACCGAAAGTTTCAGTATTTGTCTTATGCGGATCCTCGCCGATACGTTGATATACAGGGCGGTGATTTGAGATGTGGCAACGAACTGTGTTGTTTGATTGAGGACGCACTGATTGAGTCCGTTCGCCCTGAGATTGTCGAAGGGTGAGTTAATTAACTCGTTGAATTATAAGTCCCGCCGTTCATGGTTCGACAGGCTCACCACGAACGGCGGGACTTAATCAGCATTTCCTTAATGATCCAAAGTTGGCTCGCTTCGCCCCAACGAAAACGCGCCTCGCAGCGGGCTTTTTACTCGGCAACTGTTGGGGTTTTCCTATCAAAACGCCGTTACGGTAGCCGTGGCGGTGGATCTATTACCCGACGCGTCGGTGGCGGAATACGTCACGGTGTCAATGCGCGCCTCAGCCGTCGTGGTGTGCGCGCATTGACATTCGCGCCGCTGATGTCTATTGCCTGCCCCTTGGAGTGACCCGCCAACGGATCGGGCTTGGCAGGTCGTGCCTTAAAGCAATGATTGCGCCCGCCTGCAGTACAGTCATTAGCCAAAATGCACTTGCCTGCATGATCGCAACCCTTCTCCGCCGCCAGTTCGGCGCGACGTGACGTGCAAGCAACCTGCATTGTGGCGCGCTTTCTGCCCTCGCTCAATATGGGAACTTCTTACCTGCTGCCGCGCTCCATGACGTAATTGACATCGAAGAACAGGACGCGCGCGGCCAGCAGGTCGAGCTTGGCCGGGGGCATGGCGATAGCCCTAGCCGCCGCGCCCTGGCTCTCGGCATCGGGCTGCTGCTGTTTGACCAGATCGCGCAGGGACTCCAGGTGTTTCTTGCCCGTTTCGCGCAACCCCGCCCGGTAAGCGTCGATGGCCTGCTGGAACAGCGGATCGAGCTGCGCGGAAAAAGCCGCCTCCAACAGATGCTGGTCTATCCAGGTGTGGGTGTGATCGCGGACGCGCTCCAGCGTCACCGCCGCATCGAAGGGGCTGAGTACCGCGATCACCGGTGCGGCGGCATTGCGGAGGACGTAGTCAACATTCAATAGCTGACTTTCGTATAAATCCATAAACTCGGATGAAGCTTCATCGCCTAATCCAATACGCCCATCACCATCCCCTGCTACTTGGGCAGTGATCAGCCCCGGAAGATAGCTGCTAATCAAACCAAACCCCTTCAAAGTTGTACCAGGAGGAATACCAGAAAGCGGGTCGGGAATATCAGATTGGGGAAGATAGTGGACACAAAGCCAGCCAATATTTGTTTCTTCAGAAGTTCTTGTTCCACTACCAGAGCAATCACTATTGATCGGTACTATTAGTGCCGATTCAAATGAATCAAGCTGATAATTTTGCAATTGGTCAGTTACGGAAATAGTCGTTGCACCGCTAATATTGACATTAGTCGGCAACCCATAAATATCCAGATTAACAATCGGCTGCTTTGCGCTACTTCCGTTAGCCAAATTGTATTGATACAGAACATTCCAGCCATCAATCAACTTTGTGGAGGAAATTAAAGAGGGATCGATTTTGGTGGACGGAATATAGTCTTTTTGAATTAAGGAACCATCAAACTCTGAACGATAATTGAGAAGATAATTTCCGGTAACTGGGTCAAGCAAAATACCCTCGCCTGCCTGCAAAGCTGAGCTTTGTTCAGCCCAAATTAAGTTAAGGAACAACGAAATAAATTGGATGATTCTTTTCATGGTTACCCCTTGACTCCTAGAAGCCTGATATGGAAATGCTCATTGTTTGTTCCTATATTTTCGTGCAGGAAATCCACCCCATTATTCCTGAAGACCCTAAAGCTTCTTAAGAGCTTTATAAATTCTCTTTTCGGCCGACCAGATGGTATAGCACCCGCTGCATTATTTGCTCGTACATCAATTGCCGTACCGCGCCTATGTTCTACATGGGGCTGATTCCAGTTGCCCGTGTAATCGAAAACGCCACCCCAAACCAGGCTGGCATCGTTAAGTGTCAAGGGTAGCGGGATACCGCCGAGCCCGAATCTGCGCTCGAATCGATAAGATACTGCGATACGTTTTAGTACCGCCTCAGCCTGGGGGGTGAGGTAGTGGTTGTCTGGGTGGCTGTCTGTTGCTCCGACAAAAGCATAGAACGGAGAAGCCAGAATCGGCGACAACCCCGGCACTTTGACATCCTGCGCTGCCGGATTGGGAGCGGTGTCGTTGATGCAGGTCAGGCTGGTGCAGGTTGCCGCAATGGTGTGCGTGCCGGATACCGGGGTGGCGTTGAAAGTGAAGTTTGCGTAACCGTCCGGGTCGGTGGTGCAGCTGTAATTGCCCGGCAGGCCGGACACGGCGGCGCAGCCAGACAGGCTTCCCTTGGGACGCCGGTCATCATGGTGGGCGTGTCCCCCCGTGCTTGCCACGGCATCCAGCAGGATGCGCACCACGGCTCCCGCTTTGGGGGCACCCGTTTGCCGGTTCACCACCCGCGCCGACATGGCTTTTGAGGTGCTGCCTGCCGGTGCGCCAACGGGTTCAATATCTCCGGCGGGGGCGTTCAGGGTGAGGGTGTATTGTTCCGGCTGGGGGACACACGCCGTCCCCGCCGCATCGAGTTGCGCGCCTGCGGGGCAGACACATGCTGTTGCGGTGGCATTGGGGATGAAGCTGGTTTTGCAGGTGCAAGAAACAAGCGGGTCGCCAGCAGAATGGGCGGGACAGGTATTTGTCGGCGTAATCCACCATATAGCCCCTTTGCCATAAGCACCGCTCCCCGCGCAAGCCTGATCTTGGGGGCCATCCGCGCCAGAATAGAGAGCGAAAGGATAATACTGCGTCCCCTGCGGTTGCACCATCATGCACATATGGGTCGCAATTGCACCGTTTGATTTCGCCGGGTCGTAAATATACACGGACTGCCCAAAAGGGATAACAAAACCACCGGCTCTCGGCCAATAAGGCGGAGCCTGGATGCCCGAAGGATCGGGGGTGCCCGCAGGGTAGGTTCGGACGGGGCTGACCACGCCGGCGGCGTGGGCGGGTTCAGTCTGAATCGCCCCGGGTTTCATGGAGGCTGTTTGGTTTAAGTTAAGCCACCGTAATGGCTTCCTTGGCGAATTGCCGATAGTAGTTTACCTCAGCTTCTGCGGGAGGAATGTAACCGATCGATTCCAG
>JBMOPZ010000018.1:0-2314 GCA_049321355.1 Pseudomonadota bacterium | reverse complement strand
TCACCTCAGACCAGGTAAAGATTGGCCGGTTGCGATCACCATCCAGATAGTCGGGGCTGATCAGCTCCGCGCATTTGCCCGTACACAATTTTTCCAGCAGGGGCATCAACGAGGCGACCAACATGTTGAACTTGGCCGCGTCATAGAAAAATGTTGTGATCAGTGATTCAGCGCAGGTGTCTTCCAGATTCCGATGTTTAGCCTTGTTGTCCTTGTAGAATTTGCACAGCGCCATTGCTCGATTACTGCGATCGGTCATATGGCGCGGTTTGCGAAAATCCTTTTCATCGGGATCGTTGTAGCGCGGCTCCCATTTGGCAATGGTCTTGCGCCAATCACCCAACGGCCCATCGGCGGGGCATTCACGCTCAAATACGAATTCCAGGTATTCGATTACCAGCGGCTCTAAATTCTCTGCATCATATTTGATCTGCTCAATACCAGGACGCTCACCCAACGCATTGCGACAAGACGAAATCACATTGACATAGCGCCACACGAATTCCCGAAATGCCTGCGATTGGCCGTCGCCTGGCATCTGACCTGCAATGCGAGATGCCACCTCGGTAATACGAGTGAACTGGCCCACAGGATTGTACCGAGCAGAAAACTCCGGATAACCCAAGTGAAAGATGTAAAGCTGATCCAGGCGCCCGGCGCGTTTGGCTTCCCGGTAGACGCGCTTCATCAAGTCGGCGTCACCCTTGGGATCAAACACAATCACCACATCACCCCGCGCAATGTCCTGCGCGATGATGAGTTCTGCCAGTCGGGTTTTGCCGACGCGCGTGGTACCCAACACCAGCATATGCCCTACCCGATCAGCGAGTTTCATGAAGATCTCGCGCTCGCGCTCCAGCAAACCCACACCGTGGATGGCCGGGTTTCCGCCGACATCTGCAATCGGCGCAACCGGATTCCAGCCGGATGTGCTTGCCGTCAATTTCGCAATCTGACGGAAGATGGGTTGATACTCGGCCTGCAACTCAATCCAGCGGGCAGCTTTGTACATGGCGGTTGGCTTGAGATATAAGTCAGCTCCTGGTTGCTCGCAATCGTGCAAGCGTTGGGTATGTTTGGGTTCCCATTCAAAGCCCTTGCCCAAAAACAGACGCTCTTTGCTCTTGGGTAACGAGGCAAACCGAATGGCCCAGTACGGCAACTGACGCAGCCCCTTTTGGTAGCGGCGTACCCGCCAGGCAGACCGAAATCGCTTGAGAGCCAATATCATCAATCCACCGGCAGTCACTGTCGCCACCGTGGGCGTCATCATCAAATACATGGGCGCCGCCACCATAATGCCCGCCACCAGCGTATAGCCTGCCGCAGATGCGTACTCGATGGGTGGGCGCAGCAAACCTTCCATTCGGTTGGCCATAACAATTCTCCTGTGCTTCCTGTGTTACTGCTCGATGGCCCGTTCGGAAATCAACACGGGGTATCCATTTACACCAAAGATGTCCGGCAGTGCATCGCCCGGCATGGCCATGAATCGCAATCCGGCTCCAGCCTCCGCCACTGCCCGCAATTCCTGGGCGTCATCTGCCTGCACCACCCAACCGACGGCGCCGACTCTCAACAACGCTTCACGCCACTGTTTTAACCACGCCAGCGACAATGGATCGGCACCCACGATAAAAATCGGGATTGTCAGGTTGGGAAAATAGGCATCTTTCGAAGCAATACGCTGAGGTGTCATGGTGCTGGTGCGAATCGGTACGCGCACACCACCATAGCCGCCGTGCTCCTTGGCACGATCCAGCAAATCCTGTTGAATGCGGGCGCGCGTTTCCGGATCATCCGGCAACACGAACTGCGCGGGTTTGCGCAGCACGCGCATATAGGCCTCCATAGACTGCGTGCTTTTTTCACCGGCGTCGTAAATGACAACGGGTGCAGCCCCAATAGGGACAGCAGTCATAACCGTCAGTGCAGTGGCCATCATTTTCAGAAACTGTAGAGTGGACATATCACAGCTCTCCCCGGTGAATTTGTTCCAATGCTTTCAAAACCAGTTGTCTGTAGCTGTTCTGTCTGGCCACTGGCCCTGCCTCACCTGTGTGATACATGCCGATAGCTGTCTCCAGGGAACCGGTTTTTTTGAGCAGGTAACGCAGATAGTCAGCACCCGCCTGTAAATTGGTGACAGGGTCGATCGCATCTTCCAAACGCGCAAACCGCTTGCCGTGATGCCGCCACGAAATTTGCATCAAACCCACATCGAACCGTGGATTGCCCTTTTGTAAATGCTGGCGCAGAAAGGCTGTCAGTTCCGCGCGCGTATTGAAGCGGTATGGTTTGCCTTCCACATTAG
>JBMOPZ010000017.1:0-2368 GCA_049321355.1 Pseudomonadota bacterium | reverse complement strand
ACAATCAATTGGGTTGTTCAGAGGTTCCCTAGTCTGTTGTTGAATTCCACCCGGCTGGGTGTGGGATGCCAGCGTGCGGCCATATCGGAAATGGCGCGGGGTGCCAATGCGATGCCCACGATCCAGAGGGCCAGCAGAATGATCAATGCCAAACGTGTTGTCGACGCCCAACCGGACACCGCCAGGCTCAGAAACACGAAGATTCCCAGATAGGCCGCGTAGCCGGCAAATAACACCAGAAGCCGCAACAGGGTATCCAGCCGCAGTTCAGACTCGATACTTTTGAGCGCAATGCTAGCGGTGACAATCCCGACAGGAACGAACAACAGTGCCAGCGCGGATGAGAGTGCAGCCGCCTTTCCAAGCAACAATCTATAGGGCGAGACGCCCTGACTCATCAACTGCCGCAACGTGCCCTGCTCCCTTTCTCCGGCAAAACTATTGAAGCCAAGCACGATCACCAGCAAGGGGCCGAGCACCTGCAACACCCAGGCAACGCTCAGATTGCCGAAACGTTGCAACCCGGTCGCATCCTGTGAGGGCACAAACTTGACGTCAGTCTGGCGATGGGCGCGCAGCCACTGGGTCGATCCCACGTAGGGTGTGATACCGGCATCCACCATTGACAGCGGCGCTTCGGGTTTGAACACATGCATGCCCTGATGCGCGGCATCGTGAGGATGCCGCTCCTTCTGCTGAATCCAGTCGTCATAATCCAATTCCTGCGCTGCGGATCGTTCCGCGTTCGCCGAGCTCTGTTGTTGCCATCCCACCAGCAAGGCGGTCAACATCAGGACCAGGACGATACCGCCTGTCCAGTATAGGCGACCGTCGCGCTGGAACTCTTTGAGTTCCCGCATGGCGATCAGCCCGATCATGGCGCACTCCTCATATGCTCGAGATAGACGGCCTCCAGCTCGTTGTGGCTGACGGATTCGCTGTTGAACTCCGCCATCAGATCGCCTTTGCGCATAATACCGACGCGAGTTCCGGTCTGCTTGGCATGAAACAGATCGTGAGTGGTGGTCAGAACCGCAACGCCCTGCTCAGCCGACGACTGCAGCAATAGCGAAAATTCATTGGCAGCACCAGGATCGAGACCGGAGGTGGGTTCATCAAGCAACAGCACCTTGGCGTTTTTGGCCAACGCGATAGCGATACCCACCTTCTGGCGCATACCCTTGGAATAGGTTGATACGGGTCGTGTCGCGGCAGACGCGTCAAGCCCGGCACGTTCAAGCAACGCAACCAGCTTGTCTTTCGACAGGCGCTCTCCAGTGGCAAGGGCAGCAAAGTATTCCAGGTTTTCAACACCGGTTAACACGCCATACAACATGACTTGCTCCGGGATATACGCCAGGCTGCGCTTGGTTTCCAGTGAATGCGTTGAGACTTCCAGATCGTTGACTTTCACCGACCCGCTTGCAGGTACTACAAACCCCAGAAAGGAATTGATCAAGGTGGTTTTGCCCGCACCATTGGCACCAAGCAAGCAGTAAATCTCTCCCGAATTTACGTTCAGATTCAGGGCCTTCAGCGCAACTGTATCACCGTACTTCACGCACAATTCAGATGTTTTCAACATGTTGAAAATTCTCTGCCTGAACCCGGATTTGTTTTTGAAATAGAGAGGTGCTGATTGCTGACATACTCGCCTCCTGGGCAAATCAGCTATGTGTCGAAATCGAAGCGATTGGAATTGTACGCATCGTTTATGTGCGCGTGTTAACGCATTGCCGAAGCACAAGCTTCTGTAGTCCTTGCCATGCGCGATACGACTCGGGACTTCCCGGCGTGCAACCGGTATTGAAAATACGAGAAAAGTGGCCAAGTAAAATCATGCAGCCCGACAACTTTTGCTCAATCTGATTGCTCTACATTGCGCAAGAACACACAGCGTTATGCCATCTTAGAAATTGCGCTCAAATGATATGTTGTATCATAGTCGCCAGGCAACTGTTTCCGCCTTTTTATTTTTTGCAAAATTTGCGCATTGGCAGCCGTATTAACAAAATTATTTGCATGAAGATGAAATGTATTGGTTGGCTTTTCTGCGCATTAAGTGAATACGCAGCGAGTAACATTTCACCGCGATCTATGCAGAGCTCTGTCCGCTCCACCGCTTCCTGCATCAGTTGCACGACGTGCTCCTGAATTGGAACGCCGGGCGAGCAAATGTCACAGACGCCGGAGCCTGTTTCGTTCGGATACCTGAAGTTATCGATTGCATCGAGCAATTCCATGCCGCAACGGGACGTCTCTATGCTGATTACATCCGTATCGGTGTCCGCAATGGGCTTGATGATGTCGTTGAACTCCGAGCAGCGAGTGTGAGTGTGGATCTGGCCTCTCGGAGTTCTGGGGATTT
>JBMOPZ010000016.1:0-2413 GCA_049321355.1 Pseudomonadota bacterium | reverse complement strand
CACATGCTGAGCCAACTTATATCGTTGACGACGTTGTGCACTACTGCGTCGCCAATATGCCCGGCGCGGTGCCACGCACGTCAACATTTGCACTGAACAATGCAACCTTGCCGTTCATCATTGAATTGGCCAACAAAGGCGCGAAAAAAGCGCTGGCCGACAATGTGCATTTGCGCAATGGCTTGAACGTTCACGAAGGCAAAGTCACGTACAAACCGGTGGCCGATGGCTTCAAGATGGAATACGTGCCAGCGGAAAAAGCGCTCGGTCTGTAATTTTCATCGATCGAGTAGGAGGTGGGCTCACGCCCGCCGTCCTCTCACACCACCGTACGTGCCGTTCGGCATACGGCGGTTCAAAGTCCACGCTGGAAGCGCTGCACGGTGTCGAGCAGTGAGACCAGCCCCTTTGCATCAAAATAGTTCTTCGGGAACGCTGCATTCATATGTGATGCTCCACCATTCCACCACGAGCCGCGTCCGTTTCGTGTCGAATCGTGTGCACGTTTCGGTGCCAGTCCTCGACGCAGTAACATCCGCTTTCGTGTCGCTCCTCGTTTGGCTTGTCGCCAAATTAGTGTCCGACATTTGCGTCGCAACCATTGGTCCAGTTCCTCCAGCTCACCATAAATTTCAGTGAGGCGAAAGTAACTGGCCCAGCCACGCAGTTTTGGCGTTAATTGCGCGATCACGTCGGATAATGCACGTCCGGCCGCGCCGTCAAAGACCTCACCTATTCGAGTCTTTAAACGCACGATACTCGACTCGGCGATTTTCACTTTCGTTTTCCGTTGTGCGCTAAAACTGTAACCTAAGAATTTGCGTTCACTCGGTTTGGCTACCGCACTTTTCTGTGCATTAACCGTCAGTTTCAACGTTGTTTCCAGATAGCGCGTGATACTCGCCAGAACGCGTTGCCCGCCTTTCTCGCTGCCAACGTAAATATTGCAATCGTCGGCGTAACGACAAAAGGCGTGGCCGCGCTTTTCCAGTTCGCGATCGAGATCGGTTAGCAGTATATTCGACAGCAACGGCGACAATGGTCCACCTTGTGGTGTCCCTTCGTGACGTGCGCTGACGAGTCCGCCTTCCATCATGCCGGCCTGCAAATATTTCCGAATTAATTTGAGCACGCGTTTGTCGTTGATGGTGCGCGCCACGCGCGACATTAAGATGTCGTGATTGACGCGGTCAAAGAACTTTTCCAGATCCATATCAACGACGTACGTCTTGCCGCTTTGTATGTGCGTTTGCGCCGCTTTCACGGCTTGCCACGCATTGCGGCCCGGACGAAAGCCGTAGCTTGACCCGGAGAATGTCGGCTCAAAGATCGGTTGTAGTATTTGCAGTAACGCTTGCTGAATTAAGCGATCCATCACCGTCGGTATGCCCAACGTGCGTGTGCCACCATTCGGTTTTGGAATGCTGACGCTGCGCACCGCTTGCGGACGATACGTTCCGTTTAATAGTTCCGTTTTGATGCGTTGCCACTGCGTTTGCACTTGTGTTTTCAATTCATGCACATTGACGTTATCCACGCCCGATGCGCCTTTATTGCTTAACACTTTTGCATACGCTCGCAACAGGTTGCTGCGCTCGACCACGCATTCCATTAGCGTGGTCGCTTCCGATTTCAAGGTTTCATCTTTTGCCGTACAACACTCGGCACCATGCACCGCAGAGTCGGCGTACTGCGCCAACCTCACGGTAATGGTTTCATCTTGTGGATGAGCTTCTGTCGTGTCGTGTTGCATCGAAATTAATGGCTCTACTTTCGGTGTTCTTTGTTCAGCCCTTCAGTGAAAAAAAAATTCACCTACTATGGCGTCTGCTGACTTCTGCAATATCATCTCCACGCTTCACAGCGTGAATAGCTTTGAGCAGTATTGCAGATCTCCCCGGGTATAACGCACCCACTTTCCCGTTTATGTCCGTCGGATCTACGTCATGATGTTCTGTGCAAGTATTGGGCTTTGCATATTTTGGCCTGCTCACCCCATCACGCCGCCTGCTATCCGCTTCCTGTTCGTCGGACCAACGTTTTGCGTACAGCTTCCTTCAGATTTCACCTCACGATGAACACCCTTGCTGTTCGGCTAACACTTCCCCTTGCCGGGTGTGTAGAGGACTTTCACCTCCTAGTGAGTGCGCCCTGCCGGGCGCACCAATAAAAAGCTGCGCCGATGCGGCGCGCAGCGGTCATTACGCTAATGCAGCCAATGAAGTTGTGGTAGGCAAAATCAAACCAGAATGAGGCGTTCTCTACCTGACCGTTGTCACATTTGCAAAATTTGGCAACCGATAAGCCGGCGCCCGTCGGCGGCGGCGCGCGGCGAAAAGAGAGATTGCCTCAAGAACAGTTGGTTTTTGCGATGTCATTTCTTTGTCACATTTTCAAATCCGTTGCAGCAATT
>JBMOPZ010000015.1:0-22513 GCA_049321355.1 Pseudomonadota bacterium | reverse complement strand
ACGAGTTATCCAACGACGAGCATATGGTCTGCGCGATGAAGAATATCTGCGCCTGAAAATACTCACGTCTATGCTCCCGAAGCTCTAAAAAACATGAAATTTACCCACACTCTTTCACGAAGACCCGTTTTTTATAAAAATCTCACCATGGCTCACACCCGCGCCTTTTGAGCCAGAACTGGAATCCTTATATCAGCATGATTTGCGCATCAGGGTGCTCAAGCAAATTAAGCTGTCATTATTTTTCGGTTCGATTTTTTTCATATCATTTATTGTTGTTGATTTGTTGATGGAACCAGAATTATTGACACGTCTCTGGATCAGAATTCCTGCGGCCTTGGTGATATTCGCGCTATATATTTATATTCGCATGCGACCTGCGCGAGCGACGCCCTGGATTTTTCACTTCGCGCTCCTGGGCGCTGCAACCGCCGTGATGGCGCATCTCGCCATCATGAATTTCGCCGGTGCATCATTGGCTATAACGTATCCATCAATGATGTTTATCATTGCCTTTGCTTATGGGCCTCTGTTCGTACCCGTTGTTCCTGCTACCCTTCTTAGCCTGAGTTACATAGCCGCGGCATTGCTGATATATTCCGCTCCATCCGCAACAGTTATAGATGTATCGTTTCAACTTGCTTTAATCGTAGCTGTCAGCCTGTTTTCCCGCTACCAACTCGATATCTTCTCAAGACGCTCGTTCATTGATAAAAGAGCCGCTGATTTGGCGCGGGCCGTTGCCGAGGAAAAACGGCAGCAAGCTGAACAAGCAAACCGGGAAAAAGCGGCCTTTCTCAGAAATGCCAGCCATAACCTCAGGCAGCCCACCCAGGCACTCAGTTCTTACACATTGCTCCTCGAAAAATCATTGCAGGGTAACGACTTGAAATCCGCGAACGAGGCGGCCAGGAACGTAACCTATGCCGTTGACCTTCTTGCGGAAGCATTCGATAAGATTCTGGATATTTCCAGAATTGATCGTGATGACTACGCCCCTGCCACATCACATTTTTTTATTAATGAGCTTCTGGAAGCAGTTCAACGGCAATACACTCACCAGGCCAGTCAAAAGGGGATTCACTTGAAGATCGTTCTGCGGAAAAAGCCGCCGCTGGTTATCCGTTCGGATAGACTTATGATGCAGCAAATCGTTTTTAACCTGGTCGATAATGCCATCAAGTATACGAAAAACGGTTGGGTGTTAGTCACGGTAACTAGATATGGAAAGGGATTACGGCTACACGTCATCGACAGCGGCATCGGAATGTCGACAGATCAAATGCAGTCCGTATTTCAGCCATTCTATCGAATCAACGAACAATGTGATGTACCCGGAATGGGTATTGGATTGTCCTATGTTGAGAAAGCCATTCGCAAACTGCCAGGACATCGGCTTGGATGCTATTCGCGTCCGGAGCGCGGAACACATTTTTATATCGACGTAGCCGTTCAGGAAGAAAGTGATTTGCCGCGTCATCCGCAAGAATCGATCTCGGCGGAGTTGGAGCCGGGCAAATTTATTTTGTTGGTCGATGACAACAAGTTAGTGCTCGATGCGTTGGAGAGTCAGTTAGTGGCTTTGGGCTGTATCGTGGAAAAAGCGGCTTCGGTTGCGCAAGTCCGGCAAATAATGCGAGACACCTTTCGTGAGTTTGATTTGGTCATTTCAGATTATAAACTGGCCGGGGATGAAACCGCCGAGGCGGTCGTTCGTTGTGTGCGTGATCTTGGCCGGGATCTCGACCGGGATATACCCGTCATTGTTTTAACGGGTGAAAGATTTAGCGGCGAAACCATTTCCTTGCTTGGAAAGGAATATCCACTACTAAGAAAGCCGGTAAATACTTCTCAACTTTCACGATCTATCGCGCACGCGTTATCCACTACCGGTATAGTAGGCATTTGACCCGCTGTAGAGTATTTACCGATTGCCAGCGGCCGGCTTCCCTAAAACAATCCCCAGTTTGTTGATCTCGATGATGAGCTTATGCCGGGTGCCGACGTTGAAACGGTTATAGATGACTGATAAATGATTCTTGACTGTCTGCTCGGCAATATTCAATTTTTTGGCGATTTCATCGTTCGTGAGTCCGTGATGTACCAGCAAGCGCACTATTTCAAATTGTCTGGTGGTGAGAGCTAAAGTGCTTGGATCACTTGGCGCCAGGAAGCCATCCTCCTTTCGTTTGTACGAGGCGAGCGACTTTTGCTCCATTCCAATAACGGACACTGGCATATAGGGGAATCCCGACAACACTTGACGCAGCGCTGCTTCAAAGTCTTCTCGCCGGGGCAGATTTTTTGGTATGAATCCCATCGCACCTTTTCTTAGCGCGTCAAAGACCAGCGCCTGGTCATAATCCAGGCCTGTAAAGATCACTACGCACAGCGAATTAAATTCCCGTTTAAGCGTAACCAGGGCATCCATGCCTTCGTGTCCCTGAGCCGAGAAACGGATGTCCATCAAGACAAGGTTGAGGGGCCGTTGGTTGGCGATTTGAAGCGCTTCCGCACAATCACTCGCGTGGAACGCATGCACAGATGGAAACGTCCGCTCAAGAAAGAGCGCGACGCCATCGCGCATGAACACATGATCATCAACCAGAAGCACATCCATGAAAGTATTCGCACTCGATATCTGACGACCGCATCCAGATGTTACCGATACCTGCCAACGCGCTTCGTTAGTACCATGGTACCTCTGCTGGTACCTTCGTAAGGGATTGTTTTAAAACATAATGCTGAATATGATGCTCCATGTCAATCAGCTTTCTTGGTGGGGAGTTTTGTAAGTGATGATGAAAGAAGTTTTCATCATCATTTTTGGCTGCGTGGATTTCAATTTGAAACTCGTGGTTCTACTGAAAGATAAGAAATGGACGGTGATGATGTTGGCGGGTACGCACATCGTGCGCATGCAAACCTCATTCGCAACCCTGAGGAGGGGCTTATGCAACTAGTACGGATGATTCGGTATTGGCTGGCGAGCCACGGTATAAAAGTGCTGGTGCCGGCGCTGTTCGTTCTTGTCTCTGCTTGTGGCGGGGGGAATGACACAGACGACAGGCAGCCAATACCCACATCCACAACCACAGGTACCGTATCGGGCCGGATCATCTCGGCCGTAAGCGGTGAGGGCGTGGCCAATGCCGCCATCAGCGTGGGTTCCGCCACGACGACGACCGCGGCGGACGGAAGTTACACGTTGACGGTCGAAGCCGGTGAAAGGGTGATCCTGCGCATCGATGCCCCCGGTTTCGCGGAAACCATTCAAGTGGCGCGTGTGCTGGCGGGGCAGGCCACTTCCCTCGGGGCACGGCTGCTGCCAACCGCGGTCACCATGCCTATCAACGTCGCGGCGGGCGGCACGGTGGCCGTGCCGAACTCGAGCGCGCAAATCATCCTTCCCGCCAACGGGCTCGTGCCCAGAGCGAGAGACAGCGCATCCGGCACGGTCAACGTGGCGCTCACGCCCATCAACCCCGCCGTCGATGCCGGTCTGATGCCGGGCGACTACACAGCGATCACCGTCGCAGGCGGAACACCGGTACCTATCGAAAGTTTCGGCGCGCTGCTGATCGACATCCGCGACAGTGGCGGCACGCGCTACGATCTCGCACCGGGATCCATCGCCACGATCCGCATCCCGGTCGGCACACGTTCCGCGCTGCCCCCCACGACGATTCCCCTGTTCTATTTCGACGAAGGCACCGCTCGCTGGATACAGGAAGGCACCGCCACCCTCGCCGGCAGCGGCGCCAATCAATTTTACCAAGGCACCGTGCCACGCGTGCGGAACTGGAACGCCGACATACCGATGGACACGGTGTATGTCTCGGGCTGCGTGCGCGATACCAATGATCAACCGGCGGCGAATGTGCAGGTGCGCAGCGACGGCGTGGATTATTCCGGAGCCGCCACCGGCTATACCGCGGCCGACGGCACCTTCCGCGTGGCGGTGCGCCGCAATGGCCGCGCCGCCATCAGCGCCTTCGCCTCCGACCGCGTGCCGCTCACCAACACCGTGAACGTCGGCCCGCCCGGCACCAGCACCGATTTCCCGCTGTCGCCCTGCCTCAGGGTGTCGCCGGCCGCGTTCAAGATCACCACCACGACCTTGCCGACGGCGAGCGTGGGCGCGGTTTACAGCGCCACATTGACGGCCGCCTATGGCGCGTTGCCCTACACCTGGAGCGTGACCGCGGGCGCTTTGCCGGCAGGGCTGACACTCGATGCCGTGACCGGCCAGATCAGCGGCACGCCCGTCACCCCGGGCACTGCGTCGTTTACCGTACAGGCGCAAGACAGCACCGCTTCCCCGCAAATGGCGAGTCAACAGTTTTTCCTGCCGGTGTGGCCGGGCATGACCGGTGGCAAAACACTCAACGCCATTACCGTCACACCGGCCAGTGTGAGTGTCGCCGTGGGCGCGAACCAGGCGTTCACCGCCACCGGCACCTACTCCGATGGCAGCACGGCCAATATCACCTCCTCTGTCACCTGGGCCTCCGGCACCCCCGGCGTGGCGACCATAAACGCCACCACCGGCCTTGCCACCGGTGTGGCGGCGGGTATGACGACTATCACCGCCAGCTCCGGCACGCTCTCGGGTAGCGCCATGCTCACGGTAACGGCCACCGCGCCGGCGCTCAGCGCCATCGCCGTCACGCCCGCCAGCGTCAGTGTCGCCATCGCGGGTGCGAGTCAATTCACGGCCACCGGCACCTACTCCGACGGCAGCACGGCCAATATCACCGCCTCGGTCGCCTGGGCCTCCGACACACCCTCGGTGGCGACCATCAACGCCACCGGCCTTGCCACTGGCGTGGCGGCGGGTACGACGACGATCACCGCCGCGTCGGGAACGATTTCTGGAAGTGCGACGCTGACGGTGACCGTGGCCGGCGGGGGCGCGGGAGGCGGATGGAAGGTTGTCTCTGCTGGAAACATGCACACCGTAGCCATCAAGACCGACGGCACGCTCTGGGCATGGGGGTGGAACCTCTATGGCCAGTTCGGCGACGGGACAACCGGTACTTTTAAGACTACGCCGACCCAGATCGGCACCGCCAATACCTGGGCTGCGGTGGCGGCCGGAGTCTATCACACCGTTGCCCTCCAGAGCGACGGCACGCTCTGGGCGTGGGGATTGAACGGCTATGGCGAACTCGGCGACGGCACAACCGTCACCAAGACCACCCCCACCCGGATCGGCACCGCTATCACCTGGGCGTCGGTGGCGGTCGGAGCGTATCACACCGTTGCCCTCCAGAGCGACGGCACGCTCTGGGCGTGGGGATTGAACGGCTATGGACAGCTCGGCGACGGAACAAACGTCGACAAGAGGACGCCCACCCGGATCGGCACGGCCAACACCTGGGCCTCGGTGGCGGCCGGATGGACGCACACCGCTGCCCTCCAGAGCGACGGCACGCTCTGGGCGTGGGGACGGAACGACTGGGGCAAGCTCGGCGACGGGACAGCCGTCGACAAGCTCATCCCCACCCGGATCGGCACCGCCACCACCTGGACGTCGGTGGCGGCCGGAATGCTTCACACCGTTGCCCTCCAGAGCGACGGCACGCTCTGGGCATGGGGAAGCAACGGCTGGGGCCAGCTCGGCGATGGAACAAGCGGGATATTCGAGACCAAGACCACCCCCACCCGGATCGGCACCGCCACTACCTGGGCGTCGGTGGCGGTCGGAGCGTATCACACCGTTGCCCTCCAGAGCGACGGCACGCTCTGGGCATGGGGAAGCAACGAAAAGGGGCAGCTTGGTGACGGAACAAGGATTTACAAAACCGCCCCGACCCAAATCGGCACAGTCAACACCTGGGCCAAAGTGATGGCCGGAATTGATAACACCTTTGCCACCCAGACCGACAACACGCTCTGGGCGTGGGGAAATAACGCCATTGGCAAACTCGGCGACGGGACAGGTGTTGATAAAAATGTGCCCACGTCTATCCCCTGAGCCGGGCAGCGAGCGTAGCTCGGATGGAATGAAATAGAATCCGGGGAATGATGGTAGCGATGAAAATGATGGTTGATATGAATGCGAACAGCATCATGTTGCGCCGGATGGTTCCCCGGATTTCGCGTGCGCTCCATCCGGGCTACGTTTACTGCTTCCTGATCGCTGAATTCACCAAAATTCGCCCCAGGTAATCATGCATTTTTTATGAATGTTTTTAATTAATTTTTTTATATAAAAATAATTGACAATTATCTTGAATATAAATTATGTTCCAGTGGGTGGCATAAGTGGTGTGGGCTGATATAAGCATCGTGCATCCCGACGATGGCTTTTATTCCCGAGTGTTTTCCTCGGTCAACGATCAGCCTTTTACGCTGGATTTTGGTTTTTATCAACCAAAGTTGTAACAGGGGGAAGCCTATGAGATTGAAAAAGAACAAGGCGTTTTTGTTGTCGATTTCTTTGTGTTTATTCTCGGTGTCGTCATCGGCGAATGACGAGGACGATATGGCCGCGATGCAGAAGCAGCTTAACAAGGAAGTCATGGAAAAGCCTTTTTCCGCCGGTGACATGGCGAAGATCGATGCCTATGTGGCGGATGCCATGAAAAAAAATCTCAAACCTGTCGAAAAACCGCCGGCGACCTGGAACTGGCAGCCGGGGTATACCTGTAATTCGATATTTGGTTTTGGCTGGCGGGCTTACGGTGATTGTCTTCATTATCACCGGTACTATGGTCGTTATTGGTGGTAGAGTTTGATTGTTCGATGCCGTTTGCTTTCAGGGTGCCTCTAAAAATCCGCTGAAGCCGCGATGGCGACGTTGGAAATGTGCTCAAAATGCTCATGTACTCCGTGTACACTCCGCTTTTTCGCCCATTTCCGCCTTGTCCTCGCGCCTTGATCGAATTTTTAGAGGCGCCCTTCAGATGAATCGAAGCGGTCGTTGCCGCAAGTTCATGAAGCAGCCGGGTATAAAGGGGTAAATCATAATCACGGCAGGGAGAATATTTGATGAACGGGTATAAAAAAACATGGGTGCGTCTCGGAGCGGTTCTGTCGCTGGTTGTTTTTCTGGGCGGCTGTGCCGCAACGCAGGTGGCGATCTCCAAGCGGGAACTGGATGTGCAAGCGCGCACCAGCACCGCTATTTTTGTCGATGCGGTTCCAAAGGACAGGCGAACGGTCTATCTCGACGTCAGGAGCGGGGTCATGGAGTTCGACCGCCGCAAGTTCAAGCAATTCGTCAAGGAGCAGTTTGCCCAGAATGACAATGGTTACCAACTGGTGGATGATCCTGACGCGGCCCAATATCAAATGGTCGCGTATGTACTGAATCTGGAAAAGACCAGCCCGTCCGCGGCCGAGGCGGCGCTGAGTCAGGGGTATGCTGGCGGAGCGGTTGCCGGGGCGGCGGTGGGAGGTCTGATTGGCCAGGCATCCGCAAACAATCCCTTTCCAGGAATGGTCGCGGGCGGCCTGGTGGGTGCGGCGGCCGTGACGATTGCCGACAGTTTGGTGAAAGACGTGACTTACATGCTGGTATCCGATATCCAGATCACGGAAAAGGCCGCCACGGGGGTCATTGTCAGGAAGGATACCAAGATCGATGCCAAGGTTTCCGATGCGGGCACCAGCCAGCAAACGGTGTCGGAAGCGCGTAACAAGAAAGAATACCGCACGCGTATCGTGACAACGGCGAACAAAGCGAATCTGAAGCTGGAAGAGGCGCAGGATCTCATGTTTCAGAAAACGGCTTACGCCATGTCCGGGTTCTTTTGAGGAAGACACGCTGTGGAGGTGCGGACTTCCCGTTTCCAGCGACTGCATGCATGCGTAGACCTGGCCCCTGCCTTTGGTGACGTACACCACGGCAGGCGCGGTCACGGCTTATACCGTGGCCTGTAGCTGATGCGGTAGGTCGCTATTTTTTCGATCCTTTTGGGGCCGGGATGTCCCAAAAGCCCTGTGGGGTGGGCACGTTTTTTGTGCCCACGCGGAATAAATCGGGCGTGAGAAATGGAGATGCTGTTGTTCCTGGAAATCCGCGTGGATAACCCAAACAACGGGGTGCCCACCCTGCATGGCTGACCCCGTTATTTTCGGATAGATACATGCACCCCCTCGCCTGTTGAAAACATGTTTCTGAGTTTTGCAATGCGGGAGGAGTCCGTAGATATAGATACGGCTGCGGTGCCACACTAACCTGCATCCATTTCACTTTAAGGGAAATCGTCATGGCTCGACTTCTTGTTTGGGGATCCCCTAGCTTGACCGGTCACGCTTCTGTTCAGACTGCCGAGCACTACCTCAGTTTTCACCCGCGAGACATGAAGCTCGCGCACGATGTGGCTGGAACGCCTGCAGTACTGAGGACATTCGACTATGACATCTCAATTCATCGGCACCCGACAGACTCCGTTTCGATAGATTGGCTGGACGAAGATCGCATGAATCAGCACATCGATGCGCTGATCGATGAAACGCAATCTGGCGAGCTTCAATATAAGCTCCTCACCACGAACTGCTCAAGCATGGCCGCAGAGCTCTTATGCATCGGCGCCCGGACGTCCTTCAATCCTCACAAGCCGATGCGGGAACTGTTTGCTGAGATCCGGCGTGTGCCCTTCCTCCATGACCACGGAAGAGTTCTGGAACTTGTCCGCGAAGCAATAGAGGACGCCGCGCTAATCTGTGCGCGAAGGGGTCCAGTTGGGCGTGTCGCACGGTATGTTCTGCCTATACTCCTTGGCGCAGACGTCGCCAGCAGGGAATTCGTCTGGACTCCTGGAGACGTGAAGACGTTTGCGAAAGGTCTCTCCACCCACAACCACAACTTCTAAGCCAATCGATCTAGGCGGCATAGCAACCGGCCGGATCAAGGGGGCAGACTCACCTGTCGGTGCCACACAGCGCGGATGAACTTGCTCTGATCTTTAGCCTGCACCACGTCCGAAAGCTATCGCCTGCGAGGCGCCAAAATCACCGTCTGCGAAGCCTTTGACGGCGCCATCAACCTGCGCATAAAGGTCAGGCGCTCACCTGCCGGCGCTAAGAAGGGTAAAAAGCTTGCCCTGTGTGCGATGAAAAATACATCACCTCCCGCGTCGATTCAGCGCTGGAACGACAATACAACAAGCCTCTTCGAAAGCCAGCCCGGATCATCCCTGGCGGCACCCCGCGTGCCGATAGTTCAACTTCTCTGCCAATAAGGGACAGTTCTGCTTTGGGTTCACAGGGTTTTTATCATCTCACGCAAGATCGTCATTCCGGGATGGATTAACGGAATCGAGTCTTTATAGCGTCATTCAAATATAGGCCGTTATAGAAATCGAGGACTTACCCTGATCAGGTGGCTGCAAGTATAATTTTCGGATTGATCACCGCAGACAAAGGAGTCGATTCAATTATGAGCACCGAAACGCATAAGGAAACCCTGGGCTTTCAGGCCGAGATCCAGCAATTGCTGAAACTGATGATCCACTCGCTGTACAGCAACAAGGAGATCTTCCTGCGCGAGCTGATTTCCAATGCCTCCGATGCCGCCGACAAACTGCGCTTCGAGGCGCTCACCGATAACGCGCTGTATGAGGGCGATACCGATCTCAAGATCCGCGTTTCTTTCGACAAAGACAAACGCACCATCACGGTGACGGACAACGGCATCGGCATGAGCCGCGGCGAAGTGATGGACAATATCGGTACCATCGCCAAGTCGGGTACCCGCCAATTCTTCGAATCCCTCACCGGAGACCAGGCCAAGGACGCCCGCCTCATCGGCCAGTTCGGCGTCGGTTTCTACTCCGCCTTCATCATCGCCGACAAGGTGACGCTCACCACCCGCCGCGCGGGGCTGGGTCCCGAACACGGCGTGCGCTGGGAATCGGGCGGGGAGGGGACGTATACCTTGGAAACAGTCGAGAAACCGGCGCGCGGCACCGAGGTGGTGTTGCACTTGCGCGAGGGAGAAGAAGAATTCCTCGACGAATACCGCCTGCGTCACATCATCGGCAAATATTCCGATCACATCTCCCTGCCGATCGTCATGAAAGCGCGGGACAAGGACGAAGACGAAACCGTCAATCGCGCCTCCGCCTTGTGGGCGCGCCCGAAAAAAGAGATCAGCGCCGAAGAGTACAACGAATTTTACAAGCATGTGGCGCACGACTTCGAGGAGCCGCTGGCCCATGTTCATACCCATGTGGAAGGCAATCAGTCCTATACCACGCTGCTGTATATCCCCAAGCGCGCGCCCTTCGATCTGTGGGACCGCGACCAGCGTCATGGCATCAAGCTTTATGTGCGCCGCGTCTTCATCATGGACGATGCCGAACAGTTGATGCCCAATTACCTGCGTTTCGTGCGCGGCGTGGTCGATTCGGACGATCTTCCGCTCAACGTCTCGCGCGAAATCTTGCAGCGCAACAAGCAGATCGACGCCATCCGCGGCGCCTCGGTGAAAAAAGTGCTGGGTGTGCTGGAGGAGCTGGCGAAAAACGATAAGGAAAAATATGCCGGATTCTGGAAAGAATTCGGCCGTGTGCTCAAGGAAGGCCCGGTGGAGGATCATGCCAACCGGGAGCGCATCGCCAAACTGCTAAGGTTTGCCTCGACGCATACCGATACAGAGGCACAGGATGTCGCGCTGGAGGATTACGTGGCGCGCATGAAACCGGCACAGGACACGATCTACTATGTCACCGCCGAGAGCTTCGCCGCCGCCCGGAACAGTCCGCACCTGGAGGTGTTTCGCAAAAAAGGCATCGAGGTGCTGCTGCTCTCGGATCGTGTCGATGAATGGCTGACTTCGCATTTCACCGAGTTCGAAGGCAAACCGCTTCAATCTGTCGCAAAGGGTGATCTGAATCTTGCCGGGCTTGAGGACGAGGAAGAAAAGCGCCAGCTCGACGAAGCCGCCGGTGAAATGGAAGGTCTCACGGCGCAGATGAAGGAGGCTCTGGGCGACGAGGTCAAGGCCGTGCGCGTCAGCCATCGCCTGACGCGCTCACCCGCCTGCCTGGTCGTCGAAGAACACGATATGGCGATGAGCCTGCAGAAGATGCTGAAGGCGGCGGGCCATGATGTGCCAAGCACCGCGCCGATCCTGGAAATCAACCCACGGCATCCGCTGGTGATGCGGTTGAAGGATGAATCCGACGCGCAGCGTCTCGCGGATTGGACGCACATCATGTTCGGCCAGGCGTTGCTCAGCGAGGGCGGGCAACTCGAAGACCCTGGCGCTTTCGTACAGCGCTTGAACGAATTGCTGGTGTCAATTATACGATAATGCTGGATGTATCATGTCGCGCGCCAATGAGGGTGTAATAAAAAAACCGATGGACATCTTCGCTCTTCTCTGCGAAATGGCGCGCAGGAAGGCATCCGATCTTTTTATTACCGCGGGTGTCGCGCCCAGTTTCAAGATCAACGGCAGGGTAGTGCCCGCGGTACAGAGAATTCTCACGGCGGAGCAGGCGAAGGAGATCGTGTATGGCGTCATGAGCCCTGAGCAACGTCAACGGTTCGAGGCAAGCCAGGAGTGCAACTTTGCCATTCACCGGCAAGACGCCGGCCGTTTCCGTGTCAATGTCTTTCAGCAGCAGAACCAAGTCGGAATGGTGGTGCGCCGCATCGAGACGCGCATCCCCACTTTTGAACAATTGCGCTTGCCGCCGATCATCAAGGATCTGACGCTGACGAAGCATGGCTTGATCATCGTGACGGGGGCGACGGGATCGGGTAAGTCAACCTCGCTGGCGGCGATGATCGGTTATCGCAACCGTCACACCAATGGACATATCGTAACGATTGAAGATCCCGTCGAATTCATTCACCGCCATGATGGTTGCATCGTCACCCAGCGCGAGGTGGGTATAGATACCCAGTCGTTCGAGGCCGCGCTGAAAAACACCCTGCGTCAGACACCCGACGTGATCATGATCGGCGAGATCCGCTCGCGCGAGGTGATGGAGCATGCCATCGCATTCGCCGAAACAGGTCATCTTTGCCTGGCGACGCTCCATGCCACCAATGCCAACCAGGCGCTGGACCGCATCATCAATTTTTTTCCCAAGGATCGCCGCGATCAACTGTTGCTCGATCTTTCGTTGAATCTCAAGGCCGTGCTGGCGCAACGCCTCATTCCCGCGCCCGATGGGCATGGCCGCTGCTCGGCGGTGGAGGTGCTGGCGAATACGCCCCTGGTCGCCGATCTGATTCGGCGCAGCGAACACCACTTGCTAAAGGATGTGATGAAGCGATCCGCTCAGCATGGCATGAAAACCTTTGATCAGGCCGTCTATGAACTCTATAGCGCCGGTGATGTCACTTACGAGGACGCCATCTACCACGCCGATTCGGCCAACGAGTTTCGCCTCATGGTCAAACTCAACGGGGGAGAAAATCTCAACCCCAGGGGTTTCACGCTGGAGAAGATGGAAGATCCAGACTCATGATTGTGCTTCGATAGCCTGATAAGGCAGGCGATACCGTTCGGCCAAAGCTTCAACCGAGGCCAGCATTTGCCGTGGTCCGCTCGCAAATATCGCGATATCCTCGCGCTGTGCCTCGGGCAGGGCGTTTATCCAAACATGCGCCAGGCCGCTCGCGCCATCCTCGAAGCACCCCGCCAAGCCTTGTGTGCTGCCGAGGCGACTGGGAATATTCCACTCCTCCAGCAATGGCATGGCGGCGATGACTCCCGCTGGCATGCCGGGCACGAGAAAGCGCGAGGGGCGAGGCTGGAAGGGAAAGGTGATGCTGGAACCCAGCATCACCATGAGTCGATGCTCCTGTCTTTGCTGAGACAATCTTTCCGCCAAAAAGGTAACGGCGGCGATGCCCGGTCCTTCGCCTATCAGCAGTAGCCGTGAAGTGTTCACGTCGGGTGCGAATGCCTTGCCCAAGGGAACCATGAGCTGAACAGGATCTCCAACCTTGAGGACAGGCTGGGGCGTGTCGTCTTGATGCAGCAGCTCCAGCCAGCCCGCATGGATATCGGTGCGAATGACGGAAGCCAAATACCGGATGTCGCCATATTCCAGTTGTGCATAATGGCCCGGGTTGACCTTCGCCGCGCAGGTTGGGGCATGCAGCCGCAGGGTATGCCACTCGCCATGATGGCGCTCGTGGCGCAGGACATGGGCGGTCATGATGGTCGCGGTGGTGTTGCCGGGGTCAACGGAATAAATCATGGATTGCAGGCTATGTCGTGAGGAAAGGTTTTGACTTTTTCCATTCTGCAATTACAATACCACCCATGCACTTCTTTTCGCGACTGCTTGCAAGAAAGCACCTCATACTGGGGGTTGCATCGCTATTGCTGACCTTCCTGATTTTTTCAGAGGTGACGCAGGTTCCGCCGCTTTTGGAAGATGCGGCCACGCAGCAATCCGGCACGCAAGGGCATTCCATGCAAGCCGCAAGCAAGGATGCTGAAGTTTCAGATATATCCGAAATCGAGATCATATCGCCTTCCCAACCCGATATCGGCCATCCCTTGTCAGAACGGTTACGTTCAGATGGGTCATTATCGCTCAATAGCCGGACTCCCCCACCGCTCGCCGAGCCTCCTCGCATCGTTTGATGCTCTTTTCTCCGTTGCTTGCGCCATTGGTGCGTGAAACGCGGATAACCTTACCGGTTTAAGGAACCTCTGAATAATTCAGAGGTTCCGCGGCACAGGGATGTGCCGGCATTTTTCAATCACGGCAAGTGATTGAAAAATGAAGAAAAGCAAAAATCGCATTTTTGCTTTTCTTGCTCTGAGAATTCCAGGATGGAATTATTCAGAGCTTCCTTAATAAACTTTTCTCTCATTGCCGGGATAATTTACGCTCGCTGGTCGCGCGAGGAAGTTAATGCGATCATTATTTTTTTCTCAACGAATGTTGGACAAAACAGGTATGAACAGGTGTACATCCATCGCAACCTTTCTGGATGCGATCGCAAATGCACGCGCACGGATGGGCGGAGCATTATTTTTGGCCGTGGCGATCGCGCCCATGGCTACTCACGCCGCCGAGCCGTTGACGTTGCCAGCCGTCATGCAGCTTGCCGAGCAATATAACCCCGGTTTGCAAGCATCGCGCGATCAGGTGGACGTGGCGCGCGGGGTACGGCGCACGGCGCAGGCCTATCCGAATCCGGAATTGGACATCGGCACCGGCCCGTCGCGGGTGAGGCAGGTGCGCGGCCAGACCGGCCAGAACAGAATCATCGGCCTGTCGCAACCCATCGATTATCCGCAAACCAGAGCGGTGCGGGTGCAAGGTGCCGAAGCCGGCATCAATGTCGCCGAAGCGGGACTGCAGGGCGCGCGCATCAATCTGCTGACGCAAGTCAAATCGGCTTTTTATGATGTGCTGCGCCGCCAGGACGAGATGCGCATCGCCCAGGAAAATTTCGACTTGCTGGGGGATGTGCGTGACCGCGTCAGATTGCGCGTGACGATTGGAGAATCGCCGCGTTATGAATTGGTCAAGGCCGAAGCCGAGTTGCTGGAGGGGGCGAAAAATTTTGAAAGCGCCGTGATACGGGTGGATCAGGCCAAGGGTGCGCTGCGCAACTTGATCGGCTCGGCGCTGCCGGAAAATTTCGAGGTGGCAGGCAAGCTCCAGATAGATATCCCGATTCCTTCCCTGGAGGAGCTGCGCCGCGAAGTGATGGCGCGCAGCCCGGATATCGCCCAGAGCCAGGCGCGCGAAAGCCAGGCGGCGGCGCGTTTGCAACTCGAGCGCCGGCTGCGTATTCCCCAGGTGACGGTGCATGGCCTGTATGAGGAGGACCCGGATATCCGCAGTTGGCGGCTCGGCTTGTCCTTGCCATTGCCGTTGTGGAATCGCCGTGAAGGCCCCATCGCCGAGGCGACGGCTCAATTGGTGCAATCGCAATCCCTGGTGGCACAGCAGCAATTGGTGTTGTTGCGTGAGCTGGAAGCGGTTTACAACAATTATCTGATTTCCAGCCGCCAGGTGGATGCCTTTGAAGCCGGTCTTCTAAGGGAGGCCGAGGCGGCGCTTAAAGTGGCCGAAGCGGCCTATCGTTTTGGTGAGCGCGGCATTCTTGATTATCTGGATGCCTTGCGCGTTTACCGCGGCGTGCGCCAGGATTTTCTCGCAGCCCGTTTCGATGTGCAGGCAGCCATCGTTCAAATCGAGCGTCTGAGAGCGACCGATCTCAGCGGAGAACAAAACCAATGAAATTCATGAAAACAACATTATCCATCGCCATTGTCGTCTCGCTTGCCATAACAACGGCGGCTTGCGATTCCGCCAAGGAGACACCCGCCCCGGCGCCAAAGGCCGCGGCCGATGCCAGTCTGATGACGGTAAGCCCGGAACTGATGCAGCGTCTCAAGATTTTCATCATCGGCAAGGATGAGGTGCGCGACATGCTGCGTGTTCCCGGCCGTGTCACGGTCGACGAGCAGCATGTGGCGCGCATCGGTGCGACGGTGACGGGTCGGATTTCCGAGGTATATGCGATTCTGGGGCAGGACGTCAGGCGCGGCGAGATGCTGGCCAAGGTCAACAGCACCGAACTGGCGGAGGCGCAGCTCGCCTACTTGAAGGCGCTGGCGCAGGTCGAGTTGCAAAGCCGGTCGGTGGAGCGTGCCAGACTGCTGTTGAGCGCGGATGTGATTGGCTCGGCGGAGTTGCAGCGACGCGAAAATGAGCTGTTTTCAGCCCAGGCCGAGCTGCTTGCGGCCGAGGATCACCTGCAAGTGTTGGGCATGTCGAAGAAGGTGATCACGGAAATCGGCAAACGGCGCGACATCAACTCCGTCACGCCGGTCACCTCTACATTGAGCGGTACCGTCATCGAGCGCAAAGTGACGCAGGGCCAGGTCGTACAGCCTGCCGATGCCCTGTTCACCGTGGCGAATCTTTCGCATGTATGGGTGGTGGCCGAGGTGCCAGAGCAGCAGGCGGACCTGGTACGGGAAGGCAAGGATGTCGAAGTGGAGATTCCCGCGCTGCAAGAGAAGCGTTTCACCGGCCGCTTGATCTATGTGGCCGATACGGTGAACCCCGAAACGCGCACAGTGACGGTGCGCACCGATATCGCCAATCAAGGGCGCGCCATCAAGCCTGACATGCTCGCCAGCATGCTGATCCAGGGGCGGCCGCTGGAGCGTATCGTGGTGCCGGCGGAGGCCGTGGTGCGGGAAGGGGGCAAGGACTATGTCTTTGTTCAGACCGGGCCGGCGCAGTTCCGCATGACGGAGGTCACACTGGGGACGGAGAGTGGGGGCGTGCGGCCCGTCAAGTCAGGGTTGCGCGAAGGCGATAAGGTGGTGACGGAAGGCGCTTTCCATCTCAATAACGAACGCAAGCGCAAGGAGCTCGGTTAAGTCATGATCGAAGCTCTGGTTCGTAACGCGCTCAAGCAGCGCGTCATCATGGCGGTGATTGCGCTGGTGCTGTTCGGATTCGGCGTCATGGCGGTGAAAAAACTGTCCGTGGATGCCTTTCCCGATGTCACCAATATTCAGGTGCAAGTGGCCACCGAAGCGCCCGGGCGTTCTCCCGAGGAGGTGGAACGCTTCGTTACCGTGCCGATCGAGATCGCCATGACCGGCTTGCCCGGTTTGACCGAGATGCGCTCTCTCAATCGCAATGGCCTGTCGCTGATCACTCTGGTGTTCACCGATGCGACCGATGTCTACTTTGCCCGCCAACTGGTCATGGAGCGGCTGATCGAGGTGGGTAGCCGCATGCCGGAAGATGTGGCGCCGGTGCTTGGCCCGGTTTCCACGGGCTTGGGCGAGGTCTATCAATACACCCTGGAAAGGCCCGATGACGGAAAGCGCGCCTTGACCGTGGAGGAATTGACCGAGCGCCGCACGGTCCAGGATTGGGTGGTGCGGCCGTTGCTGCGCAGTATCGCGGGCGTGGCGGAGATCAACTCCCAGGGTGGCTATGTCAAGCAGTATCAGGTGCTGGCCAACCCCGACCGGTTACGTCATTACGGTGTAAGCCTGCAAGAATTGTATGCCGCCGTGGCGCGCAACAACGCCAACAGCGGCGGCGGCGTGCTGCCGCATTTCGCCCAGCAGTATTTGATTCGTGGCGTGGGACTGATCCGCAGTCTGGATGATATCGGCAACATCGTTCTCAAGGAGGTCGAGGGTACGCCGGTTTACATTCGCGACGTGGCGGAGGTGGTCTTTGGTCACGAGGTGAGGCAGGGCGCGATCATCAAGAATGGCGACACAGAATCCGTCGCCGGCATCGTGATGATGCTGCGCGGCGGCAATGCCCGTGACGTGGTCGGCCGGATCAAGGCCAAGGTGGCCGAAATCAACCAGAACAACATGCTGCCCGGCGGTTTGCGGATCGTGCCCTTTTATGATCGTACCGAACTGGTCGACTCCGCGCTCACAGGCGTCGCCAAGGTGCTCGCCGAAGGCATCATCCTGGTCGTCATCGTGCTGTTCATCTTTCTGGGTGATGTGCGTTCCAGCCTGATCGTGGTGGCGACGCTCGTTCTCACGCCCCTGGTGACGTTCATGGCGATGAACGAGTACGGCATCTCGGCCAATCTGATGTCGCTGGGCGGTTTGGCGATCGCCATTGGCCTGATGGTGGACGGTTCAGTGGTGGTGGTTGAGAACTCCTTCCGCCACCTGGGCGAACGCAAGGACAGCGGCGAGAGCAAATTTCACATCATGCTCGACGCCGCGACCGAGGTGGGCAAACCGGTCTTATACGGCATCGGTATCATCATCCTGGTCTTTCTTCCGTTATTGTCGCTGGAAGGCATGGAAGGCAAGATGTTCGCGCCGCTGGCGCTCACCATCGCCATTGCCCTCACCATCTCGCTCATTCTGTCCTTCACCCTTTCGCCGGTGCTTTGTTCTTACTGGCTCAAGGGCGGCGCGGAACACGATACCTGGGTGGTGGCGTTCATCAAGAAGCCTTATGTCAAGCTGCTGAAATGGGCGGTGACCAATCAGGTCAAGGTGGTGATCGGTGCGATAGCCTTGTTCGCCGGCAGTCTGGCCCTGTTTCCCTTTCTTGGCACATCGTTCATTCCCATCATGCAGGAAGGTTCGGTAACGCCGCAGATCATCCGCGTTCCCAATATTTCCCTCGACGAATCGATCCGCATGGAAAGCGAGGCGATGAAGGCGGTCATGGAAGTGCCCGGGGTAAAACTGGCGATGGCCAAGTTGGGACGTGGCGAGAGCCCGGCCGATCCGGGCATGCCCAATGAAGCCGATCCAGTGGTCAGCCTGAAGCCGCGTGACGAATGGCCGGACGGCTGGACGCAGGAGGATATCGCCAATGCCATCCGCGAAAAACTGAAAGGTCTGCCCGGTATCGAGCTGGTGATGAGCCAGCCGATCGCCGCGCGCGTCGACGAAATGGTCTCCGGGGTGCGTTCGCAGGTGGCGATCAAGATGTTCGGCGACGATCTGATACTGCTCAAGGAGAAGGGCGATGAAATCGCCCGTGTGCTGACCGGCATCAAGGGCTCATCGGATTTGCGTGTGGAAAAGGTCAGCGGCCAGGAATATCTCACCATCAAGATAGACCGCGCGGCCATCGCCCGTTATGGCATCAATGTCGAAGATGTGAACGACATCATCGAGACCGCCATCAAGGGGCGGGTCACCACCGAGGTGTATGAGGGCGAACGGCGTTTCGCCGCCGTGGTGCGTTTCCCCGAAGGCTACCGCAAGGATCCCGAAGCGATCGCCCAGATCATGCTCAAGTCGCCGAAGGGCGCGCTGGTACCCTTGGGTGACGTGGCGGAAATCGAGCTGCTCGATGGGCCGGCCCAGATCAGCCGCGAGGGCGCCAAGCGGCGCATCGTCATCGGCGTCAACGTGCAGGGCCGCGATCTGGGCGGTTTCGTCGCCGAGGCTCAGGCGAAAATCGCCGCGCAGGTCAAACTGCCGGAAAGCTATTACCTGGTCTGGGGCGGGCAGTTCGAGAACATGGAGCGGGCCATGGCGCGTCTGATGATCATCGTTCCCTTGACCATCGCCGCCATCTTTTTCCTGCTGTTCGTATTGTTCAATTCGGTGCGCTATGCCGCGTTGATCATTTTGGTATTGCCGCTGGCGTCGATCGGCGGCATTTTCGGCCTTTATATCAGTGGCGAATATCTCTCGGTGCCCGCGGCGGTCGGCTTCATCAACCTGTGGGGCATCGCGGTCCTGAATGGCGTGGTGCTGGTGTCCTATATCCGCAGTCTGCGCGAAGATGGCATGGATCAGCTCACCGCCATCATGGAAGGATGCAAGCAACGTCTGCGTCCGGTGTTGATGACGGCAGCAGTGGCCATGTTGGCCTTGATTCCGATGCTGTTCGCCACCGGCCCCGGTTCCGAAGTGCAAAGACCATTGGCGGTCGTGGTGATCGGCGGATTGATCAGCTCGACCTTATTGACACTGGTGGTGTTGCCGACGTTGTACAAATGGTTCGAGGAAAAAAAAGTCGAGGCGTAGGAGTAAATCATGAAAGAGATCAAGGCGATCGTCCAGCCATTCAAACTGCCCAAGATCCGTAGCGCTTTGCGTCATATCCAGGAATTCCCAGGTATGAGCGTGGACAAAATTCAGGGCTGTGGACCCTCCATGCCAGGCATGGCGGGGCAGGATATTAAGCAGGAACTGACAGATTTCTCGCCCAAGACTCGCATCGAGATCGTTGCGCCGGATCATCTAGTGGATGAGATCGTGCGCACGATTACCGAGGCCGCCTATACCGGGCAAGTCGGAGATGGCCTGGTATGGGTGACGCCGGTGGAATACATGATGCGTATCCAGGAAAAAGAGGATGTGACCGGCTGACGAAAACAGTTTCATAGCGGTGTTTCGCGGGGTATGTCTCACGCACCATCCATAGGGTGCGTGAGACGCACCCCTATTTCGCCTGGTTGATCTATGCCGTCTTGTCTCTGAACTATAAATTCTGACCGCACATGAATAATCTCTTGTCACACTTCAGCGGCATCCCGGCAAACACTGCGGCATCCATGTTCTGTGCCTTGTGCGGGAACAATCACGTTCAGGTCGTCAGTGAGCGAGATCGCGACGGCAAGCCGCTCAGGAATGTGTTGTGTATTGTCTGTGGTTTGGTCTGGGTCGATCCGCGGCCATCCGACGAAAATATCGATAAATTCTATTCGTCGGACTATCGACTCCGATACAAAGGGGCTTGCCAGCCAAAGCCAAGGCATTGTTATCGTGAGACGCTCAGAGCGATAACCAGAACGAAGCGATTCCTGTCATTATATCAGCCAGGGATGCGCGTGCTGGATGTCGGTGCTGGCGCGGGTTTTTTCGCGTACGTCTTGAAAAGAAAAGGCATTCTTATAGAGGGTATCGAGCCCAACGAGGAATACGCAAGTTATGCGCGCACCGAACTCGGCCTGTGCAATATCCGTACTGAATTCCTCAAAGATATCGAAGGGAACGGTTGTTACGATTTGATTACCATCAATCACGTATTCGAGCACTTGTCCGATCCTTGCCTGTCCATGGCACAAATGCATCGAATACTAGGCGCCGAAGGGCGGGTGATAATGGAGGTTCCCAATATAGAGGCAACCTATCACGCGCCCAATAAAACATTTCATGTTGGGCACCTTTATTGGTATAACCCGAAGACCATTCAAGCATTGGCAATGCGTTACGGTTTCACTGTCGATGATGTGCAAATCGTTCCTGGAACGAAGCATATAAATCTGATATTGAGGAAAAGCAGCCGGATCATTCCAGAGCACGATATCAATGCAATTCTTTCCGGTAATGCCGCCCATGTTTTGAGCGGATTGAAAAAACATACCATGTTGAAATACTTTTTTTCTCATGTTCCCTATGTGAGATTTTATAAAAAAATGCGCCAATACTCCAAAGAACGCGCATATACCGAAAATTTCCACAATGGTGTATCAATTGTCGACGCAGTATTCTCGGATTGGTCGCTCGAATCGTCACACCAGCCCTGAGTGGAACAATATCAATGTTCCCGCGCCACCATCAACTGCATCATCGAAGACATGCGGAATATTCTCGGCAGCCCCCATCGAATACGACCGCCAGCGCGGTGGCTACTACCACGCCGAATCCGGCACCCACAGCTATGAACTGCCCGGCCTGCGGTTCAATGCCGAGGAACTCCCTGCCCTGCTGAACGCCCAGCGGCTGCTTACCGGCATGCAGCCGAGTCTGCTCGACCGCGAGCTTGCGTCCCTGTGCAGACGTATCGAGACCATTCTGCGCAGCGAATCCTTGGACAGCGGCGAGATTGCCCGCCGTGTTCGCGTCATCTCCATCGCCGCTAGTCATGCCGGCGGCGAGCACTTCCAGAGCATTACCGTCACACGCCGCATCCGCCTGCGTCTTCGCTATCACGGCCGTGCCCGTGACATCCTCGACAAGCGTGAAGTCTCGCTCCAGCGTCTCGTGCATTACCGCGCAACTGGGTACTCGACACCTGGCGCCACGCACGCCAATCCCTGCGCAACTTCGCCCTGGAGCGCATCCTTGCCGCCGAAACACTCGATACGCCCGCCTTGGAGATCGAAGTCGGTCTGTTGGTCAGAGAAACGGTAGACAACCAGCTTCAGTATGGTGCAAACCGAGAGAGTCCAATTTTTGAAGAGCTGGCCGGCATACTGCGCAAAACCTCGGGTATTGCGGATATGCTCGCTGAGGCACCAGCGCCGCTGGCAGAAAAAATTGAACTCTCATTTGTCTTTGGCTCCATAGCCCGAGACGCAGAAACCACAGGCAATGATGTAGATGTTCTGGTGGTTGGAGATATCGGGTTTTCAGAGCTGGTAAAGGCATTCTGTGGTGGTGCGCATGCCCGCATCGCCGCCGTGACGGTCGATGGTGCGCCAAAAAGTCTTCCACGGCACGTACTCCTTAAGGAAGCTCTTAATAATTCCATCCTGGAATTCTCAGAGCACGAAAAGCAAAAATCACATTTTTGCTTTTCTCCATTTTTCAATCACTTGGGGTGATTGAAAAATGCTGGCACCTCCGCGTGCCACGAAACCTCTGAATTGATCAGAGGTTCCTTAACTTGCGCAAACAGCGTCTTGCCCACATTCATGCGTCACCCCAGACTCTTTAAAACTGGAAGGATCGCAAATGGTTAGTCTGAAATTCAAATCGTGGACACCCATGAATCGCTCAAAACTCTTGTCAACATTAACTTTTCAGCCTGCTTGCTTTAAATGAAGCGGACAATAGTGCTCCGACTTTGACAATCAGATTTTCAACCGAAACATCCACCGCCTTCAATCCGTCCGGCCAAGGGGTGAGGTGTACTGTCAATAACGGACACACCCACTTCAAGCACCGGTTTGCTGTGTAATGAAATTATCCGCAAACACAGCCGGGGCAACATAACCAAGGCGCGAGTGGCGCCGTTGGCGGTTATAGAAAATCTCGATGTACTTCCTGACCGAAGCCTCCGCTTCAGCACGGGTGGCGTAACGCCGATGGTGCAGCAACTCATTTTTCAGGCTGCCCCAGAAGCTCTCCATCGGTGCATTGTCGTAACAA
>JBMOPZ010000014.1:0-22912 GCA_049321355.1 Pseudomonadota bacterium | reverse complement strand
TCACGGCTGCTGCGGGTGGCAACACGATCACCGGTCAGACAGGCAACACGGTTGTTGCCAATACTGGTAACAACGCGGTGACTGCGACCACTGGTGCGAATACTGTGACGGCGGCAACAAACAACACCGTGACCGCGACCAACGGCATCAACACCATGGTTGCGACCAACAACGTCGGCCTGAACGCCAACACCATCAATGCGGCAGCGGGCGGTAACACCATCACGGCGGCAACCGACAACACCGTCACGGCAGCGGCGAACAACACCGTGACCGCGACGAACGGCCAGAACACCATCACAGCGACGAACAGCGCACTGGCTAACGCCAACGCGATCACGGCTGCTGCGGGTGGCAACACGATCACCGGTCAGACAGGCAACACGGTTGTTGCCAATACTGGTAACAACGCGGTGACTGCGACCACTGGTGCGAATACTGTGACGGCGGCAACAAACAACACTGTGACCGCGACGACGGGTGCCAACACGATAACTTCTGCGGCGGGTTTGAATACCGTGGTGACCAATGCGGCGGGTAGCGCAACGGGTACATCACTGACTGGTACGGGTACCGCGACGGGTATTTCCATGGCGGGCACGGTTGGTACAAACGTGGCTACGGGAACCTTGGCTGGATCCACTGCAACTTATCAGGCGCAGGGTACGTTCGGTACGGCTACCCAAGTTAATCGCGGCTTGACGGTTAATACTGCTGCGGCGACCGATGCAACCACCTTGACGGGTGGAGCGACGAGTATCGTTGCTGCGCCAGCTTTGGCTACTACTGCGGCTAATTGGAATAGCGTTGCGGGTTCTCATGCCACAATCATGGCAGGTACAACGGTAGGTTCCACTGCTGTCGGTGCGGCAATGACCGCAGCACCAGTCGCCCAAGTCGGTTTGCAAGGAACCGATGCCTACATGATCAACAATTCCGGTCACGGTATTGCGATCACGGCTGATCACACCACGATCACAGGTGGCACGACCTCCTCGGCACTGACCTTGAGCAATAATGGTGCGACCTTCTCCGATACGCTGACGGGTAATCCGGTTCAGGTGCACGGTGTAAACGATGGTACGTCTGACTTTGATGCGATTAACTACCGTCAATACAAAGAATTGGCCGGTGGTATCGCAACTTCTGTCGCAATGCTGAACATCCCTCAGGTCGACGAAAGCAGCACAGTTTCTCTCGGTGTGGGCTTGGGTCACTTCAAGGGGCAGTCCGGTATTGCTGCGGGTGGTAGCTACCGCTTCTCGCCAAATGGTGTCGTGAAGGCAAGTATCGGCGCGAACACCAGTATGAAGAATGTAACAGTAGGTGTGGGTGCAGGGATGTCTTGGTAAGTTAGCAGTTCCCGCTTCACAGAAAAACCGGCATCCCTCGGGATGCCGGTTTTTTTATGGATGCTCGTTGCAGCCCAAAAACTTCAGCCGAGTCGCTTGTTATTCCAAAGGAAGAGAAGCCTGACCGGGAGAAGGGCGGGAGATGAGGGGCTGCATTGGATGGGTGCTTATTGATCCGGCACTTTTTAAGTATCACCTTCGTCATTCCGGGCTTGACTCGGAATCCAGCAGAAGCCAACATCGGCGCGCTTTGCGCGCCACTGGATACCGGACTTCGCCGGTATGACGTGCTACCGTACACGTGCCGGATCAATAGTAGCTGCGGTTTCCAGGTTTAGGAGTTGCGCTGTGTGCTTAAATCGGCGATATTCCGGCGGGTGTTACGACAATTTTGGGACAGGTAAATTATGACAGCAGCGCATGTATGGAATTTTTTTCGGGCGGGGGGATTTGATCAGGTTCAACTGGATAATGGCGCGGATTTACTGGCACTGAAAGAGTTGAATCAAAAGTTGTGGGTGGCATTGAGTTGTCCGACACGGGGCATTGAGTTTGATGCCAAGACGCTGGAAATGATAGACGCTGATGCGGATGGTCAGGTGCGCGCCAATGAGGTGCTGGCGGCAATTGCGTGGGCGGGGAGCTTGCTGAAGGATGCTGACTTGCTGGTGTCGGGGTCGGATGTGCTGCGTTTGAGCGACATCAATGATGGTACCGAGGAGGGGAAATATGTGTTGTTGTCGGCGCGCCATGTGTTGAGCAGTTTGGGCAAGGCCGATGCCGCAGAAATCAGCTTGGCGGACATGGTTGATGTCGAGAAACTGATTGCTTCCCTGCAGTTTAACGGCGACGGTGTGGTGTGTGCCAATCAGGTGCGGGATGCGGCCTTGCGTACCACGGTGGAAGAGATTATCCGGTGCGTCGGTTCGGCGACGGACTTGAGCGGCGCAGCGGGGGTCAATCAGGCACTCTGTGAGCAGTTTTTTGGTGAAGCCGCCGCCTATGCCGATTGGCAAAGTGCCGGTGAACAGGATCTCGATGTTTTGTTTCTGAGCGACAAGACGCAGGCGGCTGCGGATGCCTTCTATGCCTTGCACGACAAGGTGAACGATTATTTTACCCGCTGCCACTTGGCCGGATATGACCCGCGTGCCGCAACGCCGCTGAGCCGTTCCGCCGAGGATTACCAGCGAGTTGCTGCGCAGTTGTTGTCGGCGCAGAGTGACGAGGTGGCGAGTTTCCCGTTGGCGACGATAGAGGCGGATAAGTCGCTGCCGCTGCTTGCGGCTATCAATCCGGCATGGCGGGCGAGAGTGCGAGCGTTGCATGATTTGGTCATTGTGCCGCTGCTGGGCAATAGACAAAGTTTAAGTGCCGATGAGTGGCTTGCGGTGTGTGCCAAATTCTCCCGCTACTCGGCATGGCAAGCCGGCAAACCCGCGGGCAACGTGGCGCAACTCGGCATGGACAGAATCCGGGAAATACTCGCCGGCAGCCATCAGACGGACATTGCCGATTTGATTGCGCGGGATGCGGCGGTGGCGGCAGAGGTGAATGCACTGCGTTCGGTGGAAAAATTACTGCGCTATAAACGGGATCTTTTCACGCTGGTCAATAATTTTGTTTCATTTCGAAATTTTTACACGGGCAAGGATAAGGCGATTTTTCAGGCGGGGACGTTGTACCTGGATGGGCGCAGTTGCGAGCTGGTGGTTAAAGTTGAAGACATCGCCAAACATGCCGGATTCGCCGCGAAGAGCGGCGTGTGTTTGGTGTATTGCGACTGTGTTCGTCAAGGCGGGACAGAAACCATCAGTATCGCCGCCGCTTTTACCGCCGGTGATTCCGACTATCTCTCCGTGGGCCGCAATGGTGTGTTTTACGACCGCCGGGGGCGCGATTGGGATGCCACTATCGTGCGCATGATTGACCAGCCTATCAGTATTCGCCAAGCATTCTGGTCGCCCTATAAAAAACTGGCGCGGATGATAGGCGAGCAATTGCAAAAAATTGCCGCATCCAAAAAAAATGCGGCGGAAGAGCGCATGATCAGCGGTGCGCTCGACAAGGGGAAAGCGGTGCTGGAGACGCCGGACAAGCCGGAAAAACAGGCGTTCGATATTGGCAAATTTGCCGGAATTTTTGCCGCAATCGGGTTGGCTGTTGCGGCGATTGGCGGCATTCTTGCCTCGATTGTCGGCGGCTTGTTCAGTTTGAAAGTGTGGCAAATGCCGCTGGCAATATTGGCGTTGATGCTGCTGATTTCCGCTCCCGCGATGCTGCTGGCGTGGCTGAAGTTGAAAAAGCGTAACCTCGCGCCGATTCTGGATGCAAACGGTTGGGCGGTGAATGCGCGGGCACGCATCAATGTTCCGTTCGGTACTTCATTAACCGGCTTGGCGGATTTTCCCGAGGGTGCGCGGCGCTCGCTGGTCGATCCTTACGCGGACAAGAAGTCGCGCTGGCCTTACTATCTGGTGTTGCTGTCGGGCTGTCTGCTGTTCGCGCTGTGGTATGCGGGTTTGCTGGCATGATGGAATTTTCGGAGAGCTGTCGTTTGTGCCCGCGTCTGGCAGGTTTTCTCGATCAGGTGCGCCAGCAACAGCCGCGCTATCATGCATTGCCGGTCGCCTCTTTCGGACAAGCGCGCAGCCGTCTGCTGATTGTCGGCCTGGCACCGGGTATGCACGGGGCGAATCGTACCGGACGTCCCTTTACCGGCGACTATGCGGGTGATTTGTTGTATGCCACGCTGCACCAGTTCGGTTTTGCCAGCGTGGCCGAACCGCTTGATGCAAACCGTCAGGCGAATGCGGCATTACGGCTGGAGGGGTGCCGTATCACCAATGCGGTGCGCTGTTTGCCGCCACAGAACAAACCCCAGCCCGGCGAGATAAGGCAGTGCAACGGTTATCTGGCGCAAGAGCTGGCAGTGTTGCCGTCGGGGGCGGCGGTGTTGGCACTGGGTACGGTGGCGCATCAGGCGGTGTTAATGGCACTGCAATTACGCAAAGCAGGTTTTTTGTTCAAACACGGCGCACGCCATACCATGCCAAACGGGATTACCTTATTCGACAGTTATCATTGCAGCCGTTACAACACGCAAACCAAAAGGCTGACCACAGCGATGTTCGAGGCGGTAATCGCCAGCGTGACGGCACACCTTCGGGTGTCCTGATGAAAATGGCATATCCGGGTTTCGGACTGACAGTGACAGGTTGCCGGTGAGCGGCTTCGACCCCAAACCGATACTGGCCAGTTTGCCTTTGCTGCCCGGCGTGTATCGCTATTTCGATGCGCGCGGGAATGTGCTCTATGTGGGCAAGGCCAAGCAGCTAAAGAAGCGTGTCGCTTCTTATTTCCACAAGACCAACACCTCGCCGCGCATCCGCCTGATGGTGTCGCACATCGCGCGTATCGAGACCACGGTGACACGTTCGGAAGCCGAGGCTTTGTTGCTGGAGAACAATCTCATCAAGTCGCTTAAACCGCGCTACAACATCCTGTTCCGCGATGATAAGTCCTACCCTTACCTGGTGTTTAGCGGTCACGATTTCCCGCGTTTGAGTTATTTTCGCGGCACGCCCAAGCCGCAACATCAATACTTTGGCCCCTATCCGAATGCCAATGCCGCCAAGGAAAGTAGCCGCTTGCTGCAAAAGATTTTCCGCATTCGCACCTGCGAGGACAGCGTGTTTGGCAACCGTACCCGCCCTTGTTTGTTGTATCAAATCCGGCGTTGCAGCGCGCCCTGTGTCGGTCTGATTAGTGCCGAAGATTACCGCGACGATATTCGCAATGCGGTGTTATTGCTGAATGGCCGCCACCGGGAGGTTGAGCAGACATTGCGCGACACCATGGAGCGCGCGGCACACAGCCAACATTATGAGCAGGCGGCGGTGTTGCGTGATCGTTTGCGTGATCTGCATCTGATGCAGCAAAAGCAGTTCGTCGAATCGACCGGTCGCAGTACCGATGCCGACATCATCGCCGTGGTGCGCGATCAGGGAGCGGTGTGTGTGAACCTGGCAATGATGCGCGGCGGGCGGCACTTGGGCGACAAGAGCTTCTTTCCCGAGCATGCCGAGGAGTTGGAACTGCCGGAAATTATTGAGGCATTCATCGCCCAGCATTATTTGAGCCGCGACGTTCCACCGGTGTTGTGGGTGAATGTCGCGTGCGGCGACGAGGCGCTGGCGGACTTGCTCGCTGAACAAGCCGGCCACGCGGTGCGTATCAGCGCGGCGGCCAGCGGTGAACGCAGGCAATGGCTGGCAATGGCGCAGAAGAATGCCTTGCTGGCATTACAGCAGCGCGCCATGCGACAAGGCGGGCAGCAGCTACGTTTGGATACTTTGCGCGACTTGCTGGATTTGCCGGATCTGCAACGCATTGAATGTTTCGACATCAGTCACACCATGGGCGAAGCCACGCAGGCCTCATGCGTCGTTTATGAAAATCTCGAAATGCGTTCCGCACAATACCGTCGCTACAACATTGGCGGCATTACCCCCGGAGACGATTATGCGGCGATGCGCCAGGCGCTCGCGCGTCGTTACGAAAAACTGGCAACGGAGCATGAGTCTGGTCGCGACGGTGTCCGCCCCGACTTGATTTTAATCGACGGCGGCTTGGGGCAATTGCACGCCGCCATGGAGGTGATGAATGAGCTGGGGCTGAACGATTTGTTGCTGATCGGCGTTGCCAAAGGAGTGGAGCGCAAGGCGGGCATGGAGCAACTCATTTTCCCCGACGGTGCTGTGTTGCGCCTGCCCGGCGATAGTGCCGCATTGCATCTGATTCAGCAGGTACGCGACGAGGCGCACCGATTTGCCATTACCGGGCATCGCGCCAAACGGGGCAAAACCCGGCTGACATCCAGTCTGGCGGAAATTGTCGGGGTGGGGGATAAGCGCAGGCGCAACTTGCTCGCCCACTTTGGCGGGCTGCACGGGGTGCGGCAGGCCAGTGTGGAGCAGCTCTGTCTGGTTGAAGGAATCAGCCTTGCCCTTGCCGAGAAAATTTACCGGCACTTTCACTAAGAACCGTCAATTTTTGTTGCCGAAAATAATTGCCAGCGGCTACACTCAGCACATGCCTGTCAACATTCCCAATCTGCTTACTTGGTTAAGAATCCTGCTCATTCCGGTATTTGTAGCGGTGTTTTACCTGAGCGACAGCACAGTTAGCCCCCATGTGAAAAATTGGGTCGCCACCGGCGTGTTTTTGCTGGCCGCGATTACCGACTGGCTGGATGGTTATCTGGCGCGCAAATTGAATCAATCCTCCGCGTTTGGTGCTTTTCTGGATCCGGTTGCCGACAAGTTGATGGTCGCTGCCGCTTTGATATTGCTGGTGAAATTGGAACGTGCCGATGCCATCATCGCCTTCATCATCATCGGGCGCGAAATCACCATTTCTGCCCTGCGCGAATGGATGGCAACCCTGGGCGAGAGTAAAAGCGTCGCGGTATCGCTGCTGGGGAAGATGAAAACCACCTTTCAGATGCTGGCGATCGTGTTGCTGCTGTACCACGATTCCCTGTTTGGCATCGACTGTCAGCTATGGGGCGGATGGTTGCTGTATTTTGCCGCCTTGCTCACGCTGTGGTCGATGGGGTACTACCTGATGCTGGCATCGCCCAGCCTAAAAAAGCACCGGGTCTGATTGATTTATGAGCCTGCGTCTGTATAATGCGCAGCCTTCGGGGTGTAGCGTAGCCTGGTAGCGCGCCTGCTTTGGGAGCAGGATGTCGGGAGTTCGAATCTCTCCACCCCGACCAAGTTTTAAGCGGTAGATTCGTGCTGCGAAGAGAATTGTGCCCGTAGCTCAACCGGATAGAGCACCAGCCTTCTAAGCTGGGGGTTACAGGTTCGATTCCTGTCGGGCACGCCAAGTGTCAGACAAAAAAGTCAACGGTGGCTGTAGCTCAGTTGGTAGAGTCCAGGATTGTGATTCCTGTTGTCGTGGGTTCGAGCCCCATCAGCCACCCCAGTAATAAAAAAGAGTTAGAGAAATCTAACTCTTTTTTATGGGTGAAGCCGTAGCCAAATCGTAGCTTTTCACACGGTGCAGCCCAGACAACCGATCAACCTATTCGTCATGCCCGCGCCGCTCTTTGCGGTGATGGGCGCGTTCCTCCGGAGACATATTTTTCATCTCGTCGCGCATTTCCTTGCGCATGGCGCGCCGCTCTTCCGGAGACATCTTCTCAAATTTTTCATGCCGCTCTTTGCGGTGTTGCGCGCGTTCTTCCGGTGTCATGTCATCCATTGCATCGCGCATTTCCTTGCGCATGGCACGACGCTCTTCCGGCGGCATACCCGCAAATTTTTTGCGCATTTCCTTGCGGCGTTCCGCACGTTGTTCGGGTGTCATGCTGTCCCATTCTTGGCGCATCTTTTTTCGTTCTTCCGCGCGTTCTTCCGGTGTCATGTTTTTCATGTGTTCCATGCGCTGCATTTGACTTTTTGCGGGGGTGTCCGCAGAGGAGTTGGTCTCGTCTGCCAGTGCGTTTCCGCCAATCAGTGCGGTAAAAGTGATGCCGATCAGGGTGCCGAGTATTTTGTGTGTGGTGTTCATGTGTATCTCCAGGTTGTGTTTTTCGGTTAACGCCATCTGTTGCGACGTTGCAGGCATTCTCGCCAAAAAATGTAAGCGGCGTGTGTTCATTGGCGGTTGCTTTGTAATAATTTGTTTCAGGGCGATGTTCTGGCCACAATTTTTTACAGTCATGACTACGGTTCGAATTATCATGCTGCCATGAATACCCCGCAACGTATCCTTATCATCGACGACGACGACCGCCTGCGCGAATTGCTGTTGCGCTATCTCGGCGAGCAGGGGTTCGAGGTTAGAGCGGTCGCCAACGGTGCGGCAATGAATCAGGCTTTGCGTTTGGGTCGCTTCCATTTGCTGGTGCTGGATCTGATGTTGCCGGGTGAAGATGGCTTATCCATTTTGCGACGTTTGCGCGCTGCCGGAGAACAAGTTCCGGTGATTTTGCTGACTGCCAAAGGGGATGAAATTGACCGTATCATCGGGTTGGAGATGGGGTCGGATGATTATCTCGCCAAGCCGTTCAATCCCCGCGAGTTGGTGGCGCGTATCAATGCGGTGCTGCGCCGCAAAGGGGCAGTGCCGGTCGGCGCACCGGAGGCCGAAGAGCGGCGCGTTACCTTTGGCGATTGTGAACTGAATCTTGCCACGCGTGAATTAATCAGGGCGGGTGTGGCGACTGCGTTGACCACCGGTGAGTTTTCCCTGCTCAAAGTGCTGGTCACGCATCCGCGCCAACCGCTATCTCGCGACAAGTTGATGGAGTTGGCGCGGGGACGCGACCATGATCCTTTTGATCGGGCGATTGATGTGCAGGTGTCGCGCCTGCGCAAATTGGTCGAGCCGGAACCCGCCAAACCGCGTTTTATTCAAACAGTCTGGGGGCACGGTTATGTGTTCGTGCCGGATGGTGGTTAGCCTTGAAGCTGTTTCCCGAAACGTTGCGCGTGCGCGCTTTTCTATTGATTGCGGTGCTGATTGTGTTGTCGCTCGCCACTTCGACGGCAATTTTTCAACACGTCGAGCAACAGCCGCGCACCAGGCAAATGGCGCAATTGGTGGTGTCGGTGGTGAATCTGACCCGTGCCGCCGTGTTGTCCGCCGCGCCGGAGTGGCGCGGGCCATTGCTGGCGGAGTTGGCCGATGCCGAAGGGCTGCAGGTGCAATTTTCCGAGCGTGACGAAGTGTTGGAAGCGATGCCGGTACAGAATCCCGAAGTGCGTCTGATGATGGAAAAAGTGCGCGAACAGTTGGGTGATGAAACCCGTTTTGCCATGCGGCGTAATGGCAGCGAGGCGTTGTGGGTCAGTTTCTTTATTGGCAACGATGAGTTTTGGGTGGCTTTGCCCAGAGAGCGTATCGAACATCCGGTGTCGCAAGTGCTGTTGATTGGCGCGGGGCTGGTGTTGTTGCTGTCGTTAACCGGTGGCTATCTGATCGCCCGGCAGGTTGCGCATCCCCTAAAAAAAATTGCGCAGGCGGCCAATCAGGTCGGGCGGGGAATCACGCCGCAGTATTTGCCGGAGCAGGGTGCGGGTGAGATTGTTGCAATGTCGCGGGCTTTTAATCAGATGTCTGCCGACCTGACGGCGAATGAGCGCGAACGGGCGCTGGTGCTGGCGGGAATTTCGCACGATTTGCGTACCCCGCTGACGCGTATTCGTCTGGCAGCAGAGATGGCGGACGATGCCGTGTTGCGTGCCGGGTTGAGCGCGGACGTGGAACAAATGGATGCGGTGATTCGGCAATTTCTGGATTACGCCCGCCTCGACGAGAACGAGGCTGCCGTGCCGACCGATGTTGCCGCACGGGTACGGGAGGTCGCGCAACGCTTCAAGGGGCAAGCCGGAGTGTTGGAACTCGAATTGCAACCGTTGCCGCCGCAGAACATCCGTCCGTTGCTGCTGCAACGCGCGCTCTCGAACCTGCTGGATAACGCCATCAAATATGGCGGCGGAGAAATCACCGTGCGGCTGTTTTCGGATGTCGATCACATTGTTTTGGCGGTATCGGATCGGGGGGCGGGTATTCCCCCGGCGCAACAGGAAGCGGTGAAGCGTCCCTTTGTCAGGCTGGATGTGGCGCGTGGCGATGCGGCGGGATCGGGTCTGGGGTTGGCTATCGTCGAACGCGCGGCGCGACTACATGGCGGCAAGTTTCTTCTGGAGACACGCGACGGCGGCGGGCTGCTGGCGAAGCTGCTGCTGCCGATAACCGCAACCCACTCCAGTCCTCGCTGATAATGGCAGGCTGGAGGGTTAGCCCGGCTTAAAAAATGCCACTGCTTCCTCTTCAACTCTGGTGCGTTTGAATGGCGGCAGGCTTTGCCAGATACGTCTGCCGTAATGTTTGCTGATCAGGCGCGGATCGCAAATCATCAGCACACCTTTATCGGTTTCGTCGCGTATCAATCGACCCGCACCCTGCTTGAGATTGATGATGGTGCGCGGCAACTGGTATTCCATGAAGGCATTGCGTCCCTGTTTTTTCAGCTGGTCGATACGTGCTGCCAGCACCGGGTCGTCGGGCGGGGCGAACGGCAACTTGTCGATGATCACCAGCGAAAGTGCTTCGCCGCGCACATCCACGCCCTCCCAGAACGACTGGCTGCCAAGCAGTACCGCATTGCCGTGGTCGCGGAAGCGCGACAGCAGTTCGTTGCGCGAACCTTCGCCTTGCAGCATCAGCGGGTACTTCATGTTGTTGCGATCAAACTCGGCTTGCAAAATATCGTAAGCGCGTTGCATCGCGCGCAGGCTGGTGAACAGCAGGAAGGCGCGCCCCCGGCTGGCTTTGATGAGCGGTAATGCCGCTTGTACCACGGCCTCGGTGTAGCCGTCGCTGTTCGGCTCGGGGAGGTTGGCAGGCACGTACAGCAACGCCTGCCTGCCGTAGTCGAACGGGCTGTCCCAGCAGGCGGTGCGCGCGTCCAGCAGCCCCATTTCGTGCTGGTAGTGTTGGAAGTTTTGTTTCACCGCCAGCGTGGCGGAAGTAAATATCCATGCGCGGGCATTGCCGCTGATTTGTTTGGCGAAAATCTCGGCAATGGACAGCGGCGTGGTGTTGAGTTGCAGGGAGTGGTGGAAAATTTCCAGCCAGCGCACCTTGTCAGGCGTGTCGCCGTTTTGCCATTGCTGGAGTTGCTGTGCCAACACTTGGGCGCGCTGCCAGCAATTCTCAAGTCCTTCACTGCGCTCGGCCTGTTTCTCCAGCAGGGCACTCAACTGCTTGAGCTTTTCGCTGAGGATATTGAGCGCGTCCGGCCATTCCTTGAAACTCTCCGTCGCACTGGCGGGCATGCGGCCTTCCTTTTTGAACACCAGGCGCAGGTCGCGTGCCGCCTTGTCCAGTTCGTCGCAGGCCTTCGGCAGTTCGGCGAAATCCTTCGCGCTGGCCGCCGCTTCTATGCGAGCATCGCGCGCCAAGTCGAGCAGCAGCGTGGTGGACAGCGTCTCGCCGAAGAACAGGCTGGCGGTCTCCGGCAGCTGGTGCGCTTCGTCGAAGATCACCGTATTGCAGGCGGGCAGCAGCTCCGCCACGCCCTCGTCGCGCAGCATCACGTCGGCGAAGAACAGGTGATGGTTCACCACCACGATGTCCGCCTGCATCGCCTCGCTGCGCGCCTTGAGCACAAAGCATTCCTTGTGGTTCGGACATTCCTGGCCGAGGCAGTTGTCGCGCGTCGAGGTCACCTGCATCCAGATCGGCGCGTTCTCCGGCACATCCGCCAGCCCGCTCTTGTCGCCGCTGTCCGTCACCTTGGCGTATTTATTGATCTTGCCCAGGTGCTTGATGTCCTCACGGGTCTTGAACATGCCATCCGTTTCCGTGCGCGCCAGATGGTAATGGCACACGTAGTTCGCACGTCCCTTAAGCAATGCAACCGACACCGGTGCTTTCAATGCGTCGCGCACCATGGGCAAATCTTTTTGGAATAACTGGTCTTGCAGATTTTTGGTGCCGGTGGAGATGATTACCTTGCCGCCGTTGAGCAGAGCGGGTACCAGATAGGCAAAGGTTTTACCCGTCCCCGTCCCCGCCTCCGCGACCAGAATCGCGTTATCGCGTATTGCCTCGGCGACGGTTAATGCCATTTCCCGTTGCTGCGCGCGCGGACGGAACGATGACACCATCTCGGACAGGGGGCTTTGCTCGGAAAAGAAACGTTCGACTTCAGACACAACTTGTTTTATTGAATGGCGGTGCGTTTAATTTTACGCGAGGAAGTGAGCTTTCAGGGCGGGATGTTGTCCCAGTCTGTGTATGGGTAGAAATTCTGCCGGGCATGGCGCGCTGGATAGGTTGCTTTTTGGCGAGTATGCTGTAGTCGTGCTTGCAGGTTTGTAGGAGGAAATGAAATGTTTGCAACCATGGGCTATCGGTTTGTTATAGCGAGTTTCACGGCGGCGTTATTGGCCGCCTGCTCGACCACGCAGGTTCAATCGACTTGGAAAGATCCGCATTACCAAGTGATGCCGCAGAAAATCATGGTGGTGGGTGTGACCAAGCGTCCGGCCAATCGGCGTTTATTTGAGGATGAGTTTGTGCAGCAGTTACAGGCGCGCGGTGTGGAAGCAATCGCCAGCTATACCGTTGTGCCGGATAGCAAGCAGGACAATCAGCGGGAAATTGCGAGAGAGGTGAAGCGTGCCGATGCCGATGCACTGCTCATTACGCGCACCATAGGCCACGAAACGGTAAAGACCGCTGTTCCCGGAACGATTTATGCGGCACCTTTCCCGTATGTCGCCGGCACCCCCTATCTGCCGCCACCTTTTTATAATACTTGGCAGGATTATTACAGTTACGGTTACGAGATGATGTATTCACCCGGCTATGTGGCGGAGGATGAGTACGCCACAATCGAGACGAATTTGTATCAGGCAGATAGCCAAAAGTTGGTTTGGGCGGCGACCTCTGAAACCAGCTTGGGGGGAGCGAAACAACAGCTTATCAAGCAGTACATCGCGCAGATGGTGAAGGCGATGACCCGGAGCGGCGTGTTGGCGGGTGAGTGACGCGCTTATCGTGTAATCGCGCTGTTCTCGATGTGTCGCTGTATTTGTGGTAACAGGCCATCAGACAGGCAATCCACAACGATGTTTTCAGGCATGGAGCGTAGCCAGGTGAGTTGCCGCTTGGCGAGTTGCCGTGTGGCGGCGATGCCTTGTTCGGCGAGTTCTATTTCGGTGATTTTCCCATCCAGATGTTCCCATGCCTGCCGATAACCGACGCAGCGCATCGCGGTCATGTTCGGTTGCAGAAAATACTTCGCGCGCAAATGGCGCAATTCATCCAGCAAACCTTGTTTGAGCATGGCGTTAAAGCGGTCGGCGATGCGTTGATGTAGCATCGTGCGTTCCGATGGAATCAACGCGATGGGCAGGATGCGGTAGGGTAACGGCTCTTGTGTGTGCCGCCTGATTAACACCGACATCGGCTGGCCGCTGAGGCGGTAAATTTCCATTGCGCGCTGGACGCGCTGTGTGTCGGTGGGATGCAGGCGTGCGGCAGTTTCGGCATCGACTTGTGCGAGCTGGCGGTGCAACTGTTCGATACCGTGCCGTGCGATTTCCGCGTCCAGTTCGGCGCGCAGTGCCGCGTCGGCCTGTGGCAATGCGCTCAATCCTTGGCGTAATGCCTTGAAGTACAGCATGGTTCCGCCGACCAGTAGCGGTATTTTGCCGCGTGCGCTGATGTCCGCCATGAGATGCAGTGCATCGTGCCGAAAGGCGGCGGCAGAGTAGGACTCGGTCGGGGCGATGATGTCAATGAGGTGGTGCGGTGCGCGGGCGAGTGTGGCGGCATCCGGTTTGGCTGTGCCGATATTCATGTCGCGAAATACCAGAGCCGAATCCACGCTAATCAATTCCACGGGCAACTGTTGAGCCAGTTCCACCGCGATGCCGGTCTTTCCGCTGGCGGTGGGACCCATCAAAAAGATGGCCGGGGGATTGGAGGTGTGTTTGTGCAATGATTATTTGCCGGCGATTAACCATGCAGCGTATTGGCTGGAACGGTTGCGCGGGGCAGGGTGGTTGAATTTGTTTGGGTTAGCCAAATCGACCGGTGATGTAATCCTCGGTTTCCTTGCATTTGGGATTGGTGAACACGGTGCTGGTGTCGCCGAACTCAATCAGGTCGCCGAGATACATGTAGGCGGTATAGTCGGAGACGCGGGCCGCCTGTTGCATGTTGTGGGTAACGATGACGATGGTGAAATCTTCCTTCAGTTCATCAATCAGTTTTTCGATGTGTGCGGTGGAGATGGGGTCGAGTGCCGAAGTGGGCTCGTCCAATAACAGCACTTTGGGTTTGACGGCAATCGCGCGGGCAATGCACAGGCGTTGTTGCTGTCCTCCGGAGAGACCCGTGCCGCTTTGCTTGAGTTTGTCTTTTACTTCTGTCCATAAAGCCGCTTTGCGTAATGCCCACTCGACCCGTTCGTCCATCTCATTTTTGCCGAGACGCTCGTATAGTTTTACGCCAAACGCGATATTGTTGTAAATCGACATGGGAAAAGGAGTCGGTTTTTGGAAGACCATGCCGATTTTGGCACGCAGCATATTCAGGTCTTGTTTGGGATCAAGGATGTTGGCACCATCCAGAAGAATCTCGCCGGTCGCTTTTTGTTTGGGATAAAGCTGGTACATGCGGTTGAAGGTGCGTAGCAGAGTCGATTTTCCGCAGCCGGATGGTCCGATGAACGCCGTCACCATTTTCTCGGCGATATTCAGATTGATGTTGTTGAGCGCGCGATAACTTCCGTAGAAGAAGTTCAAGTCTTTGACGATGACTTTTGGGGTGATGATGTTTTCTGCGTTCATGTGCAAACCTTGTTAATAAGCGATGTTAGTGGGCTGTGGCACTTTGGCGGAACAGTACACGTGCGACGATGTTAAGTGTCAGTACGCTGAAGGTGATTAGCAGCGCACCTGCCCAAGCCAGACTTTGCCAGTCGTCGTAAGGGCTCATGGCGAATTGGAAAATAACCACCGGCAGGTTGGCCATCGGCTGATCCATATCTTTGCTCCAGAACTGGTTGTTCAGCGCGGTGAAGAGGAGGGGGGCGGTTTCGCCGCTGATGCGCGCGATTGCCAACATGACTCCGGTAATAATGCCCGCGCGTGCGGCACGCAGAGTAACGAAATTCACCACCTTCCATTGTGGCGCGCCCAGTGCGGCAGCAGCTTCGCGCAGCGTGCTGGGAACGAGGCGCAGCATGTTTTCGGTGGTGCGAATCACGATAGGAATGACGATAATCGCCAGGGCAAAGGCACCCGCCCAGCCGGAGAAATGTTTGACGTGCACGACATAAACTTCATAAACGAACAGGCCGATTACGATGGAGGGTGCGGATAACAATACGTCATTGATGAAGCGTGTAATGGGTGCAAGCCAGCCGCGTTGCCCGAATTCGGCCAGGTAGGTTCCCGCCAGAATGCCGATGGGCGTGCCTATCGCCGTACCCAGTACGGTCATCATCACGCTGCCGACTATCGCGTTCAGCAGACCGCCCGAACTTCCCGGGGGTGGGGTCATTTGGGTAAATACCGCAGGTGCGAGTGCGGGCAGGCCGTGTTCCAACAAGGTCCACAGTATCCAAGCGAGCCAGAACAAGCCGAAGCCCATTGCCAAGATCGAGATGGTAAGTCCGGTGGCGTTGACGATGCGCCGGCGGGTATAAAGATCCAGTAGCTTCAAGATGTTTGTCCTTCCCGTTGCCCCAACTTATAGAGCATGAAACGCGCCAGTGATAACACTACGAAGGTGATGAAAAACAAAATTAGACCCAGTTCAATCAATGAGGAGGTGTATAGCTCGCCATAGGCCTCGTTAAATTCATTCGCCAAAGCCGAGGCGATACTGTTGCCGGGCATCAATAATGACTTGGAGAGTTCATGTGCGTTGCCGATTACAAAAGTTACCGCCATGGTTTCACCCAAGGCGCGACCCAATCCCAGCATGATGCCGCCGACGACACCCACCTTGGTATAAGGCAGCACCACTTTCCACATTACTTCCCAGGTGGTCGATCCCAGTCCGTAGGCCGATTCTTTAAGCAGGGTGGGGACAACTTCAAAGACATCGCGCATCACCGAGGCAATAAATGGGATCACCATGATGGCGAGAATGATACCCGCCGTCAGAATGCCGATGCCCATGGGCGGGCCAATGAAAAAAGGTCCGATGTAGGGCATGGTGCCGATGTTGTCATTGATCCATGGCTCAATGTGATCGGCAAATAGTGGCGCGAAAACGAACAGTCCCCACATGCCGTAGATGATACTGGGGATGCCGGCGAGCAGCTCGATAGCGATGCCGAGAGGGCGGCGCAAAATACGCGGTGATAGTTCGGTCAGAAAAATGGCAATGCCAAAGCTGACCGGAACGGCAATCAGTAATGCGATGGCGGAGGTAACCAGTGTGCCGACAATGGGAATAAGTGCTCCGAATTGGTCGTTGACCGGATCCCATTCCGAACTGGTTAAAAATCCAAAGCCAAAAGTCCGAATGGCCGGCATGCTACCCATAACCAGGGAAAATATGATGGCGGCGAGTAACGCCAATACGCCAAAGGCGGAAACGCGGGTCAGGTTGCGGAATAGCGCATCCAAGACTGTGTGTCGTTTAAGGCGAGCTTCGTGTATTAGCGTTGACATAAAGAGTAGTGTGGGTAAAAAAACGGGGGCTTGAGAGCCCCCGAGATTATAGCCTAGGAAACCGGGCTATTTGATTAACGCTTTGCCCGATGAATCTTTGATTTGGGTCTTCCAAGCTGTGCGAATTAAATTTGTCACGCTGTCAGGTAGTGGAATGTAGTCCAGGTCGGAAGCCATCTTTGAGCCGCTGTTGTATGCCCAGTCAAAGAATTTTAATACCTCTTTGCCGGCAGCAGGGTTTTCTTGGACTCTGTGCATCAGAATGAAGGTCGCACCGCTGATGGGCCAGCTTGCCTCACCGGGTTCGTCGGTCAGGATTTCATAGAAACCCGGAGCGTTGGCCCAGTCGGCACTTGCGGCGGCAGCCTTGAAGCTGGTTTCGTTGGCGGCGACAAACTTTCCGTCGCGATTTTTCAGTTGTGCGGCATTCATTTTGTTTTGCAAAGCGTAGGCGTATTCCACGTAGCCGATAGACCCCTTGATGCGTTGTACATAGGAGGCGACACCTTCATTGCCCTTGCCGCCAGTACCGGCCTTCCAAGACACAGACGATCCCTCACCGACTTCAGATTTCCAATTGGGGCTGACCTTAGATAAATAGTTGGTAAAAATAAAAGTGGTGCCCGATCCGTCGGAGCGGTGTACCACCGTGATGGTGTCATTTGGCAACCTCATGCCCTGATTGAGGGTGGCGATTGCGGGGTCATTCCATTTGGTGATCTTCCCCAGAAAAATATCCGCCAAAACGACACCGGATAACTTTAAGGTTCCGGGCGCAATGCCTTCCACATTGATAACGGGGACGACACCGCCGATTACGGTTGGGAACTGCATCAAGCCTGCTTCGTCAAGTTCCTTAACCGTTAAAGGCTTGTCGGAAGCACCAAAGTCCACTGTTTTTGCGGTAATTTGCTTAATGCCTCCGCCCGAGCCTATGGACTGATAATTCAAACCCACCCCGGTTTCTTTTTTATAGGCATCCGCCCATTTTGCATAGACAGGGTAGGGGAAGGTGGCACCGGCACCAGTGATGTTTGCGGCATGGCTTGCGCCCATGAAAGTAAGCGCAGCGGCAGTGCTGATGCCGAGTATCAGTTGTTTGAAACGATAATTCATTTGTTTGAGCCTCCTTGGCTTGGTAATTTAGAGTCTGTATGATGATACGTGTGATGCGGATTGGGATTCTAATCACACCATATGACAGGATTATGACAGCATTCCGGTGCTTGATTGTAAATTCAGGTTGAATATCCTGAACGGCTTCTGTAGAATCCGCGCTCTTTTGAAAATGGGTTGGAGTAGAGCCATGGCACGTGTATGTCAAGTAACGGGGAAGCGCCCGATGTCGGGGAACAATGTTTCCCATGCTAACAACAAAACCAAGCGTCGTTTTTTGCCGAATCTGCAGCGCCGCCGTTTTTGGGTTGAGAGTGAAAATCGTTGGGTGAGTTTGCGCTTAACCAGTGCGGCTTTGCGCACCATTGATAAAAATGGCATTGACGCGGTGCTGTTCGAGTTGCGTGCCCGTGGCGAGAAAGTTTAAGGAGATAAAATATGGCTAAAGGCGCGCGTGAAAAAATCAAATTGGAGTCCTCCGCAGGCACGGGGCATTTTTATACAACCAGCAAGAACAAGCGCACAACTCCAGCAAAGCTTGAGTTCATGAAGTTTGATCCGGTAGTGCGTAAGCATGTGGCGTACAAGGAAGTAAAGTTGAAATAAGTTTGCGTCTTGCAGTATCTGTCAAAAAAACCCGCTTTTGCGGGTTTTTTGTTGTTTGCTGCGCGACTGAAGCTGGTGTGAGTTTTTTTCAGGGATCGTTTTTTGGGTTTGAGTAATTAAATTGCAAATAGAGTTTGACGAGGGGGTTGTGCTTTGCTATAGTCCTATCCTTAGCTGACGCGGGGTGGAGCAGCTCGGTAGCTCGTCGGGCTCATAACCCGAAGGTCATAGGTTCAAATCCTGTCCCCGCAACCAACAGCCTGATCTTTAACAGATAGATAGACAACCGACGAGTGTAGGCACTGGGCTTATTGGTGATTCTGTGCGTTTTGGCGCACGGGAGAAACTTTAAAAACAAGCAGCAGAAGTGCTTACGCGAAGTCGAAAAGAATCATGTCAATGATTCACTTTGAGTAAGAGCGGTTCAGCAGTGAACCAAAACAGGAATTGAACTGAAGAGTTTGATCCTGGCTCAGATTGAACGCTGGCGGCATGCTTTACACATGCAAGTCGAACGGCAGCACGGGTGCTTGCACCTGGTGGCGAGTGGCGAACGGGTGAGTAATATATCGGAACATGTCCGGAAGTGGGGGATAACCAACCGAAAGGTTGGCTAATACCGCATATGCCCCGAGGGGGAAAGGGGGGGATCGCAAGACCTCTCGCTTTCGGAGTGGCCGATATCAGATTAGCTAGTTGGTGGGGTAAAGGCCCACCAAGGCGACGATCTGTAGCGGGTCTGAGAGGACGACCCGCCACACTGGAACTGAGACACGGTCCAGACTCCTACGGGAGGCAGCAGTGGGGAATTTTGGACAATGGGGGCAACCCTGATCCAGCCATGCCGCGTGAGTGAAGAAGGCCTTCGGGTTGTAAAGCTCTTTCAGACGGGAAGAAACGGTCACGGTGAATATCCGTGGCTAATGACGGTACCGTCAGAAGAAGCACCGGCTAACTACGTGCCAGCAGCCGCGGTAATACGTAGGGTGCGAGCGTTAATCGGAATTACTGGGCGTAAAGGGTGCGCAGGCGGCTTTACAAGCCAGATGTGAAATCCCCGGGCTTAACCTGGGAACTGCATTTGGGACTGTAAGGCTAGAGTACGGCAGAGGGGGGTAGAATTCCACGTGTAGCAGTGAAATGCGTAGAGATGTGGAGGAATACCGATGGCGAAGGCAGCCCCCTGGGTCGATACTGACGCTCAGGCACGAAAGCGTGGGGAGCAAACAGGATTAGATACCCTGGTAGTCCACGCCCTAAACGATGTCAACTAGGTGTTGGGGAAGGAGACTTCTTTAGTACCGCAGCTAACGCGTGAAGTTGACCGCCTGGGGAGTACGGTCGCAAGATTAAAACTCAAAGGAATTGACGGGGACCCGCACAAGCGGTGGATTATGTGGATTAATTCGATGCAACGCGAAAAACCTTACCTACCCTTGACATGTCAGGAAGTTTCCAGAGATGGATTCGTGCCCGAAAGGGAACCTGAACACAGGTGCTGCATGGCTGTCGTCAGCTCGTGTCGTGAGATGTTGGGTTAAGTCCCGCAACGAGCGCAACCCTTGCCATTAATTGCCATCATTTGGTTGGGCACTTTAATGGGACTGCCGGTGATAAACCGGAGGAAGGTGGGGATGACGTCAAGTCCTCATGGCCCTTATGGGTAGGGCTTCACACGTAATACAATGGTCGGTACAGAGGGTTGCCAACCCGCGAGGGGGAGCTAATCTCAGAAAGCCGATCGTAGTCCGGATTGCACTCTGCAACTCGAGTGCATGAAGTCGGAATCGCTAGTAATCGCGGATCAGCATGTCGCGGTGAATACGTTCCCGGGTCTTGTACACACCGCCCGTCACACCATGGGAGTGGAATCTGGCAGAAGTAGGTAGCCTAACCGCAAGGGGGGCGCTTACCACGCTGGGTTTCATGACTGGGGTGAAGTCGTAACAAGGTAGCCGTATCGGAAGGTGCGGCTGGATCACCTCCTTTCTAGAGTATCCAAAAGGTCGAGTGCCTACACTCATCGGTTGTCTGAAATCAGTGGCGAATTGACAGTCGCTAGTGGTTAGTTAATTCATGCGGTCAACTAACCCCTAACGACTGGCAACGGGCGACTGATTTTAGGGTCTGTAGCTCAGCTGGTTAGAGCACTGTGTTGATAACGCAGGGGTCGTTGGTTCGAGTCCAACCAGACCCACCAGTGAAATGGCCGTGTTGTTCAACGGAGTGGTGCGGAAGAGAAGTTTAACGGGGGTTTAGCTCAGCTGGGAGAGCACCTGCTTTGCAAGCAGGGGGTCGTCGGTTCGATCCCGTCAACCTCCACCAATCTCTAAATTGGTGAACAGAAACAAAGCAAGAACCCATACCCAAGCTGCAGGGCTTAGGTATTGGCTTTTGCCGATAGTGGTTCTTTAAAAATTTGGAAGAAGTAAAGAAAGTGATTCACGCAAACGTGAGCGCGGGGAGACCCGTGTGATCGAATGCATGAAAATCTAAATGGGTTTTGATTGTATCAAGCCGGTTCGCGATTAGTCATCGCGGGTCGGTCACAAACCTTTGCGAAAGCCGGATCCTTTAAAACGGTTCGGTGGCAGTAAAAGTTAAAAATGCGAAACACCTGTAACGCCTCGATCGGAAGATCGAGGGCTTAACGTTATAGGGTCAAGCGAATAAGTGCATGTGGTGGATGCCTTGGCGATTACAGGCGATGAAAGACGTGTAAGCCTGCGAAAAGCTACGGGGAGCTGGCAAAAAGCTTTGATCCGTAGATCTCTGAATGGGGAAACCTGACCCTTGCTTGATCGGCTTTCGTGCGAACGACAGTGAGCACAAAAGCCCTCAAGTCAAGAAGCTTGGCGACAAGCAGGAAGCTTGAATGACGGAGAGTCGATCAAGCAAGGGTCACTCCCACCTGAATACATAGGGTGGGTAGAGCGAACCCGGCGAACTGAAACATCTAAGTAGCCGGAGGAAAAGAAATCAACCGAGATTCCGTAAGTAGTGGCGAGCGAACACGGAACAGCCGACAACTTTTAGCTTCTGAATTAGTGGAACAGTCTGGAAAGTCTGGCCATAGTGGGTGATAGCCCCGTACGCGAAAATTTGGGAGTGGAACTAGGGTTGGAACAAGTAGGGCGGGACACGAGAAATCCTGTCTGAACATGGGGGGACCATCCTCCAAGGCTAAATACTCGTAATCGACCGATAGTGAACCAGTACCGTGAGGGAAAGGCGAAAAGAACCCCGGAAGGGGAGTGAAATAGAACCTGAAACCGCATGCATACAAACAGTGGGAGCCCGTAAGGGTGACTGCGTACCTTTTGTATAATGGGTCAGCGACTTACGTTCAGTAGCGAGCTTAACCGAATAGGGGAGGCGTAGGGAAACCGAGTCTGATAAGGGCGATAGTTGCTGGGCGTAGACCCGAAACCAAGTGATCTATCCATGGCCAGGATGAAGGTGAGGTAATACTTACTGGAGGTCCGAACCCACAAATGTTGAAAAATTTGGGGATGAGCTGTGGATAGGGGTGAAAGGCTAAACAAACTTGGAAATAGCTGGTTCTCTCCGAAAACTATTTAGGTAGTACCTCACGTATCACTCTCGGGGGTAGAGCACTGTTATGGCTAGGGGTCTATTGCTGATTACCAAACCATTGCAAACTCCGAATACCGAGAAGTGCGAGCGTGGGAGACAGACATCGGGTGCTAACGTCCGGTGTCAAGAGGGAAACAACCCAGACCGCCGATTAAGGTCCCCAAGACATAGTTAAGTGGAAAACGAAGTGGGAAGGCTAAAACAGTCAGGATGTTGGCTTAGAAGCAGCCATCATTTAAAGAAAGCGTAATAGCTCACTGATCGAGTCGTCCTGCGCGGAAGATGTAACGGGGCTCAAACTATGCACCGAAATCGCGGATATGTACTTGTACATATGGTAGGAGAGCGTTCTGTAGGCCTGCGAAGGTGTCCTGTGAGGGATGCTGGAGGTATCAGAAGTGCGAATGCTGACATGAGTAGCGATAAAGGGAGTGAAAGGCTCCCTCGCCGAAAGCCCAAGGTTTCCTGTTCAACGTTCATCGGAGCAGGGTGAGTCGGCCCCTAAGGCGAGGCTGAAAAGCGTAGTCGATGGGAAACAGGTTAATATTCCTGTACCTCAATATAATGCGATGTGGGGACGGAGAAGGTTAAGCAAGCCATCTGTTGGAATAGGTGGTTCAAGCGTGTAGGAAGATCCTTTAGGCAAATCCGGAGGGTCAATTCTGAGGCGTGATAACGAGTGCCCTTGTGGCGCGAAGTTGCCGATACCAAGCTTCCAAGAAAAGCCACTAAGCTTCAGTTATATTGGGACCGTACCGCAAACCGACACAGGTGGGCGGGATGAGAATTCTAAGGCGCTTGAGAGAACTCGGGTGAAGGAACTCGGCAAATTAGCACCGTAACTTCGGGAGAAGGTGCGCCCCGGTAGGTTGTAGTCCCTCGCGGACGAAGGCCGATGGGGTTGCAGTGAAATGGTGGCTGCGACTGTTTAATAAAAACACAGCACTCTGCAAACACGAAAGTGGACGTATAGAGTGTGACGCCTGCCCGGTGCTGGAAGATTAAATGATGGGGTGCAAG
>JBMOPZ010000013.1:0-2772 GCA_049321355.1 Pseudomonadota bacterium | reverse complement strand
CCCGAATCTGTTTTGTCCGTAGCGTCCACCTCTCTTTGCAATGCCGCGCCTTCATCCGGCAACGGCGACTCTCCTCCTCCCCGACGAGTGTCGCCGGCCTCTCCCTCGCCCAAGGGAATCGCATGGTCAATCAGTAAACTCAAACTCTTTGCGACCGGTGTCATGCAGCGGGCATATTCATTCGCATCCATCCCCTTCGGAAAGAGAATCCGATAACAGGCGATCCCTTCTCCCCTCAACCTCTTGGCCAGTGAAACCGCCGCCTTCTCTCCCGCTTCATCCCGATCATAGGCAATCCACATCGTCTTAATCCCTGCTGTCTTCAAGGCCATCTCATGCTCTTCTGTAAAACCGTTGGTCCCATAGCTTGCCGTTACATGGGGATATCCCGCACACCAAAAGGTCAGCGCGTCAATCAGCGCCTCACACAAGATGACCCCGTTATTTCCCTGCAACCCCTCGCGATTCCACACCCCTTTCTGCGGCCCCGGCAGATACAAATGCCGAGGAGATCCCCCGCGAACCTTGTTCACCTTTCGGCCATACATCCCCGCAATTGCCCCTTGTTCATCAAAAATAGGAATCACAATCGAACCGGAAAAATGTTCGTGACCCGTGGCCCCAAGAATCCCCTGTTGCTTCAGCCGATCCCGCATCTCCTTCTGGGGGAAGAGATCCCGTAACGTCCCGTTGGCATATCCGATCTTGAACCGTTTAATCATCTCGGGTGAATCGAGTCCCCGCCTTTTTAAATACCCCATCGCTTCCGGGCTGGCCTTCAACCCCTCGTGATAAAAATCAACAACGCGCAGCAGGAGTTCGCGATCCTCGGCATCTAAAGAAAGGGACGTAATTGACGCCTGTGATCCATCCCCCGCTGCCAACAGATCAGACCCCTCTCTTGCGGAGGGCAAGAGAGGCAGCTCTTTTCTTAGCCGCTCCACGGCACCGCGAAAATCTATCCCTTCCGATATCATGACCCAATCAATCACGCTCCCCCCGCGGGCGCACGCCCCAAAACAGTGCCACAGATTCTTATCCGGCGTGATGACCAGTGAGGGGGATGAATCGTCGTGCCATGGGCACAAACCGATCCGATTCCTCCCCTGGGGGGTCAGCGCCACCCCGCGCGCCTCCACCAGACGCACCAAATCCACCTCCCGTTTAATCCGCTCAATCTCTTCTTCCGGTACCCGTGCCATCTCACACCCCCTTTCTGAAAAAACGTGTCAAGAAATTTTTATGGCTGGTTGACATGCCAACATATTACAAGTATTATTTATAATAATGCAAGCAAAATCTTTAAATAATTTTTTTAGGGCTTACAATGAAGATATGAAGCCAGGTCGTCCAGCCCGATCACAACGATCTAAATTTGGTGAAAGGATTTGTGCCTTGCGAGAGGCTGCAGGGCTCACTCAGCAACAAGTAGCCGAGCTACTTGGCATCACCCAACCTTGTTATGCATGGTGGGAACGCAAGGAGGTCGCTTTAAGACCAGAGCAATTAACTCAATTAGCAAAGACCTTGGGTGTTCGCATAGAAAATCTTATGGAGGAACCGCAAAACTCTCTTCGTCGGGGAGGACCGGTGGGAAGGGCTCGGCGGGTCTTTGAGACAGTCTCGCAAATGCCCCGCCATCGGCAGCAGAAAATCATTGAGGTTGTAGAGGCGCTTGTTGCCCAGCACACGAGTGAGCATCGTTCTGGTTCTTAAACGGTCACAGGTTGAAATCGCTGGCAATGAGGCGCTTTTCTAGGGAAAAAACGACCATCGGTCTGAATGAGTGAATATCCAATGGGTTTGCCAGCAGGTTGAGGCTGGAATATATGAATGGAGCGGCCATGCCGATGACGAACGGCAAGCCGAGAGGATTCCGATCGAGGATGTGGAAGATGCGTTACGGCATGGGGAGATTTTGGAAGCGTATCCTCATGATCGAAGGGGGCCAAGCTGTTTGGTATTAGGGTATAGTCGCCAGGGGTATGCCATTCATATTGTTTGTGGCCAGACGCCACTAAGGCGATTACGGTTGATTACTGTTTACACCCCTTCTCCACCAAAGTGGATTGATGATAGGACACGCAGGAGGTAACAATGTCTACATATCATTACGAGGACTGCACATTTTGTGGTGGGCGGGTTACCGAGCGGCTGCTTGCCAAACCCTGTGTTTGGGGAGAGCATTTAGTGGCACTACTGGATCGAGTTCCAACCGGCGTGTGTGAACAGTGCGGGGAACGTTACTATCGGGCCACTGTTCTCAAGCAGATTGAGGCCATTTTGAAAGGAAGGCGTCGGCATACGCGTCAGATCCGGCTTCCTGTCATTGAGTATGTAAGATAAAGGTGCGGCTTGCTTCGCAAGCCGGTCTGATCCGTTCGGTCACACAGATTGCAGAGTAAGAATGCAATCTGTCCGCCCTCACTCCATCCCCACCCGCCCACCTGGGAAAAGGTAGGGCGGCAAGAGACGCCGCCCGTTTATCCGTTCGGTCATGCGCCTTGCAAAAGAAAAAGCGCAAGGCGCCCGCCCGAACCGCCGCAGGGTGAAAAAGACCGGCGAGGGGGGAAAAACACCGCTACAGGAAATCGTCTGTCACAGGCATTGCAAAAAAGGGCAATGCCTGCGCCAGACCCTTCCGCTAAACATAATGGGTCGTTATCATCCGTGAACAGTACACACGGCTGATAACGCTTCATTATGTTTTATTTTCCCCCCCTCGCCGGCCTTCTTCACCCTGCGGCTGCCCGTCCGCCCCAAAGGGGCTCC
>JBMOPZ010000012.1:0-2916 GCA_049321355.1 Pseudomonadota bacterium | reverse complement strand
GCCCATCCGAATCCCGGATCGTGTCATTGCCCTCGATGATATAGGTGTCGTAGCCGTCGCCGCCGTTCAGGGTGTCGTCGCCCGCGCCGCCTATCAAGAGGTCGTCGCCGAGTCCGCCGGTGAGGGTGTCGCTTCCGTCCAGGCCAAGCAATATATCGTTACCCGCCCCGGCATCGAGCACATCTTCCTGGTCTCCACCCATCGCCGCATCGTTGTCCGCCCCCGTGGCGGTCCATGTCATGCCACCGCTGCCACTCTGGACATGCCAGGCATCCTGTTTGATCAGTCGGCCATAAATACCCGCCTGGAACGACTGGGCCGGGCCGAGCAGGGTTTCGATGGCGCGCGCCAGTAACGGCAGGCTTTTGTAGCTGCTGGCGCCAATGTCGGAATATTTGAAGTGGAGGCCGTTGCCTGCGGCGGTGAACAGGGCGGTGGTGGTGGCGGGGTCTTTAAAGTAGTAGTATTCCATGCCTGCCACGATCAGGGCTTTGTTGATATCATCGTTATTTTGAGCCATGCCGCCCTGGGCAAGTTTTTCTATGTCGGTGGCAAACTTGGCGAGCGCGCCATCGGGGTTGGTGTAACCCTGGGTGATCTGGTCGTTGAGGAGCGAGGTGAGGAAGTCGCGCCGGCTTCCTGCAAGATTGTTGGCGTATAACTTTTCGTCGAATATCGCAGGCAGCAGATTGGGCAAGGCCACCGTGTCTGCACGTAGTTTATCTTGCATCAACAGCGCGGCGGCCAGGTTCATGGAGTGCAATGTTCCACCAGGCAGCGTATCGCCACCGCCAATCACAATGGGATTGTTATCACTGCCGAGCACGGTCGGCCAGGCTCTGCGCCAGTATTCAAGCATTTCACCTTGAACGAAATGATGCGTAACCTGCGACTCCCGTCCGCCATAGATTAGGGGATAGGTAAAAATAAAGCTCAGAAATTCCGAATCAGAATATCCCTTTGCACCCAGATAAGCTGACACAGACGCCATGACCAACGGGTTCAGGGCTGTTGCCTCAAAAGGCGCTTCGTCAAAGGTGGTAGCGGGCCGGTTAAACCACACCGACATGATGGATGCCAAGCCACCACCCAATGAATGTCCGGTGAAGGTGATGTTGGCGCCGGGATTAGTCGCCTTGATTTGTTGATAAAACAGCGCGGCTTGCGCGAGCTGTGTCGATCCCAGGCCGAATGCAAGTGCGAGATCGGCGGATACATCACCCACCGTGCCTGCGGCATTGGCCAGCGAGATGTCGGTGCCCTTGAAGGCAATGACGATGTCGGTGCCGTTCTGGTAGGCTCCCGCAGTGAAACCGTTGAGGCCGCTACCGGAGACGTAGCCGATTTGATTCCAACCGGCAATAGCAGGGATTGTGAGCACGTTGAATTTACCCCGTGCATCGTTGTAGATGAGCGCAGACAGTGCAGCATAATCAAATTTGGTAACCATTTTTATCTCCCAGTATCTTGGCTAAAATTACTTTTGTAATTCGGATCAATTCTGCGCTGACTTGGCATCCAGCGATTATCCTTGAAAATCTCAATTTTATCCTTGAGCGACACGCGCTCAAGACGCTCCAATGCCATGTTCTCGGGGTACATGTTGACATCATATATCGCAACGGGAATTTCGTTGAGAGAAATGCGTATCCATTGCCCCGCTTCATATCGGTAAGGTACATATTCCGTTCCGTACTGGCGCAACTCGCGTAATCCATGTGGGGAACCCACCACATACAACTTTCCCTGATACACATTGAGCACTTGGGTTTCCAGGTTCTCATGCCATACAATTTCTTGATTACCAAACTCCGGCAGCTTGAAAGTGAGCCAGGCTTCACGCGGCATCCTGTCTCCATCAATCCGCCGCTTCTGCGTCACCGTAATCACCCGCCCATCCAGCAGCTTCACCTCTTCCTGCCATGTGATGGTGCTGTCGCCACAGCCGCCCAGTAACGGCACACTGGCAAGCACGGCGCCCAGAGTAAGGCGATTAAATAACCGTGTGAGGTTCATCATGCTGCGCTCCTGGTTTGTTGAGTTTGGTGAGCGTTTTCAAGTTTGCTTTCCTCTTTATGTCTGGCTTCAAAGCCGAACAGGCGGCTCGCTTCAAAAATAAGGAAGCCTGACAACCCGGCGCTGGATATGAAGTAGATCATGACGCCCACCACAAAGAAGGCCACTCCGCTATCACCGGGACTGCCGAAGATGCCCAGGGCAAGCGGTTTGATGAAAAAAATGGCGAAAGAACCGATAAGCCCGACCACCATCAGGAAGATCCCCAAGTAGCGCAGGAGCTTTACCGGTGTGCTGGTGATGTAGGCATCAAGCGTGTGCGGATTACGCACAACCAGCACGGTACGGCAGATGAAGATGGCAAAAAGCGTTACCACCGACAATATTCCCCCGCTTAAGATGCCGCCGCCAGTCGCAAGGCCAACCCAGCCCGCCGCGCCAAACAACCCTGAAGGAATGATTGCGGCGATAAGTGTCAGGCAGTATAGCCATTTCAGTGAACGGCTTGCTTCTGTTTTCATATAATCCTCTCACTGTCATTTTGATGATTGCGCAAGACTATGTGTGGCCGCTGCAACCATCAAATCAATCGATCACCGGCCAGTGTGTTGCAGGGAGGAACTGAGGGTGTCAAATTATCTGTGTAACTGCCCTTAAATCTTCACCCGCTCATTCCCGAAAATGATCACAAATTTATTCAGTGCCTGTTTCCAATCACGAATAGCATCGTCCACTTCTCATGCCACGTTCCTTTCGAAGGAATATTCATGGAATGAGTCGTTCGCGGCATTTCGGGCCAGCACATCCGCCAGACCGCCCCCCGTCAAACTGTCATCCCCCACGCCACCCAGCATGAGCGCCCGTTGGTCTCCAGCCGCGGCCATCATGGCTTGACCGCCA
>JBMOPZ010000011.1:0-27398 GCA_049321355.1 Pseudomonadota bacterium | reverse complement strand
CCAGAATCAATTATTGCTTGCAGTTTCGCGACGACGAAGGGCCTGGTTCGAAGGGTTATGGGCGAATGCCGGGCATCCGCCCGTGTTGCCCGTGCAGGCTAAAATCGGCTAATGGATTATTTGGGATCAACGTACTTTGCCATTGAGCCTCGTAAAGAGTGCGCAACTAATGGCACCTCTAAATCGCCGTTGTCAGTCGGAGCAGCCATTCGGGCGTGATCTCAACCAGCCCGGCTTCAACCAGTTTGTCCGTGCCGGTCAGCATCAATACACCGAGCGCCAGCATGAGCATGCCCAACGCCAGCTTTCCCTTGCCCCCGAGCAGCAATAGCTTGCCCCGGAATTTTTGCATGCCTTGGCGCGAGAGCATACCCAGGCCGATGATGGGCAAAGCCGCTCCCAGACCGAACAGCAACATGACCAGCGCGACTTGGGCGAGTTGCTGCCCCTGGCTGGCCAAGCCTATCGCCACGCCCAGAGTGGGGCCGACGCAGGGACTCCATGCAACGCCAAGCAATAAGCCCAGCATGAATTGCCCATGCAATCCTTCCGGGTTGAGGCTGGCCGCCCACTGATTGCCGGTGTTGCCTACCCCGGTAGTGGCAGAGGCAAAACGCTGTTGCAACCGGGTGGATAGCAGCATCAGGCCGAATGCAACCAGCAATGTGGCGGAGACAACATGCAAAGTGTCCGGATCGAAATCGAATATCTGTCCCAGGCTCGCTATTGCCGTGCCGGTGATAGCGAAAGACAGCGCCAGCCCGGAACCCAACGCCATCGGCGCCAACCGGCTCCCCGCGATGGCGCTGCCCAGCAGGATGGGGATCAGCGGCAACACGCATGGCGAGAGCGTGGATAGTCCGCCCGCCGCGAAGGACAGCCCATAGCTGGCCAGTCCGAGTTCCTGGGTTGCCATCACAGTACCTTGCGCAACATCTGCGCGACGCTGTCCTTGTCGGTGTCGGCGGTTGAGCGGTCTATTTCTTTACCGTTCTTGAACACGATCAGCGTGCTCTGCCATTTTGCCTTGAAGGCATGCACAACTTTTTTTTGCTTATCGAAGTCCACGCGCAGCACCTGAAGGTTGTTGTAGGGCGGTGTTTTCAGCAATTCTTCCAGAAAAACATCCTGGGTCCGGCAGGTGGAACACCAGTCGGCATGAACGGTTACCAGAACGGGTTTGCCTTCCTTGAGCAATTGGTCGAAGCGGGCTTGATCGAAACTATCGCCCACCGCGAATGCGGATGAAATGGCGAAGAAGGAGAGAAACAGGAAGTTGCGAAAAAATTTGAACATGATCTGGTTTCCTTAATGTTGAATCGTTAAATAACCGCTTCTCCGCAACATCCGCTCCCGGCCTGTATCGGCGGGCATTTGACCGAGCCGTAGGAACAAAAAACGCAGCAGTCACCGGGCTGGGGGCGCAACATCGCCTTGCAGTTGGTGCATTCATAAAAGAACTGGCATGCATCGGTCGGCATGGTTTCCATTTTGGCAAACCCGCAATGCGGGCAAGTCAGCACGGATTCAAGAATGATTTTTTCCATACCGGGCAGTTCTCCTGATTAACCCACCACTCATCAAAGCGGGGCGACCTGATGGTTAGTCGAATTGATGGCCGATTCCTTACAAGGTTTTATTCCAAATTATCGGTGGACTGCTATCTGGCCGTTTGTTCATCACGTTATAGCAATTTTCAGAGCGGGTGTAAGGATTCCCCAATGAGTGCGACTAACCAGCCAAAGCAACAGGGAAAGCCGGTTGGAATAGCGTGTTTCCGGGTTGTCCCGCATTTCGTGATGCAGCAAATACAGGAGCGGCATGCAATGAAAATATCAGTAGTTGTTGGCATAGCGATGGTGGCTTTTGCATTGCATGGCGGAATGGCCGAGGCGGCGGGAAGCAACCCTTGCGGGACGAAGAATCCGTGCGCCGCCGCAAAAAGCGCCAAACCAGCCCCGGCCATGGTCAGACGTCCAGCCGGAACGCACCTCGCGACCGGCGATCATGCGGAACTGCTGAAGGAAGGCGAAAAGTTGTGGCACGACCCCGGCCTGAGCACCAACGGATTTACCTGCGACACCTGCCATAACAACCACGCCACCTTCAGCGCCGGGTTCGCGGCTCCTTATCCTCACGCGGTCGGCATGGTGAAGGAGCGCTTGGGAATTGCCGGGAAAATCCGGCTCGACGAGATGGTGCAATTCTGCCTGGTGATGCCGCTGGCTTCAAAGCCGTTGCCGTGGGACTCGCGCGATCTGGCGGCGCTGACGGCTTATACCGCAGAGATGCAGCGGACATTCAGGCCAACGGCGGAATGAAAACCACAATCCATGTGCGATGACGCAGCGGATATGTGAACGAATTGGCGTGCGGAAGCGATAGGCAGTTCCGCGTGCTTTGGGATGGTCGCTTTGACCAGGTTGTTGTTGACGTTAACAGAGGAGAAATGAAATGAAGTTACTGAAAAAAATATTGGCGGTCGCCGGGGTGGTGATGTTGCTTTCCGCGTCCTCCGCATTTGCCGGGGATAATCCCTGCGCCGGGCATAATCCGTGTGCCATGCACTCCAATCCCTGCGCAATGCATAACCCGTGCGCCATGAAGTCCAATCCGTGTGCGGCGGGCAATCCATGCGCGATGAAACACGAGAAGAAGCACGCGAAAAAGCACGGCAAGAAGGCGGCCAATCCGTGCGCGGGCAACCCCTGTGCGGCCAAGAATCCTTGCGCGGTAAAAAATCCCTGCGCCGGGAAGAAGATGTAATCCGGGCTTCTACCGATCGGAGCGGGAGTCTACAGTGCGACTCCCTTTTCGAAAGCATAGTCCGTTTGTAAGGAATCGTGATTCGTTGCGACTAAATGACTGTGGATAAATTCTCCACTTCTATCAACCCGACTTTAAGGAGTTTCGTCATGGATAATCGTCATATATTGTCTGCCGCCATCGGCAGCTTGCTGGTGCTTGGCTTGGTCAGCGGCAATGCAAACGCCGCCGACAAGAAGGATATGGAGCAGTGCTTTGGCGTTGCCAAGGCAGGCAAGAACGACTGCTCAAGCAGCAAGAGCGCGCATTCCTGTGCGGGGCAGGCCACCAAGAACAACGACCCGATGGATTTTGTCGTAGTACCCAAAGGCACCTGCGAGAAGATCGTCGGCGGCACGCTGAAGTCCATGTGATGAACAAGCCCGCAACGCATACCCTGCCATGCACCGCCGGTATCGGGTTGCGGGCGCCTCACTATCGCGAGGTGCTGGATAAGCTGCCCAAGTTGGGCTGGGTGGAAGTGCATAGCGAGAATTTTTTCGGCGGCGGTGCGCCGCTGCATACCTTACTGATGGTGCGCGAACATTATCCGGTCAGCCTGCATGGGGTGGGCATGGGGCTGGCTTCCAGTGCGCCGCTGGATCAGGAGCACTTATCCGCGTTACAGCGACTGTGCGAGGCGGTGCAACCCGCTGCTGTGTCCGAGCACTTGTGCTGGAACACCGCCGGTGGCATGGTCATCAACGACCTGTTGCCGTTTCCGTATACACACGAATCGTTGTCGCATGTGGCAAGCCGCGTACAGCAGGTGCAGGAAAAACTGGGACGCCAATTGCTGGTGGAAAACCTTTCCAGCTATCTGTCTTTTTCGCACAGCGAAATGACCGAAGGTGAGTTTCTTGCGGAACTGGTGAGGCGCACCGGCTGCGGCATTCTGTTCGATGTTGAAAACCTGTACGTGAACGTGCGCAACCTCGGTGTGGATGCCGATGCATTCATTCGGGCCATTCCTGCGGAGGCGGTAAAGGAATACCACTTGGCCGGATACAGTATGAGGGACGGCTGTCTCGTGGACACGCACGACCATCCGGTCTATCCCGAAGTGTGGGAGTTGTATGAGCGGGCGCTGCAATACATTGGCCCGCGCCCCACGCTGATCGAATGGGACAGCGACATCCCGGCGCTGCCGGTGCTGATGGGCGAGGCGGCGAAAGCGCAGCAGCGGATGGAGGAGTGTCATGCCGTCACTGAATGACGATCTCGCCGATTTCGCCCGCTCCATCGTGCGGGGAACAGAGTTGTCGCCGCAAACCGGGGCAGCTTGCCCGAACTATCATGTCGTAACGGCCTTGGGTGTTTACCGCAACAACTATCGCGGCAATCTGCACGACGCGCTGGCGGGTGCGTATCCAGTCATCGAGCAACTCGTGGGCGAGAAATTTTTCCGTCGCATCTCGCGTGGCTACATCGGACAGCATCCTTCGCGCGGTGGCAATCTGCATCATTACGGCGCGGAACTGGCGGATTTCGTCGCGTCTTTCGACCCCGCGCAGGGATTGCCTTATCTGGCGGATATTGCGGCGTTGGAATGGGCCTGCCACCGTGCCTATTTCGCCGACGATGCGGCGGCGCTGGACATCAACAAACTGGCGCAGGTGCAGTCCGAACACTATGCCGACCTGATCCTGCACATCCAGCCAGCCTGCCATTTTCTGCGCTCGCGCTATCCCATTGCCGCCATCTGGCATGCTCATCAGCCCGGCGCGCCCGCCGACTTCCACATTGATCTCGACAGCGGCCCCTGCAACGCGCTGGTCAGCCGCAAAGACAATGTTGTCACGGTCAGCGAACTGTCAGCAGCCGATGCCGCATGGCTGCAAGGCATACAGGCCGGAACTCCGCTGGGTGCGGCGACCGATGCCACGCTGGAATTTTATGCGGACTTCGATTTGCAGTCCGTGTTGCTGAAATTGCTGCAACTGAACATTCTGGTTGACGGCTGATCCGGAGGGAAATATGAAAATTTTATCGCGCATCATACGGTTTTACTATACGGCCTCGCACTGGCCGGAATATCTCGCACCGCTGCTGGATATAGGTTTACGCCTGTATCTGGCAAACGTGTTCTTCAAGTCCGGGCTGACCAAGGTGCAGAACTGGGACAGCACGCTGTACCTGTTCAGCGATGTTTACAGTGTGCCGCTGCTGCCTCCAGATGTGGCGGCCACGATGGCCGCCAGCGCCGAGTTGGGCCTATCCGTGCTGCTGGTGCTGGGCCTGTTCGGCAGATTTTCCGCCGCCGGGCTTTTCATTCTCAACGTGGTTGCGGTTATTTCCTACGCCGATTTGAGCGAAGCGGGCATCAACCAGCATATTTCCTGGGGCATACTGCTGGCCGTGTTGTTGATCGCCAGCCGTGGGCTATGGTCGGCGGACACATGGCTGGAGAGGCGTTTAGGCGCATCCGGTCAAACGTGATGCGGATGGGAAGGGAGCGTAGTTCTTGAAGCAGATTCTTTTCGCCCTTTGGTGCCTGCTGGCCGCATTCAATGCCCATGCCCAGGATGAGACGGATACCTTTCTGAAGCGTCACTGGACGTTTCCAATTCCGGCGCAAGGCAAAGCACCGCTATCCTATACCCCGCTGGAATCCTCCTTGAATCCGGAAGATTGCGGCAATTGTCATGCAAAGCAATATCAGGACTGGCGCACCAGCCTGCACAGCCATGCGATGGGGGCGGGTGTGATGGGGCAGTTGCTGAAGATCAAACCCGATGCCGTTGCCGAACTTCGTGACTGTACCCGCTGCCACGCGCCACTTGCAGAGCAGGAAGCCAGCCTGAAAAAACAATTGCGCGGAAAAAAACAAACCGCCGCCTTGCACGAGCAGGGGTTGGTTTGTGTTGCCTGCCATGTGCGCAAAAATGTGCGCTACGGCCCGCCGCCAGCAAAACCCTCATCTGAAGGAAAACTGCCGCATGATGGCTTTATCACCGCCCCGGCATTCGAGGACGGGCGCTTCTGCGCTGCCTGCCACCAGTTTGATGAAGATGGATATGCACTGAACGGCAAGCCACTGGAGAACACTTATGCGGAGTGGCAGGCGTCCCCATATGCAAAACAAGGCAAGCAATGCCAAGGCTGCCACATGCCGGAACGGCAGCATTTGTGGCGCGGCATCCATGACGCGGAAATGACCCGTAGCGGAGTCACCATCAGCCCGACTGCCCCCACTTTGCGCGAGGGCAAAGTGTCCGCACAACTGGTAATAGGCAACAGCGGAACGGGACATTATTTCCCGACCTATGTGACGCCGAGAATCCTCGTGCAGATTTACCAAGAATCGGCAGATGGCAAACCTGTTGCAGGCACGTTGAGAGAAAAGATCATTGCCCGCCAAGTGTCGGCGGATTTGTCGGAGGAGTTGGCCGATACGCGCCTGGCACCCGGCGAACAGATAGCGCTCGAATATCTCGCGCCGCTTCATCCAGATGCCGCAGCAATCATGATGCGGGTGCGCGTCGAGCCGGATTATTTTTATACCGGGCTGTATCGCTCATTACTGGATGAGCAGCCGGATAGCAAACAGGCCAAACTTATACGCATGGCGTTGAAAAACTCCATCGCCTCGACCTACGACCTGTATGTCCAGCGTTTTATTTTGACACCAGTTGGTTTGGGAAAAGATAGTTTCAAATGAGTTATATCCCGCATCCACCGGATATCATGCCTACTGACCATAACGACTCCCATAAGAAAAATCCCCGGCCCACCGGAAAGACCAAAATCGAGTGGTGAGTGTTGGTTCACGCGCTACGGGCGCGGATGCCGTGCAGGCGGGCCAAGGGTGGGCGCGGGCCATAGAGTAGCCAGCGCAATTCTCATCCAGCGTTGTGTCCTACGGGCTGCCGGTCGGGGCAGGCCAACTCACCAGATGTGAGTCAGCCGCAGGCCCATCCACGGGCGACAACGGGATCGTATTTACCGGTGTCACGCGATTTCACGCGCCACCAGCATGGTGAAAACCCGCACCAGGCTTGGTCTCCGGCTCTTCTTCATATGCCCGTCTCTGTTCAGAGGGGCGGTGCCATTGAATGCTATTTATTTAATTTCCCCAGCTTGGAAAGCCACGTCGAAGCTGTGGCGGGCATTGACGCAACGGAATGCTAACCCGTGGGGAAAGATGTCGCCGCCGAAATGTGACCGAAAAAGACGCAATTTAAAATAGAGCCTGCGCATTCGCTCCTGGTTTTTGCTGCGCACCTCCATGACTTCCATAACACGTGACATTTCCCGTAAGCAATTGCATTCCCGGTCACCATTTTCAACTGACCATGGAGCAGCGATTCCCCCTGCCATAGTGATCTCTCCAAACGTGGTTCACTCCCCCTTTTAAAGATAAGGATTCGTCACCCACGCAATCCATATGAGAATTTGCCCCGCCCCAAAGCATTCGCGGGCTGGGAAATAGTCTGATTTACCCCGTTCCTACGAGCCTGAACAGTAATCATTGACCGGAACTCAGGCCATTTCCCTATAAGGAATGCAGCCCGGTGAATCCTTATCATTATAGGGATTCGTTGCGCCATAAGGATTCATTGGGTGCCCCGCATTCCCCGCGCCGGGGCTGCTTGGCGAAATGCGTCCTGGCAGTTCACATTTCGGATGCCATGCACGGCACTCAGGCCATAGGATGGAATTCATGGCAATGCATTCGACGGCATTTCATCAAGGAATTGACACTGTGTCCTTGCAGGATTTCAGCAGTGCTACTGCCAGCTTTAATTAGCCGACTCACAACATATTGTTCGCTGCAGGACTGCTGGAGGTGACGTGAAATGTCTCTATCCAAAATTGCCGCCGGTTATTCCAGTCCCTGCCTGATACAGGGCAAGCAAGGAGCCTTCGCGGCATGACCAAGCCATTACCCATGCTGCTATACAACGAGCCGCCCATCGCCGTTTCCCCGACGTTATGCCGCCTGCTGGGCCTGCCCGAGGCGGTTTTCCTGCAACAGCTTCATTACCGGCTCCATCAAAAAGCCTCCGACCTGCGCACCTACGAGAAATACATGGTGGATGGCCGGCACTGGGTCTATTGGACACATCAGGAACTCCTGCGCGAAATTCCCCTCGGTCGCAGCACCGACCCTCACAAGCGGATTATCAAGCGCTTGCGCAATGCCGGCATCCTGCTGGTGAGACAGTTGCAGGCAACCGACTGGAACCACACCAACTATTTCAGCATTGACTACGATGCATTTGAGTTGCTGATCCAGACCGGCAAACTGGCGCCATCACCGATCGGTGGCAACGCCACCAATCGAACAGGGGGAAAGCCACCTATCGATGAGCAGGAAAGCCACCCATCGGCTGGTGGCGATGCCACCGATCAATTTACAAAGACCACAACAGAGAGTTCTACAGATACAACTACTACAGGGGACGCACCGCTCGAACTGCATCCGGCCACCGAACCTTACCGCGAACTGATCGAAAAATCCGTGGTGGGGTTGTCCGGCGAATTGGCGCAATCCATAGCCGACGAAGCAGCAGGGACGCTACTGGCAATCCGCGATGAGGGGCACAAACCCATCCATAGCATGCACCGGTGGATTCAGTCATTGGCGGAAGCGGCGCAAGCCGGGAAGTTTTTTCGGGACAAAGGCAAAGCGGTTGCAGCAGCGCGCCGTGAAGCAAGACGGAAAGCGCAACAGGCCGCTGCCGAGGCTGCTGCCAAGGAGGTTAGCAGCACAAGACGCAATGCACGTATCGCAGAGGCCGGTCTGTGCCTGAAAGCGCTGGGTGAACCAGATTTGGCAAAACTGGCCGACGCTGTGGAGAATGATCCGGCCTTATGCAAGGCGAAAAGCCGGGTATCCATACGCGAGGCTGTTTTACGACGAACGATGCCAACCAGTCGCATCGAGGAAAGCATCCTGTTGGACATCATGGCGCGCCTTGGCATGCTGCGTTCAGAGCCTGTGCGGGCTGATGGGAGTCAGTAAATCTGCTGAGACCTTGACTGTAGTGTCCACTGCCATACCTCCCGCTGAAATTTGAAATACGTCCTTGAAAGTCGCATTTCGCCGTCTCCGTCCTGACGCGGCGATGTTTAATCCGGCTCATTGGATTGGACGAAAATCGCGCCATGAACACCCTCACTCTGCAACAAGCCGCCGACCTGCTCAAGATTCATCCGGTCACGCTGCAAGAGAAGGCGCGCGCAGGCGAAATTCCCGGCGCCAAAATCGGCAAGTGCTGGGTGTTCGTCGAGTTTGACCTGATCGAGCATATCCGTTCACAATACACGCGGCGGGCGTTGCAGGGTGAACAGAAGGAGGTTTCTTTATGTCACTCTTTAAACGCAAGGATTCACCTCATTGGTGGGTCAAAATCGCCCACGACGGACGACGAATACAGCAAAGCACTGGCACTTCCGACAGGGCGAAAGCCGAGGAATACCACGACAAGCTGAAGGCGTCCTTGTGGGATCAGGCGCGGCTGGGGATCAAACCCCGCCACACCTGGAATGAAGCGGTTGTCCGTTATCTGGCAGAAACCACGCACAAGGCATCCCAGTGCAGCGACAAGACGCATTTGCGCTGGCTGGATCGTTTTCTGAATGGTCGCATGCTGGATGAAATCAACCGCGAGTTGCTGGATAGCATCATGGCTGCGCGCATTGCCGAGATGGTAAGGAACAGTTCGGTCAATCGCGTCAATGAGGTGATCCGGGCGGTATTACGCAAGGCTTGCAACGAATGGGAATGGATAGACCGTGTCCCGCTCGTTCGGATGCTGCCTGAACCGAATCGGCGGGTGCGCTGGATTACCCGCGAGGAGGCTGACAGGCTGATCGCAGTCTTGCCGAAACATCTGGTGCCCGTGGTGAAGTTCTCTCTGGAAACAGGCTTGCGGCGTTCCAACGTCACGGGCTTGATGTGGTCGCAGATTGATCTGACTCGCCGCACCGCATGGATACACCCGGATCAGGCCAAGGCTAGAAAGGCGATTGCTGTACCGTTGAGTGCTGCTGCTGTGATCGTACTGCGTGAACAGACCGGCAAGCATCCAACGCATGTATTCAGCTACCACGGCAACCCGATTGTGCAGGTCAACACGAAGGCATGGCGGAAAACACTGGCAAAGGTCGGCATCGAGAATTTCCGGTGGCATGACCTGCGGCATACGTGGGCAAGCTGGCATGTGCAGTCAGGAACACCCCTGCATGTGCTACAGGAACTGGGCGGCTGGGAGTGCGTCGAGATGGTGAGGAAATATGCTCACCTATCGAGCGAACACCTGACTGAATACGTGGATCGCCTGTCCAGATTGAAGGTAATCGAGAACGAACCGGAGGGAGTTGGCTACGATTTGGCTACGCTGCCAGAAATGAAAAGGGCTTAGATCGCTCTAAGCCCTTGAAAATATGGTGCGCCCGAAGAGATTCGAACTCCTGACCCCTTGGTTCGTAGCCAAGTACTCTATCCAGCTGAGCTACGGGCGCGTGAAACTTTTTAAGCCTGCTTTTTTTGGCGGAGAAGGAGGGATTCGAACCCTCGATACGAGTTTTGCCCGTATGCACCCTTAGCAGGGGTGTGCCTTCGACCACTCGGCCACTTCTCCGGAAGGCCGCGAATGATACTGGGCGATGCCTGCATGGTCAAACGGTTTATGCGTCCTCCTGCTCCAAGTTGAACGCTTTATGTAGCACGCGTACCGCCAGTTCCAGATATTTTTCGTCTATCACCACCGAAATTTTAATTTCGGAGGTGGAGATCATCTGGATGTTGATGCCTTCTTCCGCCAAGGTGCGGAACATTTTGCTGGCGACACCCGCGTGGGAACGCATCCCGACACCAACCACTGAGACTTTGGCTGTTTTGTTATCCCCAACCACGTCGCGCGCGCCGATGTGCGGCTGCACTTTGCTTTTGAGCATTTCCATGGTTTTGGCAAAGTCGTTGCGATGCACAGTAAACGAGAAGTCCGTCGCGCCGTCCGCGCCGACGTTCTGAATAATCATATCGACATCGATATTGGCATCACCCACTATCCCCAGAATCTGATAGGCAATGCCCGGTTTGTCGGGAACGCCGACCACGGTGATTTTTGCCTCGTCACGATTGAATGCGATTCCCGAAATGATGGCTTGTTCCATTTTGTCTTTTTCCTCAAATGTAATCAGTGTGCCTTCGCCCTCTTCCTCAAAACTGGAGAGTACGCGCAGCTTGACCTTGTATTTTCCGGCAAATTCCACCGAGCGAATTTGCAGCACTTTAGAGCCCAGACTTGCCATCTCCAGCATTTCTTCAAAGGTGACGGTTTTCAGACGGCGCGCTTCCGGCACAACACGCGGGTCGGTGGTGTAAACGCCGTCCACGTCGGTGTAAATCTGGCACTCATCGGCGCGCAATGCGGCGGCAATCGCCACTCCGGTGGTATCCGAGCCGCCCCGCCCCAGCGTGGTGATGTTGCCCGCTTCATCCACCCCCTGAAAACCGGCCACCACCACAACGTGATCGTTCGCCAGATCGGCACGGATATGTTGCTCGTCGATACTCACAATGCGCGCTTTGGTGAAGCTGCTGTCGGTCAAAATTTTGACTTGCCCGCCGGTGTAACTTTTGGCGCTCAAGCCCGCCGCCTTGAGTGCCATACACAGCAGCCCCACGGTAACTTGCTCGCCGGTTGACACCACCACGTCCAGCTCACGCGGATCGGGGTGGTCTTGCATTTCTTTTGCCAAAGCAATCAGACGGTTAGTCTCGCCGCTCATGGCGGAGAGTACCACCACCACTTGATGCCCTTGCGCTTTGAATTTCGCGACGCGCCGCGCCACATTTTTGATTCGGTCCGGACTGCCAACCGATGTCCCGCCGTACTTCTGAACAATAAGTGCCACGATTCTTTGCCTGACGAACTAAACAGGCGCGATTCTAGCTTATCTTCCCCAAAAAAACGAGAAAGTGGCGCACCGAATAGCGGCTTATACGCAACAAGTTAAGCCGCATTCAAGATGATACACTCTCCTCGCCAACCGACACGCCAACACCATCCACATGACCCGCATCGTCCGCCGCACCGTCCCCGCATCCACCGCACAACAACTGCTGGATAACGGCTATCCCCAGCCGCTGGCGACCCTGTTTGCCGCGCGGGGAATCGGCCACCCGTCACAATTGGACACATCGTTAGCCGGGTTGCTGCCGCTCGACACCCTCAAAAACGCGGCTGAAATGGCGCGCTTGCTGGCGGATGCGATTGTTGGCCGACAGCGCATCCTGGTGATTGCCGATTATGACTGCGACGGCGCAACCGCCTGCGCTGTCGCGGTGCGCGGTCTGGGCAACTGCGGCGCGCGGGTGGATTTCATCGTGCCCAACCGTTTTGAGTACGGCTACGGTCTGACACCGGAGATTGTCCATCTCGCCGCGCGGCAAAACCCCGATATGCTATTGACGGTGGACAACGGTATTGCCAGCGTGGCGGGCGTGGACGAGGCAAATCGTCTCGGCATCAAAGTGCTGATAACCGACCATCACCTGCCCGGCGATCAATTGCCGCAGGCCGCGTGTATCGTCAACCCCAACCAGCCCGGCTGTAATTTTCCCAGCAAAAATCTGGCCGGCGTGGGCGTGATGTTTTACGTGCTGCTGGCTTTGCGCGCCGAACTCCGCGAGCGCGAGCTCATCAGTGAAGAGCGCGCAAAAAAACTGGTTGAGTTGCTCGACCTGGTCGCACTGGGAACAGTTGCCGATGTCGTCAAACTGGATCAGAACAATCGCATTCTGGTACAGCAAGGTCTGCTACGCATCCGCGCCGGATATTGCTGCGCGGGCATTCGCGCATTGTTGAACATTGCGAAAAAGTCTCCCGCGCAAATCGGCAGCCAAGACTTGGGGTTTGCCATCGGACCGCGCCTGAATGCGGCGGGCAGGCTGGACGATATGAGCTTGGGCATACACTGCCTGTTGAGCGACGACGCGACAATTAGCGCGCAGATTGCCGGACAACTCGACACACTCAATCGCGAGCGTCGCACCATCGAAAGCGGGATGCAGCAGGAAGCACTCGCCACCTTGGAAAAAATCGACCCCCGGGAAAATTGCAGCCTGGTGCTGTTCGACGGGGCTTGGCATCAGGGTGTAATCGGCATCCTTGCCTCGCGCCTAAAGGACAAGTTCCATCGCCCCAGCATCGTGTTTGCACGTGCCAACAACGGTGAACTCAAGGGTTCGGGGCGTTCGATTGCCGGTCTGCATCTGCGTGACGCGTTGGACTTGGTGAGTAAACGCCATCCCGCACTCATCCAAAAATTTGGCGGTCACGCTGCCGCCGCAGGTCTGAGCATTGCCGAATCGGACTTTGCCGAGTTTGTCGCCGCCTTTGAGGCGGTTTGCGCGGAATCCCTGGACGACAACGACCTCACCCATCGCATTGAGACCGATGGCGCATTAACGATTGCCGAAATGTCACTGGAAATGGCGCAATTGCTGGAACAGCAGGTATGGGGACAAGGTTTTCCCGCGCCCTTGTTTGATGATGATTTTGTGGTGCTCAAGCAGCGCGTGGTGGGCGAAAAACATCTTAAGTTGCGCCTGGGAAAATCGGGGGTAGCGTTTGAAGCGATATTGTTCGGCCATGCCGAACCGCTGCCCGACAAACTCCATGCGGTTTATAGTTTAAGTGTCAACGAATACAACGGTAACCGTGGCGTGCAATTGATGTTACGGCACTGGCGTGCGGTAGATTAAGTATGCTGCGGGTTAAAACCCACTACCGTGCGCCCCCGCAATTTTCCCTGCAACATTAACGGAAAAACTGTCGGCAACTCGGCAAACGGTACGACCCGCGCCACCCGATCAAGCAGGCGGGGACGCAAGTCCGTTGTCAGGCGTTGCCAGATTTCCCGGCGCAACGGCATCGCGGTCGCCGCAGAATCAATACCGATGAGGCGCACGCCGCGCAGAATAAAGGGCATCACCGTGGTATGCAGTTCGGCTCCCCCGGCATTACCAAAGCTGGCAACCACGCCGTTCTGTTGCAGGGTGCGCGTCAACCACGCCAGGGTTTCGCCGCCCACCGCATCCAAGGCACCCGCCCACTGTGCTTTTTCCAATGGTCGTGTACCCATGGTCACATCACGGCGCGACAAAACTTCATTTGCACCCAATGATTTCAGGTAGTCATGCGCGCTGTCTTTTCCGGTCAGCGCGACCACATGGTAACCGCGTTGCGCCAGCATCTGAATCGCCAGACTCCCCACCCCGCCGCTTGCCCCCGTCACCAGGACTTTGCCATTTTCCGGGCGCAATTCATTTTGTTCGAGCCTATGAATGGCAAGTGCCGCCGTGAATCCCGCCGTGCCTATTGCCATTGCCTCGAACAACGTCAACCCTTGCGGCAAGGGAACCACCCAAGCGGCGGGAACACGCACGTATTCAGCATAGCCGCCATCGTGATCCACCCCCATGCCATAGCCCGTCACAACGACCTCATCATCCGGCTTAAAACGCGCATCGGATGAACTCACCACTTTGCCCGCCACATCCACCCCTCCTACACAGGGAAAGCGACGCACGACCTTCCCTGCTCCCGTAGCGGCAAGCGCGTCTTTGTAGTTAACACTGGAGTAATGCGAACGAAGCACCACTTCTCCGACGTCAAGATCATCCAGTGAAATATCCACTGACTGACCGATTGCTTTATGAGCATCATCGGGTGGTGCAAAAATTCGGTACGCACGAAATAATTTATTGGCAATCATCTCCACCCCACTCTACCGGTTTGGTAATTTTCTGCGCCATTGTCGCGCCGAACACCCCTGAGTGCCAATTGAAAACATGGCCTTCTCCGCATCCACACAGTGACTGCGACCAGGATACAGACAACCGCCATTATCCCCGCAGCATTTGACCGCCACACGCCATCTCGACTACCATCGGTCGAAGTTATTTTTGGGGGGTATCCCGGTGCGCTGTATCAGGTCGGCTATTATCATCTTATCTCTGCTGATATTGTCGGCTTCCCCCGTGTACGCAGCCGAACAGCTCGCCCTCAGCACCGGCTTCTCCGACCCGGAAATATCCCAGATTCCCAACGCGCGCAATATCAAATTGGAGCTGCTCTCCAGCGACGACGAGCGCATCAGCGACATTTGGGCGCGGATACGCAACGGCTTTGCCATGCGTGAATTGGACAGCCCGCTGATTGCCAAGCACGAACAGTGGTATGCCAACCGTCCTGAATATGTTGCACGCATGACCGAGCGGGCTCAGCGCTACCTGTACTTCATTATCCGGGAAGTCGAACGGCGCGGAATGCCCAGCGAAATCGCGTTATTACCGATGATTGAGAGTGCTTACAATCCGGTCGCCTACTCCAGCAGCCGCGCCTCCGGCATCTGGCAGTTTATTCCCTCCACCGGCAAACACTTCGGCCTGCAACAAAATTGGTGGTACGACGGTCGCCGAGATGTGATCAGCGCAACCAACAGCGCACTCGACTATCTGGAAAAATTGCACGGTATGTTCAACGATTGGGAACTCGCTTTGGCCGCCTACAATTGGGGCGAGGGAGCGGTGCAACGCGCCCAGGAACGCAATCGCAGAAAAGGGTTGCCCACCGATTATTCCAGCCTGAAAATGCCGGATGAAACACGCAATTACGTGCCCAAACTGCTCGCCGTAAAAAATATCATCGCGAATCCCGCCAGCTTCGGCCTGGTGTTGCAGGAGATACCCAACCTGCCCTATTTTTCCGCCGTACCCACCGCCGACCACATGGATGTCGAGCTGGCCGCACAGTTGGCGGAAATCTCAATGGAAGAATTTGCCGCACTCAATCCGGCGCATAACCGTCCGGTTATTTTGCAGGACAACAGCGACCTGATTCTGCTGCCAACCGATCACGTGGAGACTTTCCTCCACAATCTTCAGGCTTATGAAAAACCCTTGGTTAGCTGGCAATCCTATCAACCCAAAAAAGGCGAGCGTTTTGACCGGCTCGCGCCGCGTTTCGGACTCTCGGTCAGCAAGCTCAAATCAATCAACGGATTGTCCAGCCGCGCCAAAGTGAGCTCCGGGCAGACATTATTGGTACCCATCAACAACGCGCATGAAGATGACAACGAATTCAGTGCCTTCAATATGCACTTGGTTCCCGAAGAAAGCGCGCGCGCCATCCGCCACACGGTGCGCAAAGGCGAGACCCTCGGCGGCATCGCCAATCGTTACCGTGTCAGCGTCGCCAAAATAAAAAAATGGAACAAAGGGGTGCGCGCCACCATACACCCCGGACAGAAACTCACGATTCTTAATCCCGCACAGCGCAAGAAAACACGCCAGGTTTCATATCGTGCGGCGAGCGGTGCCTAACGATACAAGTAGCAGTTCACGCGGTGCTTCCCGTCCAGCCCGATTTCCGCCGGGTACGACTCGCGACATGCTTCCATCGCCCGCGGACAACGCGGTGCAAAGTGGCAACCCTGCGGTGGATTGGCGGGTGACGGCAGGTCTCCCGCCAGCTTGATGAACTCCCTACCCTTGCCGTCGATACGCGGCACGGCAGAAAGCAACGCCTGCGTGTAAGGATGCTTGGGCGCACGCAATACCTCTTCCGTCATGCCGCGCTCGACGATGCGCCCCAGATACATCACGCACACTTCATCCGCGATGTATTCCACCACCGCGAGGTTGTGGGTGATAAACAAATAACTCAGCCCCAGCTCCTGTTGCAACGATTTCAGCAGATTCAGAATCTGCGCCTGCACCGATACATCCAGCGCACTGGTCGGCTCGTCACAAATCAGCAGTTGCGGGGATACCGCCAGCGCGCGCGCGATGGCGATACGCTGCCGCTGGCCGCCGGAGAATTCATGCGGATAACGCCACTTGCTGTCGCGCGCCAGCCCGACCTTGTCCAGCAAATCGTCGATATGCGTCCGACGCGCCGCCCTCCCCCCAACCCCGCTCCCAGAGGGCGAGAGATTGTTTAAGGCAATCATGCCTTCTTCAAGAATCTCCGCCACGCGCATCTTGGGGTTAAGTGACGCGTAGGGATCTTGAAACACCATCTGCATCGAGGCACGCAAGCTGTTTGCGCCGCCCAACTCGCGCCCATTGAAATGCACGCTCCCTGCGGTGGCCGGTATCAACTGTAACAACGCTTTGCCCAGCGTGGTCTTGCCGCAGCCGGACTCGCCCACCAACGCCAGCGTGCGTCCCTGCGCAATCTCCAAAGACACGCCATCTACCGCCTTCACCTGCCCGGCGACGCGCTGCAAAATACCTTTACGGATGGGGAAGTGGACGCGCAAGTCGGAGACTTGCAACAACGATGCCGACAGGACGGGTTGAGCGTGGCGATGCCCATCGCCAACGTTTTTGGATCGGTGGGCATCATTACGCTCAACCGATCCCACGCTGGCTTTTACCTCTCCCGCTTCGGCATAAAGATGGCAACGCACCCCCTGCCCCGAGCGCACATGCCACTGCGGGGGCTGCTCGTGGCATCGCCCCCACGCCTGGTCGCAACGCGCCGCAAAACGACATCCCTGGCGAATACTGCCCAGCGGTGGCACGCTGCCGGGAATCGCCGTCAACGTTTGATTGCGTCGCGTCGCGTCCGGCAATGCGGCAAATAGTTTTTGCGTGTAGGGATGCAAAGGCTGGTCGAACAATTGCCCGCGCGTCGCCTGTTCGACAATTTGTCCGGCATACATCACACCGATACGATGGGCGTTCTCCGCCACCACCCCGAGGTCATGGGTGATCAGCAGCATCGCCATCCCCGTTTGCTGCTGGGTATCGCGCAGCAATTGCAACACCTGCGCCTGTATGGTCACGTCCAGCGCGGTGGTCGGCTCGTCCGCGATCAGCAACTGCGGCTCGCCCGCCAGTGCCATCGCCATCATCACACGCTGTTTCATGCCGCCGGAAAGCTGAAACGGATATTCGTGAAGACGGCGTGCCGCATCGGGAATACCGACCTGTTGCAACAACGCTACGCAACGTTGGTCTGCCGCCGCGCCCCGCAACTCACCGTGCAACGCCAACACTTCCGCGATCTGTTTTCCCACCGTCATCACCGGGTTCAAGCTCAAGCCCGGCTCCTGGAAAATCATCGCCATCTGCCCGCCGCGCACTGCGCGCATCTCGCGTTCAGTCAAACCGTGCAGTGCCGTCGCCTCAAGGTGCATGGAACCGTTGCGGTTTTCCACACCGTCCGGCAACAGTCGCATCAGGGAGAGTGCCGTCATCGACTTGCCGCAACCGGATTCGCCGAGCAGCGCGAAGGTCTCGCCAGCGGCAATCTCGAAGGAAATACCGTCCACAATCGCCGCGCCGCCGCGCAACCCCGTGACCAAATTTTCAACTCTAAGCAGGCTCATCCCGTGACTGTAACACCCGCCCCACCCTGTTGCGCCACTCCCACCGCAAAAAACCGCAATTACCAGCCAGACTCCCGCTCCGCCGTCGCGGAAATCTTATGGATGGTCAAATCCGCACCGTTAAATTCCTCCTCGGCACTCAGCCTCAACCCCGTTGCTTGCTTCAATATCCAATAAATCGCGTAACCGCCAACAAAGGCGATCGCCACGCCGATTAGCGTACCGACCAATTGCGACATCAAGCTCACACCGCCCATGCCACCGAACGCTTTGAGACCGAAGATGCCTGCCGCAATACCGCCCCATGCGCCACACAAACCGTGCAACGGCCAGACACCCAGCACATCGTCTATTTTCCAGCGATTTTGCGTGAGCGTGAACATTACGACGAACAAGCCTCCGGCCACACCACCGACCAACAACGCCCCCAGCGGGTGCATCAAATCGGATCCGGCACAGACGGCAACCAATCCCGCCAGCGGGCCGTTATGCACAAATCCGGGATCATTTTTACCCGCCCACAGAGCAACCAGGGTGCCGCCCACCATTGCCATCAGCGAGTTCACCGCCACCAGCCCGCTGATGTTGTTAATGGTCTGTGCCGACATCACATTAAACCCGAACCAGCCCACTGTCAGTATCCACGCGCCCAAGGCAAGAAACGGGATGCTGGAAGGCGGATGCGCGGATATGCGCCCTTCCTTGTTGTAACGTCCGCGACGCGCACCCAGCAACAATACCGCCGCGAGCGCAATCCAGCCGCCAAACGCGTGTACCACGACCGACCCGGCAAAATCATGAAACGTTGCGCCAAACGTTGCCGCCAGCCAATCTTGAATGCCGTAAGCATTGTTCCATGCGATCCCCTCAAAAAACGGATAGAGGAAACCCACCAGCATGAAAGTCGCGGCCATTTGCGGGTTGAATTTTGCACGCTCGGCGATGCCGCCGGAAATAATCGCCGGAATCGCGGCGGCAAAGGTCAACAGAAAGAAAAACTTGACCAGCTCGTAACCGTTCTTCTGCGCCAACGCTTCCGCGCCGGTAAAGAAATTAGCCCCGTAAGCAATCGCATAGCCGATGAAAAAATAGGCTATCGTGGAAACCGAAAAATCAACCAGTATCTTGACCAGGGCATTGACCTGATTTTTCTTGCGCACCGTGCCCAGCTCCAAAAAGGCAAAGCCCGCATGCATCGCCAGCACCATAATCGCGCCCAGCAAAATAAATAAAGCATCATTACTGACTGTTAACGCTTCCATGATTCCCCTCCATTAACTTTAACCTTTACCATCAAGCAATACTCGTACCACACTGGCAACTAACTGATCAATATAGGCATCAACTATAGCGCGTTCGGCCAGCCGGCCAAAGTAGTGCATAAATCCCCCACCGATCGCACCATGCGCACCAAATTGGTGCGAGAACACTTGAGGGGTGCGTGCCGCCCCGGATCACGTAAAATACGCTGAACCCACTTGCTTGCAGCGCGGAATCAATAATGTCCGACACCCCAGATTTACTGATATTACGCGACAAGTTGCGCGCCTTCTCCCAGGCGCGTGACTGGGATCAGTTTCATTCCCCGAAAAACCTGAGCATGGCGTTGATGGTGGAAGTTGCCGAGCTGATGGAGCATTTTCAGTGGCTCAGCGAGGCGCAATCTGCCGGGCTGGATGACGAACAGCGGGCTGCCGTCGCCGATGAATTGGCCGATGTTTTGCTGTATCTGGTGCGCCTTGCGGACAAACTCGGCATAGATTTGCATCAAGCCGCGCTGCATAAACTGGACAAGAACGCGGCTAAATATCCGGCAGACCAAGTGCGCGGCAGCGCGAAAAAGTATTCGTCGTATTGAACCGTCACGCGGGCGCGCTTATCAGTTCACCCTCACGCCGGGTGCACCCGCTTTCATCGCGCCCACCACTGCCGCTTGTGTAAACCCGGCACGCCGGAAACAGCTCAACACCGTCTCTGCCTCCTGCGGCGCAACCGCCGCCAGCAAGCCGCCACTGGTTTGCGCATCCGCCAACAGGCGACGCTGCCAGTTGTCCAGATGCGCCGCAAAGTCCACTTCGCCGCCATAGCTGGCCAAATTACGCTCAATCGCCCCCGGCCCTATGCCCTGCCGCGCCAAAGGTAATGCTTCGGATAAAACCGGCACTTGGTCGAACTTCAACTCCGCAGTCAAACCGGAACCACGACTCATTTCCAGCAGGTGTCCGAGCAGGCCGAATCCGGTGACATCGGTGAGCGCGTGCACGCTATCCATTGCCGACAGCTCACTGCCCACGGTGTTGAGCCGGGTGGTGGTCGCGATCATTTGCGCATAGCCCGCGTCGGACAGCAGTTCTTTTTTCAGCGCGGCAGCCAACACGCCCACGCCGATACCTTTGCCGAGTATCAAAACATCGCCCGGCTGCGCACGATTATTTTGCTTAAGTTTGTCCGGGTGGACGATGCCGATTGCCACCAAGCCGTAAATAGGCTCAACGGAATCAATCGAATGCCCGCCCGCCAGCGGGATCCCCGCCGCTGCGCACACCGCCTCACCGCCCTGCAGGATGGCGCGTATGGTTGCCACCGGCAGCGTGTTGATGGGCATACCGACAATCGCCAACGCCATGATCGGCGTGCCGCCCATCGCATACACGTCGGACAGGGCATTGGTTGCGGCAATGCGCCCAAAATCAAACGGATCATCGACGATGGGCATGAAGAAATCCGTGGTGGCAATCACCGCTTGCCGGTCGTTCAGGCGATATACGGCGGCATCGTCGCTGCTTTCCGTACCGACCAGCAGGTTGGCAAACGGCAACTTGTCTTTTGCACCGCCGAGTATTTCTTGCAGCAGCGAGGGTGCTATTTTGCAGCCGCAACCGCCACCGTGCGACAATCGGGTCAACTTGACTTCGGACACAACGACCTCTTTCGATCATGTTATTCAGAACCGCAAACGTATCACAGCTTGATGAGTTTGACGCAATCATCGACGTGCGTACCCCGGCAGAGTTTTCCGAAGACCGCATTCCCGGCGCAATCAATTGCCCGGTACTCTCCGACGCGGAACGTATTACCGTCGGCACACTGTACAAACAGGCTTCACCTTTCGAGGCGCGCAAAGTCGGCGCGGCACTGGTCGCCCAAAACATTGCGCACCATCTGCAAACCCGATTCCATGCCCATCCAAAATCCTGGAAACCGCTCATCTACTGCTGGCGCGGCGGGCAGCGCAGTGGCGCGATGAGCATCATCCTGGCGCAGGTGGGCTGGGCGGCACACAAACTGGAAGGGGGTTACAAGGCCTATCGGCGCAATGTGCTGGACACGCTGGCGACCCTGCCACCCCGGCTTAAATTTATCGTGGTGTGCGGGCCGACGGGATCGGGCAAAAGCCGCCTACTGGCCGCGCTGGCCAACAGCGGCGCACAGGTGCTGGATCTGGAAAAATTGGCGCAACATCGCGGCTCGATACTGGGCAATTTGCCGGAAAACAAACAACCCGCCCAAAAGGGATTTGATAGCGAATTACTGTCGGTACTGCAACAATTCGCTCCCGGTCAACCGATATACGTTGAAGCAGAAAGCAGAAAAATCGGCCTGATTACGCTGCCGGAAGCGTTAACCGAAGCGATGCATCGCAGCCCCTGCCTGCGACTGGAAACACCGCTCGCCACACGCGTTGCCGGATTACTGGAAGACTACCGCCATTACACCAGGCAGCCGGAAACTTTCATTGCACACCTCCAGCCTTTGCAGCGTTTCCACGGCACCAAACAACTGGAGCAATGGAGCGCAATGATCCGCGCCGGAGACTTCGATAACATGGTCGCCGAGTTGCTGACCGTGCACTACGATCCCAGCTACTTTCGCACCACATTCAGAAATTACGGGAACTTGGACCATGCCCCGCAGCTTGATCTGGAAGACTTATCGGCGGGCGCATTGCAAAGCGTCGCGCAAAGTTTGCGGAACATAAGCGATGATTGAGCATCTCAACACTCCCGACAAAAAGCGCATAGACGCAAACACACCATCATCACATTGCGCCTTTAACTACGGCACTACGCGCCCACTTGGGGCAAACGGAAACAAACTTCACGGAGCATCATGACCCCTACCCTGCACAATGTTATCCAACAAGTCGAAAGTGTCATCGTCGGCAAACCCACACAAATCCGCCTGGCACTTGCCTGTCTGCTGGCGCGCGGTCATCTGCTGATTGAAGACTTGCCCGGCGTGGGTAAAACCACGCTGGCGCACACCCTGGCACATACGCTGGGCTTGCAGTTTCAGCGCATACAGTTCACCAGCGACCTGCTGCCCGCCGACATCCTTGGCGTGTCAATCTATCAGCGCGACAACGGCAAGTTTGAGTTCCATCCCGGGCCGATTTTCGCGCAAATGGTACTGGCCGACGAGGTGAACCGCGCCACACCCAAAGCACAGAGCGCCTTGCTGGAAGCGATGGAAGAACAGCAAGTGACCATCGAGGGCATTACCCGCCCGCTGCCCGCGCCGTTCTTCGTCATCGCCACACAGAACCCGACTTACCAGATTGGCACATTCCCGCTGCCGGAATCGCAGCTTGACCGCTTCATGATGCGCATTCGCATGGGCTATCCCGACGCACAAGCGGAGCGCGGCTTATTGGCCGGTGTGGAACGGCGCGAGATTGTCGCGCAACTGCAACCGCAGATGAACGGCGCAACCCTGCTCGAACTGCAACAGCACTGCAAAAAAATATTCGTCTCGCCCGCGTTGCTTGACTACCTGCAAGCCGTCCTGCGCCACACCCGCGAGTCGGCGCACTATACCCACGGTCTCAGCCCGCGCGCCGGACTTTCCCTGCTCGCTGCCGCGCGCGCCTGGGCACTGTTGGACGGGCGCGATGCCGTGTTGCCGGAAGACGTGCAAGCGGTGCTGCCCGGCGTGATCGCCCACCGCCTGCAAACCCCGGACGAACGCGGCAAGCAAGACAGCGAGGTATTGGCACGCGAACTCATCGCGGCGGTGTCCATCCCCTAACAGCGTGGTCAAAGCACTCAAACAACGCTTCCGCAACTGGCTGTTCCGCCCGCAAATCGAGGACGGCACGGTGATCCTCACCCAGCGGCGCATCTTCATCCTACCGACGCGGCAAGGTCTGATGCTGGCTGTGGTACTGGTGCTGATGCTGCTCGGCGACATCAACTACAACCTCAGCCTCGGCTACGTGCTGACCTTTCTGCTGGCAATGATGGCGGTCATGTCGATGCTGCACGCCTTCCGCAATCTGGCGCATCTGGAAATCCGCGCCGGACATAGCGAGCCCGTGTTCAACGGCGAAACGGCAAACTTTATTTTTCACTTCCGTAATCCCGGCACGCTGGCACGCCATCAACTGTGCCTGATGCACCCGCAGGGCGACACCGTCAGCTTTGATGTCGCGGCACAGCAGGACAGCGTCATTGTGTTGCCGCTTGCCGCCACCCGGCGCGGCTGGTTGCAACCGGGACGCTTGCGGCTGTACACCGAATTCCCGCTCGGCCTGTTCCATGCCTGGTCTTATCTGCATTTCGATACACGCTGCCTGGTCTATCCCCGACCGCTGGCGGAAGCTCCCTTGCCGCCGGGCGACGCGCCGGATGGTACGGGCAAGCGCAGTGTTGCCGGCGACGACGACTTTGCCGGACTGCGCGGCTACATCGCGGGCGACGCGCTGCCGCGTATCGACTGGAAAGCCTACGCGCGCGAGCGCGGCTTGCAGGTCAAACAATTTTCCATGCAAGTGGGCGAGGAGCTGTGGCTGGACTTCGCCGCCGCAGCGGATGCCGACAGCGAAAGCAAGCTGGCCCGCATGGCACGCTGGGTACTGGATGCCGAGGCGCAAGGGATGCGCTACGGATTGCGCCTGCCGGACGGCGAGTTGCCGCCCAATCATGGCGAGGCACAACAACAGGAATGTTTGCGCCGCTTGGCGTTATTCGGCCTGCAGGAATCGCCTGACCCTCTCACCAAGCAACGGGGGGGCAGCACACAAAAAGTCCCGCACCCGTTTGCCGGAGAACAAGCATGAGCAAACCCCTGCTCTACAGCCTGCTGCTGTCCATCCTGATGGTGATTGCGCCGCACGCCGAGCATTTGCCGCCGTGGGTGGTCGCCCTGTGCGGCGCGCTGCTGTTGTGGCGCGCCTATCTCACCCGCAGCGGCAACCCGCTGCCCCCTCGCTGGCTTCTGCTGGGCATCACCCTTGCCGGTGTCGGCGGCATTGCCGTCAGCTTTCACACCCTGTTCGGACGGGAAGTCGGCGTTACCCTGCTGATTCTGCTGACCACATTAAAATTCCTCGAACTGCGCGGCGCGCGCGATGCCATGGTGCTGATTCAGCTCGCCTGCTTCATCATCATCACCAACTTCTTTTACTCGCAGAGCATCCCCACCGCCCTCTACATGCTGGCGACGCTGTTCGTCATCGTGCTCACCTGGGTGCAACTGCACGGGCAGCGCGTCGCGATCAGGCCGCGCTTGCGCATCGCCGCCACCCTGTTGCTGCAAGCCGTGCCGCTGACACTGCTGCTGTTTCTGCTGTTTCCCCGCATACAGGGCCCGCTGTGGGGGCTGCCGCAGGATGCCTTTGCCAGCAGCGGGCTGGACGACAAAATGTCGCCCGGCAGTTTCGGCCAGTTATCACTGTCCGACGACATCGCCTTTCGCGTCAGCTACACCGCCCAGCCGCCGCGCCGCGATCAGATGTACTGGCGCGGGCCGGTGCTGTGGGATTTCGACGGTCGCACCTGGACACCGGGACGCACGGCGACCAGCGTCGCACCGCAATTCAGCGACACTGGCGAGGCAATTGATTATCGCGTTACCCTGGAGCCGCACAACAAGACTTGGCTGTTCGCGCTGGACATGCCCGAACGCCTCTCTGTTCCCGCCGACTTGACTTACGACTTCCGCCTGCTGCGCAAGGAGCCGGTGAAAGCGCGGCTGCGCTACGAAGCGCGCTCGCATCTAAGCTATCGCGCCAACACACAAGAATCCGAACAGCAATTGCAACGCGCCCTGCAACTGCCGCCCGCGCTCAACCCGCGCGCCCGCCAGCTGGCCGAACAGTGGCGCGCCGACAGCGCGCGCGCAACCCGAGCCTCCGCCGAACAGAACGGGCGCGATGCCCCCCTGCCGGGAACCGATGAGGCCGTCCTGCGCAACGCGCTCAAACTGTTCAACCGCGACAACTTCCGCTACACCCTGCAACCGCCGCCGCTGGGCATACACAACGTGGATGAATTCCTGTTCGAAACCAAGCAGGGGTTCTGTGAGCACTATGCCTCCAGCTTCGTCTTTCTGATGCGCGCCGCACACATTCCCGCGCGGGTGGTCACCGGCTATCAGGGCGGCGAATACAACGACATCGGCGACTACTACATCGTTCGCCAGTCCGATGCCCACGCCTGGGCGGAAGTGTGGCTCAACGGGCGCGGCTGGGTGCGGGTCGATCCGACCGCCGCCATCGCCCCGGAACGGGTCGAGCGCAACCTTGCCGCCGCCCTGCCGGACAATGCCGCGCTACCCTTCATGGCGCGCAACCCGCCGCAATGGCTGCGCAATCTGCGGCTGAACTGGGACACGCTGGCAAACCAGTGGAACCAGTGGGTGCTGGGCTACGACAGCGAACGCCAGTTCGCCTTCCTCTCCCGTCTCGGCATGGAATCCGTCACCTGGCAAAACCTCGCGATTCGGATGACCGCCGGATTGGCTTTGCTGATCGGCCTGTTCGCTCTGTACATGCTGCGCCATCTGATTAAACGCCAGCCCGACAAAGTCCACGCCGCCTGGCTCAAACTGTGCACAAAACTCGCCAAAGCCGGACTGCCGCGCGCCGCCCACGAGGGCGCGCAAGACTACGCCGCGCGCATCGCCCGCGTGCGCCCCGACCTTGCCGCCACCCTCCGCGACCTCGCCGCACGCTACAGCGCGTTGCGCTACGGCGGCGAAACCGACGCGGCGAAACAACGCGAATTCCTGCAAGCCGTCGCAAGTTGCAAAATCGGCAAGGTATAATCCGCGCCTCGCAAAACACACACCGATGCCATGCTCATCACCCGCCGACTGGAATTCGATGCCGGACACCGCATCCCCAACCACACCAGCCAGTGCAAACACCTGCACGGTCACCGCTACGCCATCGAAATCACCCTGTCCGGCAAACTGATTGCCACCGAAGGGCAGTCCGAGCAAGGCATGGTGATGGATTTTTCCGACGTAAAACGCATCGCCAAAGAAAAACTGGTGGATCAGTGGGATCACGCTTTTCTGGTGTATCGCGGCGACCGCGCGGTGTGCGATTTTCTGGCGACCCTGCCGCATCACAAAACCGTCATCCTCGATGTCGTCCCCACCGCCGAGCATCTGGCGCAAACCGCTTTCGCGATACTCGACCCCGCCTACCGGGATCAGTACAACAACACCCTGCGACTGGAACGGGTGCGCCTGTACGAAACCCCCAACAACTGGGCGGATTGCCAGCGCGGCTGAATATCTATTGACCGCCTTCCCTGATTTTTTCTGGACACACCCTGCACCTTGGTTCAAAATGCGCGGCCTTGGAGGGCTGGCAGAGCGGTTGAATGCACCAGTCTTGATAACACGCCGCCTTGGCGGCTTGTTACGGCGAAGACTAACCTTCAGGTTATGTCGGAGCCAAAACTGGCAAGGTATCAAGTATCAATACAAATTATGGAGGGCTGGCAGAGCGGTTGAATGCACCAGTCTTGAAAACTGGCAGGGGTTAACGCCCCTCGTGAGTTCGAATCTCACGCCCTCCGCCAAGACCATGTTTCACCCAGTCTCAAAATGACTCGATAACCCGCACTGCATATAGCTTTGGCGGGTTTTTTAACGCCCAGACTGTATCAGGCGCGCTCAGCGAATCTCACTTTTTTTGTTGTTATATTTGATGCTACAAGATAATCTTCTCGCTAAATATAACAACACGAGGGCGCGAACGTGGAAAAAATACGAGCGGCACTGACAGAGCTTATTGCGGCGCAAGCAAAACCAACGGACAGGCAGAAAAACTATCTGACGGCGGCGGCTTGCATCTGCTGATACACCCGAGTGGTGCTAAGTATTGGCGGCTTGCCTATCGTTTCGGCGGCAAACAGAAAACACTTGCACTTGGGGTATATCCAGACGTCTCACTTGCTGACGCACGAGATCGGCGCGAACAAGCACGGAAATTACTTGCGAAT
>JBMOPZ010000010.1:0-3046 GCA_049321355.1 Pseudomonadota bacterium | reverse complement strand
CAAAGTGGTACCGCAGGGCTGCCGAACAGGGCAATGCCGAGGCGCAGTCCATGCTTGGTTCCATGTACCAGGATGGCCGGGGCGTGGCACGCGACGATGCCGCTGCGCTGGCGTGGTACCGCAAGGCTGCCGAGCAGGAGGTGGCCAATGCCCAGTTCATGCTGGCCTCGATGTACTACGACGGCAAGGGTGTGGCGCAGGATTACGGCGAAGCGGCAAAGTGGTACCGCAGGGCTGCCGAACAGGGAAATGCCTATGCGCAGTCCATGCTGGCCTCGATGTACTACGACGGCAAGGGTGTGGCGCAGGATTACGGTGAAGCGGCAAAGTGGTACCGCAGGGCTGCCGAACAGGGCAATGCCGAGGCGCAGTCCATGCTTGGTTCCATGTACCAGGATGGCCGGGGCGTGGCACGCGACGATGCCGCTGCGCTGGCGTGGTACCGCAAGGCCGCCGAGCAGGGGTATGCGCGCGCGCAGTTCAAGCTTGGCATGATGTATTACGAAGGTAGAGGCGTGCTGCAGAATTTTGCCGAAGCGGCGCAGTGGCAGCGCAAGGCCGCCGGGCAGGGACTGGTCGAAGCGCAGCTCATACTGGGCACGATGTACGAGGATGGCAAGGGCGTGTTGCGCGACCACGCCGAAGCGATGCGCTGGTACCGCCAGGCCGCCGACGCTGGATCCGTTGAAGCGCAATTCAGGCTGGGGATGCTGTACTACGACGGTGTGGGTGTGCGCCAGGACTACGCCGAAGCGGCGCAGTGGCAGCGCAAGGCTGCCGAATTGGGCTACGCCGAAGCGCAATTCAAGCTCGGCATGATGTACTTCTACGGCGAGGGGGTGCGCAAGGATTACGTCGAGGCGGCGGGGTGGTACCGCAAGGCTGCCGAGCAGGGGCACGCTGATGCGCAGTTTAAGCTCGGCATGATGTACTACGATGGCGAACGCATCGCGCAAGAGCCCATGCTGGCATATGCGTGGCTGCAGCTCGCCGCGTCGCAGGGGGTCGCTGCCGCAGTGTGGTTCCGCGACATCCTGGGAAAGAAGATGAGCAACGAGCAGATCGCCAAGGCGCTGCGCTATGCCAGAAAATGGCAGGTCAGGAAAAACCAGTGAGTGCGTACCAGTCAATGTGGCTCACACCTGAAAACACAAGGGGCCAGGTGATCACCTGGCCCCTTGTTTCTTATTGGTAGGTCGTGGCAGATTCGAACTGCCGACCAACGGATTAAAAGTTGTTACAACTTATTGATTTATAACGTAATTATTTTTATAATTGGCCCGCCCTCACTCGCCAATGCTTGCTGACAGTCGTTGGGATTGTCACGTTATTTTTCAACCTTTTATCCAACATGAGGTGCAGCTATGGCAACAAAACCTACACAACCGCAGACTCCTCCTCCACGTCCTCAGCCGTTAACGGAAGAGCGAGGGCTACCAACACCAAGGCAAACCCCACCTATGCCGAGGGTCACACCTCCAAAACAAGGAAGAAGATAACCCTATTGAGAGTGGCGAGGGGCGGCGTGATTTTCTCTTCCACGTTTTGCTCGCCGCGTCCCTCAGTTCTGCGTTGGGCGCCAAAAGGAAGGAGGTAGTGAATGGCAAAGCGGGTATTTTTCAGTTTTCATTATATGGATGTTGCCGATTTTCGAGCAAATGTCGTCCGCAATCATTGGTTGATGAAAGCTGATCGGGAAATCCGCGGCTACTATGACGCTTCAATTTGGGAGACCGCCCAAAAGCAAGGTGAGGCTGCGCTTAAACGACTGATCAATGCAGGGCTTCCATCCGACCTCTCGACGCTCTGGTGATCTCTCAACTCAAGCGTTGTATAGTGAAATGAGACAGTTATCAGGTACGTTCGGTGGGGTTACTTTATCAACTCTGAAAAGGCTTAGGCAGTTCTTGCCTAAGCTCCGTACTATCCCCCAAGAAACTCGCGAATTTGCGCGCGCCAACCGAGAAGCCTTTGAAAAACTTTTGCCCCAGGATTTTTCTTGGGCAAGGCTGTATGAACTGACTGCCCCACAGCTTTCCCTCCTGACGCTTTCCTCTATCGGGCTTATTGATCGGTTAATTGAGTCGTCGAGAGCAGGCGTGAATCTCAACGAATTCCTGATTCAACAGGTTATGGGGCAACCTCTTGAGGATGAGCTTATCGACAACTGGGCTGGCGGTCATCAAGGCTTGTTCAATAAGGTGGATACCATTGCCATCCATTGCGCCAATACTGCCACTATAAGATGCTTAATGGTTTACGGGCATTATCTCAATGATCTGGTGTCTATGGCCTGCAAGGGCGATTCAGAGGCATTCTTCAAGGCCATCTCGATAGACCGTACTGTATTAACTCTTCCATCTTTTGCGGCTCATCTTGCACGCGCTGAGTTCTATGGTGATAAGCGTTTCATGATCCATCTGCGCAAGGCGGTTAAAGGCAAGCCACACGAGAACTTTCTAGTTCATCAGGATTTGCGCGTCATGCTGCAATGCATGAGCGAGGCAAGGATGCTGGGCGAACTTACCATGTCCGAGGCCGATCAGTTGTTTATTCGCGAACTAAAGGTGTACTCGGATGGTGAGGGGGACTCGGCTCGTAGCCTAATGCGCTTTATCCAACGCTGGAAGCAGGCCAAAGAAGACGCGGCGACATAAAATTACAATTTCGTGTCGTCGCCAACCTTGGGTTTGATGCATAAATTCCCTATCCGTTGCAGGAAGCCTTTGCATGCCTGCCAATGGATAAGGAATTGCCATGCACCCATCCGATGGAAGAAAACCCTCTCCGAGCATTGCGGCCAGCATTGCTCGCCAGCCGGAACCACAGACCGCCGCAGCCGCTGCGGATGATGCGGCGAAGCCGCGCATCCGTGGCGGCGAGGTGGGGGATGCGCCGCCCAGTAACACAGCATCCAATGACGCTGTAGAAAAACCCCAGCCTACCCGGAACAAATCCGGCCATCAAGCTTCAAACTGCGGACGCAATAGAGAGGTGAGGAAGCCGCGCATGGCCCGCTACAAACACATCGACACCAGTCCCCGAT
>JBMOPZ010000009.1:0-30285 GCA_049321355.1 Pseudomonadota bacterium | reverse complement strand
CCCCCCCCATTTTTTTTTAGCGTTCCCCACACCCGTGGGGATGAACCGATTTCCCGCGATATTCCGCTAGGAAAGCACCAGCGTTCCCCACACCCGTGGGGATGAACCGTTGGTCGTTAGGGCGAGAGGTCTCGCCGAGGAGCGTTCCCCACACCCGTGGGGATGAACCGGTATGCCGCAAGATATGCGTCAATTGCCCTTTGCGTTCCCCACACCCGTGGGGATGAACCGAGGAGGTGATAACTGATGTTGGTAGCTCTTGAGCGTTCCCCACACCCGTGGGGATGAACCGTCCATCACCTTGCGATACGCAGCCTTGTTGACGCGTTCCCCACACCCGTGGGGATGAACCGATGTGCCAGATAATGTATAACCGGCAGAACAAGCGTTCCCCACACCCGTGGGGATGAACCGTGAGGCCGGGGAAAAGGAATATGGCGGTAGTGCTGGTGTCGCTGGTGATCAAGCTACTGTAAAAACAGGTGGGAGCCGATGCTTGAATTCCCCGACCTATACGTCCGAAACGAATCCACCTCTGTGAACAGGATAGCACTATATGATCAAAATTGAAATCACCGACAACACCGTAGTCGACGCATTCAATCGCCTGATTGCACAAGGTGAAAACCTTCAAGGTGCGCTGATGGGAATCGGCGAGGTGGCGACAGACTTCACCAAGCAGCGTTTCATTGACAGCGCCGACCCATACGGAATTCCGCGTTCCCCACACCCGTGGGGATGAACCGCTTTTCCCACCACTCAAGATTTTGCCGCTCAGGCATTCCCCATAGCAAATGGGTCAGGAAACATGGCAAGCCCGCAACCCACGCGCCTCGGCGCGGGCGAGGATGGGTGGAACATTGTTCGGTCATCACCGTCGCTTATTCCTTTGTTAGAAGTTGCGTCTCAAGATGGTTGGGCGTGCGGCGGGTATCGCTGCGCTATAATCCGCGAGCCTTTTAATTTGGAAGTTATAGAGAGAAATATGGATAAGCAATTGCGTGATGCCGCGCTGCAATATCACCGCCAGGCACCTGCGGGAAAAATTTCGGTCAATGCTACCAAACCCATGATTACGCAGCGGGATTTGGCGCTGGCGTATTCGCCCGGTGTGGCGGCGGCTTGCGAGTTGATTGTGGAAAATCCTGCCGAGGCGCGCAATATGACGGCGCGCGGTAATCTGGTCGCGGTAATCAGTAATGGCACGGCGGTTCTGGGTTTGGGGGCAATTGGTGCGTTGGCGGCCAAGCCGGTGATGGAAGGCAAGGGGGTGTTGTTCAAAAAGTTTGCCGGTATCGACGTGTTCGATCTGGAGATTGATGAGCGCGACCCGGATAAGTTGGTGGATATTATCGCCGCGCTGGAGCCCACTTTCGGCGGTATCAATCTGGAAGACATTAAAGCGCCGGAGTGTTTTTATATCGAGCGCAAATTGCGCGAGCGTATGAATATTCCGGTGTTTCACGATGATCAGCACGGTACGGCGATTATTGTGGGAGCCGCGCTGTTGAACGGTTTGCAGGTGGTCGGCAAGAAGATTGGGGCGATCAAGTTGGTGGTGTCCGGTGCGGGTGCGGCGGCCTTGGCGTGCCTCGATATGCTGGTGAGCCTCGGTGTGCGCATGGAAAACATTGTGGTCACCGATATTCACGGGGTGGTGTATCGCGGGCGCGCCGAGGAGATGGATGACAACAAGGCGCGTTATGCGGTGGATACGGCGGCGCGTACGCTGGACGAGGTGATTGCGGGCGCGGATGTGTTTTTGGGACTTTCGGCGGGCGGTGTTTTGAAGGCGGAGATGGTTGCCAAGATGGCGGCGCAACCGCTGATTTTTGCTTTGGCGAATCCGCATCCGGAAATTTTGCCGGGTGAGGCGAAAGCGGTGCGTCCCGATGCGATTCTGGCGACCGGGCGTTCCGATTATCCGAATCAGGTGAACAACGCTTTATGTTTTCCTTACATTTTTCGCGGTGCGCTGGATGTCGGGGCGGCTGCCATCAACGAAGAGATGAAGCGGGCGGCGGTGTATGCGATTGCGGAGCTGGCTCAGGCGGAACAGTCCGATGCGGTGGCATCGGTTTATGCGGAAGAGGAACTGGAGTTTGGCGCGGAACATCTGATTCCCAAGCCGTTTGATCCGCGTTTGATCACGCGGATTGCGGCGGCGGTTGCCCAGGCTGCGATGGATAGCGGGGTGGCGGAGCGACCGATTGCCGATATGGCTGCCTATCGCCAGCAGTTGGATGATTTTGTGTACCAGTCCAATTTGATTATGCGGCCGGTGTTTGAGGCGGCGAAGCGGGCTCCCAAGCGTCTGGTCTATGCCGAGGGCGAAGATCGCCGGGTGTTGCATGCGGTGCAGACGGTGGTGGATGAGGGGATCGCTTTTCCGATACTGGTCGGGCGTGAGGCGGTTGTTGAACAGCGGATTGCCGCGCTCGGTTTGCGCCTGCGCATGGGTGCGGATTTCGAGTTGGTGAATCCCGAAGAGGATGCGCGTTTTCACCAGTATTGGAGCGAGTATCACCGCATCATGCAGCGTCACGGGGTGACGCCGGAGGCGGCCAAACGCGAGATACGCCGCCGTCCGACGTTGATCGCGGCGATGATGGTGCGCTTGAAGGATGCCGATGCGATGCTGTGTGGCAGCATTTCTCAACCCTTGAATCACTTGAGCCATATTGATGCCGTGATCGGGCATTGCGCCGGATCAAGTGTGTATGCGGCGATGAATTTGCTGATGCTGCCGGGGCATACTTTGTTTATTTGCGACACCCATATCAATCTCGATCCCAGTGCCGAGCAAGTTGCCGAGATGACGATATTGGCGGCGGAAGAGGTGCGGCGTTTTGGGTTGACACCCAAGGTTGCGCTGTTGTCGCATTCAAATTTTGGCAGTCACACCAATGCGTCGGCGAACAAAATGAGCAAAGCGCGCGAGTTGATTGAGCAGCGCGCGCCGGAGCTGGAGGTGGAAGGTGAAATCCACGGTGATGCGGCACTGTCGGAAAGCTTGCGCAGCACAATCTTTCCGAATTCCCGCTTGAAGGGGGAGGCCAATTTGCTGGTGATGCCGAATCTTGACGCGGCCAATATCGCGTACAACTTGCTCAAGGTCACCGCGGGCGAGGGTATTACCATAGGCTCGATTTTGTTGGGGGCGGACAAATCGGTACATTTGTTGACTTCAACGGCAACCGTGCGCCGCATCGTGAATATGAGCGCGTTGGCGGTTGCCGGCGTTAAAACCCATTAAGGAGAAATTTGCATGAATCAGGAAGAAGTCGCGTTGCTGAGAAAAGAAATTGAACTGCTGATGCGCGAGCGCGCCAAGCTGTTGAAAGTGGTGGGTGCGGCGGCATTATTTGTTGCGGATATGAAACCCGAATTGCTCCCCGTTGCGGCAGTGAATACTGCGGATAAGTTGTCGGAGTCACTCAATGCGCTGTCGGAAGAGTCGCTCAAAGACGCGCTGGAAGCCGTTTAAGGCGGACTCGCCATGAAACCCTGTGCCGGATTGATACTGACGGGCGGCGGTGCGCGTGCGGCCTATCAGGTTGGCGTGCTCAAGGCGGTTGCGGAATTGTTGCCGCGCAATGCGCGCAACCCGTTCCCGGTGATTTGCGGTACATCGGCGGGAGCGTTGAATGCCACCGCACTGGCGATCAATGCGCGAAATTTTCGCAAGGCGGTGCGTTACTTGGAGCGCGTCTGGAAAGGGTTTCACGTCAACCAGGTATATCGTACCGATGCCGTTGGCGTGTTCAACAACTCCATACTGTGGTTTGCCGGGCTGGTGTCGAGCGGCTTGGGGATGAGGCATCTGAAGCAGGTGTCGCTGCTGGATAATTCCCCGTTGATTGAGTTTTTGGAAAGTGTCTTGCCGCTCGGAAAAATTCAGGAAAGTATTGATAGCGGGCATGTGCATGCTTTGAGTATCACCGCTTCCGGCTATACCTCCGGGCAGTCGGTCACGTTCTATCAAGGGGCGGCAGATTTGACCCCCTGGCATCGCAGTCGGCGCATTGGCATCCCCGGCAAAATTGAAATCAAACATTTGCTGGCATCCTCGGCGATTCCCTTTATTTTTCCGGCAGTTCCGATTAACAGGGAATATTTCGGCGATGGTTCCGTGCGCCAAATTGCCCCGGTCAGCTCCGCCTTGCATCTGGGTGCGACGCGCCTGTTTGTGATTGGGGTCACTTCCGACAACACGGCGGCCAGGCGCAGTGCGGCGGCGGATTATCCCTCGCTGGCCAACATTGCCGGACATGCTTTGAGCAGCCTGTTTCAGGACAATATGATGATCGACTTGGAGCGGGTTCACCAAATCAATCAGGTGGTTGCCGGGATGTCGCCGGAACAGCTCAAACAGTCGGGGTGGAAGCATGTTGAAGTGCTGCATATCGCGCCCAGTCAGGCGGTGGACGGATTGGCCGAACGCTATGCCGGCGAGTTGCCGTGGACAATACGTTTGCTGTTGCGTCTGGTGGGCGCGATGCCGAGCGGCGGCGGTATTTTGGTGAGCTATTTGTTATCCGAGGGAAAGTTCTGTCGCGCTTTAATCAATCTCGGTTACCAGGATGCCATGCAGCGTCGCGAAGAAATCCTGAGATTCTTTGATATTGCGACACATCAGGAGGTCGATGTGCCGCAATAACGGGCGACGCGTGGCGGGCTGGATAGCAGCCTGCCGGAGGTTAACCTTATTGCTTTGCGCCCATGGTAAGCGCGCATATTTTGCTCTGTTCCAACGCTGCCCTGTCCGGCTCAATCAACCAGCCGTGCAGGTTATCCATGACCAAATCGGTTAGTGCCAATATCCAGTCGTTACGGTCATTCAGGCAGGGGATGTAGTGATATTCGCCGCCGCCCGCATGTTGGAAGTCTTCCCTGCCTTCCATGGCGATCTCCTCCAGCGTTTCCAGGCAGTCGGCGGTGAAGCCGGGGCAAACCACATCGACTCGTTGCGTTTTTTTCTTGCCAAGTTCGAGCAGCGTGGCGGTGGTGTAAGGTTTTATCCACTCGGCTTTGCCAAAGCGTGATTGAAAGCTGACCACGTACTGTTCCGGTTTCAGCCCCAACTCTTGGGCAAGCAGGCGACCGGTTTTATGGCATTCGCAATGGTAATAATCGCCTTTGTCCAAAGTGTACTGCGGGACACCGTGGAAACTCATCACCAATTTCTCCGGCCTGCCATTTTTCATCCAGTAATCGTTGATGTTGCCCGCCAATGCCTTGATATAGCCGGGATGGTCGTGGAAGTTGCGGATGGTGCGCAGCGCCGGGGTGTTGCGCATCGATTGCAGCGCGCTAAATGCCTGGTCGAATACCGGCGCAGTGGCACTGGCGGCATATTGCGGGAACATTGGCACAATCAGGATGCGCTGGCAATTCTGCGCTTTGAGTTTTTGCAGTGCGTCGGCAATCGATGGGTTGCCGTAACTCATGGCGTAGTCAACGACGAACGGGGCTTTGCTGCGTTCGCCCAGATACCCTTGCAATAGCGTGACTTGTTTTTCCGTGTAAACGCGCAGCGGCGATCCTTCCGGCATCCAGATAGAGGCATATTTTTCGGCACTTTTTTGCGGGCGAATGTTGAGGATGATGCCGTTCAGAATGAGCCACCAGACCGCTCTGGGAATTTCGACCACGCGCGGGTCGCCCAAGAACTGTTTGAGATAGGGGCGCACTGCGGCGGCAGTCGGCTCATCCGGCGTGCCGAGGTTGACCAGCAGGATGCCGGTTTTGCTTGGGGTGCCGTGCGGGATATTCGGTTCAACTTGGTAACGCATATTGGATTCCTTGAGCGTGTGTGTGGTTAATTGTGCGATAGCGCGTTGCCGAGCAATCGTGACGTAATGTCCACGATCGGGATGACGCGTTCATAATTCATTCGTTTCGGGCCGATCACGGCCAGCCTTCCCACCACCTCGCCATCGGCGGAATAGGGTGCGGTAATCACGCTGCATTGTTCCAGTGAATCCACCCCGGTTTCGCTGCCGATAAAGATGCGGATGCCGGAGCCGTGACGGCTGGCATCCAGCAATTGTAACAATTCCGTCTTGCGCTCGAACAGGCCGAACAGTTGGCGCAATCTGTCCATGTCGGTGGACAGCTCTTCCACCCCCAACAGATGATGCTCGCCGCTGATAACGTAATCGTTACTGCCTTTTGCGTCGGCCTCATCCCCCGCCGCCAGTGCGGCGGACATCAGCTCGCTCATATCTTGATGCAGTTGCGCCAATTCACCGCGCACCTTGTCGCGAATTTCGGAAAAGCTACAGCCCGTGTAGTGGCGGCTGAGATAGTTGCCCGCTTCGGTCAGTTGCGACTGGTTGTAGTCGCGTTGCAGCAGCAATACGCGGTTTTCGACCTCGCCATCCGGCATCACGATAATCAGCAATACACGTTTTTCACCCAGCCGCAAAAATTCAATTTGGCGCACCTTGATGGCGCCCCGTCTGGAAGTGGCAACGACACCGGCAAAATGGGTGAGCTCGGAAAGCAGGGTGGATGCCTGCGCGATGACCCGCGACGGATTGTCCGGCTGCAATTGTTGTTGCATCTGCTGTACCGAGGCGGGAGTCACGGGTTTGGTGACCAGCATGGTGTCGATAAACATGCGGTACGCCAGGCCGGTCGGGATGCGTCCCGCCGAGGTGTGCGGGCTGCTGACCAGACCGAGCTCCTCCAGATCCGCCATGACATTGCGTATCGTGGCGGAGCTGACCCACAGGCCGGAATGTTCCAGCAGTTTGCGCGAGCCTATGGGCTGCCCCTCGCTGATGTAGCGCTCGACCAGGGTTTTGAGCAGAATCTGTGCGCGTTCGTCGAGCATCTTCAGGTCAGGTACGTTTTTGCCATTGACGGGGATTTACTGTGAAGTTTTCTGGAAAAAACCGACGATGGCGGCGTGTTCCTCTTCGGAGGGTAATTTTCTTTTGGCGGATTCCATGTGCTGCTCCATACGCAGGATGACGGCGGGCCATGCGGTGGGCGGATGCTGGTCGCCGAATGGCAGCTTGTGGCATTGGGTGCAGAAACGTTGTGCCTCGGCATAGCCCGGGGTGTTCTTTGCTTTTTCCTCCGCCTCTTTGGAGTTGCAGCCCATGACCAATAATGCCGCTGCGAGAAGTGTGATTTTTGCTTTCATGTTGAACTCCTTGAGTGATTGGGCAATTGCCGAGACTCGCGATTATAGTACGCCGCCCATGATGGTTGACAGTGTTGTCCCTTAAAACTACAGTTCCCCGTAGTCCTTGCGTCGTCCAGAAAGTTCCTGATGAAACCCCTCTTTTTTTGTTTGCCCCTGGCGGTATTGCTGCTCGCTTGCGAGCAACAATCGCTACCGCCCGAGCCGATAGCGAGACCGGTGCTGACGCAGTTTCTGGCAACGTCAGACGCGGCTGTCGGGGTGCACTACAGCGGCGAGGTACGCGCCCGTTACGAGACCCGGCTGGGTTTTCGCGCGGCTGGAAAAATCGTGCAACGTTTGGTCGATAGTGGCGCGAAGGTGCGCGCCGGACAGGTGTTGGCGCGCCTGGACGAAACCGATGTGCGATTGTCGTTGAATAGTGCCAACGCGCAACGTCGCTTGGCGGAAGCGGAAGCGGATCGCTACCGCGAGTTGCGCGCTAAAAATTTCGTCAGTCAATCCGCCCTGGATGCGAAGCAGGCGGCGCGTGACACTGCCGTTGCCCAGGCAGGTTTGGCGAAAAATCAGGCCGATTACACGATATTACGCGCCGGATATGACGGGGTGGTAACGGCGACGTTGGCGGAAGCCGGTGAGGTGGTGGCAGCCGGCCAGCCGATTTTCCGTTTGGCGCAAGACGGCGAGCGCGAGGTGGTCATCGCAGTCGCGGAATCGCAATTGGCGGGCATGAAGATTGGAGATGCGGCGGAAATCACCCTGTTGGCACTGGATAACCCCGATCAAAGTTTTGTCGGGCGGCTACGCGAACTGTCACCGGTGGCGGATGCCGCCAGCCGAACTTATGCAGCCAAGGTGTCGTTCGTGGCGGCAAGCCCGGCGGTGGCATTGGGGATGACGGCGCGGGTGCGTTTTAATCATTTGCAAGACGGGATAGCGGTGCCGCTTGCCGCGATATTTCAGCAAGGCGACCATGCCGCATTATGGGTGGTCGGTGCAGACCAGCGCGTCACATTGCGTCCGGTGGCGGTGGCGGCTTATCGCGATCACCGTGCGGTCATTGCGTCGGGAGTCGCGGCGGGAGAGCGTATTGTGGTCGCCGGTGTACACAAACTGACGGTCGGCGAGAAGGTGCGCCCGTTGGAGCCGGATGCCGCCTATGGAAGCAAGTAATGAGAGGGCCTAATCTTTCCGCATGGGCACTGACGCACCAGCAAATGGTGCTTTATTTGGGTGTCGTGCTGATGGTTGCCGGTGCGATTTCCTATTTTCAGTTGGGGCGGGCGGAAGACCCGGATTTCACCTTCAAAGTGATGGTGGTGCGCACGTTGTGGCCGGGTGCGACCGCACTGGAGGTTGAGCGCGAGCTGACCGAGCGTATCGAAAAGAATTTACAGGGATCGCCGTGGGTGGATGTGTTGCGTTCGGCTTCCAAGCCGGGCGAATCGCTGATTTTTGTCGCGGTCAAGGACTACACGCCGAAAAAGGAAGTGCCTGAAGCCTGGTATCAGGTGCGCAAACGCTTGGATGACATCCGCCACACCTTGCCGGTTGGCGTGCGGGGGCCGTTCCCCAACGATGAATTTGGCGATGTGCAAATCAATATCTTCGCATTGACCGGAGACGGCTTCGATCTCGCGGCGTTGCGCCGTTACGCGGATCGTATGGCGCGCGAGCTGAGGCGCGTAGCCGATGTGAAGCGGGTCGAGTTAATCGGCGTGCAAGACGAAAAAATTTATCTTGATGTGACCCTAGCGCGCTTAAGCAGTCTGGGGGTCACGCCACAACATATTGCCGATGCCCTGCAGAGTCAGAATATGGTCACGCCGTCCGGTTTTGTGGAAACCGATACGGATCGCATCCGCTTGCGGGTGAGCGGTGCTTTTGACAGTGTTGAGCGGATACGCAACGTCGATTTGTTGGTGAATGGCAGGCATTTTCGCCTGGGTGATATTGCAACGGTATCGCGCGGTTTTGCCGATCCGCCCAATCCGCAAATGCGTGTCGCCGGACAGCCGGCAATCGGCGTCGGTGTGGTGATGGTCAAGGGCGGCAATGTCATGGAGTTGGGACGGAACCTGCGGGCCGTTACCGAAAAAATTTCCGCCGAATTGCCGGTTGGCGTGGAGTTGCGGGTGGTGGCCAATCAGCCGGAGGTGGTGCGCAGCTCCATCAATTTGTTTCAGGGCGCGTTGACGGAAGCGATTTTGATTGTCTTGGCGGTATCCTTTTTGAGTCTGGGGTGGCGCACCGGAACGGTTGTGGCACTCTCGATCCCGCTGGTGCTGGCAACAACTTTTTTGTTGATGAAGATTTTCGGCATTGATTTGCAGCGTATCTCTTTGGGTGCGCTGGTCATCGCGCTGGGTTTGCTGGTGGACGATGCCATCATCGCGGTGGAAATGATGGTGGTCAAAATGGAGCAAGGCTGGGATCGTTTCAAAGCCGCCACTTTTGCCTATACCTCAACCGCGTTTCCGATGCTGACAGGCACTTTGATTACGGCGGCGGCCTTCACGCCGGTGGGCTTTTCAAAATCAGCCGCAAGTGAGTACACCATTTCAATTTTTCAGGTGGTCACGATTGCTTTGGTGGTGTCGTGGCTGGTTGCGGTGATTTTTACGCCTTATCTGGGTTACAAGCTGCTCAACCGGAAAAAGCTGGTCGAAAAAGCACAAAAACATGGTGAAGATGTCTATGACACGCCGTTTTATCGCCGTTTTCGCGCGCTGGTGACATGGTGCTTGCGTAACCGCTGGACAGTGATTTTGCTGACAGTGTTGATTTTTGCGTTGTCCATGGTCGCGTTCAATAAATTGGTACAAAAACAATTCTTTCCTTCCGCCAATCGCCTGGAGCTGATGGTCGATGTGCGTTTGCCGCAGGGTGCGTCACTCAAAGCAACCGAACAGGAAATCCGGCATATCGAGCGGTTGCTGGACGGTGATCAGGATGTCGCCTCTTACACGGCCTATGTCGGCAACGGGACACCGCGTTTCTTTTTGTCGCTCGACCAGCAGCTGTTTGCCGACAACTTCGGGCAGTTGGTGATCGTCAGCAAGGGCATCCGGGAACGCGAGGCAATCAAACAACGCTTGGAGCAACGGTTTGCGGCGGGTGACGGGCGTTACTCGCATCTGCAAGTGCGCGTGGTGCGCCTGGAAAATGGACCGCCTATCAGCTATCCGGTGCAATTCCGGGTGATGGGTGAGGATGTCGCCAAGCTACGGGAAGTTGCCGGGCAGGTGGCGGCATTGATGCGCGCCAATCCGCATTTGCAAAATGTTAATTTCGACTGGAATGAGAAAGTTAAGAATGTACGCATTGCGGTGAACCAAGAGGTGGCGCGCAAGTTGGGTGTTTCGACCCGGGAGGTGGCGCAGGCGTTGCAGGGGATGTTGAACGGGCAGGCACTGACGCAGTACCGTGAAGGTGACCAATTGATAGACATAGTGTTCCGTGGACGAAGTGACGCACAAAGTCAGGCGGTGACACTGGAGCAATTGCCGGATGTGGATATTCCGCTGGCTAACGGCAATCACGTGCCGCTGGCGCAACTTGCCACGCTGGTTGCGGAGCAAGAGGAGGGTATCATTTGGCGGCGTAACCGTTTGCCGACGATGACGGTGCGTGCGGATATGGCGGACACCGAGCAGCCCGCCACGGTTTCTGTTGCGCTTGACCGGCAGCTGGATGCCATGCGTGGTGAGCTGCCGGCAGGCTATCGTATCGAGGCGGGCGGCAGTGTTGAGGAGTCCGCCAAGAGCGAGGCGGCGATTGCTGCCGTGATGCCGCTGATGCTGGTGGGCGTGATTACCCTGTTGATGATGCAATTGCAAAGTATCGGGCGAACCGTCATTGTGTTGCTCACCGCCCCGCTGGGATTGATTGGGGTGACTCTGGCGCTGCTGGTTTTTCGGATGCCGTTCGGTTTTGTAGCGAATCTGGGTGTGATTGCGCTTGCCGGGATGATTATGCGTAACTCGGTGATTTTAGTGGATCAAATCAGGCAGGACGAAGCCGGGGGAAAATCGCCATGGGAGGCGGTTATTGGCTCTACCGTGCGCCGCTTCCGCCCGATTGTGTTGACGGCAGCCGCCGCGATTCTGGCGATGATTCCGCTGATACCCCAGATATTCTGGGGACCTATGGCGGTTGCCATCATGGGCGGGCTGATTGTCGCCACTATACTTACCTGCCTATTTTTACCGGCACTCTACGCGGCGTGGTATCGGGTTGCCGAAGGGTAGGGAAAATTAGTGCTGGACATTTTTTCTAACTCACCCGAGAATCGCACGATGTTACCTTGGTATGGGCTTCACCCCCTGATTATGCCTCTCTCGACCACACTGGAGGTTTGTTAGCATGGATCTTCCCGCAGCCCCCTTAAAGCAGCAGGCTTACAAATACTCCGTCATGATACTTGGCGGCGGTAGTGGCGGGAGCGCGCTACTCGGCATGTTCATTGAAGACAAATTGATTGAAGTGCTGGGCATTGCCGACCGGGATATCAATGCACCCGGCGTCAGTCTGGCCAAAAGCTATGGTATTCCCACTTATCGGGATAATTGCGAGGCATTATTGGCCTGCAAAAGTCACCCGGAGTGCATTATTTACAATCTGACCAATGATGATTCTGTTGCAGCGCAAGTGCAGAACATCCTGGGCGATAAACGGGTGGCGACTGGTGTGGAGGCGCGCCTGTTCTGGCAGATGGTCACCAATCTTAAGCAACTCAAGAATGATTTGGAGCGCAGCCAAAATCATTTGCAGGCGGTCATACACAATGTGCTCGACGGCATTGTGACGGTCAGTGAGGCGGGCATCATTCGCGGGTTCAATCCGGCGGCAGAACGTATTTTCGGGTATTCCCAACACGAAGTGATCGGCAAGTCGGTAAAAATGTTCCTGCCGGATGGCGATCAGACCGAAAACCTCGCTTACGTGAATCATTTCTTGAATACTGCGGATCGCCGCAATGCCGCCATCAAGGCGGTAGAAATCACCGGAAGGCACAAGAGCGGCGGCGAGTTCCCCATGGAGTTGTCGTTATCCGCGATGGTATTGAACGGGCAGCGATTCTTTACCGCAATTGTGCGTGACATTACCGAGCGAAAATTGGCGGAGCAGCGTTTGTCGCATTTGGCACATCACGACTATCTGACCAATTTGCCGAACCGCGTGCTGTTTCTGGATCGCCTGGAATATTCCATGTCTTTGGCAAAACGTGGGGATTACCAGTTGGCGATATTTTTCCTGGATTTGGACGGTTTCAAGGCGGTTAACGATACCCATGGACATGAAGTGGGGGACGCGTTGTTGAAAGTCGTTGCGGAACGTTTTCATGCCACGGTGCGCCCATCCGACACGGTTGCCCGTATGGGCGGCGATGAGTTTACCTTCTTGCTGAATAACATCGGCAGCAAACAAAATGCGGCGGCCATGGCGAGCAAAATTCTACATGCCTTGACCGAGTCCTTTGTCCTGGGCGACATTCAGTGCTCCATTGGCGGCAGTATCGGGGTGAGCTTCTTCGATGGCGGCGACATTGATCCGGAAGCGTTGCTCAAGCAAGCCGACAAGGCGATGTATTTGGCAAAACAGGCGGGGAAAAACACCTTCAGGTTCATGGAGCCGGCGTCCAGTCTTTAATTCCTCCGGGGAATGTCCGAGTTTCTTCATATTCTGTTGATCCGCTTTTGTCATTGCATGGGCGATATGGTTTAATCGCGGCATGAATTTCCCCTTCAAAACCATTGCAATTATCGGCAAGCAAAAATCGGCTGAGGTCGCCGAGCCTATGCGCAGGCTCGGCGATTTTCTTGCCGCGCGCGGCGTGCGGGTGGTATTGGACGAGCTGTCGGCAGAACACCTGAAAAAACATCCCTTTGCCGCGCTGAGTCTGGATGAAATTGCACAATCAGTTGATTTGGCGATCGTCATCGGCGGGGATGGCACGATGTTGAACATCGCGCGAATTTTGTCGCCGCATCGTGTTCCTTTGGTCGGGGTCAACCAGGGGCGGCTGGGTTTTCTCACCGATCTGACACTGGAGACCATGCAGGACAGTATTGCCGCGATGCTGGAGCAAAAGTTTGTCACCGAGCTGCGTTTGCTGCTATCGGCGCGGGTGGTGCGTGAGGAGGTGGAAGTATTCTCCGGCTCGGCATTTAACGAGGTGGTGGTGCATCGCAGCAATGTCAGCAGCATGGTGGAGTTCGAGGTGCGTATTGACGGCGAATACCTCTACAACCAGCGTGCCGACGGGCTGATTATTTCCACACCCACGGGATCAACGGCTTACGCGATGTCGGCGGGCGGTTCGATTCTTCATCCGGGGCTCGACGTGCTGGAATTGGTGCCGGTGTGCCCGCACTCCTTAAGCAATCGCCCCATCGTGGTGAAGGGCAGTTCCGAGCTGGAGTTGTTGATGCACCGCACCGGTGATATTTGCGTGCGCTACGATAGTCATACCCATTTTGACTTGCAGTTACACGACAAGATCATCGTGACACGCCATCCCGATCCGGTTTGTCTGCTGCATCCCCAAGGGTATAGCTACTATCACACCTTGCGTGAAAAGCTGCTCTGGAACCAGATGCTATAAATGCTGAAATTTTTAAGCATCCGCGATTTCGTTATTGTTTCCGCGCTCGAACTGGATTTCTCCCCGGGTTTCACCGTGCTGACCGGCGAGACCGGCGCGGGAAAATCTATTTTGATCGACGCGCTCACTTTAACGCTGGGCGGTCGCGGCGATGCGGGCATGGTGCGCAGCGGTTGTGGGCGCGCCGACATCTCGGCGGAGTTCGACATCGCCGCCTTGCCCCAGCTTGCCGCCTGGTTGCATCAGCAGGACTTGGTGGGCGATGAGGGTGTTTGTTTGTTGCGCCGTGTACTGGAAGCCAATGGTCGATCGCGCGGGTTTATCAACGGGCGCAGTGCGACCTTGCAGCAATTGCGCGACGCGGGCGAACAACTGCTTGATATTCACGGCCAGCATGTACATCAATCGTTGCTGCGTCCCGACACGCAACGCGTGCTGCTGGATGGTTACGCCGGAATTGTTGCCGGGGCGGAGCAGGTTGCGGTTTTGTATCGCGACTGGCAGTCGTTGCGGCGCAACCGCCTCAGCCTCAGCGCAAATGCCGTTGCGGTTGCTGCCGAGCGCGAATTGTTGCAATTCCAATGCAATGAGTTACGCGACTTGGATTTCAGTGTTGCATCCTGGGAGGAAACGCAGGCAGAACACACCCGTTTGGCGCATGTTGCCAGTTTGCTGGAAACCGCTGCCTTGGGTATCGAGGTGATGAGCGAATCGGAGGCGGCCTGTTTGCGGCAACTCAATACCTTTAGTGTGCGTTTGCGCGAGGGCGTGGAGCATGATGCCGGTTTGGGCGAAGTTTTACGGATTGTCGAAAGTGCCCAAGCGGAATTGCAAGAAGCGGTGTATGCCCTGCGCCGTTACCGGCAACGGCTGGATGACGACCCGCAACGCCTGCACGAATTGGAACAGCGTATGCGCGAGGTAACGGATGCGGCGCGCAAGTACCGTGTCGCGCCGGAACAATTGGATGAGGTGCGGCAACGATTGCATGTGCGGCTGGAGGAATTGGGCGGGACTGCCGATTTGGCCGATTTGCAGCGGCGCGAGCAGGTTGCGCAACAACATTATTTGGCTGCGGCGGGCAACTTGAGCCTGTCCCGCCAACAGGCTGCGGATAAGTTATCGCGCGAAATCGGCAAGGCAATGCAACAGTTGGCGATGCAGGGGGGCAGATTCTCCGTGGTGTTGCAGTCGCTGGCAGAGGGAACGGCATTCGGCCTGGAAAGTGTTGATTTCCAGGTTGCGGCCAATCCGGGTACGCCATTGCGCAGTCTGGCAAAAGTGGCTTCCGGCGGCGAACTGTCGCGCATCAGTTTGGCGATTCAGGTTGCCACATCGCAACTTGCCAGCGTGCCGACACTTATTTTTGATGAGGTCGATAGCGGTATTGGCGGAGGTGTGGCGGAAATCGTCGGGCACCTGCTGAAACAGTTGGGAAAGTCCTGTCAAGTGCTCTGTGTGACCCATTTGCCCCAGGTCGCAGCGGCAGCCGATCATCAATGGCAGGTGAGCAAAGCGGTGGAGCAAGGGGTGACACTTAGTCATATTGCCGCGCTTGATGGCGAGTCGCGCATCGCGGAAATTGCACGCATGTTGGGCGGGGTCAAAATTACCGAGACCACGCGCAAACATGCGGCAGAAATGCTGTCCAAGCGTTAAGTCGTCACCCAGATGAGGTATCATGCCGCGTCTTTTGTTTGCTGATCATGGAGTCATAACGATGCGTAGTGCGTTGATTTTTATTTCGGTGTTGCTGACCGCCTGCAACAGTTTATCCGTACCCCTGTTGTCCCCCTACAAAATGGACATCCGTCAGGGGAACTTCGTTACGGCTGAAATGCGCGATCAGCTAAAGCTGGGGATGACCAGTCAGCAAGTCCGCTATGTGCTGGGCACGCCGATAATCCATGATGCGTTCCACGGCAATCGCTGGGACTATGTCTATCGCCTGAAGCAGCGCGGTGCGCTGGTGGAGCAGCAAAATCTGAGCCTTTATTTTGAGGGCGACAAGTTGGTGCGGATAGAGCCGCAACAATAGACCGCCTGATTGTTGGAATGTATGTGTGGTGCGAAGAGTGCTGAAATGAACAAAACAAGAATTGTGATTGCGGGCAGTAGCGGGCGTATGGGCAAAGTGCTGCTGGAATGCGTCGCCCAAGCCGATGACTTGGTGTTGCACGCGGCACTGGATCACAGCGGCAGCCCGATGTTGGGCAAGCCCGCTGCAGCCGATAGCGAAGTCAAAATCACTGCGGACATTGCCGCCGCCCTGCAAGGTGCGGACGTGTTGATTGATTTCACCCGCCCGGAAGGTTCGATGCTGCACTTGCAGGTCTGCCAAAAACTGAAGGTGAATCTGGTGCTGGGTACGACGGGCTTTGATGCCCGGCAGAAAGCGCAACTCGGTGCGGCAGCCTGTGACATCGGCGTCGTCTTTGCCCCCAATATGAGTGTCGGCGTAAATTTGGTATTCAAATTGCTGGAAACCGCGACTCGTGTGTTGGCACAGGGTTACGACATCGAAGTGATCGAAGCCCACCATAGACACAAAGTGGATGCACCCTCGGGTACCGCGCTCGGCATGGGTGAGGTAATTGCCCGCACCCTGGGGCGTGATCTTGCGGCGTGTGCCGTGTACGGGCGTGAAGGTGTAACCGGTGAACGTGATCCTTCCACCATTGGTTTTGCCACGGTGCGCGGCGGTGACATCGTCGGCGACCACACGGTGTTATACGCCGGAACCGGCGAGCGCATTGAAATCACGCATAAAGCCAGCAGTCGCGCCACCTTCGCCTTGGGCGCGTTGCGGGCTGCGCGCTTTCTCAGACAAAACCCGGCGGGCATGTATGACATGCAGGACGTGCTCGGTCTGAAGTAGGCTGCGACAAGGCGCGCTTCCCTGTTACCGCTGACACCCGCTGCAATAGAAGCTGGAACGTTGTCCTTGTTTGATTTGTTTGATTGCTGTGCCGCAGTTTCGGCAAGCCTCGCCGCCACGTCCATAAACCCAATAGCACTGTTGGAAATAGCCGGGTTGTCCCGAGGTGTTTACGAAGTCGCGCAAGCTGCTGCCGCCCAGTTGAATCGCTTCATCAAGGGTTGCGCGGATTTCGCCAACTAGTTTCCCATAGCGCGCCAAGCTTATTTTTCCCGCAGCCAGTTGCGGTTTGATGCCGCTGCGAAACAATGCCTCGTTGGCGTAGATGTTGCCGACCCCGACCACAATGTGATTGTTCATCAGAAATTGTTTGATGCTGACACTGCGTCCCCGTGATGCCTGGAACAGGTAGTTTGCGTGAAACCTTTCCTCCAATGGTTCGGGACCGAGTATGGCAAGCAAAGGGTGGTGTGCCGGGTCGCCGGTATGCCACAGTACCGCCCCGAAACGGCGCGGGTCGCGCAGGCGCATGAGAGCCCCGTTGCTTAATAGCAGATCGAAGTGATCGTGTTTTTCTGCGGGAGTATTGGCGGGCAGGATGCGCAGACTGCCGGACATACCCAAGTGCAGAATCAATGTGCCGCTGCCGCAATCCAGCAGCAGATATTTTGCCCTGCGGGCGAGTGATGAAATGGTTTTGCCGTGCAGTTGTTTCGGCAGGTCTGCCGGAATCGGCCAGCGTAATTTCGGGTTGCGAATCACCACCCCCGTGATGACCGCATTGATGAGGTGCCGGGTCAAGCCGCGTCGTGTTGTTTCAACCTCCGGAAGTTCTGGCATGGGTGTTTGGCCGCGAAATGTATGGTGTAAATGAGGCGGTGTTTTTAATATTTCCGCCGCCAGGCGCGCTTAGTGCCGACGGCGTTTCCACCAGATCCATCCGCCAATCGCGGCGAGTAGCAGCGGTAGCAGCACCAGGAATCCGATACCGATGACCATGAGTTGCGTTTCACTCAGCGTCAGGCTGCTATCTTTTGCCGCGCGCGGTTGCACGTTAATCAGATGCTCTTCACCGGACAGCCAGTTGATCATGTTGATGCCCCAGTCAACATTGCCGCCGTTGCCGGCATAGCTGTTGGACAGGAACGCACCATTGCCGACAACCACAACGCGCTGTTCTTTGTCGTTGATGTTGCGTTGCAGTGCGGCGGCAATGGTGACCGGGCCGGGGATGTCGGTCTCCTGATTAAATTTCGGTTTGGTGAGGTTTGGGTTGCGGCTGACCCAGCCACGCTGGGCGACTTCCAGCAGTTCCTGGTAATGCCAGTCACCCGTTTCATTTTCGATGAGCGGGCGTGCCTTGGGGAAGGCGGTGATTAAATTGAAGTTGCGGTTGATGGTGTGCGGCACATAAGCTGTGCCGAGCGACCAATCAATTGGCGCATTCATATCTGCGGCGGCGGGGTCGATGACGATGCCCGGCGGCAGGAGCAGCCCCAGTTTTTCGGCGACACGCTCCAGTCCGCGCAGCGGCTCGGCGTCCACCAGCCAGAGCAGGTTGCCGCCGCGATCGATAAAGTCGATTAGTTTGTCCACTTCGCCGGACAACAGGTCAACTTGCGGTTGGGTAACCACCAATAATTCGGTATTGGTCGGCACGGCCTGGGCAAGGGCAAGGTTCAGGCTGTTAATCCGGAATCCGTTCTGCTTGAGCTTCGCGCCAAACGCCAGCCCCAAATCAAAGTTGGCGATACCGTCGAGCTTGCGTTCGCCGTGCCCGTCCAGATACATGATGGTTTGCTCGCGGCGATGCGCCAACCTGAGCAGGGTGCTGCTGACGGTTTGTTCGTTGATGGCGGTGAGGTGTTCGCTGCGCCCGGCGTATTCGATAATCATTTCACCGTTGAGTTGAATGCCTGCCGCACGTGCTTTTTCGGCTTCTTTCTCCGGGTCGATAAAAGTCAGCGTGATGTCGTTTTTATAACGTTGGTAGAGCGCGATAAATTCGCGTATCGCCTTGCGCACATCACCGGAGCGCGCATCCTGGAGCGTGGCAAAAACCGTGATGTTGAGCGGCTCGTGCAATTCCCCGAGTATGCCGATGCTGCTATCGCCGAGACTGTTGCTGGCATTAAACGTGATGTCGTACTGCCAATGGTAGCGTTGGGCGAGATAACCCAGGCCGCCCATGCTGCCGAGCAGCAATGCGACAAACAAGACGTTGCGCAATGCCGGTGAGTTGAAAAAATTACGCGGCATGGTTATCCATATCTGCGGCAGTTATGCAGTCGCCTGACGGCGAGCAACAGGAAGGTGAGGGTGAACAACAGAAAAAATGCAATGTCGCTGCTATCCACCAATCCGGCATTGAGATTCTGGTAGTGCCTCAACGGCGAAAGAACATGCCACAGGGAGTTTTCTGCCGTCGTGCTGATGTCTGCCAGCCACAACCCCACCAGGATTGCCAGCGTGCCGATTGCGGCGATTACCGGCTGGCCGGTCAACGCGGAAATATACAGTCCCAGCGCAACGTAACAGGCGGTGAGCAAGGCGAGTCCGGCGAGGTTGCAGAACATCAGGGCGTGATCAAGTGAAGTGCCTATTGCCAGGGTATAAATCATTAACGGCATTAAACTTCCCAGAAGCAATAAAAAAATCATCAGGCCGAAGAATTTCCCCAGAACGATTTGCGTGTTGGAGAGCGGCGCGGACAACAGTAATGCAAAGGTTTGATTGCGCCGTTCTTCGGCAATCAGGCGCATGGTGAACATCGGGGTGAGCATCATCAGCAGCAGGGCGACGGTATTGAACAGTGCCGAGGAGACGGTTGCGGTTACGCCGGGCGGGTTGGCGAGTTGCGCCAGTTGCGGCTGAATTTGCAGGAAGGTGTCCAGCTGCGCCAGGAAAAACCAGGCGAAAATCAATTGCAGCGCGGCGAGCACAAACCAGGTTGAAGGCATGGAAAACAGGCTGCGTAGTTCTTTTGCCGCGAGCAGGCGTATCATTTTTGCGCTCCGGGTGCGGCATCTTCGGCGGCGGTGATTTTGACATACACCTCTTCCAACGTTGCCTGTAGCGGGGTGAGCTGTTCAAGTTGCCAATTGTGCCGCGCGGACATAGCCAGCAGTGCATCGCCGGGATTGTGTTCCGGTGTGTGCATTACGCGAAAGCGGGTGGCGGAAATCTGTTCGACGAGGGTAACGCCGGGAATGGCTTGCAGCTCATCCGGGGCGGGCGGGTTACGCAGACTGATGATGAACCCGGAGGCACTGCCATACTGCTGCATTTTAACGCTGGTGTCGCCGTAAATCAGTTTGCCCTGCTGCATGATTTCGACGCGGTCACAGACGCTTTGCACCTCGCTCAGCAGGTGGGTGGAAAGAATCACGCTACTGCTGTCGCCCAATTCCCGGATCAGACCGCGAATATCCCGTATTTGTGCCGGATCAAGCCCGACGGTAGGCTCGTCCAGCACGATAACCGCCGGACGGTGAATGATGGCCTGGGCGATGCCGACACGCTGCTGGTAGCCCTTGGATAAGGTTCCGATGATTTTTCTGGACACGGCGGCGAGCCCGCAGCGTTGCTTGCTGTGCGCGACAGCCTCGGCAGCCGCACCGACGCCCATGCCGCGCAGGCGAGCCGCAAAAGTCAGATAAGCATCCACACTCAACTCGCGGTAGAGTGGCGGTGTTTCCGGCAGATAACCGATGTGGGCTTTTGCCCGCACCGGGTGTCGCAGCAGGTCGATGCCGCAAATGCTGATGGTGCCGTGGTCGGGTGACAGGCATCCGGTGAGCATTTGCATGGAAGTACTTTTGCCCGCACCATTGTGGCCGAGCAGGCCGAGCACTTCGCCGCGTTTGAGTTCCAGCGACAAGTCGTGAACAACCACGGTGCTGCCGAAGCTGCGACTCAGGTGCTGTGCGGATAGAATGCGTTCGGGAATATCGTGGGACAAGATTGCCGCCTGCTTGTGGTTGAATGCTGTGCCAAATATAACCTAAGATGAACCTCTTTATATGAAAGTCGTGTTGCCATGAACTTATTCGGATCGCTCATGCTGGTTTGCCTGTCGTTGACCGCCTGTGCTCAATTGCCACAGAGTACCGGGGCTGCGATGTCAAGCGACACCGCAGATGCCGAACCCGTCGCCTACCGGCCGGTGCTGCCCAACGTCGAGTTGACCGAGGAAATCCTATATACCTATTTGCTGTCTGAGATCGCCTTCCAGCGCGGCCAGATGCCATTGGCGGTACAGGGCAGTATGGATTTGGCGGATCAAACCCGCGATCCGCGCCTTGCGGCCCGCGCCACCAAAATGGCAATCGACGCGGGTGACATTGAGCGTGCGATGCAAGCGTTTGAGCTGTGGCAGGAAATTGAACCGGATACGCCGGAGCGCAGTCGTTCCGCCGCCTTGTTGTTGTTGCGCGCGGGAAAATTCGATGAGGCCCAGGCGGAGTTCTCCAAAGTGCTCAAGGAGAGTAGCGATACCGGACTTGTTTTTCTGCATGTGTACCGTTTTATCGAAACGCACCCGGACAAAAAAGCCGCGCTGACTCTGGTGAGTAATTTGGCCGGACAATATCCGGCGTTGCCCGAGGCGCATTGGTCGGTGGCACACATGGCCAACCTGAATGGCAATACCGAACTGGCCTTGGAGGAAGTGCGCCGCGCGCGTAATTTGCGCGCCGATTGGGCGATGGCGGTTTCGCTGGAAGCACAGATACTCGCCGGAAAATCCCCGGATCAGGCATTGGCGGTGATGAGTGAATTTTTATCCAAGTATCCCGAGTCGCGTGAAATCCGCCTGCAGTACGCGCGCGCGCTGTTGGCGCAACAGCAATATCAGGCTGCACGCGACGAGTTCCAGCGGCTGGCTGACAAACATCCGGACGGGCCGGATATGAGTTACACCATTGCGCTGATTTCACTGCAATTGAATGATTTGGATCGTGCCGAGGAGATGCTCAACAAGGCTTTGTCCAAAGGGGGTGCCATGCAGGATACGGTGCGCTATTACCTGGGGCAGATGTATGAAGCCAAACAGGATCAGGCGGCGGCACTGTCGAATTACCGCGAAGTCAAGAGCGGTGAATATCTGTTTGCCGCACAGTTGCGCACGGCTTATTTGTTGGGGCAGAGCGGTCGGCGGGAGGAAGCGCACCGCTATTTGCGCAAGATAGTGCCGGAAGACAACCAGCAGCGGGCACGCTTATCCACCGCCGAAGCGCAAATGTTGCGTGAAGCAGGCAAGGAGGCCGAGGCCTATGCGCTATTGCAGGATGCGCTGCAACAACTGCCCAATCATCCCGATTTGTTATATGCCGCCGCGATGCAGGCGGACCGCCTCGGCAAACTGGAAGAATTTGAGCAGCCGCTGCGCAAGTTGATCGAACTGATGCCCGATAGTGCCCATGCGTATAACGCCCTGGGTTACGGGCTGCTGGAGCGCAATGTGCGCATCCCGGAGGCTGTCGAGTTGGTGGAAAAGGCATTGCAACTGGCACCGGATGACTTTGCCATCATGGACAGTGTCGGCTGGGCCTATTACCGCGATGGACGTTTGGCGGAAAGCTTGGTGCTATTGCGTCGTGCTTTTGCCGCGAGCCCGGATCCGGAAATTGCCGCGCATCTGGGCGAAGTGCTGTGGGTGAGCGGCGGCAAGGATGAGGCGCAAACCATTTGGCAGGACAGCCTCAAGAAAAATCCCGATAACAGTTATCTGCAAACCGTGATCAAAAAATTCGTACCCTGATGCGCTACCTGTTGTCTCTGTGCATCGTGCTGCTGGGCGGCTGTGCCTTGATGGCACCTCCCGCACCCGTGGTGCAACCCCCCTCCCAGATAGCGTCTGCGCCGTTTGCGTTGAACGGGCGTATCTCGGTGCGCCATCAGGGCGAAGTTCATTCGGCCGGATTGCGTTGGATGCACCAGGCGCGGTCGGACGAAATCCTGCTGTTGGCACCATTGGGCCAGACTGTCGCACGTGTGTATCGCGATGCCGGCCAGGCCACCCTGGACAAGGACGGCAAACACTATCGGGAGGCCGACGCGGAAACCCTGATGCAGCGTGTGCTGGGTTGGCATTTGCCGCTGGCGGGCTTGCACCATTGGGTGCTGGGGATGGCGGCGCAACACACACCGGCAGATATTGAGTACGACAAAAACAACCGCATTGTGCGGCTGCTTCAGGACGGCTGGGAAATCAATTATCTGCGCTTTGCGGATGACCGCCGCGACAGCTTGCCGTCACGTTTGCAGTTGATTCGGGAAGATTTGCGGGTGACTTTGTTGATTGACGAATGGGATTGGGCGCAGCCTTGAAACTCACCTGCCAGGCACCCGCCAAATTGAATCTGTTCCTGCATGTTGTCGGTCGCAGGCCGGACGGCTATCACTTATTGCAGACGCTGTTTCGTTTCATTGATTTGCACGACACGTTGACGTTCGCCTTGCGCGATGATGGCGGGGTGCATCGCCTCAACGATATTTCCGGAGTGTCGGCGGAGCAGGATTTATGTGTGCGTGCGGCACGTTTGCTGAAAGCGGAGACCGGTTGCGCGCTGGGGGTTGATATTGCCCTGGAAAAAAACATCCCGATGGGCGGCGGGCTGGGCGGCGGCAGCTCGGATGCCGCCACCACATTGATTGCGCTGAACCGGCTGTGGTCACTGGGTTTGTCGCGCGGACATTTGATGCAACTTGGTCTGAGGCTGGGCGCGGATGTGCCGGTATTCGTGTTCGGCAAAAATGCTTTCGCCGAAGGGGTGGGCGAGGCGTTGCAGGCTTACGATTTGCCGCAGGCGTGGTATCTGGTGTTATTTCCCCCCGTGCAGGTGCCGACCGCGCAAATTTTTGCCCATCCAGAATTGACACGGGATACGGTTTCCATCAAAATGCGCGCCCTTTCCGAGCAGCCTCGGCGGCAATGGCGCAACGATTTGCAGCCGGTTGCCTGCGGCTTGTACCCGGATGTGGCGCGGCACTTGGCTTGGTTGGGGCAGCATGGCAATGCCATGATGAGCGGTTCGGGGGCATGTGTGTTCGCCGAGTTCGCCGACCGCAGCGATGCGGTCGCGGTATTGCAACAATTGCCGCAGGGAATGCGCGGCATCGTGTCGCAGGGATTAACAAGGCATCCATTGCATGACTGGATGCCGGATTGACGAGTTATTGGGGAGTCGCCAAGTGGTAAGGCACCGGATTTTGATTCCGGCATTCGTAGGTTCGATCCCTACCTCCCCAGCCAAAACGTAGTTTCGACTTTGGGTTGACGTGCGCCGCGACCATTGGATTTGCACCGTCGGCCAACCCGGGTTGAACCCGATATGGGACAAAAATCCCGCTATTCTGATTCGCTTTTAAGAGGTTGCTGTGTCCGACGACAGATTGATGGTGTTCAGTGGCAATGCCAACCCCCAGCTTGCCGAGGCGGTCGCCCGACACCTGAACATTTCTCTGGGGCGCGCCACGGTGGGGCGTTTTTCCGATGGCGAAATCATGGTCGAGATCCTCGAAAATGTGCGCGGCAGAGATGTGTTTATCCTGCAATCAACCTGCGCGCCGACCAACGACAATTTGATGGAAGTCATGGTAATGGTGGATGCACTCAAACGTGCTTCTGCCGGGCGGATCACCGCCGCGATGCCCTATTTCGGTTATGCGCGGCAGGATCGTCGCCCGCGCTCGGTGCGCGTGGCGATTACCGCCAAGGTGGTTGCCGATATGTTGACGGGTGCCGGTGTAAACCGGCTGTTGACCATGGACTTGCACTCCGACCAGATACAGGGATTCTTTGATATTCCGGTGGATAACATCTATGCCAGCCCGATTTTGCTGTCCGATGTGTGGAAGCAAAACTATCCGAACTTGATTGTGGTGTCGCCGGATGTGGGTGGCGTGGTACGCGCCCGCGCACTGGCCAAACAGCTGGATGCGGACTTGGCGATTATCGACAAGCGTCGCCCCAAGCCGAATATCGCCAAGGTGATGAATATCATCGGCAATGTCGCCGACCGCACTTGCATCATCATGGACGACCTGGTGGATACCGCAAACACGCTGTGCGAAGCCGCCAATGCCCTGAAAGAACGCGGTGCGGCGCGGGTGTTGGCTTACTGTACCCACCCGGTGTTGTCCGGGCCGGCGATTGAACGCATCGAGAATTCCGCATTGGACGAGCTGGTGGTGACCGACACGATTCCCCTGCGGGAGTCGGCGCGCCAGTGCAAAAAAATTCGCCAGCTCAGCACGGCTGAGGTGTTGGCGGAAACCATACAGCGTATCAGTAGTGAAAAGTCGGTCAGCTCGCTGTTCGCCGAATAGACCGGGCTGAAAAGATGGGCTGCAACCATGTTGGTTGCGGCAATGTGGGAATCGTCTGGTCGCGGACGGTTTCGTTTTTTGGAGAAGAAAATGGCAATTCAAATTAATGCAACACTTCGTAACACGCAAGGTACGGGTGCGAGCCGCCGTCTGCGTAAAGCCGGTCGCGTGCCGGCTGTTGTTTATGGCGTGAAAGACGCCGTGGCAATCGAGCTCGACCACAACGACATTTACCACAAGATGCGCCAGGAAGTATTTCACGCATCGTTGCTGGATTTGGTGATTGACGGTAAAAAAGAATCCGTGCTGCTGCGTGATTTTCAGATGCATCCGTTCCGTCAGCAGGTCATGCACGTTGACTTTCAGCGCGTCAAAGCGGGCGAGAAAATTCACATCCACGTGCCGCTGCACTTCCTTAATGAAGAAAACGCGCCCGGTGTGAAACTGGGTAGTGGTACGGTTAGTCACGTGATCAACGATTTGGAAGTGATGTGCTTGCCGAAAAATATTCCCGCATTTATTGAAGTGGAAATGGGCGCGCTAGAGTTGGGTGACAGCGTTCACGTTTCTGATTTGAAGTTGCCGAGCGGCATTGAATTGGCCGACAGCAGCGAGGAATTCCTTGAGTCGGTGGTTGCCTCCCTGCACGCGCCGCGTGTGGAGAAAGAGCCAGAAGAGCCGGTTGCTGGCGAAGCGGCTGTAGGCGAAGCCGCAGCAGTCAAGGCTGACGACGAAGACAAGAAATAATCTCCAAGTTGTGGTCGAGCAAACCCGCCACTGCGATTCGGGCATGGCGGGTTTTTACATTTACAGGCAATGACACCAATACGTTTAATTGTGGGGCTGGGCAATCCCGGGCGCGAGTATGAGGCAACGCGCCACAATGCCGGATTTCACTATCTGGACGAATTGGCGCGCCTGCAAAATTGCAATTTCAAACATGACGCCAAGTTCCGTGGTCTGGTGGCGCGTACCCCGTTATACGGGCATGAAACTTTTTTGCTCAAACCGCAGACTTTCATGAACGGCAGCGGTTATGCCGTCGGCGCATTGGCGCAGTTTTACAAAATTGGTGCGGCGGAGATATTGGTAGTGCATGACGAGCTGGACTTGCCGCCGGGCAGTGCCAAGCTCAAGCTGGGCGGCGGGCACGGCGGACACAACGGCCTGCGCGACATTATCGCCCACCTTGGCGGCAGGGACTTTTGGCGTTTGCGTATCGGCATCGGTCACCCCGGAGAGCGCAACCAAGTGAGCAATTTTGTGTTGAATCCGGCGGGCAAAGAAGAGCAACTGCGCATAGACGCGGCAATGCGGGACGCGCTGCACGTGATGCCGCTGATAGTCGAAGGAAAATTAGAAGCAGCGATGTTGAAGTTGCATAGTGCGTAACCCACATCCCTCCCGGTATCGCCTGGCGGCGGCAGGAGGGGTTCATCAAGGAAAAAACCATGAGTTTGAAATGCGGTATTGTCGGTCTGCCCAATGTCGGGAAATCCACGCTGTTCAACGCGCTCACCAAGGCGGGCATCGCGGCGGAAAATTATCCCTTCTGCACCATCGAGCCCAACGTCGGCATTGTCGAAGTGCCCGATCCGCGTATGGCGGCATTGGCAAAAATCGTCAACCCGCAAAGAATGCAGCCCGCCATCGTCGAGTTTGTGGACATCGCGGGATTGGTCGCGGGTGCCTCCAAAGGCGAGGGGCTGGGCAACCAGTTCCTCGCCAACATCCGCGAGACCGATGCCATCGTCAACGTGGTGCGCTGCTTCGAGGACGAGAATGTGGTGCACGTTGCAGGGCGTGTTGATCCGCTGTCCGACATCGAGGTCATCCTCACCGAATTGGCGCTTGCCGACCTCGCCGCCGTGGAGCGCACCCTGCAACGCGACGGCAAAAAAGCCAAATCCGGCGACAAGGATGCGCAGAAGTTAATCGCGGTACTGGAAAAATTGTTGCCCCATTTGAATGAAGGCAAACCCGCGCGTACTTTCGGGCTGGATGAAGAGGAGAAACTGCTGATCAACCCCCTGTGCCTGCTCACCATCAAACCCGCGATGTACGTGGGCAACGTGCTGGAAGACGGCTTTGAAAACAACCCGCATCTCGATCGTCTGCGCGAACACGCGGCAAAAGAAGGCGCGCCGGTGGTCGCCCTGTGCGCCAAAATCGAAGCGGAACTGGCGGATCTCGACGAGGCCGACAAGCTCGAATTCCTGCAAGACCTCGGCCTGGAAGAGCCCGGCCTCAACCGCCTGATCCGTACCGGCTACGATTTGCTCGGCCTGCAAACCTACTTCACCGCCGGGGTGAAGGAAGTGCGCGCCTGGACGATACACAAGGGCGACACCGCCCCGCAGGCGGCCGGCGTGATTCACACCGATTTCGAAAAAGGCTTCATCCGCGCGCAGACCATCTCCTATGCCGATTTCATCGCCTGCGGCGGCGAAGCGGGCGCGAAGGAGAAGGGCAAGATGCGCGTGGAAGGCAAGGACTACGTGGTGCAGGACGGCGACGTGATGAACTTCCTGTTCAACGTCTAAACTGGCTTAAGTCGGTGTGACGACTGACGGAAACGGGAGCAAGACAGAATCCCCCTCAATCCCCCATAATACCCCCTCGAATAACAAGAACGATGGGCGATACAGGTCTCGGGGATGAATCAGGATATTCAGAAAACGCTATGGGCCGCAGCCGACAAACTGCGCTCCAACATGGACGCTGCCGAGTACAAGCACGTGGTGCTCGGCCTCATCTTCCTCAAGTACATCTCCGATGCCTTCGATGAGCGCGGCGCAGAGCTAAAAGCTGCATTCGCCAACCCAGACCACGAGCTGTATATCGGTGACGACAGCCAGATTCCCGCCCTGCTGGAAGACCGCGACTACTACACGATGGCGAACGTCTTCTGGGTGCCGCAATCCGCCCGCTGGGAAGCCATCCGCGACCAAGCCAAGCAGCCCGACATCGGCAAGCGCATCGACGATGCCCTGATTGCCATCGAGCAGGACAATCCCCGCCTCAAGGGGATTCTGGATAAACGCTTTGCCCGCACCCAACTGGAACCGGGACTGTTGATGTGCATGTAAAACTGACCCGGGATGTGCATCTAAATTTGACCCGTTTTTAGTTTAGCTTTTCTTTCTTCAGGTTGTGGATAATTTTCTGGATTTACCCCCCTTTCGCGGTTTGAATTGAACTGTTCCTGAAGCGGTAGCTGTCGTTGCCGGTCTCCACGATGTGGCAGTGGTGTGTCAGCCTGTCGAGCAGTGCCGTCGTCATCTTTGCATCCCCGAACACACCGCCCCATTCCGAGAAGCTCAGGTTGGTCGTGATCACGATGCTGGTGTGCTCGTACAACTTGCCGATGAAGTGGAACAGCAAGGCCCCTCCGGCCTGACTGAACGGCAGGTAGCCCAGCTCATCCAGTATCACCAGATCGGCATACATCATGCGCGTTGCCAGCTGGCCCTGTTTGCCTGCCGCCTTCTCCAGTTCCAGCGTGTTCACCAGCTCGATGGTAGAGAAGTAGCGTACACGGCGGTGCTGGTGCTGCACCGCCTGCACACCAAGCGCAGTCGCCAGATGCGTCTTGCCCGTGCCGGGCCCACCTACCAGCACCACGTTCTGTACCTGATCGAGGAATTCGCAGCGGTACAGTTGCCGGATCAACGCCTCGTTCACCACACTCTGACTGAAGTCGAAGCTTGCCAGATCGCGGTAGACGGGGAAGCGGGCCGCCTTCATCTGGTAGGCGATGGAACGCACCTCGCGTTCCGCCATCTCTGCCTTGAGCAAGGTGCCCAGCAGTTCCTGCGCGCCTTGATAGGCAGGCGAATCCTGGCTGGCCAACTCATCCACGGCCTGCGCCATGCCATAGAGCTTGATACTCTTGAGCAGAGCGACCATCGCCTCATGCTGCATGGCGCACCTCCCGCAACTGGTCGTATCGGCAGGTGTCGGCCTGCGGCTCGACCACCAGTGTCAGATGACTAGGGGTGTCGACTGGAGCTGGAGCAGCAGGTTCGATCAGGCGCTTGAGCAGGTTCAGCACATGCGGTTTGGATGGCACGCCATTCTCCAGCGCCAGCTCGACGGCGGCCAACACCGCCTCTTCATCATGCTGCAGCACCAGAGACAGGATCTCCACCATCTCGCGGTCACCACCCACGCGCTTCATCAGGATGGCCTGCAGCCGCCTAAAGCCTTCCGGCAATTCGGTGAACGGTGCGCCGTTGCGCAAGGCACCGGGCTTCCGTTGCAATACGCTCAGGTAATGGCGCCAGTCATATACGGTGCGTCCGATCTTGGGTGTACGTGCGATAAGCCTAGTGTGTTCGGCGATGACCTGGCCTTCCGCTGCGAACTGCAACCGGTCGGCATACACGCGCAGGCTGATCGGGCGGTTGGCATAGGAGGCCGGCACGCTGTAACGGTTGCGCTCGAAGGTGACCAGGCAGGTTGGCGAGACGCGCTTGATGTGCTCGACGAAGCCGTCGAACGGACAGGAGAGCAGCATCAGGTGTGTACGCTCTTCCGCATAGACGGCCGCAATGCTGTGCTCTGGTTGTTCAGGATGGGCGATCTCGTCCCACAGGGTGAGGCAGCGCTGTTCCAGCCAGTCGTTCAGTTCCGCCAGACTGCCGAACGAGGGTAGTCTGTGCCATATCCGGTGACGGGCATCCTGAACGTTCTTCTCGACCTGCCCCTTCTCCCAGCCGGAGGCAGGATTGCAGAACTCGGCATCGAACAGGTAGTGGCTGACCATCGCCTTGAAGCGGAGGTTGATGTCGCTTTGCTTGCCGGAGCGTACCTTGTCCACAGCCACCCGCATGTTGTCGTAGATGCCTCGGGCAGGTACGCCGCCGAACATAGCAAAGGCATGGTTGTGCGCATCGAACAGCATCTCATGCGTTTGTAGAAGGTAGGCGCGCAGGTAAAAGGCCCGACTGTGACTGAGCTTGAAGTGGGCGATCTGTAACTTGGTTCGCTCGCCGGCAATCATCGCCCAGTCTTCGCTCCAGTCGAACTGGAAGGCTTCACCGGGAGCGAAGGTGAGCGGGATGAAGGTGCCGCGCCCCGCTGTCTTGGCCAGTTCCTGCTGCTCGCGCCGCCAGCGACGGGCGAAGGCGGTCACTCGGTCATAGGAACCGTCATACCCCAGTTGCACCAAGTCGCTGTAAAGCTGCTTGAGGCTGCGCCGTTGTTTGCGCCCGCGACTTGCCTCGGTCTTGAGCCATGCCGCCAGCTTTGTGGCGTAATCGTCCAGTTTGCTCGGTGTCTTGCGGGCAGGATACCTAGGCTCAATCACCT
>JBMOPZ010000008.1:0-3322 GCA_049321355.1 Pseudomonadota bacterium | reverse complement strand
TGGATACAGAAAAACCCCGCGCCCGATTCGTCAAATCCGAATTTTTCTTATATCTTTAGAACTAGAGTTTAGAGTTTCGGCTGTATAAAAAGCCGGAAAAAACGAAAAAAGTATTGACAGGGCAGCATGAAAATCATTGCCGCAAACTGAATAACTTTTTCTAAAAGTTATTCAGTTTGCGGCCTCCAGAAAGAAATTGACGTTTCGACTCTGGAGGCCGCGATGAACGCGAAAGGATATAGCCGTATCCCCCGCGAACTCTGTTATTGGATAACATTTTTGTGCCGGGCGCTACCCCCAAGATCCGCAGGTACCTTTGTGGAGCTACTGATCGGCGCCATGCTGACGCCGACAGGCTTCGTGACCGAAGCCTACTTGATGCTGGATATGCGCAACCACTGGACCAGTTATTACAAGTGGTTGCAGCAAGGCAAATGGTCCTGGTTGGCGTTGGCCCGTCAATTTGTCCTGCTGGCGCTGAAGACCTGCCAGCAGGAGGTTGTGCATCTGGTCATTGACGATACGCTGACATTGCGGGCATCAAAGAAAGCACCTGGCAGCCAGATTCATCACCAACATGGCAACAAGCCGAATCTGGCGCGCTATGTACGAGGACAATGCTGGGTTAGTCTGGCGATGATCGTGGGTCGTCTGGACGGAATCCCAATTGCACTACCGATTTTGTCACGCCTGATTCCCAGTGCAGGCAACACAGGAAAACTGGTGGCGGCACAGACATTGATACGAGCGGTTTATCGCTTGTTTTCAGGGTCAAAAGTGCGGGTGTTGGCCGATAGCTGGTATATGCGACGTCGCTTTATTCATGCGATGGTGGCACGTGGATTTGATGTGATCGGACAGGTCCGCATTGATACACGATTTTACGATGAACCGCCTGCACGCAAGCCTGGACAGCGCGGCCGCAACCGGATATATGGTGAGAAATACACACCGAAGCGGGTCGCCCATTTGAAGCGGACGACCACTACGCTGCGGCTATACGGAAAAGACCAACCGGTGCGTTATCGCAGTCGACTGGTGAGGGCCCGTTTTCTGGATGGCCAACAGGTACGCGTAGTCTGGTGCGAATTCCAGAGCGAACGGGGTGAGTGGAGATCACCCTGCTTGTTGCTGAGCACAGACATTACGTTATCGGCAGAAACGATCATTGAAAGTTACAGTTTACGCTGGCCCATCGAATCCATGTTTCATCAACTGAAGCAGGCGTGGGGCCTGAAGGATGCCTGGCAACAGACACGGCAAACGTTGCATCGCTGGGTTCACATAACCATGGTGGGTTATGGGTTGATTCAGCTACTCAGCTGCATGCAGGATGATGCTGTAAAAAGCCTCTGCCAACATTCACCCTGGCGGCAGAAAAGCTCGGTGACAGCGGGGCAGATTCGCAAAGGGCTGACCACTATTTTCCGTCATGTTGCTGTTCGACAGTGGTGGGATGGTAAATGCAAAAAATTCAGACCGCCCAAAAGGGTTGAAATGGCTGACTTTGATTTCCAACAGGAAAAAGCAGCGTAATTTCAATTCGGTTTCAGGAGTGCGTGGAGATTTCGGGCTGGAAAGTATCAGCCCGAAGGAGATGGTTCGCTCTAAACTTTAGTGTAATAATGTTTTTTGTTTGCAAGTGAAAATCATTGCGCGCCCCTGAGTTTCGCCGGTGATTTTCGCAACAGCCATGGCGCTGTGTTACCATTTTGATCTAATTCAGTGCATCGTTAACACACCGGGAAATACAACATGTCGCTAGAACCGGATTGCAAGAACCGCGTTCCCACCCGCACCCTCAATGTTTCCTGCACGGATTGCAGCCTCAATCCCATCTGCCTGCCCGTGGCAGTGAAGGAAAAGGAACTGGATGAACTGGACAGCATCATCAAGCGCAGCCGGCCAATGAAAAAGGGCGAGCATCTGTTCCGCGCGAGTGACCCGTTCGCGTCGATTTTCGCGGTGCGCAGCGGCACCATCAAAACCTATTCAGTCACCGAGGACGGTGAAGAACAGGTGACCGGATTCTACCTGCCGGGCGAAGTGCTTGGCATCGACGGCATCAGCACCAATTTCCATTCCAATTCCGCCAAGGCGCTGGAAACTGCTGCCGTGTGCGAGATTCCGTTCGACAAGCTGGAATTCCTTTCCGCCAAGATTCCCACGCTGCAGCGGCACTTCTTTCAGCTGATGAGTCGTGAGATCCAGGCCGACCAGCAGCTGATCATGCTGTTGAGCAAAAAGAGCGCCGAAGAACGGATTGCCGCGTTGCTGCTGAGCATTTCCTCCCGTCACGGCAAGCGGGGTTTGTCGCCCAGCCGCTTCCGTCTGCCCATGTCGCGCAACGATATCGGCAATTTTCTGGGGCTGGCGGTGGAAACCGTGAGTCGGGTGTTCACCCGTTTGCAGAAGCAGGAAATCATTTTTGTGGATGGCAAGGAAGTGGAAATTCTCAACATGCACGAGCTGTGTCACATGTCGAATGGCATGGATGACGAGAATCTGAAGACGGCCTGATTAGCCATTCTCCAAAAGTTTCAGGAGGCGCAGCGGTCATCAACCGCTGCGCTTTTTTTATGGGCAGGCCGTTGATGTCGAAACGGATCATCCCACCGGAATGGACTTCGGTTTCGGCGCTTGCGGTTCCTTCTGTTTGGGAATGGTCAGCTTCAGCACGCCGTTCTCGAATTTCGCCTGCACGCTCTGCTCGTTCACATTGTTGCCCAGCGTGAAGCGGCGCACGAATTTGCCATAACGGCGTTCGGTGCGGATCTGTTTATCGCCTTTTTCCTCGTGCTCGCTTTTCGACTCGGCTTCGATGGCCAGCACGCCGTCATGCAGCGACACTCTGATGTCCTCCTTCTTGATGCCCGGCAGTTCCGCGCTGATGCTGTATGCCTCGGCGTTTTCGGAAATGTCGGTAGCGGGCATGTTGAAGCCGGCATCCGCCAATGACGGCAGATTGCCTCGGCCGAAGAAGTTATCGACCAGTTGCTGGAAGCTGTCCAGGTTGCTCAGCGGACTGTTGTAGGGACGCAATGAAGACATAAATTCCTCCTTTAACTGATGTTTTTGTTTCGCATCTTTTATATAGGGCCGATTTGACGGAGTTCAATTGATATGGGTCAAAATCGTCCTTAAATGGGCGCGATCCGGGACAACGGAAAGGATTCATTGATGCTCGTCGCTCATATTTCAAGCGAATGCAACCGTGCTACCGGAAACGAGTCCGCATCGGTGAAGCTGTTCGACAGATGGACGGGTTTGTACTGCGAGCTGGGCAGTGCAGAGCGGAAGTAGATGGCATTCGTATAGTCGC
>JBMOPZ010000007.1:22225-31851 GCA_049321355.1 Pseudomonadota bacterium | reverse complement strand
TGGAATCGATCGGTTACATTCCTCCCGCAGAAGCTGAGGTAAACTACTATCGGCAATTCGCCAAGGAAGCCATTACGGTGGCTTAACTTAAACCAAACAGCCTCCATGAAACCCGGGGCGATTCAACTACTGGGATGCATATCATATTGAGAATTATCTTTTAAGCCCCTCACATATTCATCAAGTCCTGCTTGATGCCAGTTTTGAAAATACCACTTTAAATTCACCAGATGACATCAACGAACAACTTCTCATTTGTGCTGAAGAAACAATTTCATCCCTGATTCATCATCAACTTTTGAATCATGCTAATTCTGAGCTATTGAAATGCATTGACACAAAATTCGATCCAAATGCAAATCCTGCCTCACCCGCTTTAAGGCAAGCTATAGATAATGCTTACCGAAAAATTGAACACAGCATTTCCAATAACTTATCAATTCAAAAACTCCAAGGGATTGAGCAGCATTTTGACACCCAATTTCGTGCTGACTTAGCTAATGGAGCATGGAAGAAAACATTTAAAGGGCGCGATATTCTTAGGCGATTTATTGGAAAGTTTGGAAAAGGATTGAAATACGAAACTTTTAGAAACTTAATAATCGCAAAAATGAAGGATGAAGGTTACCAGCCAAGTGGAATGGCAGAAGTTATTTACAAAATTCTTAGCTCAGCCAACCATTAATATAGTTATTAGAGTAAAAGGATAAGCTTCGAATTTTCAAAAAGAAAGCCCGGCATCGCCGGGCTTTCTTTTTCCTGGATCCCCGCCTGCGCGGGGATGACGGGTGCTTACTTCTCGAACCGCATCACCCCACCCTTGCAGTCCACCTTCACCGTATCCTTCGCGGCGAACCTGCCTTCGAGGATGGCTTTGGCCAGCGGGTTTTCCAGTTGCGACTGGATGGCGCGCTTGAGCGGTCTGGCACCGTACACCGGGTCGAAGCCCGCGGTGGCGATCTCGCTCAGGGCGGCTTCGGTCACTTCCAGCTTCATCTCCATCGCGGCCAGGCGTTTCTCCAGATACTGCAACTGGATGCGCGCGATGGACTTGATGTTCTTCTCGTCCAGCGCGTGGAACACCACCACCTCGTCTATGCGGTTGATGAATTCGGGGCGGAAGTAGGTCTTCACCTCGCCCATCACCGCCAGTTTCACCACCTGATAATCGTCACCTGACATCTGCTGGATCATCTGGCTGCCCAGATTCGAGGTCATCACGATCACGGTGTTCTTGAAGTCCACGGTGCGCCCCTGCCCGTCGGTCATGCGACCGTCGTCCAGCGCCTGAAGCAGCACGTTGAACACGTCCGGGTGCGCTTTCTCCACTTCGTCGAGCAGGATCACCGAGTAAGGCTTGCGGCGCACGGCTTCGGTCAGTCCGCCGCCTTCCTCATAGCCGACATAGCCCGGCGGCGCGCCGATCAGGCGGGCGACGGAATGCTTCTCCATGTATTCGCTCATGTCTATGCGGATCAGGTGATCCTCGGAGTCGAACATGAAGCCGGCCAGCGCCTTGCACAGCTCGGTCTTGCCCACGCCGGTGGGGCCGAGGAACAGGAAGGAGCCATAGGGACGGTTCGGGTCGGACAGGCCTGAGCGCGAACGACGGATCGCATCGGACACCAGGCGCACGGCCTCGTCCTGGCCGACCACACGCTCGTGCAGCTTGTCTTCCATTTGCAGCAGCTTGTCGCGCTCGCCGGTCATCATCTTGGAGACCGGGATGCCGGTGGCGCGGCTGACCACTTCTGCAATCTCTTCCGCGCCCACCTGGGTGCGCAGCAGTTTGTTCTTCTGCCCGTCGCCCTCGGCCTCGCGTTGCGCGGCTTCCTTCAGGCGCGCTTCCAGTTGCGGCAGCTTGCCGTATTGCAACTCGGCGACCTTTTCCAGCTTGCCCTCGCGTTGCAGGCGAACGATCTCGGCGCGCACCTGTTCCATCTCTTCCTTGAGCTGCGCGGTACCCTGGGCGGCACCCTTCTCTGCCTTCCAGATTTCTTCCAGATCGGCGTATTCGCGGGAAAGCTTGGCGATCTCGTCCTCAATCAGGTCGAAGCGTTTTTTCGAGGCTTCGTCCTTTTCCTTCTTCACCGCCTCGCGCTCGATCTTGAGCTGGATCAGGCGGCGGTCGAGCTTGTCCATCACCTCTGGCTTGGAGTCTATCTCCATCTTGATGCGCGCGGCGGCCTCGTCTATCAGGTCTATCGCCTTGTCCGGCAGGAAGCGATCGGTGATGTAGCGGTTGGATAGCTCCGCCGCCGCAACGATGGCAGGATCGGTGATGTCCACGCCGTGATGCAGCTCGTAACGCTCCTGCAAGCCGCGCAGGATGGCGATGGTGGATTCCACCGATGGCTCGTCCACCAGCACCTTCTGGAAGCGGCGCTCCAGCGCGGCATCCTTTTCAACATACTTGCGGTATTCGTCCAGCGTGGTCGCGCCTATGCAGTGCAGCTCGCCGCGCGCCAGTGCGGGTTTGAGCATGTTGCCTGCGTCCATCGCGCCCTCGGCCTTGCCCGCGCCCACCATGGTGTGCAACTCATCAATGAAAACAATCGTTTGGCCTTCGTCCTGCGCCAGCTCCTTGAGCACGTTTTTCAGGCGCTCCTCGAATTCGCCGCGATACTTCGCGCCCGCCAGCAAGGCCGCCATGTCCAGACTCAACACCTTCTTGTTCTTCAGCGACTCCGGCACTTCGCCGTTGATGATACGCTGCGCCAGTCCTTCGACGATGGCGGTCTTGCCCACGCCCGGTTCGCCGATCAGCACCGGATTGTTCTTGGTGCGGCGTTGCAGCACCTGGATGGCGCGGCGAATCTCGTCGTCGCGACCGATCACCGGGTCCAGCTTGCCGTTGCGGGCGCGCTCGGTCAGATCTAGGGTGAATTTCTTCAGCGCCTCGCGCTGGCCTTCGGCCTCCTGCGAACCGACCGACTCGCCGCCGCGCACCGCGTTAATGGCCTGCTCCAGCGCCGGGCGCTGGATGCCATGCTGCTTGTAGAGGCGGCCGCACTCGCCCTTGTCGCCGGTCACCGCCAGCAAGAACATCTCGCTGGCGATGAACTGGTCGCCGCGCTTCTGCGCTTCCTTATCTGTCAGGTTCAGCAGGTTGGCCAGATCGCGGCCGACCTGCACCTCGCCGCCGTGACCTTCCACCTTGGGCAGACGCTGCACCGCCTCGAGCAAGGCGGACTTCAGCCCGCCAACCTTGCCGCCCGCGCGCGCCAGCAGGGAAGCCGCGCCACTGTCGGTATCGTTGAGCATCGCCAGCAGCAGGTGCTGCGGCTCGATGAACGGGTTGTCGCCGCCGACCGCCAGACTCTGGGCATCGGACAGGGCCTGTTGCAGCTTGGTCGTGAATTTATCAAAACGCATGGTGCACTCCTCAATATAGCTTTCTGATGAGAGGCAAATGGGGCGAGATTGCGATATTTCAAGTCGGGCAGATTCAAGGTGTTTGTAGGGTGGAAAAAGCATAGCGTTTCCACCGATCAGCTGTGGATGGTGGATACGTGCTCGCGCTTTATCCACCCTACCCGCCTAATGGGATGCGATGCCCAAATTTCAAGTCGTCGCGCTATCCCTTATACTGCGCGGTCATTTAAGGAATACCCGATGACTCACCCAAAGCTCGCTGCACATATCCGCGCCAATGTCCGCGCCGCACTCGACGAAGATTTGACCGGCGGCGATCTCACCGCACAACTGATCGGCGAACATGCCGTGGCACAAGCCGCGGTCATTACCCGCGAACCCATGGTGCTGTGCGGCTCGGCATGGTTCAACGAATGTTTCCTCGCGCTGAATTCCGGCTGCGACATCCTCTGGCATATCAAAGAAGGCGAGGTGGCCGACCCGGGTCAAACCTTGTGCAAAATTCGGGGAAATGCGCGCGCGATGCTTTCCGCCGAACGTCCCGCGTTGAATTTTTTGCAGACACTTTCTGCCGTTGCCACGGTTACCCGCGATTATGTCGAGGCGACCTGCGGCACGAAAGTCAAAATTATGGACACGCGCAAGACGCTGCCCGGGTTACGCATGGCGCAAAAATATGCGGTGCAAGTGGGCGGCGGTCACAACCAGCGCATCGGTCTGTTCGACGGTGTGCTTATCAAGGAAAACCACATTGCGGCGGCGGGCGGCATTGCGGCGGTGATGGCACATGCTATCCGCATCACCCCGCCCGGCATCTCCATTCAGATTGAGGTGGAAACACTGGCGCAATTGGACGAGGCACTCAACGCGGGCGCGAAACTCGTTTTGCTGGACAATTTTTCATTGGCGCAGATGAGAACAGCGGTGATGCGCGCAGACGGCAAAGCCGAGCTGGAAGCATCGGGCGGCATCAACCTGCACACGGTGCGCGCGATTGCCGAGACCGGGGTGGATCGCATTTCCATAGGCGCACTGACCAAAGACATCAAGGCCATCGACCTGTCGATGCGCGTCTCGCTGTAAAAAATCACGCCCGAAAATAAAACGGGCAACGGCGTTAACCGTTGCCCGTCCATCGCATCACGTCTGATTTACTGCGCCACGCTACAGCCATTCGCTCCGATGCCCATGCCACCGCCACCACCGCCGATGGTCTCCTCTCCGCCCATAAAGCTGGGAACGCTATTCAGCCGCTGCAACACCTCCTGCGTGCTAAAGCCTGTTTCCCCCGCTCCCAGGTTAAGCGACTGATCACCCAGGGCAAGAATCACCTGACCATCATGCACGGTGACGTATAAACCCGGCGCATCTCCACCGCCTTCATCACCGAACAGTTTTTCAAAGTCCACGGGGACACCATCAGGACGCGGTGTGTCGTTGTCAATCACGCTCTGCGGGATCGTCATAATCGACACCGGCTTACCCGTGTCGCGGGCAATCATCGCCGCCTGCTGTATCGCCACCAGGAATGAGCCACCCGGCGTGACCAACACCACTTCGCCCGACCACACATATACACCGGCTCCGTCCAAAGGATTATCCTGGGTCGCGCCGGGGTTGCTTGAACCGCTGGCGCACGGACCGTTACACCAGGCATCAAAGCCCGTGCCACGGATACCGATGGTGGCATTGGCAACCTTGAATTTATAGTTGTCGTGGTTTGCCCGTCCGATCCAACCGGTCACCACGCGCACCCCCCCTTTTAGCAGGCTCAAAATCGCATTTTCCTGTTTTTCAGCCGACTTTTTGTTGTAACTGTATTTCTCCACCTTGAACACCGTGTTTGCCTGCAAACTAACGCGCCCCTCGTCGCGGAACGCCACCACGGCGTAAGACTGTTGACCGGTGCTGAGCGTGTCGCCCTCATACACCGCCGCACCCAAAACCAGACCGCGCGATTTACCACTCTCGTCTTTCGCCGCCAAATCGCCGCGCACCAGCATCACCCTGCCGACAACCTGTGCCTGCGGCTTGGCGGCAACAGGCTTGGCTGCTGCCTCGTCATCATCCTGGCAACTCTTGGTAAAACACAGTCTGGTCGAAAAGTCTGTGCCGCGTATGCCGATTGTCGCCGACGCTGCGCGCACCTTATAAGCATCGCTGTTGCCGCGTTTGCCGATCATCCCGGTCACCGCACGGAAGCCCCCCTTGAGCAAACGGAAAAAAGCATTGTCCGCTTCGGGCTTTTCCTCGTTGAACTGATAGGCTTCGACTTTTAGGTTGGAGTTCGGACGCAGGGTCATTTTCGCACCGTCATTCATTACCACTTGGGCATAACTGTTCTTCGCGGTAATGAGCATGTCTCCTGCCAGTACTTCGGATTTGGGGCCGAGCACTTTCAGTGTCCCGTCCGCACGCTGCGCCACCAAGGTGCCGCTCATGTAGCCCACCTTGCCGGCCACTTCCGCCGCCTGTGTCAGCGTTGCGAATGTTAGTAACGCTATCGCAATCAGAATGTTTGTTTTTTTCATTTCACACCTCGCTCATCATTACTGGTCTTAGCCGTCGTATCCCGGCAGGTTTTCGTTAAAAGCTTGCCGACAATCCAAAATGCGTGCGCCAATCGCCAACCCGCTGTAACGGATCAGATACCGGATCGGCATTCAGTACCTGTGCAACGTCCAAGCGCAACATCAAACGGTCGGTCAGGCTGCCGCGCAAACCGATACCGGCACCGGAAATAGAGGAGTGCGTGCCATCCGCCTTGCGGATCTGTCCGCCATCGGCAAACAGCAAGCCGCGAATACGGATGCCGTTTTTGCTCACCTCGGGCGTGTAGCCTTCCAGATTCCAGCGCGTGCCGCTCTCACCGCCGACAAATCCCTCGGAGAAACCGCGCACCGCATCCATACCGCCCAAGCGCATTTGCTCGCCCTGAACCAGCACATCGGGACTCCACTGGCCGTTCAACACGGCACGAATTTGCCAGTCATCCCCCAGCAAGCGCGCATAACTGGCGCCGTAACGTGCCACTTTGTAATCCGGCTTGGGCTGAATTGCGCCGGGCGCGGTATCATACCTCGCGAAATCACCGGCTCGTCCCTTGTCCATACCCTGAATGTTAGCCGCCAGCGAGGCATTGAGATTGACATCACTCTGCGCGAATTTTCCCTGCGCCATGTAGGACACACTGATCGGCATCACCACAACCTCATTAAAAATTGTCGTGGTGTTGTTTTGCTGAATCCGGCTGAAATCGCGCCAATCCAAACCGAAAGAGATACGCGGATCAAACTTGCTAAAGCGCGGTAAAGACTGGTTGTAGCGTGCGCTCAGCAATGTCCCGCCGCCCTGAAAGTTGGAAAGTCCGCTCACCACCGAATTGACCGAGGAGTATCCGGCGAAAAACTCCACGCTCGCGCCGCGCTGATACAGCGGGACTTTGTAGCTACCTCCCAGCACCATAACGCGGTTGGTCTGCTCCGGCGACATTTGGTACTGGAAATTGGCGACATGGTCGCGATCGAGCACATTGGCATGACGGAAAGAAACCCCCAGCCGCGTGCGTCCGGTCTCGGGGGAGCCGGTGTTATCCAAAGACACGCCCCAAGCGGTCGGCTTGCTGTCGGTCACCACCACATTGGCATCGACCTCATCATCTTTTGTACCCGCCTTGAGCACCACATTCATCTGCCGCGCCGGATTTTCATTGGCAAGCTTCAACTCGCGCGCAATCTGTTTGGAGTTGGGCAGGTTGCCGCTGCGTACCGAGGGAATCGCGTTCAGCACATTGGCCTCGCTCACAAACTGATTGTCCTTGACCGTCACCTTGCCGAAACGACTCTCGATGACACGGAAACGAATCGCGCCGCGCTCCAACTCCTGCTCCGGCAACAACACCTGCACCGCAGTCAAGCCGATTTGCGCATAGGCGTTCTCCACCGCCTCCAGGGCGCGCTGCACATCGGAAAAGTCTTTCTCCTTGCCCACAAAAGGCGCGACCGCAGCATCAATTTCGGCCTGCGTCAAATAGGTCGCCCCCTCCAAGGTGTAACCGCTGATGTCAAAACGCAGCGGTGCAACACTGGTCATCCCGTCGATATTGGGCTCGGCCACCGGCTCGGCGGCAACAAGCGGCTGGCTCACTGCCAATAACAGCGAAATCAACGTGTAGCGGAATTTTTTTGTAGTCATTTTCAAGTACCCCTGATCGATATTAATTACATACTGGCAAACTGCCTGATCCCGTTCCATCCGTGGTTGCGACACCGCTCACGGCGACCAGACTCTGCAAATCTCGCCGCCTGTCTTCTTCGATGGTCGGCGTGATGCCCTGATTATTCGACCCGACGATATAGTTGAGCAGCGAACCCAAAACTGGGGGAGCCACCAGCGGACCCGTCGGCAAAATGCGTGCGGCAAACGAAGTTAGCGTAATTCCTCCGGGAGCCGTCAACACTGCTCCATTTGCCACGGTCACCAGACCAAATGAGGCCGATGCCGTTAGGCTTCCCAGCAATGCCGACACATTCGCGGTAGAGGAAAAGTTCACGCTCGACCCGCCCGCCAAATTGATGTTGCCCGTCGTTGAGGTGATAAAGCCTGCAATCGACAAAATATCAAACAGTGATGTGGAAGAAGACGCAACCGCCGTCAAGTTGATATTGCCTCCCGCAGTCAGTGATGCCCCGTTACGGATCGTGATCGGGCTATGGGCAGTCATATCCCAATTGCCCGCCGCATTCATCGCGCCCGCGATCTCAATACCACCGACGTTATCAATCAGAATATTGCCGCCATCATTCAGCAAGGTATTCACCAGCAACGGCGATGCCGTGTTGTAAACCACAATATCGCCCGAGGTGTGATTCGTGCCGGATACGATACTGGAGAACAGGTTATCACCGGTAAACAGCGCGCCTCCACTGGCGGTAAAACTCAGCTCCTGCGCCGCGAGACGCGAAGGCGCATTGATGAAGCCGCCCGCATTAACCGTCAAACGGCCCGGGGCATCCACCACCTGACCAGTTCCCTGCCCCAGGATTGCACTGCCGGAAACTGGCCCTCGGGGTGATAGCGGGGTGTTAGTGGTGCTGACCGTCTCGGTGTAGCCGCCATTCCCGTTGGGTGTAAAGGTCGTCGATGCGAGGTTATTCATGCTGAAACTTGGCAGGCTGGTTAGTTGCGAAGCGATTGCCGTTCCCCCACCATTCGATATGCCGATCGTTACATCACCGGCAAACGATGAATTGGCGGTGCCATAATTAAAATTGATGACCCCGTTGGAATGCAATACCGCTTCAAATTGGGCATTCAAGGACTGGTTACCATAACGCGCGACATCAAAACGCACCTTGATGTCGCTGGCGCCAAAGCCGATACGAATATCCTTGCCGACATTGGCCTGCAATATCCAATCATTCCACGCGGGCGCGATTGCCGTATATCCCCCCAAACCACCGAGAGAATCCGAATATGCGCTGGTCCCGGAACCGAACATGATCAGACCATTGGTAGTGATGTAAGCCTGGTTGTATGAAGTCCCAAAATAGTTGAATGCAAACGGCAGGTTGTAAACAAAGAACGTGTCGTCTATATACCCGCCGCTGCCTTGCCCGAGCAGATTCACATCGCCAGTGGCATTAAAAACCACATGCCGCTGCGCGCGAACTTCCCGCAAGGTAATGTTTGCGCCGCTCAGAGCAATATCACTGGCTCCGCCCCCGCCAGCCGCCAAAGCATTTGAAATAATGCCGGCAGTTTGGTTAATGTCACCCGCCGTCGTCACCGAAATCGCACCCGCCGTTTGCACATCACGGGTCAGTGTCACCACGCCGCTGGCAAGCAAGTTAATTGCGCCCGCACCGGAATTTACAATCGACGCATTCACGTCAATGTTGCGCACCGCATTCAAAGTCAAGCTGTTGGCACTCGCCCAGCCAATGGCATCGTTGACAAAAATATCGCCATTCCCCACGCCGCCTGCGGCTGTCTGGATAATCACGTTACCCGCAGCCAACGCCGCACCCAGTGCCGCGCCGCTCATGAAGCTGCTGCCGTTGAGCGGGTCAACCGCCGCGATGGTGTAATCCGTCGGGTCGATCAGCCAGGTGCCGGCACGGCCATTGGCGGCGGCAGTGGTGATGCGCGCGCCGTCGGCCACATTGACGTGCGCGGCACTGGTTTCAATGAAGCCGCCATCAAACCCCTCCAAACCTCCCCTTGTCAGGGGAGGCTTAACGCTCCCTCCC
>JBMOPZ010000007.1:0-22125 GCA_049321355.1 Pseudomonadota bacterium | reverse complement strand
TGAGAAGGGAGGGCTGGGGTGGGTTGAGCAAGTGCAGAGGCATCCAGGGTGCCGCTGACATTGACGGTGCCGCTCTGCATGTCGGCCAGCAGGAGGATGGTGCCACCTCCGGAGTCCCTCTCCCCCCGGGAGAGGGGTTGGGGTGAGGGCGTGCCCGTGCCACTTGCCGACATAGTTCCGCCCGCCTCGACACGCTGACTGGCTCTGAACACGATCTTGCCGCCCCGCATCGTGGTGCTGTCGGCACTGACCGTGCCGCTGTTCCTGACCACGGTGCCGAATAGCCCGAGGCTGCCCGCTTCGGCGACCAGTTGGCCGACGTTGGTGGCGTCACCCGCCGGGGCGGTGAGGTTTACTCTGAGGGCGGGGTCGTTGCCGTTGACGAGTTCGACTTCGTGGCCTGCGGCCAGCAGGATTTCGCCGTTGGGGGCGGTGATGATGCCGCTGTTTTCAACGTTGGGGGCAATCAGGTAAATCTGTCCGCCGCTCTGGGCGGCAAGGTTGCCGGCGTTGCTGAGGTTTTGTGCGCCGGGAACTGCGGTGTAGCGGTGGCGTCCAGCGAGGAAGTCGGCGTTGCTGAGGTTGAGGGTGCCGGCAACCAGGCCGGCCACGTCAACGGTGGCGCCCGCGCCAAAGATGATGCCGCTGGGGTTGAGCAGAAAGACCTGGCCGTTGGATTGCAGGGTGCCGAGGATGTTGCTGGGGTTGCCGCCGATGACGCGGTTCAGTACGGTGGAGCTGGCACTTTGTTGGGCGAAGCGGGTGATTTCGTTTCTGCCGATGCTGAAGTCTTGCCAGTTGATGATGGTGCCGGGGGTGTTGGTGACGGTGAGGGTGTTGCCGCTGCTGACGATGTCGGCTTGGCCGTTTACCACCGCGCCGCCCAGCGGGTTGGCTTGCGCGCCCTGCACGGAGAAGGCAAAGAGTAGCGTGACGAAAATTGGCTTCAAGTTAAAGGACGTTTTCATGATCGCCTCACTCAAAAATACTACTGGCACACGGGGGGCGGCGCATCATCTTGATTGCCTGCATTCCGCTTCCTCTCCTGCAAAATTTCGGCGGGAGTCATGGTGATGGTACTCTGCCCCGATCCGCTGGCACCGCCACCCGCAATCAAAGTGGTATTGGTAATGCCATCCACAAAACCCGTGTCCGTGGTTGACGGCACGGGAACGATGCCGAATGTTCCCGGCACATAAGTCAGGGTGTAGTTGGTGCTCAGCAATCCCAACGTACCCTGGTTGATGGCGTAATTTCCGACGGTCTCACCGGCAATCCGTTGCAGCGCGCCGCTCAGCGTACCGGCGGCGGTATCGGAAAATTTCAGTCCAAAAGTCAGATAACTCAACAAGGGGTCAACATCCCCTTCCACTTTACCGATGTTATTTGCTTTAACCGTCAGTGTTGCGGGGGTAATGCCGAGGTTGCTGCCCGTGTAGTTGATCGCATAGTTGGCGTTGTCCAAGCTGCCCCGGCTGATGGCGTAGCTGCCGACGTTCTCGCCCGCCACTCTGGTTTGTGCGCCGCTCAGGGTGTCGCCACCCAACAAGCCCGGTGCGTTGTAGCTCAGGAACGGGTCGGCATCGCCATAAACTTTGCCCAGGGCGTTCGCCGTCACCGTCAGCGGGGCGGGGGTAATGCTTCCGCCACCGCTGGCTGTTGTGGGTAGCACATAGTTGCTCAACAAGGTATTCGCGCCCGCAACGAAATCGCCGGGAGATAGTGCTGCGGTAACCGTGCTGGCGGTTAACACATTTTGGCTGTTATAGCTGCCCAACGTTTGCGTGACCGTTGCGCCCTGACCCGCGACAAACCCGCCCAAACTGTAGTCTGCTGTGGTGAGCGTTGCGCTCGGCGTACCGTCATATATTTTACTGATGGCAGTGACGAGACTTGCAGTCAAAGGCTTGGGATTGATCGTTAACGTACCGTTGAGGTAACTGATGTCGAAACCCTGCTGATCCGAGTACAGACCGCCGACACCCGGCGTATAGACACCCGCATTGACTGCGCCATTGTACGGGTCGGCAAGGTTGAACAGGTGCCCGGAGGTATCGGCATTCGGCACGGAGTAAAGAGCATTCGCCAACACGCTGGTAGCACCGTCGTACAACTTCACCACGTTATCTGCGGTGACTGTCAACGGCGTGAGGAAGCTGGCCAACAAGGGCATGGTCTGCCCTTCGTAGATGCGCCAGATTGTACCCGCACCGCCGGTATTGGCGATGTCAAACCCGGTGAAACTCGCCATGCTCATCATCTGCGCGGCGGTCAGTCCGGTTATACCGGGGACGATTAGCCCGCTGCCCGTTGCAAAGGTCTGCCCGCTCACGGCAACATCCCAATAGTTATCAAGCAGAGCAGTGCCAAAATCGTTACCGATTAAACCGCCCGCGCCACTTCCCATCACTGCAGTAGAAGCATAGGTTTGCCTGACAGCTCCCCCATTTACCCCCACCAAACCGCCGACATTGAAGCCCGTACCCGTGACACTGCCGCCACTGACATAACTATTGCTGATGGAGCCACTGTTACTTCCCACCAAGCCACCGACGGACCAATCGCCGATCACCGTGCCGCCACTCACATAACTGTTGTTGACAGTACCGCTGTTCAACCCTACCAGCCCGCCGATACTCGAACCTGAACCACCAGTACCATTCCCATCTACCGTGCCGCCACTGACATAGCTGCCATCAATGGTACCGCCGACATCGTTAAAGCCGACCAGACCGCCGATGCGCCACTGCAAGCTGGTCGAGGCGTTGACCACGCTACCGTTACTGACATAGCTGTTGCTGATGCTGCCGGCGTTATACCCCACCAGCCCACCGGCATCGGCATTGCCATCGTTGGTGGTGGCCGCCACCATGCCGTTATTCACATAACTGTTACTGACACTTCCAAAGTTACTGCCGACCAAACCGCCCACCGCCGTTGAAGCCGTCAAGGTTGCGCCATCGACAAAGCTGTTGTTGATGGTGCCGCGATTGATGCCCGCCAGCCCGCCGACATCATTCCAGCCATTGATGCTGGCGTTAAGTACGCTGAGATTACTGACTGTTGCGCCACTCAGAATTTCACCGAACATCCCCAGATGGGTTTGCCCGCTCAAGTTCAAATTGGAGAAGGTGAAATTGCCGCCGTCGAAATCACCCGCGAAGCGCGGCACGTAATAGCCCGGCAAGGCCGTCAGGTCAAAGCTGCCCGCCAGGGCGTATGAGATGTTCGGCACATCGGCAAAGCCGATCAGGTCTTTCACCCCTTGCAGGGTGCTGATGGTATGTCTGCCGCTGAGCGCGTTCAGTGCCAGGGACTGGCCCGCGCCGTTGTAATTGGCAATATTGAGCATTAAGCCGTTATTTGCCCAGTCGTTAAACTGGACGTCATACAAACCACCCAAGCCAAAACGATTCACGCCATTGGTGGTGACACTATCGACATTGAAATGTGAATTGCTAATCGTAGTCCCAAAGCCGACATCCCCAATCAGCCCGCCAATAGCGGTAGCTGTCACGGTCGAGGTAAGCGTTGCGCCGCTCACTTGACTATCTACCAAGCTCATCCCAAAGCCGCCGCCACCGACCAAGCCACCAATGCCAAAGTCTCTCCCCGTTATCGTGCCAGAAAAAGCCGCGCGGGTAATTGTGCCGCTGGCAGAACCCGCCACTCCCCCGACTCTTCCACGCCCCGATACCGTGCCGCTAAATGTGGCACCGACAACGTCTCCTCCACTGAGAGAACCAAACAGCCCCCCCGTGTCATTGCCAAATCCAGTGGTAGGCGCGGTCACACTACCCGTTACCGCCAAATTGTCGGACAGCACACTACCAGCCCCTCCCACCAACCCTCCGATGCCTGATGAGTGCAGCGCACCGCTGACAAACACATTATTTGCGGTGATAAGACTAATGGTTCCACCAATCGCCTCCCCAATCAACGTACCCACATTGCCGCCACCCGATACCGTCGGATTGCTCAAAATCAGGTTTCGGATGGTCGCGCCATTGGTTCGACCAAACAAGCCGATGTAATCGCTCGCGGGGCGGTTGATAGCAAGGTTGCGGATGGTGTGTCCATTACCGTCCAGTTGCCCGGTAAAACGCAGGTCGGCGAAGTTTGGGAATGGTCGGATCCTACCCACCGGCACGAAACCTTTGCCGCTCCACATCTGCCCGGCCTGTGTGGTCCCTGCCATATCAATGTCCGCGCCCAAGGTGTAGTTGGCGTTCAGATCCATCGCCATCAGTTGTAACTGGTGCGCATTGGTGATGCGGGCGTTGTGTTCCATTTGCAGGAAGGGGCGGGTATTGCCATCGACGCGCGGCATCCACCAGGTGCTGGCGAAATCAAAGTTGGCGTAGCTGGCGCGTGTCATCGCGGCGGCCGTGGTCAATCCGGTAATACCGGAAACCACGCTATTGCCACTGCCATCGGCAAAGGCTTGCCCGGTGGTAGTGACATCCCAATAACTGTTGCTCACCGTCGCAAAATTCGTGCCGATCAAACCACCGGTTTGCCCAGCTACGCCGCCCGTCACCAGACCCGAGGCGTAGGTGTTGTTTACCACCGGAATGCACTCACAACCCGCAGAACCAATCAGCCCACCGGCATCACTGGAAACCCCGCCAATAACGGCGTTGGTTGAATAGGCATTTTCCAATACCCCGGAATGTCTGCCGATCAAACCGCCGACCGAGCTAAAACCGACAGCACCGGTCACGCTGACCGTACCGCTACCCGCATAGCTATTGGCGATAAAGCCGCTATTGGAGCCGACCAATCCCCCGACGACACCGCTACCACCTGTTACTGCCGAACCACCGCTTACCGTGCCGCCACTGACATAGCTGTTGGTAATGGAAGCCGCCGCACCACTACCGAAGGCACTGCCGCTACCGTTCCCATTCCTCCCCGCCAGCGCACCGACGTAATTGCCGCCGGTAATATCGACGTTACTCAAGCCGACATTGGTGACCGATGCCCCCCGCCCGAGGATGCCGAACAAGCCAACCGCCGATTCCGTCGGTCGATTGATACGCAAGTTGTTAATCACGTGACCCGCACCGTCCAAAGTGCCCGTGAAAGGAACGGATATGGGGAAGTTAAAGGGTGGCTGAACCTGCATCCCGCCCCAGATCGGCATAAATCCGGCATTGACATCCCACACGCCGCCGGGGTTGGCCAGCTCGGCCATGTCGATATCCGCCACCAGACGGTAGTCGGCATTCAGATTCATCGCCATCAGTTGCAGTTGATGGGCGTTGCTGATGTTTTGACTCCATTCGCTTTGTAGCATGGGCCGCAGGTTGCCGTCGCTAACAGGCTGCCACCAGGTGTTGAGGAAGTCCCACGTCGGGCTAATATTGCCGTTGGCCGGCGTCGCTGCCGTGAAGTTGGCATTGATCATGAAGTTGGCGGTGGTGAGCGGCAATGCCCCGGTATTGCCCGGAGAACCATTCGTGGCACCACCCGTGACAAGGCGACCATCGTGCCCCAATCCGAACAGCACGGCTGCACCAGCCGTATCGCTATCCCAGAAGGTATTGGTCACCCCACCGAAATTCTGCCCGATAACCCCGCCACAGTTCCACGCCCCGCCACAGACAATGCCGTTACTGGCATAACTGTTGGAAACCGTGCCCAAAGAACTATTCACGCCGACCAGCCCGCCGACGTTACCCGTACCATCGGTGATCGCCGATGTCACTGTGCCGCCGCTGACGTAGCTGTTGCTGATACCGCCGCTATTCAGCCCGACCAGCCCGCCCACGGTACGGGTGTTGCCGCCGCCATTTTGCACGGCTGCCAGATTGCCAGACACGTAGCTACTGTCGATGCTGCCGCTATTCACCCCCACCAGTCCACCGACTTTCTGATTCGCCGAGATTGAGCCGCCACTCACGTAGCTGTTGCTGATGCTGCCGGTATTTGTACCAAGCAGCCCGCCTGCGGCAGAAATCGCGCCAATCACTATCGGATTGATGGCATAGACGCCGTCAACCGTACCGTTGTTGACCGTGGCCAACGCCCCGCACTCAAAACCACAATTGCGAATCGATGAGTTGATCAAGCGGAAGCGTCCCACCATCGCGTTTGTGCCTATGGTGCGGAACAAGCTGCTGTTCAGTCCGGTAATGGTTTGATGCTGCCCGTCGAACCATCCCGAAAAAACTGCAACCGGATTCAAGACAACATTCGCCACGATGTCGCGCCCCAGCGCAAAGTTGCCCGAGGCGTTGCCATTCATCGCCTGCAGATCGAACACATCGTTCACCAGCATAAAGGCGCGATAAGGGCTTGCGCCCATAAAGGCGGTGTAGGGATTGCCGAGCGCGTCGGATTTGGTCAGCGCATCGGTGTAAGAAACCGGGTTGTAATACAGATAAGATGTCCCGCCGCCAATGTGCGACACGCTACCGTTCGGCCCGAAGGTAATTGTGCCGACACCCGACCCCTCCATATCGGCGCGCAATATGACATCACCGCTGTTGTTCACCGCCAGCGGCGCGTTAATGAAAATATTGCCTGTGGAGCGGAATTTAAACGTAGCCCCCGACCCCAGCAAATCCACGGCATTGACACCAGCAACATTCATATCGCCTATGGAGGTGACGCGAATCTCACCATTGCTGTTAGTGCCCCCTACCAAGCCCGGCACACTCGACGAGGTCACACTAAAACCGTAACCGCCATTCGCGCCCCTGCCGACGATTTCCAGCTTGCCGCCCGTGCCCGGGCCGGAGTCCAGATTCAAAGGATTGCCGCTATCAAACACCACGCCATGATTGCGCACGCCATTGCCCCAGCTGTTGCCTTTCATGGTGATGTCGCCGCTGATACTCGCCACCTCACCACCCTGCAAGGCATTGAGCACGGTCGAATTGGTCAGGTAAATACCGATGTTGTCAGTCGTACCCAGCGTGCCGCAGGTGCTCCCCCAACAATCGCCCGTCAGCTCAATATTCCCGCTACTGCTGCTCACCCGCGCACCGCTACCCACCTCGATCCCGCGCCCAAAGCTGGAGGTCGCAGTCGCCGCGCCCAAACCTCCAATTTTTATATCGCCCGTACCGCTGGCAAAAACCTGCGCCCCATCCTGAATGTGGACCCCGCGATTGAATGTTCCCGTGCCCGCGCCACCACGGCCATTGATGGAGAGGGTGCCGCCACCGCTAATTGTCGTACCCGCTCCCGACAGCAGCACACCCTCGTTGAAACTGCCCCCGCCGCCGCCCGCACCATTCAATACAATTTCGCTGCCAAAAGCGAAATTGTCCAGTGTCGCGCCGGAATCAATTGCGATACCGCGATTATTGTCACCAACGGTTGCCAAACTTTGACCGGAAAGGGTAATGCCGTTACCCGCAGCCATGCTCGTACCGACACCCGACACCCACAGACCGTAAACCGACCCGGTCGAAAGCGCGTCATTCGTACCGCTTTGCGCATTCACTTCGATCCGCCCATAGTAGGCGGTCAAGGTCGATCCGCTGAGCAACTGAAACCCGTCACCGCGATTACCGCCTTGCGCGTTGATAATAATGCTACTGCCGGACGCGAAGCCCGTCGAGACTGAGGATGCCGAACTGATACGCACCCCGCGATTTGAGCCGCCGGTACCGGTGGCGATGCTCGTGCCGCTAATTTTGACTCCGCCCTCCGAACTGATATGCCCCCCGGAAAGATACGTACCGATTGCAAAAGAGACCGCCTCGCCACTGGTTCCGATCACATCAATCAAGCCCGTGGTTGAGGTAACGTTGGCACCCGACACCACCTGCACACCGTCGCCATCATAGGCACCGGTACCGTTTATGGTGATCGCGCCGGAGTTGCTGGAGACCGTCGCCGTGCTGATCCGTACCCCGCGATTGCTTGCGCCCAATGTGCCGACGCTACCGCCCCTACCGGTGATGTTGATCACGCCTGTACCGGTCGCACTTACCTGGGAACTGTTGTGAATATAGACACCGTGATTAAAAGAACCCGTCGCCAGCCCGCCCTGCCCCATCAGAGTGATTGCGCCGTCAACCGCGCTGATGGTCGCATTGGTTCCCAAGCGCACCCCGTTGTTATCGTTTGTTCCATTACCGCCCACACCATCCAGGGTGATGGTTCCCGCGTGGCTGGTGGTAATCAAACTGCCGTCGGTGACATAAACACCATCCGCCCGAATGGTGCCAGCCGCGCCCTGCCCTCTGAGAGAGATGTTGCCGCCGTTGAATGTTCCGCTCGCATTCAGTGTTCCGCCACCCAAGCCCACAGTATTGATTGGGTCACCCAAAAAGATGCCGTTGGCGTAGGTGGCATTACCGATTGCGCGACCGCTGCCGTCGCCTGCGGTGCCGCCACCCAAGGTGATATTTCCGCCGTTACTGACAATCGACGAACCGGGATTCATCACAATCGCGCCGCCGCCGATGCCATCCAAATCGGAATTCACCACCACATTCAACGCGCCACCTTGCGATACCACACTCGCCGCAGATGCGAACACAACATCGTTATGCGCTTGCAGCGTCAAGGTCGTGGCTGTGGTGGCGAGAGCCGACTTGAGAACCGCGTCGCTAATAAGGATGTCGCCATTCCCCACGCCGCCTGCGGCTGTCTGGATAATCACGTTACCCGCAGCCACCGCCGCACCCAGTGCCGCGCCGCTCATGAAGCTGCTGCCGTTGAGCGGGTCAACCGCCGCGATGGTGTAATCCGTCGGGTCGATCAGCCAGGTGCCGGCACGGCCATTGGCGGCGGCGGTGGTGATGCGCGCGCTGTCCGCCACATTGACGTGCGCGGCACTGGTTTCAATGAAGCCGCCATCAAACCCCTCCAAGCCTCCACTTGTCAGGGGAGGCTTAACGCTCCCTCCCTGAGAAGGGAGGGCTGGGGTGGGTTGAGCAAGTGCAGAGGCATCCAGGGTGCCGCTGACATTGACGGTGCCGCTCTGCATGTCGGCCAGCAGGAGGATGGTGCCACCTCCGGAGTCCCTCTCCCCCCAGGAGAGGGGTTGGGGTTGGGGTGAGGGCGTGCCCGTGCCACTTGCCGACATAGTTCCGCCCGCCTCGACACGCTGACTGGCTCTGAACACGATCTTGCCGCCCCGCATCGTGGCGCTGTCGGCACTGACCGTGCCGCTGTTCCTGACCACGGTGCCGAATAGCCCGAGGCTGCCCGCTTCGGCGATCAGTTGGCCGACATTGGTGGCGTCACCCGCCGGGGCGGTGAGGTTGACTCTGAGGGCGGGGTCGTTGCCGTTGACCAGTTCGACTTCGTGACCTGCGGCCAGCAGGATTTCGCCGTTGAGGGCGGTGATGATGCCGCTGTTTTCAACGTTGGGGGCAATCAGGTAAATCTGTCCGCCGCTCTGGGCGGCAAGGTTGCCGGCGTTGCTGAGGTTTTGTGCGCCGGGGACTGCGGTGTAGTGGTGGCGTCCGGCGAGGAAGTCGGCGTTGCTGAGGTTGAGGGTGCCGGCAACCAGGCCGGCCACGTCAACGGTGGCGCCCGCGCCAAAGATGATGCCGCTGGGGTTGAGCAGAAAGACCTGGCCGTTGGATTGCAGGCTGCCGAGGATGTTGCTGGGGTTGCCGCCGATGACGCGGTTCAGTACGGTGGAGCTGGCGCTTTGTTGGGCGAAGCGGGTGATTTCGTTGCTGCCGATGCTGAAGTCTTGCCAGTTGATGATGGTGCCGGGGGTGTTGGTGACGGTGAGGGTGTTGCCGCTGCTGACGATGTCGGCCTGGCCGTTTACCACCGCACCACCCAGCGGGTTGGCTTGCGCGCCCTGCACGGAGAAGGCAAAGAGTAGTGCCGCACAAACAGGCTTCAGGTGAACGTGATGCGTTGTCGTCGCCTGCCTACTGACATCGTACCGTTTTTCGGTGGATTGTTTGCTCATGATACCGCCCCCTTAATGTCCGATTTTTGGATACTTTTGGGCATTCTACTCCCTAAAAATTCTACTCCCTAAAAACAGATAAAACAACAGTGGAAAAACGGCTTCCAACTCGGGAGATACTGCCTTATCCTAGACCGAAGTTCACCTCGTAAATCTGCCAACCATGCCGCAAAGCAACCCGTTCAGCTTCACCCCCCAATCCCGGCAACAGCCATCACAGCTCTCACTGGCACAAGCGATGCAATTGGCGGCGCAACTGCAAGGACAGGGGCGGCTGCAGGAGGCAGAACATCTGGTGCGGCAAATTTTGCAGCAGCAACCCGATCACGCGTTTGCCTTGCATTTACTCGGAGTCATCGCCCATCAGGTCGGCAAAAATGAACAGGCGCGGCAGCTCATCCTGAGGGCAATTGGGCACAATGGCGAAGTGGCACTGTTTCACGCCAATTTGTGTGAAATAGTGCGCCAAATGGGCAAGCCGGAAGCAGCCGTGGAGCACGGCAAACAGGCCGTGGCACTGGCACCCAAAATGGCGATGGCGCATAGCAATCTCGGCATCGCTTATTACGACCTCAGGGATTATGTTCGGGCCGAGGCCTGCCAAAAACAGGTGTTGGCAATCGATCCCGATTTCGCCCCCTCGCTCAACAACCTCGGCAATATCTGGCGCGAACGCGGGCAGAACGACGCGGCTATCGCCTGGTATCGCAAAGCCATTTCAGCGCGCCCGGATTATCTTGAGCCGTTGAGCAATCTCGGCGCGTTGCTGCTGGAAGAGGATCGCCTTGAAGAGGCCGAGGAAACTCTGCAAAAAGCACTGCGCATCAATCCGAAATATGCCGAAGCCGTCTGCAACATGAGCGGTGTCAAACTGGCATTGGAGAAAAACGACGAAGCACTTGCCGGTTATCAACGCGCCCTGAAATTGCGCCCGGATTATGTGGAGGCACTGATGGGTTTGTCCAAAACGCATCAGTCCATGGAAAATTTCCCCGAGGCGAAAACCGCCGCCGAACGCACCCTGGAGTTGAATCCCGCCAATCACAAAGTTCACGGACTGCTCGGATCGGTGTACCGCGAATTGGGGCAACAGCAGGATGCCGAATCTGCCTATCTCAAATCGCTGGATCTTAAACCGGAATATGGCGATGCCATTCTGGGGTTGGGCGACTTGTGCATGGAAATCGGTCAAATGGAACGCGCGGAAGAATTATTTTCCCGCGCACTCAGTTACAAACCGGACAGCTTGGCCGCCCGCATTCACTTGTCCCAAGTCAGGAAGGTGCGACCCGACGATGAGAACCTCGCCGCCCTGCTGGCGAAGGAAAAAGACATTGAAAAATTCCCGGAAGGCAGACAAATGTCCCTGCACTTTGCCTTGGGAAAATGTCTGGACGACATCAAAGACTACGACCGGGCTTTCCCGCACTTTCTCGCCGGATGCAAATTAAAACGCGCAAAGCTCGATTACGATCCGCAAGCGACCACCGCCCAATTTGCCGAAATTGCCCAACTGTTCAGCAAAGAGAATATCGAGCGTCTGCGCGGTGCCGGAAACGACGACCCAACGCCGATTTTCGTGCTGGGAATGCCGCGTTCCGGCACCACACTGACCGAGCAAATCATTGCCAGCCATCCCGATGTGTTTGGCGCGGGCGAGTTGCCGGACTTGTTGCGCATTGCGCACCGAAAAACACGCAGCGACCAGAGCCGCTTCCCCGACAACTTGAAAAATCTCGACGCGGCAACACTCACCAAATGGGGTACGGAATACCTTTCTTGCGTGCGCCAGCGCAACGCCGATTCTGCCCGCATCACCGACAAAATGCCCGCCAACTTTTTCATGGTCGGGCTGATCCATCTGATGCTGCCCAAGGCAAAAATCATTCACGTCAACCGCAATCCGGTGGACACCTGTTTGTCGTGTTTCACGCGCTTATTCAAGCGCAAGCAGGAACATACTTACGACTTGGCGGAGTTGGGGCGTTATTACACCGACTATGCGCGCCTGATGAACCATTGGCGCACTGTCCTGCCGGCAGGTGCTTTTCTCGACATTCAATACGAAGACACCGTCGCCGATCAGGAAGCGCAGGCACGCCGCCTGCTCGAATACTGCGAACTCGGGTGGCACGATGCCTGCCTAGATTTCCACAAAACCGAACGTCCAATTCGCACTGCCAGCGTCACCCAAGTACGCCAACCGATTTACACCTCATCGGTGGAACGCTGGCGCAAGTATGAAAAGTTTCTTGACCCGCTGTTGAACGAGCTGGGTGAGCTTGTACCCAATCGGCGAGCGTAATTCGCGCGGGGTTTTCTTGCCGCGCACATGCAGTAAAATCCCAGTCTATGCCGTTCGGGGCTGACGCGCCGTTTAACAGACGGCGCTACACCCAGGGGAAACCAACCACAAGGATCATTCATGAAACGCCGCGATTTTTTGAAAACAGCCGCCGCCGGTGCGCTGACTACCGCCGCAGCACTTCCCGCCACCGCGCTGGCCGCCTCCAATAAACGCTTTAACTGGAAGATGGTGACCACGTGGCCACCCAATATGCCCATCCTGCAACAGGGTGCGGAGCGTTTCGCCAAAGACATCGAAAAAATGAGCGAGCGTCAATTGCGTATTCAGGTTTATGCCGCCGGCGAATTGATTCCCGCGATGCAAACCTTCGACGCGGTCTCGCAGGGTACGGTGGAGATGGGTCACGGCGCCGCCTATTACTGGGCGGGCAAAGTCCCTGCCGCCCAATTCTTTACCGCCGTGCCTTTCGGCATGAACGCGCAGGGCATGAACGCATGGCTGGACTACGGCGGCGGGTTAACACTGTGGCGCGATCTTTACAAACCGTACAATCTGATTCCTTTTCCCATGGGTAATACCGGCGTGCAGATGGGCGGCTGGTTCCGCAAAAAAATCAACTCCGTCAGCGATCTTAAAGGTCTCAAAATGCGCATTCCCGGCCTCGGTGGGAAAGTCATGGCTCAGGCAGGCGTTAATCCGGTGTTGCTGGCTGGCGGTGAAATTTACACCGCGCTGGAGCGCGGCACCATTGATGCCACCGAATGGATAGGCCCTTATCACGATCTTCGCCTCGGCCTGCATCGTGCCGCCAAATTCTACTACTACCCCGGCTGGCACGAGCCCGGTCCCACGCTGGAACTTACCATCAATAGCCGGGCATGGGCATCATTGCCGGAAAAATTCCAGATCATGGTCGAAACCGCCGCAGCCGCAGCCAATAGCTGGATGTTGTCCGAATTCGAGGCGAGAAACCTCGAAGCACTGCGCGAATTAAAGGGCAAACATAAAGTAACCGCACTCCCCTTCCCTGACGATGTGATTAAAACGCTCAAAAAGCTGACGCTTAAAACGCTGGAAGCGGAAGCTGCCAAAGATGCCGACTTCAAGCGTATTTATCAGGCATACAACACCTTCCGCGACAACAACGATGCCTGGGGGGACATTTCCGAATCGGCTTATGCGCGGACGTTGAAACTCTGAGGAAACGCCGAATAAGCGCGCCGGCAACATCCGCACCGATGCTCGGAAAGGTTTGCATGATGGTAATTTTCACAGGCAGGGTCGCAACACCGGGGATGTTCTCCGTACAACAGGCTTGCTGTCTGCTGCTCGCGATGCTGTTCACCGCAACGGGGTACGCCGCACCTGCGGTGCTTGATGTTAAACAGGGCGGCTCGGCCAGTTTCATCGCGCGGGCATTGGATGACCGCGCGCAGTTGGCACTGGTTCCCGGCGGGGTTTATCCGCGCTGGCAGACGGCATTGGCCGCTCCGGCACGGTCGCTGGCAAGCGATGGCGAGTACGCGCTGGTGGCGAGTGGCGAGTATGGCCTGCGGGTGTTTGCGCTCGCGCCCGATGCGCCGCCGCGCCTGCAAACGCAGTTGTCGGGGAACATTGTCCGCGTATTGTGGCACGGCGATTATGCTTATCTGCTGGATCCGGCGGGCTGGTTGCGCATTGCCGATGTGCAGGATCGCGAACACCCGCTGTCGGTAAGCCGTTATCCGCTGCCGGCATTGCCCGATGCGCTGGCGGTGAGGGATGATTACCTCTATCTGACCACGGGCAAGCAGCTCACCGTACTCGACATCCGCCAGCCGCAAACGCCCCGAGAGGTCGCGCGCTTCGCGCTGTCGGCAAGTGTCGCGGCACTGCAAGTGGTTGACGGTTATGCCTACCTTGCCGCACCGCAGACCGGTATGCTGATACTGGATGTGCGCGATTTAAACCGCATACGCACCGTGGCACATTACCCCGGCGAGGTAAATGATTTGGCGGTCGCGGGGAACCTGGCCTATCTTGCCAACGGCGCGACCGGCCTGACCATCGTCGATGTGGGCACGCCGCAGCAACCGCGCTGGAAGGGCAGCCTGAATCGCATCGGCACAGCGCACGCCTTGCGTTATACAGACGGCTTTGTGGTGATGACCAACGAGCGCAACGAAATCATGCGCATCGACGTGCGCAATCCCGCTGTGCCGCAGCTGATCGACAGTTATTATTCCGCTCAACCGGTTGGCGATTTTGCCGCGATGCAACAGCAAGTGTTGGCGGCCACCCCCGGCGATATTCAGATGATTGATTTTTCGCCCCCGCCGCCCACACTGCTTAATCTGGGAGTGAACTTTGGCGGCAGTCGCCGTGCGGTAATTCGCGACGATATTTTATTTGTCGCCGACTGGTTTTCCGGTTTGCATCTGTACGACATCAGCCAACCCAATGCGCCGCGCCATGTTTCCGCCTACCACACCCGGGGGTCGTCCAAGGGAGTGCTGGTCAGCGGCAATTACGCCTTCATTGCCGACGACGACCACGGTTTGCAAATCCTCGACATCAGCCGGCCGGAACAGCCGCGCAAGGTATCGGAAATCGCCACACCGGGTTTGGCCTACACCATGAAGCGGGCGGGCGATTACATTTATCTGGCCGACCATCGCGGCGGTTTTCACATCATCAGCATCGCCGATATTGCGCATCCGCTGATGGTCGGCAGCGTCGCCACGGCGGGCAAAGCCTGGGCGGTGGAGGTGGTCGGCGACCGGGCATATATCGCGGCTGACCGCGCCGGGCTGCTGGTGTTCGACGTTAGCAACCCGAAACAACCCAAACAGATCGCCGCCTATGCCATGGGCGGCACGGCGGAGGATGTGGTCATTCGCGACCGGCTCGCCTATGTGGCGAACTATGAAAGCGGTTTGCATGTGCTGGATATTTCCCGGCCCGCGCAACCCCGCGAGATCGCCCACCTCGCCACTCCCGGCAATGCGCGCGGCATCGAGTTGGACGGGGACTACGCCTATATCGCGGACTGGATTTCCGGCATTCAGGTTGTCAACATTAGCGACCCTGCACAGCCCGCACTGGCGGGTGCTTACGACACCATCGGCTGGTCGTGGGGGGTGCGGGTACGCGGTGATTACGCCTATGTGCTCGACTGGTGGGGCGGCATTTCGGTGCTCGACATCAGTACGCCCCGACGACCAACACTGGCAGGCACTTACCATGCGCGCGGCCAGACACGCGACGTGGTGACGCGGGACAGCTACGCCTACGTTGCCGCAGGCGAAAACGGGCTGCAAATTTTCGACATCAAAAATCCGCTGAATCCGATCTGGATGGGCGCGCTCAACCTGAGCGGCGAGGCGCAAAGTCTGTGGCTGGACGGGCACACCGTCTATGTCGCTCGCGGCAAGGAGGGAGTCAGCGCGGTGGACATCGGCGATCCGTTTGCCCCGCAGCCAGTCGCCAACTATCTGCCGCTTGATACTACGGACGTACAAACACGTGCGGCACATGCCAACCTGATTCGCGTTCAAGGCACGCGCCTCTACATCGCCGAAACCGGGCGCGGCATTGCCGTGATCGACACCGACAGCGGCAAACAGTCCGCCTGGTATCCGTCCGCACTCAATGATTTCTGGACAACAGAGCAGCACCTGCTGATTGCCACGGCAACACACATCGACATCCTGCCGACCCATTCCAAATACTCGCTGGAGCAACTGCCGCAGGGCGCGGAGTTGCTGCGTTTTCAGGAGGGACTGCTGGCGATATACCGGCCGGCGGCAGGCATTCTGCTGTATGACTACCCGACCCTGGAGCCGCTGGGAAGCTTCAACCCCGGCGAAAAAATTGTTGATATGAAACTCGGCGGCAAACGACTGTATGCCAGCGGCGCGTCCTCCGGTTTGCTGGTGCTCGACATTAGCGATACCCGTCACCCCAGGCTGCAAGCGGCCTATCCGGCGGCGCGCAACATTGCCAAATTCGGCTTGTCCGCCGATGCCGCGTTCCTCGCTGGGAATGAAACCCTGAACGAAATCGAATTGTTGCCCGACAGCAATCTATCCGTGCAGGATGGCAATCAAGTCACCGTTACCGTGCCGCAAAACATGCCTTTGGGCGGTTACCACGTGCTCGCCCTGAATCCTGAAAACGGCGCGCGGCAAATTTATCCCGATGTATTGCGTATCGTGCGACCGCAATCAAGCGCGCCGCGCTTCACGCTGGAAGACCTGGAGAATGCACTGCGGGAACGCGGCATGAACCCCAAGGGACACCAGTGAATCGGCAGTACGACGCCCCTCAAAAGGGAAAGGGAAGGAGAAAGTCAAACAGCCAAGTGCTTACGCCTTTGCCAACAGCTTCAATGCCTGACGAATACCATCCGACACGCTGATTTCTTTCGGTAGCTGCTTGGCAGCCCAGCTTGCTTCTTTTTCTTTATAGCCCAAAGCCAACAGCGCGTTGCTGATGTCGTCATCCGCCGTGATAACGGTCGCACCCTGCGCCGCACCGCCGGCATTATCCGCGACAAACTTGCCTTGCAGTTCCAACAATAAACGCTCGGCGGTTTTTTTACCGACCCCGGGTATTTTGGTGAGACGACCCGTCTCTTTATTGGCGACCGCCGCCGCGAGATCGCCCAAACTCAAACCGGACAACACCGACAGAGCGAGTCGCGGCCCGACACCGCTGATTTTGAGCAACTGGCGAAAAGCGAACCGCTCATCGGTGCTCAGAAAACCGTATAGCAAATGGGCATCCTCGCGCACGATGAGCTGCGTGTGCAGCACCACCTTCTCGTGCAGTGCCGGCAGGTTGTAGAAGGTACTCATCGGCACATCCAGCTCATACGCCACCCCCTGCACATCCAGCAGGATCTGCGGCGGGTTCTTTTCCAAGAGTGTTCCCGTCAATCTTCCTATCATATTAATCTGCCCTTTTTTACGCGGTAACCCGCCGTTGCCAATGCGCCCAAGCCCTGTCCGCCGTGCGCGTGGCAGATCGCGCAAGCCAGCGCGTCCGCCGCATCCGCCGAGGGCGTGCCGGAAAGTTTCAGCAAACGTTGCACCATCGCCTGCACCTGCTCCTTGTCGGCGTGGCCGTTCCCGACCACCGCCTGCTTTACCTGCAACGCGGTGTATTCCGCCACCGGCAGATTCGCCAGCACCGCCGCGCAAATCGCCGCACCGCGCGCCTGACCGAGCAACAATGTGGATTGCGGATTGACGTTGACGAACACTTTTTCCACCGCCACCTGCTGCGGCTGGTGCTGCGCGATGACCTCGGTCAGGGAATCAAGTATCACTTTCAAACGTTCCGGCAGTTCACCGTCGGGCGTTTTGATGCAGCCGCTGGCGATATAGTGCAGCTTCTTACCATCTATTTCGAGCACACCGAAACCGGTGACTCTCAAGCCGGGATCAATGCCGAGAATACGCATTGCCAATTCCGGCTTGTCTGCAAAACGAGAACCAGGCGGCAATCGAGCCGCAACGAGACAGTGCATCCGGCACGGCGAAGAGCGGCGCAGTGCAGCCAACGCAGTTATCGTGAAGCAGGCGAAGTGGAATCATTCCCCGATCACGGCGGTGCTGTAAACCTCCTGCACATCATCCAAATCTTCCAGCGCGTCGAGCAGTTTCTGCATTTTCACCGCATCGTCACCGCTGAAAAGGACTTCGTTTTGCGGCTTCATAATCACCTCGGCAAATTCGGCTTTGTAGCCCGCTTCTTCCAATGCCTGTTTCACATTCACAAAGTCGCCCGGTGCGGTAATCACCTCGATACTGCCGTCGTCGTTGGTCGCAATATCTTCCGCACCGGCATCCAGCGCGACTTCCATCAGGCCGTTCTCGTCGGTTCCCGGCGCAAAAATCATTTGTCCGCAATGAGTAAACAGGAATGAAACCGAACCGTCGGTTCCCAGATTTCCGCCGTATTTACTGAAGGCATGACGCACGTCGGCCACCGTGCGCGTTTTGTTATCGGTGAGACAATCCACCATTACCGCCGCACCGTTAATGCCGTAGCCTTCGTAGCGTATTTCGACGTAATCCACACCCTCAAGCTGTCCCGTGCCGCGCTTGATGGCGTTTTCCACGGTGTCTTTGGGCATATTGTTTTCACGCGCTTTTTCAATCGCCAGACGCAGTCTCGGATTCGCGCCCGCATCGCCCCCGCCCATACGCGAAGCAACAGTAATTTCTTTAATCAGTCGGGTAAAAATTTTGCCGCGTTTGGCATCCTGTTTGCCTTTGCGGTGCTGGATATTTGCCCATTTGCTGTGACCCGCCATACTCGCCTCCAAAAAAAATGCCTCGCGATGGTATCATTTACGCCCGCTTAACCCAACCCGACCCCGCATAGAAATTACCGCCATGAGCACACCTATCCTCGTTGCACAAAATAACGAACATCAAATTCACCTGCTGCCGCAAATGGCAAATCGCCACGGGCTGATTACCGGCGCGACCGGCACGGGAAAAACAGTGACGCTGCAAACGCTGACCGAAGCGTTCAGCAGTCTGGGCGTGCCGGTGTTTCTGTCCGACATCAAGGGGGATTTGTCGGGACTCACCAAGGCGGGCGGCGGCAATGCCAAAGTTGCCGAGCGTGCGGAACTTTTGAAACTGGAGGGTTTTGCGCACCGCGCTTATCCGGTCACTTTCTGGGACGTGTTCGGCAAAATGGGGCATCCGCTGCGCGCCACGATTTCCGATATGGGGCCGCTACTACTGGGACGCATGTTGAACCTCAACGAGGTGCAGCAGGGCGTGCTGGCACTGGTATTCAAAATTGCCGACGACAACGGCATGTTGTTGCTGGACTTGAAAGACCTGCGGGCAATGGTGCAAAACGTGGGCGATAACGCTTCCGACTTCACCACCGAATACGGCAACATCTCCACTGCGAGCATCGGCGCGATTCAGCGCGGTCTGCTGCAAATCGAAACACAGGGCGGGGAAGCGTTTTTTGGCGAGCCGATGCTCAACATCGAGGATCTGATGCAAACCGACAGCAACGGTTACGGCATGATTAACATCCTCGCCGCCGATCAATTGATGATGTCGCCCAAGGTGTATTCGACCATGTTGTTGTGGCTGCTCTCGGAATTGTTTGAAAATCTGCCGGAAGCGGGCGACCGCGACAAACCCAAACTGGTATTTTTCTTCGACGAGGCGCATTTGTTGTTCAACGATGCCCCTGCGGCACTGGTGGAAAAAATCGAGCAGGTGGTGCGCCTGATTCGCTCCAAAGCCGTGGGCGTGTATTTCGTCACGCAAAATCCCGCCGATGTCCCCGACAAGGTGCTGGGGCAACTCGGCAACCGTGTGCAACACGCGCTGCGCGCTTTTTCGCCGCGCGACCAAAAAGCCGTCAGAGCCGCCGCCGAAACCATGCGCGACAATCCCGATCTGGATGAAGAAGCCACCATTACCGAACTGGGGGTCGGCGAAGCACTGGTTTCCTGCCTGGACACCAAAGGTCGCCCCGGCATTGTGCAGCGCGCCCTGATTGTTCCGCCGCAGGCGCAAATCGGACCGATTAACGATGCCGAACGCGACACCGTCATGCGCCGCTCATTGCTCGCCGGACATTACGAAAAAGCGGTGGATCGGGAATCCGCCTATGAAATCATCAGGCAGCGCAATGAAGCCGCGCAAGTAGCCGCCAATGCGCAAACCGAATCGTCCGCCGAACGTGGCGGGCTGTTGGGTAGCGTATTCGGCAACGGCAACGCTACGCCGGGACGCGCCAGCAATCGTCAGGGCATCGGCGAAGCATTTGCCAAAAGCGCGATGCGCTCAATCGGCTCGGCAGTCGGTCGCGAAATTATTCGTGGGGTACTCGGATCAATCTTTAAGCGCAGATAAGGATGCCGCAGCCACACTGCAAACAGACCCGATTATGTTTGCGATCCGTTCGCATCGAGTCTGTCGAAATGTGAATAGATTTGCGGCCTTGGCGTCCCGGGTCGAACGGTGTCAGGGAAAGCTCTGATCAAGTCGTCATCCCCGCGAAAGCGGGAACGACAAAACCAGACTTGTTCAGAGTTTCCTTAGCTGCACCGTGCCGAATCGGCAGTTAATTCCATTATTCCGTGATCGGGGGAAACAATGAAAACGATACTGGTAATCAATCCCAAGGGCGGCAGCGGCAAAACCACGCTATCGGTCAACATTGCGGGATATTTGGCTAATCGGGGCGGGCAGGTTGCGATACTCGACCTGGATCGGCAGCAGTCATCGGCATTATGGCTGGCAATGCGCCCCGATGAGTTGCCGCCGATACGCGCGCTGCAATCGAAGAAGGCGCACGACCCCGCAACGGATTGGCTGATCATCGACTCGCCCGCCGGGCTGCACGGCAAAAACCTTGCCCGCGCCATCAAGCTGGCCAACAAAATTATCGTGCCGATTTCACCGTCTTTATTTGATTTACATGCCAGCCGCGACTTTCTGGAAAAACTGGCGGAGCAAAAACATTTTCGCGCCCGCCGCTGTGCCGTCGGCATCGTCGGTATGCGCATGAGTGCGCGCACCAAAGCGGCACAGGCACTGGGTCATTTCCTGTCCAGGCTCGACCTGCCGATACTCGCTTACCTGCGCGAAACGCAGGTGTATGTGAATGCCGCCTTCGAGGGAAAATCGCTGTTCGACCTGCCGCCCTATCTGGCGGATCAGGAGTTGGAGCAATGGGCGTTTTTATTGGACTGGCTGGGGCGGGATGACCACGGGCCGGATAGCAAATCTTGAGGGGATGCCGATTTATTCGTCATGTCCGCGTGGAGGGGCATCCGGCTGTTTGATTTGACCGGATTCCCTGCTGCGCGGGAACCGCCAAACCGAATCATTCGGTGTTTCCCTAAAAAACCTGCCGGCGTTGATCGGCGGTTATTTCATTCCTGAGCTTGCTCATACACGCCGACAGCTTGTTGATTTCCGCCTGATCGGGACGCTGATTGAACTCGAACACCTGATCCGGCTGCTCCTCATCCAGGCTGATGCCCACGCGAAAATTTTCCTGCGCGATCGCCGCCAGCAACCGCGTTGTCTCGGCAAATTCCATCGGTGTCATATAGCCGTCACTGTGCGAGGACTGGCCGTTCCGATAAACCGTCGGCTGCCCGCCGGACTCCGCCTTAATCCACGCCTGTTGAATTTTGCCTATGCTGCTGAAGGTAATGCCCTGCCCGGACTCATCGCCCGCACTGCCGATATGGGCCTTTCTCGCCACCACCTTGGCAACCCCCAGGGTCACGCCGGAAGGCTTGAGAAACACCGTGATGAGCACGTTAAGCCAAACGCTATCATGACTCTCCGCGGTTGCCCGCAAGCCGCAGCCACTCTGCCTGCCATCGCGAAAATAATCGACAGCCGAAAGATGCTGATTGAGCGGAATTTCCACAGGCTGCGCGGCAGCCATAGCAAGAGGGGGCAATAACGCAACAATGAACATCACCAGATATTTCATCTTCAGCCTCCTCCGTGCATCACCAAATAAAACAGAAGTCAGACGTTAAATCGTAATTGACACCACAGCCTCGATTACTACGGCCTCGGGCATTCACATTCTTGTTTCCATACCCCGTTTTATATCCGGGAAATTTTACGCTGCCCATTTTAATTTCATCCCCATCCATCTCTTCAATGCTCATTGTCTCATTGCTTGAGACTAATTTCTTTCCGAGGCTGTCGGCAGAATCAACTGCTACCCCATCCATGCCTCGGACAACGCCTCGGCCTGCTTCAGCACCAGCTCAACCGCTCTGGCCTCGTAGTCAGGCGGTGTTGCGGTGCACTGAAAACTGACCCACTTTTGGCATAGATGTGCATCGAAAATTGACCCACGTGTGAAACTGCCCCGCTTAAATTTTGAGCGGGGAAACAGGAGTGATCGACGTGGCGATATTGAG
>JBMOPZ010000006.1:0-32310 GCA_049321355.1 Pseudomonadota bacterium | reverse complement strand
GGCAAACCACCCAAAGTCGTGATCGTCGCTTGCATGAGAAAGTTGTTAACCATCATGAACTCAATGTTAAAAAATAACACCCCGTGGAACTTAAAAAACGCTTGACTCAGAACACGGTTGCTCTCCCCTCTCCCACTCGTGGGAGAGGGGAATATCACCATGATTTTATATGCCGTGTAATTCGCACGCCATTATCAACGCATCTTCACTGCCCTGATAATAGCCGCGCCGTCTGCCAATTTCGCAAAAGCCCACAGTCTCGTACAAAGCAATTGCAGGCAAATTTGAGGGGCGCACCTCCAGGAACATTCTCTTCATCTGCCTGTCCCGCGCCAGTTTCAATATTTCACGCAGCATCGCCCGACCCAAACCTTGACGTTGCTGTGCCGCTGCCACGCCGATATTGAGCAACTCCGCCTCGTCCACCACGGGCATCACAATGGCGTAAGCGCGCGGGGTATTGTTGAACTCATCCAGATAACACTGGTAACCGTTGCGCAATGCATCGCAAAAATTTCCCCGCGACCACGGGTAGCTTTGTACCGACTGCTCGACGGCCAGTACCGCATCCACATCCGACAACTTCATTTCGCGCAACATCATCCGACCGGATTCGCGCGTACCGCTTCCCGCTCTCTGGTTGTGAGTGCCACCTTGTTGCGCAGATAGAGCGGCAACGCGAGTGCCGCATCAAGCGCATTGCCCCGCCGGAATTGAATTGCGGCGAGTTGTGAAATGGCGCTGGCTTGCGGTATCGCCCGCGCATCCACACCCGACAACTGCTTGCCGAAGTGCCGCGTCAATGCGCCCGACCCGGCAGCGGCATGTTGTTGCGATGCCGGCGTATCGGCGGCAAAGCCGCTCCCCACACCGAACCATCCCTCTCCGACAAGCCCCGGCGCATCTTCCGCCTTGCACAAACAGGGTTCGCACAGCGTGTTCCAGCCGGCATCAAGCCGCTCATAAGCAGCCAGGTAAATTTCCCCCATGCGCGCATCCAAAGCAGCAACCACCCTGTCGTGTTGCGATGCTTGCGCCAGTGCCTCCAGGGTACACACGCCGACCACGCTTAGATTCGCGCCCAATGCCAGACCCTGCGCCACACCGCAGGCGATACGCACCCCGGTGAACGAACCCGGCCCTTTGCCGAAAGCAATGCCGTCGAGTTGCGTGACGGTCACCCCGGCTTCTTTGAGCAAACCGTCCAACATCGCCATCAACACTTCGGAATGCTTTTGCCCGACCAGTTCGCAACGCGCGCTCACTACACCGTCTTGCCACAGGGCGACGGAACAGTATTCGGTGGAAGTCTCCAGTGCCAGTATTCGCATCAGTCTTCCAATAGCAGCACGACTGCCTGAGCGGCGACGCCCTCGCCGCGTCCGGTGTAACCCAGTTGCTCGGTGGTGGTCGCCTTCACGTTGACGGCACGTTTTTCGATACGCAGATCATCGGCGATATGCGCCACCATCTGCGCGATATGCGCTGCCATCCTGGGTGCCTGCGCGATGATGGTGGCATCCACATTGCCGACGCGGTAACCCTGTGCGCGCACCAGATGCAGCGATTCGCGCAACAGAATGCGGCTGTCAATGTCTTTGAATTTTGCATCGGTATCGGCAAAATGCCTGCCGATGTCACCCAGACCCGCCGCGCCGAGCAGCGCGTCGCAAATCGCGTGCAACAATACATCCGCGTCGGAATGACCGAGCAGACCCTTGTCATACGGAATCTCCACCCCGCCGATAATGAGCTTGCGCCCCGCCACCAGTTGATGAACGTCGAAACCTTGTCCGATTCGCATATTGCTTGCCTCCTGCAGGGTGGGTTAGCGGAGCGTAACCCACCATCATTTTTCAGCGGCGGGTTACGGCGCATTCGCGCCTAACCCACCCTACATATTCTTGTTTAACCATAACTCCGCCAACTTAACATCCTGCGGATAAGTCACCTTGAAGTTGCTGCTATCGCCCGCCACCAGCTTCGGTTGCAGTCCCGATGCCTCAACCGCCGAAGCCTCGTCAGTGACTGTCCGGCATTGCCGCAATGCCCGCGCCAACAGCCCGGCGCGGAACATCTGCGGAGTTTGCGCCTGCCACAATTTGTCGCGCGGCTCGGTGTATTCGATACGCTGATTCGCATCCGCGCGCTTCAAGGTGTCAGCAACCGGCACTGCCAACAGCCCACCCACGGCATCATCGCGCAATTCCGCAATCAGTTTGGCGAGATGCGCCTGAGTCAAGCAAGGCCGCGCTGCGTCATGCACCAGCACCCAATCGTCCGGCTCCAGCTCGGAAGCCAGCAGACCGTTGGCGACGCTCTCGGCACGCGTCGCGCCGCCGCAGAACAAGGGCTGCAACTTGTCGCCGTAGCGCGACCAATCGTAACGGTGAAATTGCGCATCATCGGGAGACAACACCACGAACACTGTGACAATTTCGGCACAGGCACACAGCGTGTCCAGCGCATGGGCGATCATCGGCCTGCCTGCAACAGGCAGGTATTGCTTGGGTAACTCACTACCCATGCGCGCGCCAAAACCGGCGGCGGGAACCAGTGCGTGGAATTCGGACATGGCGGGATTGTAAAGGAAACCCCCCGGCTTGGCTTATAATGCGCGCCTTTGCTCAGGCTGTTTTCATGCTGTTCGACTCACTCCATTCCCGCCCCCGCTACACCGGTCTGCACGGCTCTTCCGATGCGTTGGCACTGGCACAACTGGCTGCCGACAAGTCGCCGCTGGTGGTGATTACCGCCCATGCATTGGAGGCGCAACGGCTGCTGGAGGAGATCCCGTTCTTCGCGCCCAAGCTGCGCGTGCATCTGCTGCCCGATTGGGAAACCCTGCCCTACGACCATTTCTCCCCGCATCAGGATTTAATATCGGAACGTCTCGCCACGCTGCACCACATTCGCGGCAACGATTGTGACCTGATTATCGTGCCGCTGACCACAGCCTTGTATCCGCTGCCGCCGGTGGCCTATCTCGCCGCCTACACCTTCTTCCTGAAAAAAGACGAGTGCCTCGACCTCGACGCATTCCGGGCGCAGATGACCTTGGCCGGTTACAACCATGTTCAGCAAGTGCTGAGTCCCGGCGAATACTGTGTGCGCGGCGGCATCGTCGATTTGTTCGCCATGGGCAGCGTGCTGCCGTATCGCATAGACCTGTTCGACAACGAGATTGAGACCATCGCCACCTTTGACGTGGATACCCAGCGCACCCTGTATCCCGTGACGGAAATCCGCCTGCTACCGGCGCGCGAGTTTCCACTGGACGACCGGGGTCAGGCAACTTTCCGGCAGAATTTCCGCGAGCGTTTTGAGGGTGACCCCTCCAAGTCGCCCATCTACAAAAACGTCAGTAAGGGCAACGCGCCGGCGGGCATCGAGTATTACCTGCCGCTGTTCTTCGAACAAACCGCGACGCTGTTCGACTACCTGCCCAAACACGCCACGCTGTGTTTGCATCATGATATTGACGCGGCGATTACCGGCTTCGCCCAAGATGCCGCATCGCGCTACCAGCTATTGCGCGGCGACCCGCAACGACCCTTGCTGGAACCGAAGGAATTGTTTTTGGATGCGGAACGGTTTTTTATTCGGATCAAGGAATTTGCAAGAGCGGATGTGATTGCCACCAGTGTTCCCTCACCCCAACCCTCTCCCGATGGGATAGGGGTGGGGGAGCAAACCAAAAACTTCACCTCCTGTCCCACCGCCGCCCTACCCGACTTGGCCGTTGATCGCCGCGCCGAAGTACCGACACACAAGTTCACGGAGTTCCTCAAGCAATACAGCGGCCGCGTGCTGCTACTCGCCGACAGCCTGGGGCGGCGCGAGATTATTTCCGGCTACCTGAACGAATACGGTCTGTCGCCCGCGCTTTGCGAAGACTATGCCTCTTTCATCACCGGCAAAGAAAGATTCATGCTCGGCATTGCCGCGCTGCAGAACGGTTTCATCCTGGCAGACAGCGATGTTGCCTTGGTAACTGAAACCGAGTTGTATGCCGCGCAACCGCGCAACCGCGCAAACCGAAGCGCGAAAAAAAGCAACGTCGAGGGCATGTTACGCGACCTGTCCGAACTCAAGCCGGGCGACCCGGTGGTGCACGAGCAGCACGGCATCGCCCGCTATCAGGGCTTGGTCAATCTCGACCTGGGCGAGGGCGAGAACGAATTTTTACTGTTGGAATATGCGGGAGAAGACAAGCTCTATGTCCCGGTATCACAACTGCACGTCATCAGCCGCTACAGCGGTGGCGCGGCGGATGCCGCCCCGCTGCACAAGCTCGGCAGCGGGGCGTGGGACAAGGCCAAACGCCGTGCCATGCGGCAGGTGCGCGATGCGGCAGCGGAATTGTTGAATCTCTACGCACAACGCGCGCTGCGCAAAGGCCACGCCTTCAAACTGCAATATCACGACTATGAAGCCTTTGCCGAGGGTTTCGGTTTTGAAGAAACCGCCGACCAGGCCGCCGCCATCGAAGCGGTGCTGCTCGACCTGCAATCAGGGCAGCCCATGGACAGGCTGATCTGCGGTGACGTCGGCTTCGGCAAGACCGAGGTCGCATTGCGCGCCGCCTTTGTCGCGGCGATGGCGGGCAAGCAGGTGGCGGTGTTGGCACCGACCACCCTGCTGGTCGAGCAACATTTTCAAACTTTCTCCGACCGCTTCGCCGACTGGCCGATCAGGATCGCCGAGCTGTCGCGTTTCCGCTCTGCCAAAGAAAGCAATCTCGCCCTTAAGGACTTGGGCGACGGCAAGGTGGACATCATCATCGGTACGCACAAACTGATTCAAAAGGACGTGAAATTCCACAACCTCGGTCTGGTGATACTGGACGAAGAACATCGCTTCGGCGTGCAGCAAAAAGAAAGGCTGAAGGCGTTGCGCGCCGAAGTGGACGTACTGACGCTCACCGCGACACCGATACCGCGCACGCTGGCGATGTCGCTGGAAGGCCTGCGCGATTTCTCGGTGATTGCCACTGCGCCGCAACGGCGGCTTTCCATCAAAACTTTCGTCAGCAGTTACAGCCAGGGAGTCATCCGCGAGGCCGTGCTGCGCGAACTGAAGCGCGGCGGTCAGGTCTATTTCCTGCACAACCAGGTGGACACCATCGCCAACATGGCGGAAAAATTGGAAGCCCTGCTACCGGAAGCCCGCATCCGCATCGCCCACGGTCAGATGAACGAGCGCGAACTGGAGGCGGTGATGCGCGATTTCCACCACCAGCGTTTTAACGTGCTGCTGTGCACCACCATCATCGAGACCGGCATCGACGTACCCACCGCCAACACCATCATCATGAACCGCGCCGACCGCTTCGGTCTCGCGCAGTTGCACCAGTTGCGCGGTCGTGTCGGACGTTCGCATCACCAAGCCTACGCCTATCTATTGGTGGATAGCATGGACGGCCTCACCGCACAGGCAAAAAAACGCCTCGAAGCGATACAGGCGATGGAACAACTGGGGTCGGGCTTTTTCCTCGCCATGCACGATTTGGAGATACGCGGTGCAGGCGAGGTGCTGGGTGAATCGCAGAGCGGCGAGATGCAGGAGATTGGTTTTTCGCTCTATAACGACATGCTCGCCGCCGCCATTGCCTCGCTCAAGCAAGGCAAAGAACCGGACATGGCGCACCCGCTGGGTATCACCACCGAGATTAACCTGCACAGCCCCGCGTTGTTGCCCGGCGACTACTGCGGCGACATCCATCAACGCCTCATCATTTATAAACGCCTCGCGCATTGCAACAGCCAGCAAGACCTCGACGACATGCAGCAGGAACTCATCGACCGTTTCGGACTACTGCCCGAACCCGCACAGGTGCTGCTCGACAGCCACCGCCTGCGCATCCTCGCCAAACCGCTGGGCATCAGCAAAGTGGATGCCTCAAGCGAGGCCATCGTTATCCAGTTCGTCCCCAACCCGCCCATCGACCCGATGAAAATCATCACCATGATCCAGAGCAAACGCTACATCAAAATGGCGGGGCAGGACAAACTGCGTATCGAACTATCCCACGAAGATTTGGCGCACCGGGTACTGGCGGTTCGGCATTTTTTTACAGACTTGGGCTAACGCCACCCCAACGATTAATTACTATCATTAAAGTTGCAAAAAGTTGGGTTAAGATTGCAGCCTAACCCTTTGATTATTTTGCGCACACAAAGAAATGGAAATGGGCTGGTGCGCCCCGGGTTTTGTAGGCGACTGATAGGCTGCTGCATGAGACTGGAGGGGTGATGAGCAGCAAACGACATACTGAGTCGCCCCCGAAACAGCAATCATCTTTCAGCCGAAAACCGGGGTTTGTTCGGCGTATCCATAAGGTTAACCATGAACCCAAAGACATATTTTTCCAATTTTGCCCAGCGTTTTGATCTGAGTCGCGCCACGATCAGAGCAGACTTGGTTGCCGGGCTGACTGTCTCGCTGGTCGTTATTCCACAGTCGTTGGCGTACGCCCAACTTGCCGGCGTTCCCGCTTATTACGGCTTGTATGCGGCGTTGATACCCACTGTAATTGGGGCATTATTTGGCTCATCAAATCAATTATCGACCGGCCCGGCCGCCATGACCTCTTTGCTGACCGCCGCAAGTATTTCTCCATTGGCGGAACTCGGCAGCGACTTGTTCTACTCCTATGCAATCCTGCTGGCACTGGTGGCCGGGATATTCCAAATCATGTTCGGCCTGTTGCGTATCGGTGCTTTGATTAATTTCCTGTCCAATCCGGTTTTGATAGGATTTATTAACGCCGCTGCCGTCATTATCGGCCTGTCCCAATTGCCGATTTTGCTGGGGATTCCATCGGAGCATACCAAGCACTTTATGCTCGATACCGCGCAAGTCATCAGCCATCTTGATTCAGTTCACTTGCTTTCATTTGGCTTCGGAGTTACGGCCATTTTCATGTTGCTCGGCTTCAAAAAGTTTGCGCCAAAATTACCCGGCATCCTGATGACGGTGGCAATTTTGACTTTGCTCAGCTACGCAATCGGGTACGAGTCGATGGGCGGGAAAGTGGTCGGAACTGTTCCGCAAGGGCTGCCTCCGCTGAGTATTCCCCCTTTAGACTGGTATGCAATAGCCGCCCTGGCACCGGCCGGATTGGTCATTGCACTCATCAGTTTCATGGAGGCCATGTCAAGCTGTAAGGTGATTGCCATTAGAACGCGCCAGCCGTGGGACGAAAACAAGGAGTTGATCGGACAGGGGTTGGCCAAGATCGGCGCGGCTTTCAGTCAATCCATACCGGTGAGCGGTTCTTTTTCGAGGTCGGCGTTGAATCTTGCATCGGATGCGAAAACACCGTTGTCGTCGATCTTTGCGGCTATCTTTGTGCTGCTTACGCTCATGTTCTTTACGTCGTTGCTGTATTCGTTGCCGAAATCGGTTCTCGCGGCCATCATCATGATGGCGGTGATCAATCTGGTTAACTTCCAGGCCGTCAAAAATGCATGGAGGGCGAGCAGGGATGACGGTTTAGCGGTAACACTTACCTTTTTCTCAACGCTGGCTTTCGCGCCTTATATTCAGAATGGCATTCTTGCCGGAATTATCCTGTCACTCTCCCTGTTGCTTTACCGCATGATGCGCCCCAGGGTGTCGATACTGGGCTTGCATAGTGACACGACTTTGCGTGACGCTGTGCGTCATAAGCTCCCGAAACTACATCCCAAGTTGGGCGTCATCCGTTTTGACGGGGATTTGCGTTTTATGAATGTGTCGTATTTTGAGAACGCACTACTGAAGCTGGAACGGGAGAACCCGGAACTTGAATATATTCTCGTCCAGTCCAGCGGCATAAACGGAATCGATGCTTCCGGGATTGCAATGCTGCGCAATCTGCATAGTCGTTTTGCGGATACCGGCATCAGACTGGGCTTTAGCTCTTTGAAGCTGCAAGTCTCAATCGTAATGGATCGCACCGGCTTAACCAGAAATATCGGCGAGGCAAATATTTTTAGCACCGACAGAGTCGCGATAGATGAGATCCGGCGAAGATTGGACGGCAAAGGGAATGATGCCTCCAATCCCGTGCAGGATTGAATATCCAGCGGAGAGTGCTGGGCGTGAATTCTGTCATCGCCATGCCGTTGCACCGCGCGTTCGGCAGTAACATTGCGATAGTTTGCCGGACACCCCAAGCGTGTTCCGATAGAATTCCAGAAATAATCCAACGAACGCAATACTGATATGTCAGGACGATACAAAAGTGCCGGGAAAAATGAAGCTGCGCGTGTTGGATATGGCACGTCCAGCAAAAATGTTGGCGTGTGCCATCGGGGGTGATGATGCTGGATGCTCACGCAATGGCGGTGTTGGTGTTGACGGTGCTTGCGTTCGGACTGTTCGCATGGGACAGGATTGCGATCGAGACAACTTCGTTACTCGTTCTCGTGCTGCTTGCCATCGGATTTCAGCTGTTTCCGTACTCGCACAACGGGGTAGAGATTCATCCCGGCACGTTCTTTTTCGGGTTTGGCCACCATGCCCTGATCGCTATTTGTTGTCTGATGATACTGGGACACGGGCTGGTCGTAACCGGGGCGCTTGAGCCGGTGTCGCGGCAGCTTGCCAAGTTCCTCGGTTCATCTCCCAAGATTGCCATGCTTGCGGTGCTGTTGCTGTGTGCGATGGGCAGTGGAATTATCAACGACACGCCCATCGTGGTACTGATGATGCCGATACTGATAAGCGCGGCCATGCGCATGAAGCGGCATAGTTCGGAAACCCTGCTGCCCATGAATTACGCGGTACTCATCGGCGGGATGGGTACGACCATCGGTACTTCGACCAACCTGATCGTCGTATCCATCGCCGAAGACATGGGAGTGCGCCCGTTCGGCATGTTCGAATTCACCCATGTGACGGCACTGGCGGCCATCCCGGGGATTATCTATTTGTGGCTGGTGTTGCCGCATCTCATCCCCAAGCGCAACAAACCTTTCAGCGATGTTGAAAGACGCGTGTTCACGGCCGTTCTGCGCATACCGGAAGGCAGTTACGCTGTCGGAAAATCGTATGCCGACGCAATAAAAAAACTTGGCAATGAAGTGGAAGTCAGGCGCATTCTGCGCGGGGATGATGGCGTTGAGCTTTCCCGCCTTCCGACACTCATGCTGCGATCCGGCGACAGTATGGTGATCGCTGCGGATGCCAATGCGTTGCAAGAAGCCGCACGCTCTTTTGATACCAAGCTGTATATGCCGGACAAACCGGATCGGGAAGTGGACCAGGAGCTTGATTTGATCGTTGATGATGAACGGCTGGTCGAAGTGGTCGTAACCAAAGAGTCCATACTCAATGCACATACGCTCAGGGAAATGCGGTTCCGCGACTATTACGATGTGGCAATCGTCGGGCTTCATCGGGTCGGCAGCCAGGACAAGCATGGCTACAAAGACATTTCCTTGGTGCAGTTGCGTGTTGGGGATATTCTCCTGGTTCAGGGGCGCAACGAAGCGATTCAGCTTCTGAGAAAACGCGCCGGCCTGCTCGTGCTGGACGAGAACTACGAAATGCCGCGCAGTGCCAAAGCACCCGTCGTGCTGACCATACTTGCCGGTGTGGTCATGCTCGCCGCTTTCAAGCTGCTGCCCATATCAATCGCCGCACTCGCGGGTGTCGCCATGATGATCCTGATGCGTTGCCTAACATGGGAAGAGGCGGCCTCGGCGCTTTCCATAAAAGTGGTTTTGCTGGTCGCATCCAGTCTTGCCTTGGGTGCGGCACTGGAAAAGACGGGCGGCACGATTTGGCTGGCAGACCAGTTCATCGCCATGACCAACGGGATGGAGACGCACTGGGTACTTGCATTGCTGATGCTGCTGACTGCCACACTCACGAATTTCGTTTCCAACAATGCGGCTGCCGCTATCGGAACGCCCATCGCGGTGGGTATCGCCCATGAACTGGGCGTATCGCCGGAACCGCTGGTGCTGGCGATCATGTTCGGGGCCAATTTCTGTTATGTGACGCCCATTGCGTATCAGACCAACCTGCTGGTGATGAGTGCCGCCGGTTATAAATTCTCCGATTTTGTGCGCGGCGGTCTGCCCCTGCTTTTTATCATGCTGGCGGCCTACTCTTACTTGCTGCTGCTGTTCTTTCCCTTGTAGAAAATCACGAGTTATCGGGCAGTTCCCTAAAAGTGACGAGCACTTGCAGCCCGCCACCTTCGGCTGGCTGTAAGCGCAGACTCGCGCCGTGAACTTCGGCAATACGCTTGATGATGGACAGCCCCAAACCGCTGCCGCTGGCCTCTGTGCCCAGGGGACGATAAAAACGTTGCAACACCTTTTCCCGTTCGGCTTCGGGAATCCCCGGACCGTTGTCGGTCACGGTCAGGACAACACCGGCGGCGGATTTGCCGATAGCGACGCGCACCCGCGTTCCTTTCGGGCTGTGTTTCACGGCGTTGTCGATCAGGTTGCGCAGCAGCACCCGCAACAATGCCGCATTGCCGCGCACGGCGTGGCCGCCGCCTTCCAGCAATTCCAATTGCACGCCTTTATGCAGTGCGCCGGGGGCAATGGTGGCGATGACCTCGGCGGCCAGGTTTGCGAGCGGGCACGCTGCCGCCAGGTTGTCATCCAGGCTATCGACTCGCGCCAGCGTCAGCAGCTGGTCAATAAGGTGGGCGGCGCGGTCACAGCCGAGCATGGCGTTATTCAGGGCACGATTTCGTTCTGCTTCGGCATCTGCACCCTGTGCCACTTGCAGTTGCGCTTTGATTGCCGCCACCGGGGTGCGTAATTCGTGCGCGGCATCGGCGGTGAAACGGCGTTCCTGCTGGATGGAGGCGGCAATGCGAACGAACAGACGGTTCAGCCGCTCAATCAACGGCACGACTTCGCGCGGCGCGACCCCGGCATCCAGCGCGACGAGGTTGTCGGGCGCACGCCGCCCGATCTCACCGCTCAACTTCGCCAGCGGACGCAAGCCGCGCGCCACCGCCGACCAGATCAGAAATGCCAGTAACGGCAGTGAGAACAGTAGCGGTTGCAGCAGATTAATCGCGACATCGCGCGCCAGCTCTTCGCGCACGGACAGGAGCTCTGCCATCTGGATGAGATATTCGCCGTCGTCGTCCCAGGTGCTGAATACGCGCCAACGCTGCCCGGCGATGGTGCTGACGCTGAACCCCTGTTGCACGGACGATAAATAGGTCTGCGGCGCATTGGCGGAGTGCAGTCCCAAATGTTCGCCGTTTTCCCACACTTGAAACGCGACGCGGCGCGAATATTTGTGCAGCAAGGGGGCGTGTTCGGTTTCGACCTCGTCCAATTCGTGCGGCACTTGCACCATCAGCAACGCGGCATCTTGCGCCAAATGGGCATCCAGCACTTCGTTGTATTCGTGGCGCGCATCCAGATAGGTCAATACCGAGGCAACCAGCCACACGGTTGCCACCGTGGTGAGCGTTAGCCACAGCAATCTGCGTTGCAATGAGGGGTAGGCGCGCATCTCTATGTGTCCGTTGGAATCAGGTAACCTACCCCGCGTATGGTGTGCACCAGTTCGGGAAACAGTTTGCGGCGCAGGTGGTGTATGTGCACTTCCACCGCATTACTTTCAACCTCTTCACCCCAGGCGTAAAGCTGCTCTTCAAGCCGGGTTCGCGACATGACTTTTCCCGCATTCAGCATGAGGGCGTGCAGCACGGCAAACTCCCGTGCGGACACTTCAACGGGCGCGCCCCGATACACCACCCGATGTGCTGCCGGGTCGAGCACCACGCCCGCCAGGCGCATCACCGGAGCCGCATTACCACCACTGCGCCGCACCAGGGCGCGCAGGCGGGCGGCCAGCTCACCCATGTCAAACGGTTTGGGCAGGTAATCGTCCGCGCCCGCGTCCAAACCCTTGATGCGGTCATCCACCGCATCCAAGGCGGTCAGAATTAACACCGGGGTGGATTGCTTGCGCCCGCGCAAACGCCGCAACACCTCAAGCCCGGCAAGACGCGGCAGACCCAAATCCAGCACCACTGCGGCGTAGGCCTCGGTGGTCAGTGCCTGATCGGCGGCGATGCCGTCTTTCATCCAGTCCACGGCGTAGCCGGACTGCTTCAGTCCGGCCTGAATCGCATCCCCCAACAGGGCGTCATCTTCCACCACCAAAATACGCATCACTCATCCGCTTGCATGGTTTGCCCGCCGTTCTGATAGGTCTCGCCGCTTGCCTGCTCAGATCCGGAAGCCAGATAATAATAGGTAAACATGCAGGCAATCACGAATATAAGGATTCCAAGCCCGGCATATCCCTGCCCGATACCCTGCTCCGCCTCCCCGCGTTTGCGACCGACGACCATGGACTTCGCCAGATTTTCGCGGTGCATGACACTACTCGCGATGACCCCGAGGATGTGCAGCACCACCACCCCCAGCATGGCATACGACACCATGTCGTGCAGCTCTACCAGCGGATCGCCGCCGATGTCCTCAAACGCCATCACCCCGGTAACGCTGGACACCATCCCCAACACCAGCAACAGCCAGATCGCCACGCTACCGAGCGGATTATGCCCCACATAATGCGCCGGTTTGCCTTTCAGTAGCGTCAGCGCGTAGGCAAACACTTCTTTGGGCTTGAACAAAAACGAGCTGAATTTTGCGTAGCGCGTCCCGACAAATCCCCACACCAGTCTGAACAGCAGCAAGCCGAATAACACATAACCGAGTGCGACGTGAATATCGCGGTAACGCTCCGACTCTGCCGTTAAGAAAGTCCCGGTAAACGATGCCACCAGCAGCCAGTGAAACACACGCGTCGGGACATCCCAGATCAAAATGCCCTGTTTCATGATGTCAGCCTCCTCTTATCGCGGCACTTTAACGTTGCGCTCGCTGAAGTCACCGCGCTCTGCCCCACTATGGCAAGCCGAACAATTCGATGCGGTTTTCACCTTGGGATTGTTCCAGGTGCGCGCCGAAATTTCGTCATGCTCGGAACGGAATTCACGGGTGTCGGTAATGCGCAATGTCGATTTCCCCGAAAACCTGACCTTCTTGCTGCTTGCATTATTTTCAAGGAACGTCGTGATTTCATCACTGACCGCCTGATCCAGGCTGGCATCGCTGCCGAAATGATCGTCCAAACCCGCCATCAATTCGCGCCACGATTGCGCCGGCAACATACGCGGGGGGAAAGCAATGTGGCACGAGCCGCACTCTTCCTGCCAACTGCTGTTACTCACCATGGCGGCGCGCTCATAACGCCCCTCATCGTCGTCGCCGTCATCGTCCGCCCATGCGAACGATGTCGTCACCCCCAGCAACAACACCGCCGCGCCCATTACACTCAATACCCGATTATGTTTACTCAACATGGCAATCTCCTTAAATCAGTCAGATAAATCATTTACGAACAGTCAACAAATACGCCAGTACATCCCCTTTTTCCTGGGAGGTACAGACACGATCCAGTACATCCTTGCAGTTTCGTTTGAACCACTTTTCGGTCTTTTTCAAATCGGTAAAACGTTCGGCGTTACCGGACGGCGCCAACGCATCAATCGGCTTGCCGGTTTTTGCGTGTTTTCCCTGCACGGCGGGATTGTCGGTATGGCAGGAAACACAACTCCAGTCCTGCCCGTGCTTGACCTTGAAAAATTTCTCCCCGCGCTCGGCAGAAAATCCGTTAAATCCGGGTGCTTCAACCGCTGCCTTGCCCTTGAAAGTTGCCAACACATCGTTGGGCGTTTGCGCCCATGCGGGTGCAGTGGCTAACGCGGCAACCGCCAACCCCACCCAAGCCATTACTGAATGTTGATAAGACATGTTTACACTCCTTTATTCCATTGCGACGGCTGCACTGTAATCCGCAAAACTTAAGGAATGCTTAAGCGGGAAAATATTCGGCTATATGTCATGGTTAATCGTTGAAAGGTAGGGTGGATAAAGCGCAAGCGCGTATCCACCAACAAGCATCGCTCATCGGTGGAAACGCTACTCTTTTTCCACCCTACAGATTCCGCGTGTATGCATGATGTTGCACACCACCAACCGATAATGGTGGCATAGCCAATTTTTCAGGATTCGTGATGCGGGCAACTTTGTGCTTAAATCGCGACTCATTGATACGCGGGATAATCCAGATGGAACAGGTTCGTCTTTCCAAACGCATGTCGGAACTCGGCCTGTGTTCGCGCCGCGAGGCTGACGATTACATCGCCAGAGGTTGGGTCAGGGTGGACGGAGAAATCGTCAGCGAGCTCGGCAGCAAAATATTTCCGCAGCAGAAAATTTCGCTGGAACGCGCCGCACAACACAAGCAACAAGCGCGCGTGACCATTTTGCTGCACAAGCCGGTCGGGTATGTGTCGGGACAGGCCGAGGGCGGTTATAAACCCGCCGTGGTGCTACTGGACGATGACACCCGCTGGGAGCAAGACACCTCGCCGACGCACTTTCATCGCAGCCAAATGCTGGGACTCGCCCCGGCGGGCAGGCTGGATATTGATTCGACCGGCTTGCTGGTTCTCACCCAGGACGGGCGTATCGCCAAACAACTCATCGGCGAACACTCCCCCGTCGAGAAGGAGTATCTGGTGCGTGTACAGGGAAAATTATCCGGCAACGGATTAAAGTTGCTCAATCACGGTCTGTCTCTGGACGGCAAAAAGCTCAAGCCCGCCAAAGTGAGTTGGCAAAACGCCGACCAATTACGCTTTGTCCTGAACGAGGGCAAAAAGCGTCAAATCCGCCGTATGTGCGAGCTGGTCGGATTGGCCGTTACCGGTCTAAAGCGGGTGCGCATTGGCAAAGTCAAACTGGGAGATTTGCCGCAGGGGCAATGGCGCTACCTGCGCGAGGACGAAACGTTCTGAAATTATTCAGTTCGCTTGCGCTCCACCTGCAGCGAATACAACCTGCGACTATCGGCGCGCAACACGGTAAATTGCCATTCGCCAATCCTGATGTGCTCGCCGCGCTTGGGCAGCCTGCCGACAGCTTTAAGCACCAAGCCGCCGACGGTATCGCACTCCTCGTCGCTGAATTGCGTGTCCAGTGCCGCGTTAAAATCGTCAATCTCCATATCGGCCTTCACCCGGTAGTGGCCTGCGCCATCGGCAATCAGATTGTCTTCATCCTCGTCAAAATCATATTCGTCTTCGATGTCGCCGACGATCTGCTCCAGCACATCTTCGATGGTCACGAGCCCCGAAACACCGCCGTATTCGTCCACCACCAGGGCGATATGGTTGCGGTTGCTGCGAAATTCGCGCAGCAACACATTGAGTCGCTTGGATTCCGGTAAGAATACGGCGGGGCGCAGCATGTCGCGCACATCAAATGCCTCATCACCAGCGTAGTGCCGCAACAAATCCTTGGCCAGCAAAATTCCGATGATGTTGTCCTTGTCGCCGTCAATCACCGGAAATCGCGAGTGTGCTTTTTCAATGACGAAGGGAATAAAGTCATCGGGAGACTGGCTAATATCAATCACGTCCATTTGCGCGCGGGGAATCATCACTTCGCGCACCTGTCGTTCGGAAACCTGCAACACCCCCTCCATCATGGAGAGAGCATCCGCATCCAGCAGATTGCGTTCATAGGAGGTGTGTAACAGCGTGACGAGTTGCTCGCGGTCTTCAGGTTCGCGCAGCAATAAATGGGAAAGACGTTCTAACAGGCTGGGTTTACTACCGGAGGGGTCATCCATTGCTAATCAGTATTTTCATCATACGGGTTGGGATAGCGCAATTTTAACATCAGCGCGCTTTCCAGTGCTTCCATCTGTTCAGCATCGGCATCGTTCTGGTGATCGTAACCCTGCACATGCAAGGCGGCGTGAATCGCCAAATGCGCATAATGCGCCGGCAAGACCTTGTGCTGCACGCCTGCCTCGCCCGCCACCACGGGTGCGCATATCACCACATCGGCAGACAGCGGTTCGGTGTCTTCGTACACAAAGGTCAGCACATTGGTAGCGTAATCTTTGTCGCGGAAATTGCGGTTCAACTCGCGTCCCTCGGGCTCATCGACGATGCGCAAGGTGATTTTCACATCGCGTTGCAATGCAATCTTGAACCAGCGACGAAATTGCTGGCGCGTGGGTATGCCATCCGTCCCGCAGGCATACTGCACCGACAAGGAAATGTCAGGCGTTTTTATTTTTTTCAAAGTGCTCATAGGCGGAAACAATTTTTTGCACCAGCGGGTGGCGCACCACATCTTCGGCAAGAAAGTCGCTGAAGGCAATGCCGCGCACCTTATCCAGAACTTTGCGCGCCTCGACCAGACCGCTCTTTTGCCCGCGCACCAGATCAATCTGCGTGATGTCACCGGTAATGACCGTTTTGCTGCCGAAACCGATACGCGTCAGAAACATTTTCATCTGCTCCGGCGTGGTATTTTGCGCCTCATCGAGAATAATGAACGCGTGATTGAGCGTCCGCCCGCGCATATACGCCAGCGGGGCAATCTCGATTACGCCACGCTCAAAAGCGCGCGCCACCCTGTCTGCACCCATCAGATCATAAAGGGCATCGTATAAAGGACGTAAATAAGGATCGACCTTCTGCGCCAAGTCGCCCGGCAAATAGCCCAGCTTCTCTCCCGCCTCCACGGCGGGGCGAACCAGCACCAAGCGACGCACCGCTTCACGCTGCAGGGCATCCACCGCGCAGGCAACCGCAAGGTAAGTCTTGCCGGTTCCTGCGGGACCGATGCCAAACGTAATGTCGTGTTCCCGAATCGCCTGCAGATAGGCATTTTGGCGCGGTGTCCGCCCGCGAACTTCGGCCTTGCGCGTCATCAGTAATGCGGGGGAATCACCATCGGGCTGTTCCGCGGACTGGCGCATCGCCTCAATCAAGCCGAGTTGCAGACGCTCCAGGCTCAGTGCCTGCCTGGCATCATGATAAAACTGCTGCAATACCTGACGCGCCAACTCGGCTTGAGAGCCGCAAATACGGAAATGTTCGCCACGGCGCGAAATAGTCACGTCCAGTGCCGTTTCTACTTGGCGCAAATTACCATCCAGCGCACCGCACAAATTGTTCAAACGGACATTGTCCACAGGTGTTAAAGCAAAGTTCAGTTCGCCGTCACGCATCGCTTGATTTCACCAATTCGCCGCGCAATGTGTGCCTGACAATCTCCGTAATGCGCACATCGACAAAGCGTCCGATCATGCCGGGTGATCCCTGAAAGTTCACCACCCGATTATTGTCGGTACGCGCCGCCAATTCTTGGGTATCTTTTTTGGATAAACCCTCCACCAATACCCGCTGCATCGTTCCCAACATCGCCCGATTGACGTTTTGCTCCAATTCATCAATCTTCACCTGCAAGCGTCTCAAACGCGCGGACTTCACCTCCTCCGAAGTATCGTCAGACAATTCTGACGCGGGGGTGCCGGGGCGCGGGCTGTAAGTAAAACTAAAGCTCACGTCAAAACTCACCTCGTCGATCAATTTCATGGTCGCTTCAAAATCGCTATCGCTTTCACCGGGAAACCCCACGATAAAATCGGACGAGATACAAATGTCCGGACGTGCCGCACGTAAACGACGCACAATCGACTTGTATTCCAGCGCGGTATAGCCCCGCTTCATCGCCGCCAAAATACGATCCGACCCGGACTGCACGGGCAGGTGCAAATGGCTCACCAACTTTGGCGTGGCGGCATACACATCAATCAGCCGCTGCGTCATTTCTCTGGGATGCGAGGTGGTATAACGAATACGCTCAATTTCCGGCAGGGCGGCAATGGCACTCAGCAAAAAGGCAAAATCCACGGTATCGCCGTCATCCGCCATGCCGCAATAGGCATTCACATTCTGCCCCAGCAGTGTCACCTCCTTCACACCCTGAGCTGCCAGCACTTTGACCTCGTGCAATATATCCGGCAAAGGACGCGACACCTCCTCGCCACGCGTATAAGGCACAACGCAAAAGGTACAGTATTTACTGCACCCCTCCATGATGGAGACAAAGGCTGAGGCCACCGCTCGCGATCCTTTTAGATGAATCGCCTGCGGTGTCGGCAGGTGATCAAATTTTTCAATTTCGGGAAAACTAATATCCACTTGCGGCAAGCCGCTCACCCGCCGCTCCGCAATCAAGTCTGGCAGGCGATGCAAGGTTTGCGGGCCAAACACCATATCGACATAGGGTGCCCGTCTGATAATGGCATCCCCTTCCTGGCTGGCAACACAGCCACCCACACCAATCAATAAATTGGGATTGGCTTGCTTAAGCGGACGCACCCGCCCCAAATCGGAAAACACCTTCTCCTCGGCCTTTTCACGAATAGAGCAGGTATTAAACAAAATAATGTCAGCCTCTTCCGGCTTATCAGTCTGCTCCATCCCCTCACAAGCACTCAACACATCTGCCATTTTCCCCGAGTCATACTCGTTCATCTGACAGCCATAAGTCTTAATGTAGAGCTTTTTCAACACGATCTAACAATGCCTCCATTACGCGGATACAGCCTGCCAATGTACCCTAAATGCACGTCAACCCCAACAAAAGCAATCCCGCATTTAGTTTGCGTGTATTTCCGACAAAATCACTTATATAATTCGTCCAGTTTTAGTCAACTACTCGGCAACAGTTGACCCCATTAACTCACGGAGAACAATCACATGGACATTATCGCCACAATCGCAGCACTATTTACCGCAGCGCTTGCCGTTGTATTTGCCGGATGGATGTTGGTTCAACTTTTCAAGAGCAACTGAAGTAACCGCACTGGGTGACTGACCGGTCACCCGAAAATTTTCACACCCGACTCTCTGGGCATTTGTCTGTGTTACCGCACCGGACTTTTTTTTCTTTGGAAAATTATATTTGTTACCAGAAAAATTTGTGCTACGATTCGCCCCGCTGTTTAAGGGGTTTATATCGTCGTTCTCTGGGAGGAAAAAATGGCAATCATCGCAACACTTTGTTCAGTTGGCACCGCAGTCGCAGCAGTTTTGTTTTCTTTGTTTATGCTCAAAGAGTTATTCAAAAGCTAATTTGCAGCAAATCGTTTCACCAAACAAAAAAACTCCAGCGTGGCTGGAGTTTTTTTGTTTTTACAACTGTGGTGGTGATAGGTGGATTTGAACCACCGACCTCAGCGTTATGAGTGCTGCGCTCTAACCACCTGAGCTATATCACCGCAAAGAGCGCGAGATTGTCCGGATTTCACCCACCCTTGTCAATGGCAGGGTACATTTTTCAGTTCTCCGCCGGGGTGATTCTGCTGTAATTTTGCTAATTTTCTGGCCGCATCCGCAGTAATCCCCCCGAATAAAAATGTTGTTGCCTTAAATTTGCTGATGCGCTCCCCCACCCGTGCAGTACGCACATCTTTGCGACTCAGATCGTCAAGAAATTTTTGTGCCGCCTCTTCGGTCTTGAATACCCCCAAGGAAATCGCATTTAGCCAAGGCCCAGCCTCCTGCTCAACAAAATAGTCCTTCACGCCGCGTTCTTTCAGTTGGCGGATTTTGTTATTGACTGCCGCCTTGTCTGCCAGCGGGGGCATGTACACCCAATAGCCGATACTACGTTCGGTTTCGCGGCGCGTTAATTTATCCCCAAGGTTCAGTGCTGACACGGCATCCACAACACCCTGCAACTCATCGCCAAAGAAATCACCCCACTCCATGCAGGTGAGCGCACCGTCGGACACTATCGCCGCATCCGGCAGGGTACTTTGCTTTGCACCGAATACGCGAATTTTTTCAGCGTTCAACGGCGGCAAATTCGCCGCAGGCTGTTTGCCGCCCGACCAGCTTCCCCATTGCATCGAAGCAAAAAAAAGCGCGTTTAACGCCACAAAAACCCAGAACAATCCTCTCATTTAATCCCCGCCTCTTGTGCGATTAACAACAAACCTTGCAATACCAGATTATCCACAACACGAATCGGCAACTTAAGATTTTCCTGCAACACCACCGCCCCACCGCCACTCAACACCACGGCGGCATGATTGCCCAGCAATTGATATTGCCGCTCTATCGCGCCACAACTCGCTTGCAATGCGCCCGCACAAATCGCATCGGCAGTATTGATCGGAAACAATGCCGATGCCCCTGATGCCGCTTGCAACTGTGCCGTGCCTGCCAACAAACTTTGCCGCATCAAGTCCAAACCGGGCACTATCAATCCCCCCAAAAACTCGCCTTTCTCAGACAAGGCATCAATGGTCGTTGCCGTCCCGCTATTCACCACCAAGCAGGACTTGCGCACCAAATGCCACGCCGCAACCAGTGCCGCCCACCGGTCACTGCCCAATTGACCGGGATTAGTATAGCCGTTGCGCACGCCACACCCGGATTGTTGTGCAAGCAAAAAATGTACTTCGGCATCCGGCAGCAGCGGTAGCTGGCGGATGTGCTGTGCCACCTGCTCACCCGCCACATTGCTCACCCACAGCTCCCCCACTTGTGTCCACTCCTGCAACTGCTGCGCCAAACTCCCGACCCGGGATGTCGGCAACACACCACTGCGCAGCCAGTGATCACCCGCCACCAGCACCCATTTGATCCGGGTATTACCGGCATCAATCAACAGCCTCACTTCACGCCCTCCACCTCTCCCGCGTTCAGTCGCACGATGCCGGCTCCAGTTTGCACGCATAACTCGCCCAAGTCGCTCATCCCGCACGCAATACCCCTCACCACGGATTCATCGGGCATGCGCAATCTAACCTTCCGGTTTTGATGGTAATGCACCCGCTCCCACTCTTCGCGCAACACCGCAAAACCACCCAGTGCAAACTGCGGCAACACCCGGGATAACTCCAGCAAAATTTCCGCCAACAATTGATTGCGGGTCGGCATCTGTTGACACAGCTCGTCCAACCCGCTGGCGGGCTGATCCAGTCGCCGCACGACATCAGTCGGCAAGGTGTAATTCAAGCCGATGCCAATCACCACCGCACTGGGTCCCAACATATCGCCCTGCGCCTCAATTAACACGCCCGCCAACTTGCCTTGCCGGCTCAGCACATCATTGGGCCATTTCAAATACACGTCCTGCACCGTGAAGCGGCGCAATGTGCGCACTATGGCGATGCCGACTGCCAAGCTCAATCCGGACAGGGAGTTCAAACCACCCGCGAAACGCCACAACAGCGAAAACGTCAAACCGTTACCCAGGCCGGACTGCCACACCCGCCCCCTGCGCCCGCGCCCGGCAGTTTGCAACTCCACCGCCAGCACGCTGCCACCGGGTGCGCCCCGTAGCGCAGCTTGCAGCAACAAGGTGTTACTTGATTGAGCTTGCGGCACAACCTCGACGCCAAACTCGTCTTGGGCATCGCCCAGGACATGACGAATTTCAGCCGAATCCAGGCGTTGCCAAGGAGTGGCCAGACGATAGCCGCGCCCGCGAACACGTTGCAGGGAAATCCCGTATTGCTCAACGTTGACAAGCGCATTCGATACGGTCGCGCGCGATGTCCCCAAGCTTTGCGCCAACGCCTCGCCGGAATGAAACTCGCCATCCGCAAGGCATTGCAACAAACGCCAAGCACGCGGATGCAGCAGCTCATCGCTCATCTATTTCTCCCGGAACCGCGAACCTGCCCGCCCAATAGCCTGTTAAATCACAGCCTGAAGAACTGCTCCCGATAATGGCGCAACTCCTCGATAGACTCGTAAATATCCGCCAGTGCCTCATGCTTGCCGTGCTTTTTCAGCCCTTGCATCACTTCCGGCTTCCAGCGTTTTGCCAATTCCTTCACGGTACTGACATCGAGATTACGGTAATGGAAGTGGTCTTCGAATTTGGGCATCCAGCGCGCGAGAAAACGGCGATCCTGACAAATCGAGTTGCCGCACATCGGCGAGGTGCGCGCCGGAACGTACTGCTGCATAAACGCCACCATCTGCGCCTCCACCTCGGCCTCATTCAGCGCGGAAGCCTTCACCTTGTCAATCAAACCGGATTTGCCGTGGGTGGATTTATTCCAACTATCCATCCCGTCCAGCACCTCGTCCGACTGATGCACTACCAGCACCGGTGCTTCCGCAATCGTTTCCAAATTGCTGTCGGTAATCACAATGGCCGCCTCGATAATACGGTCGGTGTCGGGATTTAGCCCGGTCATTTCCAAGTCTATCCAAACAAGGTAATTTTGGTTTTGTGCCATAATTCGCGTGCCCCAGCGGTCAATTTTCCAGCGCGTATTGTGGCACAAGCACGCACCCGACGAATACCCAAATACAGAACACCCATGACAGCAACACTATTCAGTTACATTTTTATCGGCGCGTTACTCACCACAATGCTGCTCAAGCTATGGCTGGCACGCCGCCACTTGGCGCACATCGCAACCCACCGCGATGCGGTTCCGGAAGAATTCCGCGACAAGATCGATCTTGCCGACCACCACAAAGCTGCGGATTACACCTCGACCAAAACCCGTTTCGCCACGCTGGTCACCCTGTTCGATACGGCGGTGTTACTGGTGCTGACTCTGATGGGCGGCATCCAACTCATCGCCGACATTTGCAATAGCTGGTTCGGCTCGGCACTCGCCCAGGGGGTTGCCACGATTGTGACGGTGTTACTGCTGTCATCGCTGCTGGAGACGCCGCTTAATTTATATCGCACCTTTGTGATCGAAGAACGTTTCGGCTTTAACAAAATGACTTGGTCGCTGTATTTCAAGGACGCGCTCAAAGGCCTGTTGGTCGGGGCGGTCTTGGGGCTACCGCTATTGTGCGGCGTATTGTGGTTGATGGCGCACATGGGCGAATACTGGTGGTTATACGCGTGGGGGGTGTGGGTCACTTTCAATTTACTGATTCTGTTTATCTACCCCTCGTTCATCGCACCGCTGTTCAACAAATTTTCCCCGATGGAAGACGGCGACATGAAAGTGCGCATTGGAACCTTGCTAAAGAAATGCGGCTTTACCGCCAATGGCTTGTTCGTCATGGACGGCAGCAAACGCAGCGCGCATGGCAATGCCTACTTCACCGGCTTCGGCAAGAGCAAACGCATCGTCTTTTTCGATACCCTGCTGGAACAGCTGAGCATCAACGAAGTCGAGGCGGTGCTCGCCCACGAACTCGGCCACTTCAAACATCACCATGTAGTCAAACGCATCGTCATCACCTTCGCATTAAGTCTGGGATTTTTATGGCTGCTGGACGGATTGATGCAGGCAGACTGGTTCTATCTGGGCTTGGGCGTAAGCACCTCCTCCACCGCTCTCGCGCTGTTGCTATTTTTTATGGTGCTGCCCACCTTTAGCTTTCTGCTCAGCCCGATGATGTCGGCCTACTCGCGCGCACACGAGTTCGAGGCTGATGCCTACGCGGCAAAACAAACCGATGCCGCCGACCTGGTCAGCGCATTGGTAAAGCTCTATCAGGACAATGCCGCCACCCTGACACCCGACCCGCTATACTCAACGTTCTACGATACGCACCCTCCGGCAGCGGTGCGTATCGCCCACCTGCAAAATCAATAGGAGTCGCAACATGAAATTACTGACCGCCCTACTTTTGTTATCCGTCGCGACGGCGGCATCCGCCAACCCCTTCCCGCAGGGAAACGCGGAAACCGGCAAGGCGTTATTCGATAAAAACAATTGCAATCAATGCCATGACACCATCATGGGCGGCGATGGCAACGGCATTTTCACCCGCAAAGACCGCAGCGTCAGCGATGTCGCCGGGCTGATTCGGCAAATGCACTTCTGTTCAAAGAATGTGGGCATCACCCTGAGCGCGCAGGATGAGCAGCATCTGGGGGCATATCTGAATCGCTACTACCACTTCAAGTGAGGCCGACCATGAGTCAAGCGTGCGAACTGGGCAACAAGCGATGCAAGCCGTGCGAAGGCGGTGTTGCGCCGTTATCACAGACGGAAATTGATTCTCTGATGTCGCAACTACCGGGTTGGAAGCAGCACAACCAAGTGATAGGCAAGGATTACCACTTCAAAGACTATTACCAAACCATCGCCTTTGTGAACGCCGTGGCATGGATGACGCACCGCGAAAACCATCACCCCGACCTCAGTGTCGGCTACAACGCTTGCCGCGTGGAATATACCACCCACGCCATTGGCGGCCTGTCGGATAACGACTTCATCTGCGCGGCCAAGGTGGACGCGCTGCGCGAACCTTGAATCCCCGCCAGACAGGTTTGGTCATCGCCGCCTTCAAGCGGCAATATCTGGTCAGCCTGCCCGACGGTCGCCGCATCACCTGTCTGACGCGCGGTAAAAACAGCGTCGCCTTGTGCGGCGACCGGGTCGAAATCCAATGCACGGGCGAATCCGCAAAAGACGGCAGCGATGCGCAGGGCATCATCGAGCGCATTCTGCCGCGCCACTCGCTGCTGCATCGTTCCGATGCCTTCCGCGAAAAATTCATCGCCGCCAACGTTACCCAGATCATTATTGTGGTTGCCGCCGAACCGCCTTTCAGCGACGAGCTGCTGGCACGCTGCCTGATCGCGGCATGTGAGCAACAACTGGCAACGCTCATCGTGCTCAACAAATGCGATTTGGCGGCACGCGCCGACAGCGCGCGCGCCATCCTCAAGCCGTACCGGGACATCGGCTGCCGCATACTGGAGCTGAGTGCCAAGCAGGATGTCAGCCCTTTGCGCCGCTATCTGGACGGGCAGCACAGCATCCTCGTCGGCCAGTCCGGTATGGGAAAAAGCACACTCATTAACGCCCTGCTACCCGATGTCCGCGCCGCTACCCGCGAAATTTCCAGCGCGCTGAATTCCGGCAAGCACACCACCACCCATGCAAAACTTTACCCGCTGGATGATCGCAGCAGCCTGATTGACTGCCCCGGCGTACAAGCTTTCGGCTTGCACCACCTCAGCATCGGGGAAATTGAGCAGGGCTTCAGCGAGTTTTCACCCTATCTCGGACAATGCCGCTTCCGCGACTGCCACCACCTGCACGAACCCGGTTGCGCCCTGCAGGCAGCGGTCGCCAGCGGCGCAATCAACGCCAGAAGACTGGAACTATTCCATAAAATATCGGCCCACAAAGCATGAGTCCGCCAATGCGGCGCAACTGAATAACAGTAGAAAGGAACATCCCGCCGTGAAAAACAAACTCGCCTCACTATGTTGCGCCGCCGTCATTCTGCTATGCGCCAGCCTTGCCCGTGCCGAACCGTTGCCGCTCCCCGACCATGTGGTAGTGGTCATTCAGGAAAACAAAAGCTACGACGACATCATGAGCATGGTTAACCGGAACTCCTACATCCATGAACTGGCGCAACGCGGCATGTTATTCACCCGCTCCTACGGCATCACCCACCCCAGTCAACCCAACTATCTGGCACTGTTTTCCGGCTCAACCCAGGGGGTTACCGTCAACTCCTGCCCGCATCAATTCAACTCGGACAACCTCGCCACCGCCTTGCTGGATGCGGGCTTAACTTTTGCCAGCTATTCCGAATCCCTGCCGATGACCGGCGATCTATCCTGCATGTCCGGTGCCTACCAGCGCAAGCACAACCCCGTGGCAAACTGGCAGGGCACCCGCCTGCCGCCTGCCATCAATCAACGCTTTGCCGATTTCCCGAAAAATTTTTCAGACCTGCCCACCGTTTCCTTCGTCATTCCCGATCAGAACAACGACATGCACGACGGCAGCTTTGAGCAAGCCGACGCATGGCTGAGAACCCACCTCGATCCCTACGTCGAGTGGGCGATGGACAACAACAGCCTGCTCATTCTTACTTGGGACGAAGACGACTATCGCGGTGACAACCACATCGTCACCCTGATGGTGGGGCCGATGGTGCAACAGGGGGAGAGTGTCCAACAAATCAACCACTACAATCTGCTGCGTACTCTGCTGGATTTTTACGACCTGCCCGCGTTAGGCGAAAGCACAACGGCTGAGCCGATTACCGGAATATGGCAAGAGGGTCTCGCCCTGAATTTGGCGGATTAAGCTGGCGTTTCCCCGGTCTTTTCCCGGTGTCCGCCAAACTCGTAGCGCAATGCCGATAACAGCTTATTGCCATAATCGTCTTCGCCACGCGAACTGAAACGGCTAAACAATGCCGCTGTCAACACCGGCGCGGGCGTACCGGACTCAATGGCGGCAATGCTGGTCCAGCGACCTTCCCCTGAATCGGATACCCGACCGCCAAATTGGCTCAAATCGGTATCATTTTTCAAAGCATGGGCGGTCAAATCCAACAACCAGGAACCCACCACGCTGCCGCGCCGCCACAATTCGGCCACTTCGGCGACATTGATGTCGTAACTGAATGTTTCCGGATCGCGCAACGGTGTGGTTTCCGCGTCATGCTCGCGCACCACACTGCCGACGTTGGCGTGTTTGAGCAAATTGAACCCTTCGGCGTAGGCCGCCATCATGCCGTACTCGATGCCGTTGTGTACCATCTTGACGAAGTGGCCGGCACCTTCCGCGCCGCAATGCAAATAGCCGTTTTCGGCGTTCGAGGGTGCGCCGCTACATCCTTCGGTACGCGCTGCCGCAGCCACACCGGGTGCCAGCGCGGCAAAAACCGGTTCAAGGTGCGCCACGGTTTTCCGGCTGCCTCCTATCATCAGGCAGTAACCGCGCTCCAATCCCCAGGTGCCGCCGCTGACGCCGACATCAGCGTAGTGGATGGATAGCTTGCCCAAGTGCCGGGCACGCGCGATGTCATCCTTGTAATACGAATTGCCGCCATCAATCAGAATGTCGCCCGCGGCAAGCAGCGGGGTCAGTTCGGCAATGGCCGCATCCACCACGGCGGCGGGCAACATCAACCAGATAGCGCGCGGAGTACTGAGTTTGCCGACAAATTCCTGCACGCTGGCAGCCCCGGTCATGCCTTCTGCGGACAGGGTTTGCACCGCATCAGTGCTGCGGTCGTACACCACGCAATCATGCCCCGATTTTTGCAGGCGACGCACCATGTTCGCGCCCATGCGTCCCAATCCTATCATTCCGATTTGCATCTTCTTCTCCTTGGTTGACCTATGTATGCGGCATGGCATCGCGATCCAAATACCATTCCGCATGATGAATTCGTGCCGCGGGCAGCTGCTCACCCCGCGCAATGCGCTGCAAAGCATCGCGCTTGCCGCTACCCGCGACCAAAAACAGCTTGTGGCGTGCGGCGTTCAATGTGGCAAAACTCAGGCTCACCCGCTCCGGCGGCGGCTTGGGCGCATCAAATACCGCCACAGCCAGCGTATTTGCCGCCAACGCGGGATTCTCCGGAAACAGGCTGGCAGTGTGGCCATCCTCGCCCATCCCCAACAACACCAGGTCGAACGCATCAGTCTCCGCCAACTGTTCGCTGTATTGCGTAGCCGCCATCGTTGCCCCCAGCTCTGCCGGAATGGCGTGCAACTGCGCGTCGGGCAACGCAATGTGTTGCAGCAAACTCTCCCGCGCCATGCTGTCGTTGCGGCGCACGTCCCCTGCGGGCAGACAGCGTTCATCGCCAAAATATATCTGCACCCGTGCCCATTCGACCGGCAAGCCGCGCAATACCGTGTAACAGCGACGCGGGGTTGCCCCCCCCGCCAACACGATGCGGCACTCTGCCTGATGTGCCAAAGTTTCCGCAATCAGCCCGGCAACGCGCTGCGCGACGGTCGCAGCCCAGGCATCGGCATCCGCGCTCACGCTCAGTCGCTTTGCATTGGGTAAAGTAAACGCCTTCATACTGCCTCCTGTTGTGCGGCATACAAAGCCGGACCATAAAGTGCCGCGCGATCATTGAGTATCAGTCTGACCGGCATCGCTTCAAGTAACGGCCGCATACGCCCCTTGTCATTAAACGCATCGAGAAAACCGCCGCTTTGCAGCAGCGGCACTATCTTGGGCGCGATGCCGCCGCCGATGTAAATGCCGCCGCGACTCATCGTCTTCAACGCCAGATTACCCGCCTCCGCACCGTACAGGCGGACAAACCAGTTCAGCGTTTCCACACACAGCGCATCGCGTTGTTGCAGTGCGGCAGCGGAAATAGCGGCGGCATCCGGCCCGGATACATCTTGCGCCAACCATGCGGGCATGGACTGGTTGCGTTGTTCAAGCAAAAATGTGTACAGATCGGGCAATGCCATACCCGATACCACCCGTTCCCAACTGATGTGCCGATGCCGTTGCTGCAAGTATTGCAACAGTGTGATTTCCAGCGCATCGCGCGGGGAAAAAGTTGTGTGCCCGCCTTCTGTGGCAAACGGATGGTGAAGCTGCCCGTCCCAATACAAGCCGGCTTCGCCCAGCCCGGTGCCCGCCGCAATGATCGCCCGGTTACCCCGCGCATCCGGCACACCGGTTTGTAAAGTCAGCAGATCGTCCGCACCCAGTGCCGACAGCCCCCAAGCGGTGGCTTCCAGATCGTTAAGCAAATGACACCGCGAAAAATCAAACCGCGCGCGCAGAACCGCGGCATCCAACCACCAGGGCAGATTGGTCGCCTGCGCAACCGTGCCGTTGACCGGCCCGGCCACACCAAATGCGGCGGCGACCGTGCCACCTTCATCCGCCAGAAACTCGCCGAGCAAGTCCTCAAAGGTCGCGTAGTGCTGACTGGTAAAACGCTGCTCACGATGAATCTGCACCCGGCCACCTGTTACCTCCGCCAGTGCCAGCCGCGTTTTAGTGCCGCCAATGTCGCCGCTCAGCAACATCTCAATAGCCCTCCAGCTTGCCGCCATCCAAATCCAGTGAATGCCGCCAGAACTGATCTTCGCGATCAAACAGCCGATAAGTGCCGCGCGGCCCCCACCCGCCCGCCGGATAGGTATTGATAAATTCACGCTCCATCGACCACACCTTGAGGATGGGGTCAACCACACGCCAAGCTGCCTCGACTTCGTCTATGCGCAGAAACAGCGAGTGATCGCCCTCGATCACGTCCAACAACAAACTCTCGTAAGCATCAAAGTCCTGATCGCCGTCCTTGCGGTAAGTCGCGTCCAAACTGATCGTGCGCGTTTGCACGTCCAACCCCGGCACTTTGACTTGCAACTCCATGCGCATACATTCGTCGGGCTGAATGCCCAGCATAATCCAGTTCGGTTGCTGCATCCCCTGGCGCGCATGGCGGAGCAAATCCTGCGGCGGATTCTTGAAGCGGATGCATACCGCCGAACTGTTTTTAGCCAGCCGTTTACCGGTGCGCAGGTAAAACGGCACACCCGCCCAACGCCAGTTGTCGATGAACAATTTCATCGCGGCATAGGTCTCGGTGGTGCTGTCGGCGGCGACATTTTTTTCCTCGCGGTAGCCGGGCACGGTCCGACCGTTGATCGTACCGCTGGCGTATTGACCACGAAAGGTGTGGGCATGCACCGAGTTTTGTGTAATCGGGCGAATCGACTTGAGCACTTTTACCTTTTCGTCGCGGAGATGTTCAGCCGACAAGGTAACCGGCGGCTCCATCGCCACCAGTGTTAGCAATTGCATTAAGTGGCTTTGCATCATGTCGCGTAGCGCGCCCGCACCCTCGTAATAATCGGCGCGATTTTCCACCCCCATTGTTTCGGAATGCGTGATTTGCACATGGTCGATGTAATGGTGATTCCATAACGGCTCCAGCAACAGATTGGCGAAGCGGAACACCATCACGTTCTGCACCGTGCCTTTGCCCAGATAATGATCGATACGGAAAATTTGCGGCTCGTTCAAATGCCGGTACAGACTGGCCTGCAGTGTCTGCGCGGAAAGCAGGTCATAGCCGAAAGGCTTTTCTATCACCACCCGGCGCCAACCGTTTTTTTGTTTCAGCAAACCCACCGCACCCAGCTTCTCCACAATATCGGGATAATCCACCGGACGAACCGCCATGTAATACATGATGTTGGGCGGAAACTTTGTATCGCCTTCCAGCAACTGCTGCAAACGACTATAGACCGCGCTGTCATCCGGCGACACCGCAAAATAATTGAGGCGCGCGCAAAAACGCTTGAGAACGGCCTCGTCCAATGTCTCGCCGTGATGCGCACGCAGGATGTCGCTTACCATCCGATGCCAGGCATCGGTCTCGTAATGGGTAATATCGCAGCCAAGAATGACCAAGTTATCCGGCAAGCGTTGCAACACTTCCAGATGAAACAGGGCAGGGATGAGTTTTTTGCGGCTCAAATTGCCGCCCGCGCCGAAAAAAACCAGGGTACAGGGATCCAGGGCTTCCATGATTTCTCTCTCTTATATGTGACTATGCTGCGGTAAAAAGTGAAGATCGGCGGTCAGTCTGACACACGCCCGCTATCGCCGCGATGATACCCGTTGAACCGGCATAAGTCTTGCCACCCGCGCGGCATTTCCATCACGGAACGATCCCCGCACGACCGGCTGCCGCTTCGATAGCGGCATAATTTTCCGCATTGGTCGCAACGAACCGGCTGGCATCTTGAAAGTCCAGAATCTCTTTGTCACGACCGTTGTGTTTATCCAGCGCGAGAAAAGCATCACCCAGTTTCAATCGTAAATTGAAGTCCATGTCGGCGCGCACCGCCCAGTGGTAATCGTGATAATCGGCGGTGCGATGGAACACCCGCATGACTTTCGGATCAACCTTCCCCTGCGCTATCAATTTCTCCCACGCCGCGCCACTCAACGCACCCGCATCGGCATTACCGCTCAACATCGCCGCAACCGTCGCCTCGGGTGACCCCGAAAAAATTATCTTCACATCAACATCTGGCTGGAGATAGGCCTCCAGTAAGGCAGCGCGCGGCATTAAATGCGCGGATGCGGAAAGTTTTGCACCGCAAGCAACGGTTTTCCCCCGCAAATCTTCCAGATTGCCGATGCCCGCTTGCATGGTGACGAACACCGAGCTGCTGTGCGCATCCTCCGCTCGCTGCACCAACGGGACAACTTGACCGCCGCTGCGCGCTTGCGCGCGGATAAAACTAAAACCATCCATCCAAACAATATCCAACTTGTTGGCGAGCAATGCTTCCACCAAAGTATCGCCATCGGGCACCGGACGAAACTCTATCTTCATCCCGACGCGCTGCTCCAGATAGTCCAGCAACGGCTTGGACTTGCGGCGCAGCAGCGACGGCGATTCATCCGGCATAAAAGACGCGCGCAGTACCGGCTCGGAATAGTTGGACGCATAAAGCACCAACGCCACAACCGTGGCCAGCGAAATAAGCAGATTTCTGAGGCGAATTAAAGATTCGTTAGCGCGCATAGCCGCGCATCTTAAATCAAATAGCCAACCCCGCTCGCCTGAGCCGTGGAGTTTGGCTACGATCGGGCTACGTCAGAAAACACAAAGGGCTAGGCATTAAGCCTAACCCTTTGATTTTATGGTGCGCCCGAAGAGATTCGAACTCCTGACCCCTTGGTTCGTAGGAGTACCAATTTCAAAGCGAATCGTTATTTATCAATACCTTACCAGTGTTCGCCACACTCAAAAGCAGTCTAAAACAGCTCTAGAAACACCCATTAAGCGTGAAAGTGGTACGGTTCTTACTACAGAACCACAGTCTTGCATCGCAAGTCTGTGACTGCGCCTTGCACAATAGCAACGCTTTTGTGCTCGTAAATTAGAGCATTATTTGTATTAAATGAGGGTGGTGGTTCAGTTTGAAAATAAAAAACTTGATTAAGGAACCTCTGATTAAGTCCCGAACTTTCGATACTCATACTGTCAGAAGCTCGGGTTGAACAAACGGATTAGAACGATGAAACAAATTACGCTTTCCACAGGTAGCTTTGACAGGTACAGCAAGACGACGAGGCGCGCGCCAAAGTCGAACATGCCTTTCTCATCATCAAGCGCATCTTCGGCTTTGCCAAGGCCAGCTATCGCGGCATGCTGAAGAACAGCAACCGCCTGTTCATGGTGGCGGCACTGGCGAACCTATTCATGGCGCGACATCATCTGTTGCGGCTTCAGCAGGGAAGGTGCGTCTGATGAACGAGGAATCGACCAGAATGGTCGGCGAAATGACCCTTGCCAGGGCAATTTCTGGCTTATTCGAATTTCCACAGCAGATTGTGCGCGTGTCGTTCTCATTTGTTGTTACTTGTTCAGACCTTCCTTAAGCTATAATTCCTTGCAATCACACGATACGTTAAGATTTTTAAGGGTCTACATGAATCTGCAACCATTGAATAAAACTGAGTTTGCGGCATTAAAGAAAAAATGGCTTAAATTATTGAAAGATAATGAGCATCCTGTACTGGAAGCGGATTATCGTCAAGTTTTTGGAAGAATAGAAGCTAGTGGGTGAATCGCCCCGGGTTTTGAGGAGGCTCCTTTACCTTAGTAAAATGGAGCCACCATGAACAAATCAAACAAATATTCCCCTGAAGTAAGAGAACGCGCAGTCCGCATGGTGTTGGAACATCGCGGTG
>JBMOPZ010000005.1:0-3730 GCA_049321355.1 Pseudomonadota bacterium | reverse complement strand
GTGGTCTGTGGCATTTTTTGCCCCGTTGCAGGTCTGGCTTGAACAACCACATTCCTACAACAATGCAAATGCTTACACCACTCCCGCCAACCCTTCACGACATCGCCGGTGAATAAGATGGGTTAGCAGTCTGGTACGAGAACGTAATCACCTCGCCGTCTGGATAATCTATCCGCGACGCGAAGTAGATCACTTGGCGGGTCGACTGGGCGTACCCGCTATCATAGCTGAGCTGGTCAAAGGTGTAGATGGCACCACTCGGGCTCAATGTGACTGAGTACGGACCACCATTAGCAATCGCGCCGTCAAGAAAAGATCCGTTCCCTTTATGGTTCGAGCAAACGTCATCAAAGGTGCAGGAGAACGATTCTGAAGATGGTCCGCCAAAATTGACTGAAACCGAGGACTCAACGTAGCCGCTACCACCCACCGCAACTCGTGCAGTCAAATAGGGCATAACGCTCTGGACCTGGTCAACTCGAAGCCGGGGCGCAGCTGGTACGGCAATACTGGGCAGGCCGATCCGCGTCTGACCCGTCGTGATGTTCACCTGATTGTGGTCAGCTTCGGTCGTCAGTGGGGTGATGACCGTCGGCGGTGTCTGGTTGGCGACCTGAGCTGATGCCACACTAGCGAATGAAACTAAGCAACTCGCCGCCAAAATCGTTGCAGCCAACAGCAGCGGCCCTGAATTGGACATTTGGGAGAAGCGACTACGGATCTGTCCGAGAAAAACTGAGAATGCGATCATGCCGTGCAGCTCCCCCCTGAAACGGTCACACTGATTGTGCTACTTGCCGTTCCGCCTCGTCCGTCAGCTATGGTGTAGCTGATTGACTTTGCGCCCGTACTAGAGCTGCTCTCTAACTGTATCGACGACGCGCTCACAATTGTTGCGCTCACGCCGCCAGCGCCCGTAGCGCTGATAACGGTGAGCGGATCTCCGTCTGGATCGCTATCATTGGCCGTTACATTGACGGTCTTGAACGCGCAGCGCCCCATGGTGCCAGCGCTGTCGGCGTTTGCGACAGGCGGGCTATTCGGTGCTGGAGGTGGTGGTGGCGGTGGAGGCGGCGGGGGTGGGGGTGGCGCCGGCGAGGTCGAACAAGACACAGCAGACCCGCCCGAATCTGATTTGTATTTCGTGCGATTGCCGGCGGGGTCGTAGCACAGCCCGTGACGCTGTCCGTTGTTGACGGAGCCAGAATGCGACACGTCGACCAGCCGGCCCAAGGCATCGTATGTGTAATTAATGGTTTCACTTGAGCTTGCGGCTGATGGCGCAATTAGAACAAGAACTGACCCTACCCAACACGCGCGTTTCGCGGACATACTAAGCCTCCACACCCAACCGCTGCATGGCTGAGTTCAAAACATAGCGCAGGGATTATCGCCTTACAGAGCGAAAGCTTCACGCCCCAACGCCTAATGCAGTCTCACAGAGCTATAACAGAATAGCGCACTCAAGAAGGCTGTGAAATATAATTGAGGATTAAAGAAGGTGATTATTAAATACTACTAGGTAGCCCCCCGATGCAAATTAAACACACCCCCAATTGAGTTATAACAGCCAGACATCTTCACATGTGTGCAGGAGTTAGAGAGATTAAATTTTCTGCACATCCGACCATCTTTTTATTCGACCGTACTTTCTTACAGCCGATTTTATTTTATCGATAATAACATCAATATCACTATAATCAAATCTACCTAATGATTGCTCTTGTTTAGTTTGATTTTCATTCTCAAATATCAAAACGCTGCCATTACTAACTTTACCAAATAAAAATGGGCTAAATACAAACTCCCATTTTGCAACCTTTCCATCATTGGATTTCAAATCTATTAAAAAATCCTCCAACTCAGTCAGAAAAAGTGGAATATTAGCGTTATGGAACTTTAAAGATTCTTCGGGGATCTTTGCACCCGAAATATCTACAATAACATCACCCACGAGTGTGATGCTGTCCACCATCTCCATGATGGGAAACATACTCGATTGCTTCACCGATGCCCAACGCGATGGGTCAGCATCAATCTTGAATTTAATCACCGCTCATTCCTGGATATAAGGTTATGGGTCGCACAATACGCCTGCCATCCGGAAGATATTCTCCAGCCCAGGCCACGACAAACACATAAAAGTTCGTCTCTAGTCCGGTCGATCTGTCCGTTCCTACAACAGTTGTATATCTCGCTAAGTACGTAAAGGTGCCGGGCTTGTTGCCAGGCTGCAGTCGGGCTGTCGCTGCTGCATAAGAAGCCAAGCTATGAGTCGAAACCGGATTTCTGAACTTAGGAGCAAACGCGGATGCGTATTTTCCGGTTCCATAATGACGAGATGCCACATGTGCAAAAAATCTTTCGGTAATCGGGTTATTTGGATCAAAACTTACCCAAAGGCTTTCGCGTAACGTGGACCCGGCTGCGCTTAGCAAACTCAAGGTGCTGCCGTAAGAATACCAAAGAACACTGGTGCCAATCAACACCCGGCTACCGTCAGAACTCTCCAGATAAGTATCCGTAATCTGTCCAAGCGGACCTGTGTTTGCTGATAGCGACCCAGAGCTCAGCAGGCCTCCATAGACCTTGGCAGAAACTCCACCTGAGCCTAGAGCACCTGGCCCGCCTACCTTGCCACAGACTGTCGGATTGGATCCCTTGCAAGGATTGTCGCTGGACAGCCCGCTCGGATCCGTCCGATTAATCGGATCTCCTTTCACATAGCTATACCAGTTCAACCCGTCCCCGTAGCCAATTGGATCGGTCTGCATGAACCGGCCAAGTGAAGGCGAGTACATCCGCGCCTTGTAATAAGCCATCCCGAGCTCCGAAAGCCAGGCCTGCCCGGTATACTGAAACCGGCCCTGATTAGTCGATTGCGGGATGCCGTATTCATCATAGCGGTTGATTGCGATCACATTGCCACCGCCGTCGCTGACAGCTGTCACCGAGCCGCGCTCGTCGGTGTGGTACCAGCGGCGATCGGTGAGGCCCGCGCCTTCATACCATACGACCTTCTCGTCCGTACCGGGCCCCGGAACGTAGCGCCGCAGCATGACATTGCTCGCGTTGAGCTCGGCCACCATATCCGCCCCGACATAGAGGAAGCGAGTGGTGCCGGTGGCGGTGTATTGCGCCAGCCGCCCGACCGGATCGTAAGTCATGGTCACACCGGGACCAGAGGTCATCTGGTTGAACTTGTTATAGGAGTAGTTGCTGACACCCGATACTGTGAGGTTACCGCGCGCATCGTGCGTGAAGCTGTTTGTGCCGGCAGTAAGCACCTGATTGAGACCATTGTTGGCATAGGGCCGGTCGACATTGACGTGGCCGGTCCAGGCATACACGTCGTTGCTGGCGGTGCGCGCGATGCGCTGGCCAGCCGGGTTGTAGGCCATAGCGTTGACGGCGAGGTCGCTGGCCGTACCGGTAACGTCGTGGGTGTAGGATGCCAGCCGCGAGACCGCGTCGTAGCTGTAGGCCGTAGTGGTGCCGTTGCCGCGGGTGATCCCGGTCCGGCGGCCGAGGGCATCGTAACTGTAGGTTGCGAGCACGCCCGGACCGGAGGTCGCAGCATTCTCGCGGATCACGGTGACATTGCCTAGCCTCTCTTATTCATGAGGGTGCGTTTGCAGGCTACCCGGCGCCGGCGGTGCCGCTGGCGGCGTGACGCGGGCGAGCGCCTTTGGCGGAGTTTTTCACCGCGCTGTGATCGATGGGCTTTTCG
>JBMOPZ010000004.1:0-34400 GCA_049321355.1 Pseudomonadota bacterium | reverse complement strand
CGGCACGACGCTCCTTGCTCTCCCACGGGCTTGGTGTCCCAAGGGATAATCGAGCTGCCGAGCCGGACCAGACTAAATTAACTACCAACAACACATATACGTCCAGCAAAACGAAACATACAAGGGGAGATAGTCATGGATAGAGGCGAAGCGGTATTGCGCGAATTAAAACTTTATCCGCGCTGGGTGGGCAGGGATGCGGGTGCGCGGGAGGCGCAAGACTCGGCGGCGGTTGAAGGGGGGGGCGAATTGCCCGTGGTTGAATCAGCGGCTATGCCGATAGCGGCAGAGTCCGGAGATGACAAAACGCGGGCGGGCGACTCGTTACAACAGGCGGGAGAAATTGTTGCGCCGCCTTCAGTATTGCCGACAGTTGCCAAAGATGCGGAGCGGCGGGTTGTGGTGACGGAACCGTGCGCTGAATTTGGCGGTCTTGGCTGGTCGGAACTCAAGCCGCAGGTGCAAAGTTGCCAGCGTTGCAAGTTGCGGGCGGGGTGCACGCAAACGGTATTCGGTGTCGGTGATGAAAATGCCGATTGGCTGTTTGTCGGCGAGGGGCCGGGTGCGGATGAGGATGCGCGGGGCGAGCCGTTTGTGGGCAAGGCGGGGCAGTTGCTCGACAATATGCTGGGAGCGATCAATCTGAAGCGCGGCGGCGAAGTGTATATCGCCAACATTGTGAAATGCCGCCCGCCCGCCAATCGTGCGCCCGAGGCCGAGGAAGTTGCAGCCTGCCTGCCGTATTTGCAGCGGCAAATTGATTTGATTCAGCCCAAAGTGATCGTGGCACTGGGCAAGACTGCCGCGACGGCTTTGTTGGGCAAGGATGCAACGCTCAAATCGCTGCGCGGAAAAGTGCATGATTATCGCGGTACGGCACTGGTGATTACCTATCATCCGGCTTATTTGTTGCGTTCCCCGGCGGACAAGGCGAGTGCCTGGCAGGATTTGCGGTTGGCGTTGGCGGTGATGCGGAAAGAATCTTAATGCGGGTGCAGGGAATCAGGTTTTGCCGTCATCCTGGTCGTGCCGGTGGGTTTTATACAGCACACCCATCACGCCGGACATGATGAGGCCGAACACCAAAATAATCAGGTAGATGCTGAGTTCCATTTTTTCCATCACGGCATACAGTCCCAGCATGGCGAAAATACTCAGGTTTTCGTTGAAATTCTGTACCGCGATGGAGCGTCCCGCCCCCATCAGCAAATGTCCGCGATGCTGTAGTAAGGCGTTCATCGGCACGACAAAATAACCGCCCATCGCGCCAATCGCAATCAACAGCAAGATTGCCAGAATGCTGTTGGTGATGGGAATCATGCTGAGTACCGCAACACCCATGGCGATGCCGACCGGCAGAACGCTGGTCGCCCGTTCCAGTTGCACAAATTTTGCCGCCAATATCGAACCGATGGCGATGCCGACAGCGACCCAAGCGGTTAATTTTGTTGCCGCGCCGAGATCGTAGTTGAGCGCAATCGCCGCCCAGCTCAATACCAACAACCGCAGTGTTGCGCCCGCCCCCCAGAATAATGTGGTGACGGCGAGCGATACTTGACCGAGCGGGTCTTTCCATAACAGCCTGAAGCAGTGCCAAAAATCTTTGGTCAGAAACAGCGGGTTACGGTTGAGCGGTTTATGGTCAATCGCCACATGCGGGATATAGAGGTTGAAAATCGCGGCGACGACGTAAATCACCACGATAATCAAAATCGCCAGTTCCGGAATGCCATGTATCAACGGCAGATGAAGTGTTTGCAGCAAGGGTCCGGTAACCGACGGGGTGATGAGGATGCCGCCGACCAGCGCGCCCAGAATGATGGCCATTACGGTGAGACCTTCCATCCAGCTGTTTGCCTTGACCAGTTGCTTGGCGGGCAAATATTCGGTCAGGATGCCGTATTTTGCAGGCGAATAGGCCGCCGCGCCCAGCCCCACCATGCCGTAAGCCAGCAGCGGATGAACCCCGATCAACATGGCGATGCAGCCGGATAATTTGATCAGGTTGCTGATGAACATGACGCGCCCCTTGGGGAGAGAGTCGGCAAACGCGCCGACAAAGGGGGCGAGAATGATGTAGGAAAAGATGAATCCCTGTTGCAATACCGGTGTGTGCCAGGAGGGCGAATTTAATTCCATCAGCAGTGCAATCGCGGCAAACAGCAAGGCATTGTCCGCAAGTGCGGAAAAGAATTGCGCTGCCAGAATGATGTAGAAGCCGCGTGTCATTCTCTTTCGGCGCAGGCTAACCTGCGCAGCAGCTTAAAGACGGTTTCATCGTCTGGCCGTAGTCGGGAAAATCGCGATGCGGGGGTGGTGTGGAAGCCGGAATACATTCAAGAAGGGGTTTTTTTGTCAGCGCGTTTTATATCACGAAAGGATAGCCCCTGCTATCATTGGGCATCGAAAAACCCGTAATTTTCAGGATATATGCCACGCCCGATACAAGCCCGCATTGATTTGGATGCGCTGGCATCCAATCTGAGAGTGGCGCGTGCTGCAAGCAGCGCGCGCATCATGGCGGTCGTCAAAGCAAACGGCTACGGACACGGCTTGCCGGGTGTGGTTGAGGCGTTGCAAGATGCGGACGGTTTCGCGCTGTTGGATATCGCCGACGGGGTGCGTTTGCGCGAGGCGGGTGTCACCCAGCCGATTTTATTGCTGGAGGGATTTTTCGGGCGTGACGACCTGCCGGTATGTGCCGACTACCGTTTGTCTTGCGTGATACATAGCGCGTGGCAACTGGCGATGTTGAACAACTACCCGCAGCGCGGCGGTTTGGATGTCTGGCTCAAGATCAACACCGGCATGAACCGGCTCGGGTTTATTGCGGCGGATGTTCCCCGTGTGATGGAGACTTTGCGTCGCCACCCGGCAATAGGCGAGATTACCCTGATGAGTCACTGTGCCCATGCCGATGAGGCGCGCGGTGTGAAGGTGGAACAGGCGATTCTTAAGGATGTGGCGGACTTTTGCCGCGTGCCGCACAGCCTGGCAAATTCTGCGGCGTTATTGCGTTATCCCAAGACCCACGGTGACTGGGTGCGTCCCGGCATCATGCTGTACGGTGCATCCCCTTTTGTGGACGTAAGTGCGCGGCATTTGGGACTGCGTCCGGTGATGACGCTCAGCAGCCGTATTATCGCCACGCATAGAATAACCGCGGGAGATGAGGTCGGCTATGGTGCGCTGTACCGTGCCGACAAGGCGATGCGTGTCGGCATAGTGGCTTGCGGCTATGCGGACGGTTATCCGCGTCATGCGCTGACCGGTACGCCGGTTCTGGTCGATGGCGAACTGACGCGGACACTGGGGCGAGTTTCAATGGATATGTTGTGCGTGGATTTGAGTGCGTTACCGCGCGCCGATTACAATAGCGAGGTCGTATTGTGGGGTGAGGGGTTGCCGGTCGAGCATGTGGCGCATGCGGCGGGAACCATTAGCTACGAATTATTATGCGCGCTGACTGCACGCGTACCAAGGCGGTTATAAAAAAACGGGGGAGATGGGTAATGGAAGAGAGTCTGCATCTGAACGAAAGATCGGGTATCAGCGATTTGTTGGCGATGGAGGTGGGCATAGGCGATGCGTTGCAACTACAGGATGCCGGTGCTCCGCAGCATCGTTATCACGTTAACCTGATCGGATTTGTGAACAAGCAGGGCGTGCTGGTCGCTGTTCCGCCCGAAAATACCGCCTTGCTCGAGAGTGTGGCGGGACGGGCATTTTTGGTGCGCGGCTTTTCCGGTCGGAAAACCTATGAGTTCAGCACGCGGCTTATTCAGGCCAATTTGACACCTTCCCCCTATTTGTATTTGTCATTCCCGGCTGAAGTGAGTTTTGTCACCATGCGCGGGGCGTTACGCATCCGGCCAAAACTGGATTGTGTGATTGAATTCAAATCGGCAGACCAGGAAGCCAGCGGACGCATTGAAGACATCAGCACCTCGGGTGCGCGTGTCGCATTCAAACGATCATCCGGGAAGTTGAACGACGAGGTGATGCTGAGTTTCCGTTTGCCGATAGACGGAGAAATGCAGTTGTTCGTCATTCCTGCGGCTATCCGTAATATCGACGGTGATGCCGGCACCGACTCCGTGGAATATGGATTGCAATTTTTACATGCGGGCGGCAAAGCGCGCATGGCGTTGCAAAACTTCATCTACAAAACGATGGCGAGCAGCTAGGGCGGGGAGTGCTGGCATCCCATGGCGGGCGGTACTTTGCCCGCTTCCTGGTGATGCACTTGGTGTCCCCGACAGGAATCGAACCTGTAATTGCCCCTTAGGAGGGGGCGGTTATATCCATTTAACTACGAGGACTGCGGTGCGTATTTTAACGGAAACGCGCGGCAAGCCCACACTCAATTAGCCGTGCTTACACCACGAGATCGAAAAGGATACAAAATGAAATGGTTGGCTTTGGTCGTGATTGTTATTGCGGGACTTGCTTTGTATATTGCGCGTGCGGCACGGGCGGGAGAGTTGCCCGCGATTGGTGAGCCCGCACCCAATTTCCAGCTGCCAGACCAGCACGGGCAGCAGCATGGACTGGCGGACTTTCGCGGCAAGTGGCTGGTGCTTTACTTTTACCCCAGGGACGATACGCCGGGCTGTACGCAGGAAGCCTGCGCGTTTCGTGATGACTGGCAGCAGCTGGAAGAAATCGGCGCGACAGTCGTTGGCATCAGCGTGGATGACAGTGACAGTCACGCCGAATTCGCCAAGAAATATCATTTGCCGTTCCCTTTGTTGGCGGATAAAGGCGGGGAAACCGCATCACGTTACGGCGCATTGCTGGATTTGGGGGTGACGAAGTTTGCGCGCCGCTTTACCTTTCTGATTGATCCGCAGGGCAAGCTGAACAAAATATATTTGAGTGTTGAAACGTCACGCCACTCGAAGGAAATTATTGACGATTTGAAAGTACGGGTGAAATAGCATGTGGTCGAGAATCAATTTATTTGTGGCATGGTTTTTTGTATTACAAATTTTCCTGAATAATGTACTCGCCGAACTGGGTTCGGGTGTGTTGGCGGTGTTGGGGATGCCCCCTCCGTTGGACGAGAAGCTGGGCTGGCTGGTGGGCGCACTGATTTTTATCGCATTGTTATTCGCGATACGGGTGTTTTTGGGGGAGTTACCGCCGGGTGCGGGTCACCCCGCAGGCAGCGGCTACAAATTGGGGCACGGTCTGCTGTTGTTGAGCAGTGTGCTGGCGATTGCGGTTTATCTGCTGCCGTTTTTTATCCATGACATTCCCTCGCGCGACTTGCAGATGATGGCGGCCAAAATTGCCGTTGGTATGCTCTATCCCGCGCTGGGATTGTTCGGCATAGGGGCGTCGTTCATTTATCAGTCTGCCTTGCCGCGCGCAAGCGATACCCGGCCGTAATTTCCCATGCCATTTATCAGCCTGGATAAAGCAAGTCTTGCTTTTGGTCATGTCGCCTTGCTGGATGGCATCGAGTTTCAGTTGGATGGAGGCGAACGTGTCGGACTCATCGGGCGTAACGGCGGTGGCAAATCCAGCATGCTCAAAGTGCTGGCCGGGCAAGCCCATCTGGATGACGGCACCCTGTGGCGGCAGCCCGGTACACGGGTTTGTTACGTCAGCCAAGAACCCATGCTGGACGCGGATGCCACGGTATTTGACGAAGTGGCGCGCGGGCTGGGCGAGTTGTACCGGCTGATTAGCGACTACCATCATCTATCCCATCAACTGGCCGAGCCGGATGCCGATTACGACACCTTGCTGGAGCAGATGCAGCCGTTGCAAACCAGGCTTGAGGCGCAGAACGGTTGGGCGGTACAGGCGCGCATCGAGACCGCCATCGACAAGCTGGAATTGAATGCCGAGGCGCGTATCGGCGATCTCTCCGGCGGCGTGCGCAAGCGCGTGGCATTGGCGCAGGCGTTGGTGGCCGAGCCGGAAGTGTTGATTCTCGACGAGCCGACCAACCATCTGGATTTCGCCTCCATCGAATGGTTGGAAGGGCTGCTCAACAATTTCAGGGGCGCGGTGCTGCTGGTTACCCACGACCGGCGTTTTCTGGATAACGTTGCCACGCGGATTGTCGAGCTGGATCGCGGCAAGCTGGCGAGCTTCCCGGGCAATTTTGCGGCCTACCAGAAAATCAAGGAGCGCATGTTGGCGGACGAGGCGGTCGTCAACGCCAAGTTTGACAAGGTATTGGCTCAGGAAGAGGTATGGATACGCCAGGGTATCAAGGCGCGCCGTACCCGCAACGAGGGCCGGGTGTTGCGCCTGGAACAGTTGCGGCGTGAGCGCGCGGCGCGACGGGAAAAACAGGGTACGGTGGAGATGAATCTCGATGCGGGAGAACGCTCCGGCAAACTGGTGGCGGAACTCAGTCATGTCGGCAAGCGTTTCGGCACGCGCCAAATCGTCAGCGATTTCTCCTGCCGCATCCAGCGCGGCGACAAAATCGGCCTGCTCGGTCCGAACGGCTCGGGCAAGAGCACCTTGCTGAAGATAATCCTCGGCGAGTTACCGCCGGACAGCGGCACGGTGAAGTTGGGCACCAAGTTGAGCGTTGCTTACTTTGATCAATTGCGCGAGCAACTTGATGATGACGCGACGCTGGCGGATACCATCAGCCAGGGTTCAGACTTTATTGAAATCGGCGGCGCGAAAAAACATGTCATCAGCTATCTCGGTGATTTTCTGTTCGCACCGGAACGCGCGCGTTCGCCGGTGAAGAGTTGTTCCGGCGGCGAGCGCAACCGTTTGTTATTGGCGCGGCTGTTTACCCGTCCAGCCAACGTGTTGGTGCTGGACGAGCCGACCAACGACCTCGACATCGAAACCCTGGAATTGCTCGAAGAGTTGCTGGCGCAATATCCCGGCACCCTGTTTCTTGTCAGCCATGACCGCGCTTTTCTCGATAACGTGGTGACGCAGGTTATCGTCTTCGAGGGTGACGGCAAGTTGGTGGAATACGTCGGGGGTTACGAGGATTGGGTGCGGGTAAAAAAATTCCAGGCGGCGACCGGTAATCAGGCAACCGTTATGACCCCGCCGAAAAAAGCGGTTGCCGCACCCAAAAAGCCTGAAACCAGCACCAAGTTGGGCTACAAGGAGGCGCGCGAACTGGAAAATCTGCCATCCGAAATTGAAGCACTGGAAAGAGAGCAAACTGAAATCGCCGCACATTTTGCCGATGGCAGTGTGTTCCGCGATGATCCAAAACGCGCACAGCAGCTACAACAACGCAGCAGCGAGATTGAAGCCAAAGTGCTGGTATTGTTGTCGCGCTGGGAGGCACTGGAAGCCAAGGCGGGAACCGGTTAGTTAAGGAAACACTGAGTTACTCGGTTTTGTCGTTCCCGTGCAGGCGGGAACCCAGTCAAATCAAACAACTGGATGCCCGCCTGCGCGGGCATGACGAATAAATCAGCATCTCCTTAATCTTCCCGCTTGCCCTTCCCGTGCAATTTTGCCATTCGCTTGCACGGGAAGGGATTCAAGTTTAGGCCGACACCAACTCCTTCAACACGAACGGCAGAATGCCGCCCTCGCGGTAGTAGTCCACTTCGATCGGGGTGTCGATGCGCAGCAGCAAGGTGACGTTCTGTTTGCTGCCGTCGGCACGGGTGATGGTGAGGGTCACGTCCTGTTGCGGCTTCAATGCGTCAGTTATGCCGCTCAAGTCGAAGGTCTCTTCGCCGGTCAGGTTCAATGCGGCCAGTGAGTCGTCGCCCTTGAATTGCAACGGCAACACGCCCATGCCCACCAGATTGCTGCGGTGAATGCGTTCGTAGCTTTTGGCGATCACCGCCTTTACGCCCAACAATTGCGTGCCTTTTGCCGCCCAGTCGCGGGATGATCCGGTACCGTATTCTTCACCCGCAAAAATCACCGTCGGGGTGCCGTCGGCGATATGTTTCATCGCGGCATCGTAGATCGACATCTGCTCGCCACGGTAGAGCGTGTAGCCGCCTTCGACATGTCCGCCGTCCGCTTTGGGGGGCAGCATCAGATTTTTGATGCGCACGTTGCCGAAGGTGCCGCGCATCATCACGTCATGATTGCCGCGTCGCGCGCCGTAGCTGTTGAAATCCTTGACCGCCACGCCGTGCGATTGCAGATATTGTCCCGCCGGGCTGGTGGGTTTGAAGCTGCCCGCCGGACTGATGTGGTCGGTGGTGACGGAGTCGCCGAGCAGCGCGAGGGCTTTTGCACCCTTGAGGTCACCCACTTCGGGTGCCGCCCCCTCGAAGAACGGCGGGCAGGCGATGTAGGTTGAGTCGTTCCACTGGTAGCGGTCGCCGGTGGGTGCTTCGATAGCGTTCCACAACGGCAGGTCTTTGGTTAAATCGGAATATAACTTGCGATATACCGCAGGATCGGCGGCGAATTTCATCACGGTTTGCACTTCCGCACTGTTCGGCCAGATGTCCTTGAGATACACCGGCTGCCCGTCTTTGCCGATACCCAGCGGTTCACTATCCAGATTGATGTTGACCCTGCCCGCGATGGCGTAGGCCACCACCAGCGGCGGCGAAGCGAGGAAGTTGGCTTTGATGTTGGCGTGGATGCGCGCCTCGAAGTTGCGGTTGCCGGACAGCACGGCGGCCGCGATCAGTTCGTTGCTGATGATGGTCTCTTCCAGTCGGGCATCCAGCGGGCCGGAGTTGCCGATACAGGTGGTGCAGCCGTAGGCGGCGAGGTTGAAACCCAGTTGTTGCAATGGCTCCAATAAGCCAGCGTTGCTGAGGTATTCGGTCACCACTCGGGATCCGGGTGCCAGTGTGGTTTTGATATGCGGCTGCACGCTGAGGCCTTTTGCCACGGCCTTTTTCGCCAGCAAGCCTGCCGCCAGCATTACGCCGGGGTTGGAGGTGTTGGTGCAGCTGGTGATCGCCGCGATCAACACATCGCCGTTGCCGATGCTGATGTCGCCCTTGCCGGTCGGGTAACGCACGGCCAGTTTGTCGGCGGGTTGGTTGAAGCCGCTCTCGGTGACCGGTTTGGAGAACAGGGTATTGAAGGATTCCTTCATCCTGGACATGGCAATGCGATCTTGCGGACGCTTCGGCCCCGCCAGCGAAGGCTCAATGCCGGCGAGGTCGAGTTCCACCACGCTGCTGTAATCGATACTGCCCGCCTGCGGGATACCGAACAGACCCTGCGCTTTGAAGTAAGACTCGAACGCATCCACTTCCGCGTCGCTGCGCCCGGTGTTTTTCATGAATTGCACGGTGATGTCATCGACGGGGAAGAAGCCCATGGTCGCGCCGTATTCGGGTGCCATATTGGCGATGGTGGCTCGGTCGGGCAGGGTCAGCGCGGCCGCGCCCTCGCCGAAGAATTCGACGAACTTGCCGACCACTTTTTGTTTGCGCAGCAATTCGGTCACGCTCAGCACCAGATCGGTTGCGGTCACACCTTCGCGTAATTTGCCTTTGAGGTTGACACCGACCACGTCCGGGGTCAGGAAATACACCGGCTGGCCCAGCATCCCGGCTTCCGCCTCGATACCGCCCACGCCCCAGCCGACCACGCCGATACCGTTGATCATGGTGGTGTGGCTGTCGGTGCCGACCAGGGTGTCGGGATACATTACCCCGTCTTTTTGCAGCACGCCGCGCGCCAGATATTCCAGGTTCACCTGATGCACGATGCCCACGCCGGGCGGCACGACTTTGAAAGTCTCAAATGCCTGCATTCCCCATTTGACGAAGCGATAACGCTCGGCATTGCGCTCGAACTCCAGCTCCATATTCAGCTTCAACGCGTCGGGACGGTTGTAGTAGTCGATCTGCACCGAGTGATCCACCACCAAGTCCACGGGAACCAGCGGCTCGATGAGTTTCGGGTCGCAGCCCAACTTGGCGGCGGCATCGCGCATCGCCGCCAGGTCGGCCAGCAAGGGCACGCCGGTAAAATCCTGCAACACGATGCGTGCCACGATGAAGGGGATTTCTTGCGTGCGCGGCGCGTTCGGCTTCCAGTTCGCGAGTTCCTTCACATGCTGCTCGGTCACTTTCTTGCCGTCGCAGTTGCGCAGCACCGATTCCAACACAATGCGCATGCATACCGGCAGGCGAGCGATGTTGCCGACACCTGCGGATTCCAGTGCGGGCAGCGAGTACAGCGCGGCTTGTTTGCCCGAGGCGAGTGTGAAAGATGAACGGGTGTTGAACAGGTTGTGCGACATCTGAAGACTCCAAGGTGCAGTAAAAATGAGAGGCGATTATAATGCGCGACCGCTGTTTGTGTTGCGCCCTGAAAATTCTACGATTACCAATGCCATTCAATGAATAAAGCCAGTTCCGAAAAATCAGCGGCATCCCTGGAAGACGAAATCAATTTTGAAACACTCAGGCAGCTATGGGCCGGCTTGGGTGTGTCGCTGGTTATCACCCTGTTATTGGCCGGGGTGGTGGTTTATGCGTTATGGGGGGCAATTGATCACGACATTTTGACGGGCTGGTTTGCGCTGGTTTTTTTGGTGGTGATTGCGCGCGCCGTGCTGTTCCGTGATTTTGAGCGGCAGGTGAACGGGAACAATGCGGCGACTTGGCTCAATATATTCCGCCTCGGTGTCGTTTTGTCGGGTTCGGTATGGGGTGTCGCGGGAGTTTTGTTGTACTCCTCCTCCGAGGTGAGCTCTCAGGCATTCATTGCGTTTTTGCTGGTCGGCGTTTCCGCCGGCGGCATGATGGCGTACTACACCGACATTTATTGTTCTTTGCCATTTTTGCTGGCGAACATCACCCCGCTGATGTTGCGCAACGCGCTGGAAGAAAACAGTTTCGCGCGCGGGATGAGTGCGACCATCCTGTTCTTTATCATATTCCTGGTGTTTGTCATGCAGCGTGCGGCGCGCCAGTCCAGACAAAACATTCGCATCAGACTGGGTGCGGTGCAACAGGCAGAAAAGTTGCGCAAGAGTGAGGCGCGCTTCCGCCAGATGTTTGAGCGTCCTTCTTCGCCTATGCTGTTGATCGATGCGCTGTCCGGCCGGATTGTCGATGCGAATCTGGCGGCCAGCCGCTTTTATGGTTATTCCCTGGCATCACTGAAAAAAATGAGTCTGGCGCAATTGAGTGGTGACGAGATTGCCTTGGATAGTGGCGCGACATCGGGGCTGAGCATCGGCAAGCATCGGCTCAGCGGAGGGAAGATCCGCACCGTCGAAATATATGCATCCCTGATCAAGGTGGATCAGCGTCAATTGCGGTTTGCCATTGTGCACGACGTAACCCAGCGTTTGGAGGCGGAGGAAAAAGCGCATAGCCTGGCGTTTTATGATCCCCTGACACAACTGGCCAACCGCCGTTTGCTGCATGAAAGCCTGCACAAAATGCTGGCAACGACCAGTCGGCATCACTTTCATGGCGGCTTGATGTTTCTGGATTTGGATAATTTCAAGGCGATCAACGATACCGAAGGCCATGAGGTGGGCGACCAGTTGCTCAAAGAGGTGGCGCGGCGCTTGAATCTATGTGTACGTGAAAGTGATTTGTTGGGGCGTTTGGGCGGCGATGAGTTTGTGGTGATGTGCGAAGGCTTGAGCGCGGATGTTTCCGAAGCCGCGGTTCAGGCGGAAACGCTGGCGGAAAAAATTCGCGCCGTATTGGCGCAGCCCTACTATCTGAAAAGTGCCATCCCGACACAATCCGGAAATCAGGTGGTGCACCATTGCAGTTCGAGTATCGGCGTGACCTTGTTTGACGGCAGCGAAGGCAACGTCGATGATTTGCTCAAACGTGCCGACATGGCGATGTATCAGGCCAAACATGCCGGTCGCAATGCGGTGCGTTTTTACGATCCGCAGATGCAGGCGGCGTTGGCACAGCGCACCCAGATGGAGAAAGAGTTGCGTCTGGCCATCAAAGAGCGGCAATTCGAATTGTATTACCAGGTGAAAGTTGACCGGCAGCATTGCCCGATTGCGGCAGAAGTGTTGCTGCGCTGGCAGCATCCGCAGCGCGGGGTGGTTTTGCCCGATCAGTTTGTCGGTTTGATGGAAGAAACCGGGCTGATTATTCCGGCCGGGTTATGGGTGATTGAAACCGCCTGTAGCCAGATTAAAACCTGGCAAGCGGATGATCGTTTCAAACACTTGGGATTGTCGGTCAATGTCAGTGCCAGGCAGTTCCGTCAGGCGAACTTTGTCGGTCAGGTGCAGGAAATTTTGCAGCTGTTTGCAATTCCCGATGGCTTGCTGGACATCGAGTTAACCGAAAGCCTGCTGCTGGATGACATTGATGACACCATCGCCAAGATGAATCAATTGAAGAGTCTGGGGGTGGTTTTTTCGCTGGATGATTTCGGCACCGGGTATTCCTCTTTGCAGTATTTGAAGCGTCTGCCGTTCGATCAGATCAAAATAGACCATTCCTTTGTGCGCGATATTGCCAGTGATTCGAATGATGCCGCAATTATCAAGACGATTATCGCCATGGCCGGAGCGCTGGATTTGCGGGTGATTGCCGAGGGGGTGGAAGATGAGGCGCAACACGCCTTTTTGGCGGCGCAGGACTGTCATTATTTGCAGGGCTATCTGTTTGGCAGGCCGGCATCGCTGGCACAGTTTGAAATGTCGTTGCAGGAGGCTGCGGTTACATCGGTTAGTGCGGCTTGAGGTATTGCCGCAGGCTCAATAGCGCGCTGCCGTAGGCGGCTTCGGTATGCGTGACGGTGCCGACAGGTACGCCCATTTCCCTTTCCCTGAGTATGCGCCAGGTGTCATTTTTTGCCCCCCCTCCGCCGGATAACACGCGCTGTAGTTCGGGTGCGCCCAGGCTGGCAAGGCGGGCATAACCCGCAGCTTCGATTTTTGCCAGTCCCTGCAGTATGCCGTGCAAAAACTCGGCATCATCGGTCGGGCGCGGGCTCAATCTGGGCGGGTATTGCGGGTCGTTGATGGGGAAGCGTTCGCCGGGTTTGTTTAGCGGGTAATAGTCCAGTGGACTGTCCCGTGCCGGATTGATGTTTGCGCTCAATGCAAGCAGTTGTGCATCGTCAAAATAATGGCGTAGCACGCCCGCGCCGGCATTCGATGCGCCACCGACCAGCCACAAATCCCCATAGCGGTGACTGTACACGCCGTATTCCGCCGCTTCGATGCGTTTGCCCGAAAGTTGTTTCAGTACCAGTGTGCTGCCGAGTGAACTGACGCCGACACCGCATTCATTGACATCGGCAGCAATGAAGGCGGCGGTGCTGTCCGTGGTTCCGGCATGAATGGTGCAGTTTGGGTTAATGCGGAAGTGCGCGGCAATATCCGCCCGGATGTTGCCGACGGGCGCGCCGGGTGTAAGCACATCGGGTAATAAATGACTGTGCGGCAGTGCCGTGACCCAGTCCGGCCAACATAACTGTTGCACATCAAAGCCGGTCTTGAGCGCGTTGTGATAATCGCTGGTTCCCGGGTGTCCGCTGAGAAAGGCGGTGAGCCAATCGGCTTGGTGCAAAAAATAACGCGCATGGCAGTGTTCGTTTTGCTGCGTCAGCCAGAGGAATTTGGCCAGGCCGGAAGTTGCGCTGCAAACCGTGTGTCCGCCTGGGGCGATGTTTTCGAGTTGCCGTGCCTGGGGTTGCGAGCGGTTGTCGTGGTACAGCAGAGCGGGCGAACAGGGGGTCAGATCGGCATCGCACAGCAGAACGGTGGACGATGTCGCGTCTATGGCGATTCCCTGCAACGCGGCGGCAATGTCCTCCGGCAAGCGGGTAAGCAGCGCGTGCAAGGCATTGCGCCAGTCGCCGGGATGCTGTTTGTCGGGATGCGGGTAGGCGATGCGTTGATCCCAGACGAGGGTTTTTGCGGTGTCAATTGCGCAGGCGCGCGCACCCGATGTGCCGAAGTCCAGACCAAGAAAGTGTGCGTGTTGAGTTGTTTTCAAGTTGATATTGTCCGCAAGAAACCATGCCGGGTACGGTAAGATAACATCCCTCATTGTATTCAAGATGCCGTGCGGTCTGCGCGGCGCGAGATCAGCCATTATGAAAATTCACGAATATCAAGGTAAAGAACTGCTGCGCCAGTTTGGCGTGCCTACCCCGCGCGGCGTGGCGTGTTTTAGCGTGGACGAGGCTGTGGCGGCGGCAGAAAAGCTGGGCGGCACGGTTTGGGTGGTCAAGGCGCAGATACACGCGGGGGGTCGCGGCAAGGGCGGCGGCGTCAAGGTGGCGAAGTCGCTGGACGAGGTGCGGCAAGCCGCGCAGCAGATACTCGGGATGCATCTGGTGACGCATCAGACCGGCAAGGAAGGCCAGGTGGTGCGCCGTCTGCTGGTCGAGGAGGGCGCGCAGATCGTTCGCGAATTCTACCTTGGCATGGTGATAGACCGGGTCGCGCAGCGCGTGGCCTTGCTGGCTTCCAGCGAAGGCGGCATGGAGATCGAAGAGGTCGCCAGGAACAGCCCCGAGAAGATTCATACCTTGCGCATAGACCCGGTCGCCGGGCTGGATGTCATTGACGCCGCGCAGGCGGCGCGTCAGATCGGTATTCCCGAAGCGTCCGTCGCGGCTGCGGTGGTGGTGCTGCAAGGCTTGTACCGCGCCTTTGTCGAGAAAGAGGCGATGCTGGCCGAGATCAATCCGCTGGTGCTGACCGCCGACGGGCGCGTGCTGGCGCTGGATGCCAAGTTCAATTTCGATTCCAACGCGCTGTTCCGCCATCCCGAGATCGTCGCGTACCGTGATCTCGACGAGGAAGACCCAGCCGAGATCGAGGCGTCAAAATTCGATCTTTCCTACATCTCGCTGGACGGCGACATCGGTTGCCTGGTGAACGGCGCGGGGCTGGCGATGGCGACCATGGACATCATCAAGCTGTATGGCGGCAGTCCGGCCAACTTTCTGGATGTGGGCGGCGGGGCGACCACGGAAAAGGTCACCGAGGCATTCAAGCTGATGCTGAAGAATCCGAACCTGAAAGCCATTCTGGTGAATATCTTCGGCGGCATCATGAAGTGCGATGTGATCGCCGGGGGCGTGGTGGCTGCCGCGCGCGAAGTGCATCTTGCCGTGCCGCTGGTGGTGCGCCTGGAAGGCACCAATGTGGAACTCGGCAAACAGATACTGGCCGATTCCGGTTTGCCCATCATTTCCGGCAACGACATGGCGGATGCGGCGCAAAAGGTGGTCACGGCGACGAAAGGGGCGTGTGATGAGTAAATATGTAGGTTGGGTTAGGCGCGGGTTTTGCGCCGTAACCCAACGGAGCGCAATTGTTGGGTGACGCGGCGAGGCCGCTAACCCAACCTACAGGTAGGCTATCGAATTGTGCAGTAGATTTTATGAGGCTTCCAATGTCTATTCTGATTGATAAAAATACTAAAGTAATGACTCAGGGCATGACCGGCAAGGTCGGCCAGTTTCATACCACGAACTGCATCGAATATGCGAACGGCGCGAATTGTTTCGTGGCGGGTGTGACGCCAAAGAAAGGCGGGCAGCGTTTTGCCGGCGTGCCCATCTACGACACGGTGCGGGAAGCCAAACAGCAGACCGGCGCGACGGTGTCGGTGATTTATGTGCCGCCCGCCTACGCTAGCGCCGCGATAGACGAGGCGGTCGAGGCGGGGCTGGAACTGGTAATCTGCATCACCGAGGGCATCCCGGTGCATGACATGCTGCGCACGCGCCGCAAGATGGCGGGCAAAAACACCCTGCTGATCGGCCCGAACTGCCCCGGCCTGATTACGCCCGACGAGATCAAGATCGGCATCATGCCCGGCCATATCCACAAGAAAGGGCGCATCGGCGTGGTATCCCGTTCCGGCACGCTGACTTATGAGGCGGTCGGGCAGCTTTCCGCGCTGGGTTACGGTCAGTCGTCCTGCGTGGGCATAGGCGGCGACCCGATCAATGGCATGAAGCATATAGACGTGCTGCGCCTGTTCAACGACGACCCCGAGACCGATGCGGTGGTGATGGTCGGCGAGATCGGCGGCAGCGACGAGGAAGAATGCGCGCGCTGGATCAGGGATCATATGCAAAAACCGGTGGTCGGCTTCATCGCGGGCGTCACCGCACCTCCGGGCAAACGCATGGGTCATGCGGGCGCGATCATCTCCGGCGGTCAGGGCGGCGCGGAAGACAAGCTCAGCGTGATGGAAGAATGCGGCATCCATGTCACGCGCAATCCTGCGGAGATGGGGCGCACGATGCAGAAAATTCTGAAAGGTTGAGCGTGATGGAAATGCTGCAAAGTCTGCTGGGAATGATGCAAACCACCCAATTCTGGGTGGATGTGTTCAAGATCATCATGATAGACCTGCTGCTGTCGGGCGACAACGCGGTGGTGATTGCGTTGGCGTGCCGCAATCTGCCGCCGGAGCAGCGCAAGAAAGGTGTTATGTACGGTGTCGGCGGTGCGATCGGCTTGCGTATCGTGCTGACCTTCTTCGCGGTGAGTCTGTTGTCTCTGCCGTATCTCAAGCTGATAGGCGCGCTGCTACTGGCCTGGATAGGCATCAAGCTGATTCTGCCGGATGAAGAGCACGGCGAGGGTAATATCAAGGCCGGGGCGAATCTGTGGGGTGCGGTGAAAACCATCATCATTGCCGACTTCGTGATGAGTTTGGACAATGTGCTGGGTGTCGCGGCGGCGGCCAAGGGTAATGTGGGCTTGCTGGTGTTCGGGCTGCTCATCAGCATCCCGATGATAGCCTGGAGCAGTCAGATGATACTCAAGTTGATCGACCGCTACCCGTTCATCATCTATGCGGGCGGCGCGTTGCTCGGCTACGTGGCGGGTGAGATGTTGATCACCGAGGTGATATTCAAAGAAATGGTCGAAACGCGACATTACCTGCACTGGTTGGTGCCGTTGGCGGGTGCCGTTTTGGTGCTGGTAACCGGAAAATGGTTGGCAATGCGCAAGGTGGTCACAGTCAGGGCGATTGATTTGGTGGATGAGCGGGTAACGGGTAAGCCGGGTGAACGACCACAGGAGGGGCGATGAAAATTTTGATACCGGTAGATGGTTCGGCGAATGCGCAACGTGCGGTCGAGCATGTGATCGGGCAGGTCGGAATATTCAAGGAGTTGCCGCAGTTGCTGCTGCTGAATGTGCAATGGAACGTGGCGAGCGGCAACGTTAAGTTGTTTATCAATCAGCAGACGATAGACGATTATTACCGGGAGCAAGGAATGGCCGCGTTGGCATCGGCTCGCGCCGCGCTGGAGGCTGCCGGACTGTCTTATCGGTATCACATCAGCATCGGTACACCCGCAGAGGCAATCGTGCAATACGCCAGCGAGCAAGCGGTTGAGCAAATCGTAATGGGACGGCAAGGGCAGGGCGGGGTGCAGTCGTTATTACTGGGGTCGGTTACCAGCAAGGTGTTGAATTCGACACCGTGTCCGCTGTTGCTCATCCGCTAGTTGAGTGGCGTAGTTATGGTGTCTTATTAAGAAATCACTTAGTATGTGAATCGTAAGCGGTTCATAAATAAGTAATCGGGGGGCACAAGCCATGAATAAATGGTTGTTCTGGAGAAAAGACTGGTTCGCAAGTCTGCTGGTCGTGTTGCTGTTCGTGTTCGTTGCCAACAGCGATCTCATCCAGAGCCTGGAGCGCAAGGCTTACGATGTCGCGGTGCGCGCTTCCTCCCATGCGCCCAGCGATAAAGTTGCGGTCATCGCAATTGACGAACAGAGTATCGCCAATTTGGGGCGTTGGCCCTGGCCGCGCGAGATTCACGCGAGAATGGTGGACATTCTCGCGGCGGGTCATGCCAAGGTTGTTGGGCATACCGCTTTTTTCTTCGAGCCGCAGATTGATGCAGGCCTTGATTATATTTATAAGATAGCCGAATTGTTGGGCAACTCCACGTTGAAAGATACCCATGATCCGGCTTACCAGGACGACCTGATCCGTTTGAACGGTCTGCTGATTGAGGCCGCGCAAAACCTCGACAATGACCAGAAGCTCAGCGAGAGCATGGCCAACGCCCGCAATGTGCTGCTGGCAATGTATTTCGAATTGGGGATGCCGCAAGGGAAGCCGGATCAGGCATTGCCGGACTATGTACAACGCAATGCCTTGACGCAGGTGACGGATGCGGCAGGTACGGGTGCAATGCCTTTGCCTTCGTTGGCCGTTCTGCCGCCCATCCAGACGCTGGGAGGTGACGCGCTGGGGATGGGGCATCTCAACAGCTTCCCGGATGTCGATGGCGCAGTGCGTACCGAGCCCTTGGTGGTGGGATATTACGATCAAATCTATCCGTCGCTGTCATTGATGATCGCGGCCAAGAGTCTAAATCTCGATCCCGCGGACATCAAAGTCAAATTGGGCGAGGGGGTGGAGTTGGGCAATCTGAAGATCTCAACCGATCCGGCATTGCAGATGCACACTTATTTTTATCAGGGGGCGGAAGGCAGACCCGCCTTTCAGGTGGACTCTTTTTACGATGTCCTCACCGGAAAAATTCCCGCAGAAAAATATCGCGACAAAATCGTGCTGATTGGCGCATCGGCGGCGGGAGTGGGTGCAATGCAGGTGACGCCGGTGTCGGCAGCCACGGCTCCGGTGGTGACCCTGGCTCATTCGGTTTCCAGCATTTTGCAGCAGGACTTTTTCGTTTCGCCCGGCTGGGGTATCTGGGCGGAGTGGGGGGTGTTTTTATTGGTGGCAATCTATTTGATTTTATTGTTGCCCAGCCTGAGTGCCGGTCTGGCGGCAATTATTACCGCCGTGATTTTTACAGCATTGTTGGCGACACATTTTGTGTTAATGACGACGCAGTCCATGTGGTTGCAACTGATGTTGCCCGCAACCTTGTTATTGGTGGGACATTTGCTGCTCACTACAAAACGTTTCCTGATGACCGAACGCGGCAAGCAAAAATCCGATGCCGAGTCTGCCGAAAGTAATCGCATGTTGGGGCTGGCATTCCAGGGGCAGGGGCAGTTGGATATGGCGTTCGATAAATTCCGCAAGGTGCCGATGGATAATGGCTTGATGGAAGTGCTGTATAACCTCGGCTTGGATTTCGAGCGTAAGCGCCAGTTTAACAAAGCGGAATCGGTGTTTCTTTACATGGCGGAATACAACCGCAAGTTTCGTGATTTGGAGCAGCGTTTATCGCAGGCGCGCGCCATGTCCGAGACGGTCATTTTGGGCGGCGGCAGCGGGCGCAGCAATGCCAGCACCATGGTGTTGGGGCGCGAAGGGGTTTCCAAGCCGATGCTGGGACGCTACGAAATAGAAAAGGAGCTGGGCAAGGGCGCGATGGGGGTGGTGTATCTGGGTAAGGATCCGAAAATTAGCCGGGTGGTGGCCATTAAAACCATGGCGCTGTCACAGGAGTTTGAAGCCGACGAGTTGGAAGATGTCAAAGCACGCTTCTTCCGCGAGGCGGAGACGGCAGGGCGTTTGAATCATCCCAACATCGTCACCATGTATGACGCGGGTGAGGAGCATGATCTCGCCTATATTGCCATGGAGTTTCTCAAAGGCCAGGATCTGACGTGCTACACCAAACCCGAGAGTCTGCTGCCCTTGCCGACAATGATGAGCATCATTGCCCGCGTTGCCGACGCGCTGGATTACGCGCACAAACTGAACGTGGTACACCGCGACATCAAGCCCGCCAACATTATGTACGATGTTGAGAGCGATACGCCCAAGGTGACCGATTTCGGTATTGCGCGGATTACCGATTCGAGCAAAACCAAGACCGGCATGGTGTTGGGCACGCCATCTTATATGTCGCCGGAGCAATTGGCGGGCAAGAAAATCGAGGGTGCTTCGGATTTATTTTCGTTGGGGGTGACACTGTATCAGCTGGCCTGCGGCAAGCTGCCCTTTGAGGGAGACTCGATGGCGCAGTTGATGTACCGTATTGCCAATGAACCCCATGCGGATATTTTGACAATCCGGCCGGATTTGCCAGTATGCTTGGCGGAAATTGTGAACAAATCCTTGATTAAGGAGCAGGAGCAGCGTTATGCCACAGGTGCCGAAATGGCACAGGCCTTACGCCAATGTGCGGCGAGTTTGCAGGGGTAAAGCATGAAGATAGAAGAGGCGCTGGAAATTGCCAGCCAGACAAATTCGGGAATGGTGCGTTCGCACAACGAGGACAGCGTGGCTTGTGAACCTGGCTGCGGATTGGTGGTGTTGGCGGACGGCATGGGCGGATACAACGCCGGCGAGGTGGCCAGCGGTATTGCGGTGTCGGTGGTGACGACCGAGATTAGCTTGCGCTTGCAAACCGCCAGTCCGGTTGATCGTGATGCGGAAAGTGGCGAGGAATTGGGGGTGCAATTGCTGGGCGACAACATTCGCAAGGCCAACGCTTCCATTTTTAACGCCGCGCAGAGCCAGCCGCAGTACGCGGGCATGGGTACGACGGTGGTGTCGGGGTTGTTTTATGACAATCGTGTTTCGGTTGCCCACGTGGGCGATTCGCGCATGTATCGTCTGCGCGGCGAGACGCTGGAGATATTGACCCGCGACCACTCTTTGTTGCAGGAGCAAATTGATAGCGGAATGATTAGCGTCGAGGATGCACGCTCATCCAGAAACAAGAACCTGGTTACACGTGCGGTCGGTATTGACGCGAATGTCGTGCCGGAAATTCACGTGCATGACGTGCAGATTGGCGATATTTATTTGCTGTGTTCGGACGGTTTGAACGATATGGTCGAGGATGACGATATTGAGGCGACGCTGTACGCAATGCAAAGTAACTTGCCCATGGCGGTTGAGCAGTTGATTCAGATGGCAAACGATAACGGTGGGCGCGACAATGTTTCGGTGATTCTGGTAAAAGTTAAGGGCAGTTTTCCCGTGTCACGGGGTTGGCTGACCAAGCTGTTTGATTGGTTCAATAAATAATTACTGTAGGTAGGAAAGGGCGCGACGATGGCGGCAAAAATAATATTAAGTATGGACGGATCGGTAATCCAGGAGTATCCGCTGGATAAAGAGCGGATGACGATAGGACGTAAATCCCATAATGAGATTGTCATCGACAATTTGGCCGTGAGTGGTGAGCATGCCGCGATCGTGACGATTTTGCATGACTCTTTTCTGGAGGATCTGGACAGCACCAATGGTTTGGAGGTCAACGGTGTCGCGGTCAAAAAGCATTTCCTACAGAACAATGATGTGATTGAAATCGGCAAATACAAGCTGAAATATATCAACGATCATGTCAGCCAAACAACAGCGGCCGATTTTGAGAAAACCATGGTGTTGCGCGCGCCGGTTGTGACACCGGTCGCCGCGACGGCCAAGGCTGGTGAGACTGCGGGCTTCATGAACACACAAATCAATCCTGATATAACCCCGCATGAAGAAAAGCAAACAGAGACTGCGGCGGATAGAACCGGGAAATTCGAGGCGTCACCGATCAAGCCCGCCGCGCCGGTCGCTGCGGAAGGCGAAACCATGATGCCGCCGAAATTGGTTAAGCCGGCACAGGCGCAGCAAGTCGCCGCGATACAAGTTTTGAGCGGCCCCAATGCGGGTAAAGAGCTGGAGTTGGTGAAAAGCCTGACCACGCTGGGCAAACCCGGCGTGCAAGTCGCCGTGTTGACGCGTCGCCCGCACGGATTTTTTATTACCCACGTCGAGGGGGCTAACCATCCGACCGTCAACGGTCAGGCGATAGGGGATCAGCCGCAGCAACTGCACGATCATGATGTGATTGATCTGGCGGGAGTCAAAATGGAGTTCTATTTCAAAAGCTAGCGATACCGGTGCCGCGTGATTGCGGTCGCGATCTATCTGAAGAATAAAAGGGGTGGCGTGAAGAAAAACGCAATGTTGATCGGCTTGGGAATGTTAATCGTGCTGCTTTTTGTCGGTAGTGCGGCGCATGTTTACCGTTTCGGGTTTATCGACAATCTATCAACCTTTATTTACGACTATCGGGTGCGCTTGACCCTGCCGAATACGGTTGATGAGCGTATCGTCATTCTCGACATTGATGAAAAAAGCCTGAAAGAGGAGGGGCGCTGGCCCTGGAGTCGCGACCGACTCGGCTTGCTGATGGATAAGTTGTTCGACCAGTACGGTATTGCGATAGTGGGTTTCGACGTGGTTTTTGCCGAACGAGACGAGAGCTCCGGCCTGAAGGTGCTGCAAAAGCTGGGGCAGAATCAGCTCAAGAACGATGCCGGCTACCAGGCGGCACTCGCGCAAATTACGCCGCAATTGGAGTATGACAGCGTGTTTGCCGCCAAAATCAAGAATCGCAATGTGATATTGGGATATTACTTTACCGACCAGGAAACCAGTAGTGTGAGCGGTGCCTTGCCCGAAGCCGCTTTCCCCGCCGGGTCGTTCCAAGGCAGACCTGTCAACTTTATCGTCAAAAATGGTTACGGTGCCAACCTGCCCGAGTTGCAGCAAGCCGCCGCCGGTGCGGGACACTTTAATCCTATCGTTGATGCCGATGGCGTTGTCCGGCGCGTGCCGTTATTGCAGGAATATAAGGGGGCCTATTACGAGGCCTTATCGCTGGCCATGGTGCGTACCTTGCTGGGTAACGCCAAACTGTTGCCGGGTTTTGCCGAGGGGGGTGACGACAGCTATGCGGGATTGGAATGGTTGGATGTTGATATGGCGGGTGGGAAAATCAGCATTCCCGTTGACCATGAAGTGTCGGCACTGATTCCCTATCGCGGCAAACATGGCAGTTTTCCGTATATTTCAATTGCCGATGTGTTGCATGACCGGGTTGATCCGGCGGCCTTGCGGGACAAAATTGTCTTGGTGGGAACGACAGCACCGGGTTTGCTGGATATGCGCGCGACACCGGTCTCCGAGGTTTATCCCGGGGTGGAAATTCACGCCAATATGATTTCCGGTATGCTCGACCAGCGGTTCAAGCAGCGTCCCGCCTATATGATGGGAGCCGAGGTGGTGTGGCTGTTATTCATTGGGTTTGGGCTGAGCGTGATTCTTTCATTGCTGACCCCCGCCAAGGCAATACTGGTTTCGCTGTTCACTTTTGTACTCACGGCGGGGCTGAGTTTGGCACTGTGGCAGTACGCCGACTTGCTGATGCCGATCGCCAATAGTCTGCTGGTCATTGTTTTGTTATTCGCCCTGAATATGTCTTACGGTTACTTTGTTGAGTCGCGCACCAAGCGTCAGATCACCGGCTTGTTCGGTCAGTATGTTCCCGGCGAATTGGTCGAGGAAATGGCAGAGCATCCGGAGAGTGTCTCAATGGAAGGCGAGAGCCGTGACATGACGATTTTGTTTTCCGATGTGCGCGGCTTTACAACGATTTCAGAGGGCATGAATCCGAAGGAACTCAGCCTGCTGATGAATGAGTTCCTCACCCCGTTGTCGCGTGTTGTTTATGATCATCGCGGCACCATAGACAAATACATGGGCGATTGCATCATGGCCTTTTGGGGTGCCCCGTTACGCGATGAGAACCATGCGCGCAATGCCATATTGGCGGGCATGGAAATGCAGGCCGCGCTGGAAGCATTGCAGCCGCATTTCAAAGAGCGCGGCTGGCCGGAAATTCATATCGGTGTGGGTATCAATACCGGGCGTGTAAGCGTCGGCAACATGGGGTCGGAGGTGCGCGTTGCTTACACGGTGATGGGTGATGAGGTTAATTTGGCATCCCGTCTTGAGGGTATCACCAAGCAATACGGGGTGGGTATCATCGTCGGGGAAAACACCAAAAATGCGGTTGCCGATTTTGTCTATCGCGAGCTGGATCATGTGCGCGTCAAAGGCAAGGAAAAACCGGTTGCCATTTATCAGCCCATCGGTTTGCTGGGCGAGGTGACGCAGTCATTGCAGAATGAAGTTAAGTTATTCCACGAGATGCGCCGCCTGTATCGCAAACAGGATTGGGACCAGGCGGAATTGCAGTTGATGAACTTGCAGCGCATGTCGCCGGATACCGCGTTGTATCGAATTTATGCGGAGCGGGTGGACTATTTCCGCAACAATCCGCCATCCGGCGATTGGGACGGCGTGTTCGTGTTCCAGACCAAGTGAGTGGGATCGTGAAAGGAAAGCGTCAATGAAGCTGCGCGTATTGGGATGCAGTGGCGGAATCGGGGGGAATTTGCATACCACCTCGTTCCTGCTCGACCATGACATCCTGATTGACGCGGGTACCGGTGTCAGCGAACTCAGCCTGACGGAGTTGAGTATGGTTGACCACATTTTCGTAACGCACTCCCACCTTGATCACATTGCCAGTATCCCCTTGATGGTGGACAGCGTCGGGCTGATGCGTAACCGTCCGCTGACGATTTATGCCAGCGCGGAAACCATCGCGATTCTCCAGGCCCACATTTTTAACTGGGAAATTTGGCCGGACTTCACCCAGATCCCCAGTGCCGAGCAGCCGCTGATGCGCTTTCAAGCGATGGCATTGGGCGAGACTGTGATGCTGAACGGTCGGAAAATTACCGCGATTCCGGCAAATCATGTGGTGCCGGCAGTCGGATACCACCTGGATAGCGGTGTTGCAAGCTTGGTATTTAGCGGCGATACCACCACGCAGGACGCGCTCTGGGAGGTGGTTAACCGGATTGAAAATTTACGCTATTTGATTATTGAAACAGCCTTTTCCGATGCCGAAAAAGAATTGGCGATACTGTCCAAGCACCTCTGCCCCGCTTTGCTGGCAGATGAATTGGCCAAACTCACCCGCAAGCCGGAGATATTCATCACCCATCTGAAACCCGGTGAAGTGGAGGTTACGATTCGGCAAATTGAGGCCGCCGTACAAGGCCATCGCCCGAAAATGCTATTAAATAATCAACTGTTTGATTTTTAGGAGAATCAGTGACTTCCTTGCTTAATGTCAGTGTACTCGCCGAATTGGAACCCATCTCTTCCTTCAGTCCTGCGCGTTTGCGTGAATTGTTGGACTATTGCCGGGTTCAGACAATCAATCAGGGTATCGATATTTTTGAGGATGGCAGTCTGCGCAGCCAGACAGTGTATCTGGTGTCGGGAGAAATCGAAGTACGCTATGAAGATGGCAACAAGGTGGTGTTTCACTCGCACTCCGAGTGGTCCAAGCATCCCCTGGGAAAGCGGCAACCTTATGTGGTGTCGGCAAAAGCATTGCGCCGCAGCCAACTGGTATCGGTGGATGAGGAGCTGCTGGATCGCATGGTGACCCTGGATCAACTGGCGCGCAATGAGATGCGGGAGCAGGATCAACAGGGTGGCGAGGCGGTCAGCAAGGTCAATAAGCTGTTGAACTCCAGTATGTTTCGTGCCGACAACTTGAATCGCGGGCCATTGGCACACCTGCCAATGGCAAATATCACCACGCTGTTACAGCGCCTTGAGCCGGTTGTCGTGTGGGCGGGTGATGTGGTGATTCGCGAGGGCGACGAGGGCGATTATTACTATCTGATTGATAGCGGACATGCCGCTGTGACGCGCTTCCTTGGCGGTGTGGATGTGCCGCTCGCCGAGCTTGGAGCCGGCGATGTGTTCGGCGAAGAGGCTCTGGTTTCCGGTGCGCAGCGCAATGCAACCGTTACCATGCGCAGCAACGGTGTGTTGTTGCGCCTCGGGCGGCAGGATTTTTTCGCGTTGCTGCAGGAGCCGTTACTGCACAAATTCAATTACGAACAGGCCGAACGGGGTGTTGCCGACGGCATGATTTGGCTGGATGTGCGCCATCCCTCGGAATATCGTCATGACAGGCTGCCCGGTGCGATAAGTGTGCCCCTGGGTGAAATACGGGATGCGATCGACGTGTTGGAGCGCGGCAGCAAATATATTGCTTACTGCCAAAGTGGCAGACGCAGTGCGGCGGCAGCCTTTATTCTGGCGCAGGCGGGGTATGACATCGGGGTGCTGTCCGGCGGCTTATGGGCTGTTCCCAAGGCCGTGCAATCGTGCAGCGCGTAGCGGGGGTGTCATAAATGATTGGAAATCAGAAATACCAAATAGTCGGGAGCGGTAATGAATACAGCCACGGAGAATAATTCGGGAGAAATGAATCTGATGCTGGAGTTCACCAAGAACTTCAACCATGTCACCAACAAGATTCATGCGACCAGCAATATTGATGAAATCATGCTGGATGTCAGCAAGGACATTTGCGCCTTGTTCAATGCGGATCGGCTCACCATCTATGTGGTGGGCGAAGACAAGGCTTCGCTCATTTCCAAGGTCAAAACCGGGTTAAATTCCTTCAAAGATTTGAAGTTGCCGATTGCCGATCAAAGTATCGCGGGTTATTCGGCATCGCACAAAAAATTGCTCAACATCAAAGATGTTTACGACGAGAAAGAGCTGGCGGCCATCAATTCGCAACTGCGCTTCCTGCAAGAGGTGGATAAGCGCACCGGATACCGCACCAAGCAAATGCTGGTTGCGCCGATTCTGGATGCGAGCAGCAGCGACCTGGTGGGCGTTATTCAAATTATCAACAACAAGGCAGGCGCACCGTTTGCCGCAATGGTCGAGGATGGCGTACAGGAGTTGGCACAGACGATGGCCGTTGCCCTGCGCCAGCGTCAACAGCAAAGCACGGTTAAAACCAAATACGACCATCTGGTAACCGATGCGGTGATGTCGGCAGCCGAGTTTGAGTTGGCAACCCGCACCGCGCGCCGCAAAGGTATGACCGTGGAAGATGTGCTGATTGACGAGTTTCAGGTTAGCGTCGAAGCATTGGGCAAGGCCTTGTCAACTTTCTTCGGTGTGCCGTATGAGTCGTATAAAGCCGACCGGATCAAACCGGCCGACCTGTTGCGCAATCTGAAGCGCGAGTACGTCGAAAGCAGTCTGTGGATACCCATAGAAGAAACCCAGGAAGGTCTGGTAATTTTGACGCCGGATCCGGAACGCATCCAGGCATCGCGTGTTGTCAACAATATTTTCCACAAAAACAGACTGGTTTATAAGGTCTGTTCGCAGCGCGAATTCAGGCAGACCTTGGATTTGTTCTATGGCGGCTCGGCGGATGGAACTGGCAGCTTTGCCATTGACGAATCATCCATGGACGACTTGCTGTCGAATCTGGATGATGAGGCGGAAGAGACGACCGGTTTGCAGGATGATGTCAGTGCGGCAGCCGACAATGAACTGGTCAAGCTGGTCAATAAGGTGATTGTTGATGCCTACCGCATGGGGGCGTCGGATATTCATATCGAACCGCAGCCGGGCAAGGCAAAGACGCAGATTAGGGTGCGCAAAGACGGATCCCTGATGAAGTACATTGAAATCCCCTCGACCTACCGGAATGCCTTGGTCACACGCCTGAAGATCATGTGCGACCTCGATATTTCTGAAAAGCGCAGACCGCAGGACGGGAAAATAAAATTCAAAAAATACGGCCCGCTGGATATCGAGCTGCGCGTGGCAACGCTACCCTCGCAAGGCGGGGTTGAAGACGTGGTGATGCGTATTCTGGCATCGGGAGAGCCGCTGCCGCTGGAGAAAATGGGTTTCTCGCCGCGTAACAATCAACTGGTGCAAGAGACCGTGAGTAAGCCGTACGGGTTGTTTTTCGTATGCGGTCCGACCGGTTCCGGTAAAACTACCACGCTGCACTCCATTCTCAAATATATCAACAAGCCGGACACCAAAATCTGGACGGCAGAAGACCCGGTGGAAATCACCCAGAAGGGGCTGCGTCAGGTGCAGATTAACAAAAAAGCCGGGTTGGATTTTGCGACCATCATGCGTGCTTTCCTGCGTGCCGACCCCGATGTGATTATGGTGGGCGAAATGCGCGACAAGGAGACCGTCTCCATCGGGATTGAGGCCTCGCTGACCGGCCACTTGGTGTTTGCGACCTTGCACACCAACAGCGCGCCCGAGTCTATCAATCGCTTGCTGGATATGGGCATGGATCCCTTTAACTTTGCCGACGCGCTGTTGGGCATTCTGGCACAGCGTTTGGCGAAGCGCCTGTGCGGTGACTGCAAAAAGCCGCATGTTGCCACGGCAGACGAAATCAAATCGTTAATGGCGGAATATAGCAGCGAACTGATGGAGACAGAGGTTTGGAAAAAAGACCCGGCTGGCCAAACCAAAGCACTGCTTGCCGAGTGGACCAAGTTATATGCCGACGAAAAAGGGCAATTCACTTTGTATGAGCCGGCGGGATGTGATAAATGTACCAACACGGGCTATCGCGGGCGGGTTGGTTTGCACGAGTTATTGATAGGCACGGATCCGCTTAAAAAAGCGATTCAAGAACATGCGCGGGTTGCCGAATTGCTCGCCATTGCATTGCAGGAAGGTATGCGTACCCTGAAGCAGGACGGGATGGAAAAAGTGCTGCAAGGGGTTACCGACATGCATCAAATTCGCGCAGTGTGTATTAAATAGATGATGGGATACGATGACCGTTGATTTGTTGAGAGTAATCTGTAGGGTGGAAAAAGCATGTCCTGAGTGTTGCCGAAGGGCATCGCGTTTCCACCGACGAGCGACACCTGTTGGTGGATACGCTCGCGCTTTATCCACCCTACCTTTTGTTCAACAATTAAGGGGATGCTGATTTATTCGTCATGCCCGCGCAAAGGGACAAGCAGGCACGTCGCGAAGCGGGAACGATAAAACCAGACTGACTCAACATTTCCCCAAATAAATGAATGGAATACCATGATTGCCGTTGATTCACTGAGAACCCGCCTGAAGGAACTCAACAAAATTGGTGTTGCGCTGTCACAGCCGCGCGACATCAACACCATTCTTGAGACCATTCTGGAGGCCGCCAAGCTCATTACCCATGCCGATGCCGGCACGCTTTATTTGCATCAGGCGGAACAGCGGGTGTTGCAGTTTGAGATTCTGCGCAATGACACACTCGGTATTGCGATGGGCGGCACCAGCGGCAACCCGATCAGCTTTTATCCGGTGCAGTTGTATAACAGTGACGGGCAACCCAATCATGCGATGGTGGTCAGCCACGCGGCACTGACCGGTGAAACGGTCAACATTCCCGATGCTTACGCGGCAAAGGGCTATGACTTTTCCGGCACCAAAAACTTTGACGCGAAAACCGGCTACCGCTCCCAGTCGTTTCTGACGGTACCGATGCGCAACCATGACTACGAGGTCATCGGCGTGTTGCAGCTCATCAACGCCAAAAATCAAAAAACCGGGGAAATCGTCGCGTTTACCAATGACGACCAGCGTCTGCTGGAGTCGCTGGCCTCGCAAGCGGCGATTGCGCTGACCAACCGTCGCCTGATCGCACAAATGGAAGAGCTGTTCGAGTCTTTGGTGCAATTGATCAACACCGCGATTGACGATAAATCACCCTACACGGCGGGGCACTGCGCGCGCGTGCCGGCACTGACCATGATGCTGGCGGATGCTGCGGTGAAGGTTGATTACGGCCCGCTGAAAGACTTTGTGATGAGCGACCGGGATCGGCATGAGCTGAAAATCGCCGGACTGTTGCATGACTGCGGAAAAATCACCACCCCCGTCCACGTGGTCGATAAAGCCACCAAGCTGCACACCCTGTTTGACCGTATTGAATTGGTGGATACCCGTTTTGAGGTGCTCAAGCGGGATGCTGAAATCGCCATGCTGCGCGCCAATTCGGACGAAGCCAAAAAAATCCATGAGGCGCGCATCCGGCAACTGGACGATGACCGTGCATTTCTGCGCCATTGCAACATCGGTGGCGAAGCCATGTCGGAAGCCGACCAGGAGCGCGTGCGGCAAATTGCCCGGTACCAATGGCGTAATGTGGACGGTAAGACCGTCAACTTCCTCACCGGGGACGAGCTGGAGAACCTCAACATTCGCGCCGGCACCTTAACCGCCAGCGAGCGCGAAATTATTAACCACCACATCGTCGCCACCATCAAAATGCTGGAAGCCTTGCCGTGGCCCAAGCACCTGAAAAATGTCCCGGAATATGCCGGCGGACACCACGAGCGTATGGATGGCAAAGGCTACCCGAAAGGACTCACCCGCGAGCAAATGTCGATTCAAGCCAGAGTGATGGGCATCGCCGACATCTTCGAAGCCCTTACCGCCAAAGATAGGCCCTATAAAAAGGGCAAAACCCTCACTGAATCGTTGTTCATCCTGGGCAAATTCAAGCTGAACGGACACATCGATCCGGACTTGTTCGATGTCTTCATTCGCGAACGGGTATATCTGAAATATGCCGAGCAGTTCTTGTCGCCGGAGCAAATTGATGAAGTTGATCTCAGCAAAATCCCCGGCGTACTCCCGCCATACTGACCAAAATTGTCATTCATGTGACGAAAAAGCGTAACTTTTGCGGAGTAGTGGCGAAGTGTATATTTTTATTTGAAGTAAAATCAGTCAGTTAATAAGTTGGCACGAGGTTTGCTTGTTAATTGGCGACACACGCTGGGTGTGTTTTAACTTCCCTAGGAGATTTTGAATATGAAAAATACACAAAAAGGTTTTACCTTGATCGAACTGATGATCGTGGTTGCGATTATCGGTATTTTGGCTGCGGTAGCGATTCCTGCTTACAGCAACTACACTAAAAAGGCCAAGTTCAGCGAAGTGGTTCAGGCCACTCAGGCATTGAAGACTGCGGTTGAAATTTGTGCCGCCGACTTGGGTGCGGTTGCAGGTTGTACTGCGGGTAGTAATGGTATTCCGGCTAACTTGGGCGCGGTTGGCAAGTATGTGGCCAGAGTTACAACGGGTGCCAACGGTGTGATTACCGCAACAGCCGTTTCAACACAGGGTTTGGCTGGCGAGGACTACATTTTGACACCGACTTTCTCGGCGACAACCGGCACCAGCTGGGCTGCGAGTGGTAGCTGTATCGCGGCAAATCTGTGTAAGTAATTCGTCGATTCTGGCGTAATCTCAATGCCCCTCTTTGGAGGGGCATTTTGTTTTGTGTGCAAACTTTAATACAGGCAAGTCCTCGGGGTACATATGTATGAGCGATACTAAAAAAATTTCAATATGGGCAGCATTGATTGCGCTGGTCATTACGGCTCTGTACGGACAGTTCTTGTACAACCCGATTGTTTTTGATGATTTGTATTTCTTTTTGCAGGATGCTGAAGGGCATTCTGCTATTGCAAAGTTTGCATCGCTCTCAATGGGTGATTTGCGCGGACTTCCCAATGCGACATTGGCATGGACAGCCGAAATTTTCGGTTTTGGTTTGCCGCCATTTCGTATCGGTAATTTTTTACTGCATTTTTTTGTCGCCATCGGGCTGGCATTCTTCTTGTCGCGGCTGTATCAAGTGGTGTTGCACAAGGGTGTTGAGGTGGGTGGGGAATGTACCGGCAGGCTTGTGGCGGTATTGATTGCTGTCAGCCTGTTTGCGCTGCATCCGCTAACCGTTTATGCGGTCGGCTATTTGGTGCAACGAACCATAGTGATGGCGACGTTGTTTAGTGTGTTGGCTTTGTGGGCGTACCTTCATGGTCACGAAAAACGTAATACGATTTGGCTGTGGGGCAGTGTCGGCTTGTATTTTCTGGCAACGCACAGCAAGGAGCACGTCATCATACTGCCCGTTATTGTGGTTGCCATGGTGGTTTTGGTTTCTCCGGATTGGCGGGTACATCTCCGCAAGCAGTGGCCGATATTTGCCGGTTATGCGGCAGTCGCATTGCTGACATTGGTAGAGGCGTGGGGCGTGCTGAGCCATGCTTATGAGATCAATGCCGACGAAATGCTCGCAAACGTTTCGGCGAGTGCAGGACAAGAATCCGCGGTTGTACCCACGCTATTGCTAAGTATATTGACGCAATCCTATTTGTTTTTTAAGTATCTTTTTTTGTGGGTCCTTCCCAGTCCCGCGTGGCAATCGGTCGATATGCGCGAGCCATTCGCCCACGGCTTTTTCTCCATATACGGTGTGGCATTGTTAGCGTATCTGGCATATGGAATCGTTGCGCTTCGGTTGCTGTTTAGACGTGCTCAGTTGGGCGTGATAGGTTTCGCCATGCTGTTTCCGTGGTTGCTGTTCATGACGGAATTTTCTACGGTAAGGATTCAGGAGGTCTTTGTTTTGTATCGTAGCTACGTCTGGGCAATCGGCGGGGTGATTATCTTGCCGTTATTGCTAATGAAGTTTAACGGGCGTCTGGCCATGTTGTTGTCGGTATTGTTTGCCGGCGTTTTGTTTATGTTGTCCATGGAGCGGCTGGCGACCTTTTCTCATCCGGTGTTGTTGTGGGATGACGCGGAGAAGTTAGTGACGGACAGGCAATCATTGCCGGGCGTGGATCGTATTTATTACAACCGGGGAACAGCATTGCTGAAGGCCGAAATGTTTGATCGCGCACTCGTGGATTTGCAAACTGCGGTCAAGCTAAATCCAAAATGGCCGGAGCCAGTTGCCAACCTTGGGCTGACTTATTCAAAAATTGGTCAGAACGAGTTAGCCGTGCAGTCGTTTAGTCAGGCAATCGCGCTTGCTCAAAAATATAAGGGGCAGGAGAGGGCGAAATATTACTCCGGCCGTGCGGCAGCTTATGAAGCCTTGGGGAAATCTCGGGAGGCGGCTGCGGACTATCAGATGGTTTGTCGGATTACAGGCCGAGAGTGCGACAAATTCTAAGGAAATGCTGATTAAGTCCCGCCGTTCGTGGTGAGCCTGTCGAACCATGAACGGCGGGACTCATTGATTCGGCACTATTTATCCGAGAGTCCGTTCGCACCCAAGAATCGCAGTTTATGAGTACCTATCCAGCACAAGCCCTCATCCCCGACCCTTCTCCCAAAGGGGGAAGAGAGTAAAGCCCCTCTCCCTCTGGGAGAAGGGTTGGGGTGAGGGAAATCACGTTATCATTTTGAGCTTGTCGAAATGCGAATGGATTCTTGTGCTTCGACAGGCTCAGCACGAACGGAAATCAAGTTCAACTTGTGCTGGATCAATAACACGGGTGGCTTATTGTTGCCGCGTGTCTATTATCTGTCGTAATTCCCGCAAATCACTTTCAATGACCGACATCTGCTGGAAGTTTCCGCCGGCTTGTTTTGCCAGTTCAAGTTGTTCGATGGCGGCATGGATGTTTCCCTGCCAGGCGTAGCTGTAAGCCAGTGCCTGGTGTTGTTCCAAACCCTTGTCCAGTTGCGCGTAGCTGTGTGCTTGCAGTTCATACAGTTTGCTGTCGCTCGGATGGCGCACGATTTGTTCGCGCAGTAGTTCGACGGCACTATTTGCCTGATTGTTTTGCAACAGCAGGTCGAGGTAGGCATAGACCAGGGCGCGGTGTTGCGGGAAATTTTCGATGGCGGCGCGATAAAACGCGAGTGTTGCCGCGTCGTCATGCCCGGTGTGTTTTACCTTGCCAATGAGTGTTGCGATCATGGGGTTGCCGTGCGCGCCCGGTTTCTCCCGGATTTGTTGCTGCAAGGCGAGCAGCTCTTGTCGGGCGCGTTCCGTGTCGTTGTTATGCAGCAGGGCGTTAATCAGGCCGTAGCGCTGCGCGATCGGGTCGCCGTGTTTTTTGCCATTGAGTGCATTGTCAAAATAAGCAATCGCCTCGCTGGGTACTTTTTGGCTGGCGATGAGCTTGGTGCGCACCAATTGAAAACTCAGGCTGTCACCGATGAGCCGGTACGGCTGCCCGGCGATGCGGTTGCCGATGTCGGCGATGCGGTCGCCGGTAATCGGGTGGGTGCGCAGGTAGCCGGGCGTGTCGCCTTCCATCAGGCGCGTGGCGCGTTGCAGGCGATCCAGAAATTCCGGCATGGCGTGGATGTTGAAGTTGGATTGCTGCAAAATTTCCAGACCGATGCGATCCGCTTCTTCCTCGTGGGCACGGGTGTAGTCCAGTTGTTTTTGCAGCGAGTGTGCTTGCATGCCGGCAATTGCCGCCTGAGAGACTTCCGGGTTGTTGCGTGCGGCAATCAGGGCAATCACCAGTGCCGCCATCGAGGTGATGCCGTCATATTCCTGTCCGGCAATCATGCGCGCCAGATGATGTTGTGTGACGTGGGCAATCTCGTGGCTGAGTACCGAGGCCAATTCGGATTCGCTTTGCACGGTGAGTAGCAGGCCGGCGTTGACACCGATGAAGCCGCCGGGCATGGCAAAGGCATTGATGCTGCTATCGTCGAGCGCGAAGAACTCAAACTCGGTGCTGGGCTCGGTACTGTGCTTGACCAGCTGCTGCCCCAATTGTTGGAGGTAGTCGCTGACCTCAATGTCATCGAGCAATTGGCCGCTAGCGCGCAGCTGTAACATGCCCTGTTTGCCTATCATGCGTTCTTCCGTCGGGTTGATGACAGCTTGCGAGATGTCGCCCAAGTCCGGCAGACCCGCTCCCGGCGCGCAAGGGCTGAGGCATAGCAATAGCAGTAGAGTCAATTTTTTCATGGGTCTAATGATAACGTGATTTCCCTCACCCCAACCCCTTGTATGTTTCGTTTTGCTGGACGTATATGTGTTGTTGGTAGTTAATTTAGTCTGGTCCGGCTCGGCAGCTCGATTATCCCTTGGGACACCAAGCCCGTGGGAGAGCAAGGA
>JBMOPZ010000003.1:0-196423 GCA_049321355.1 Pseudomonadota bacterium | reverse complement strand
AGGTGATTGAGCCTAGGTATCCTGCCCGCAAGACACCGAGCAAACTGGACGATTACGCCACAAAGCTGGCGGCATGGCTCAAGACCGAGGCAAGTCGCGGGCGCAAACAACGGCGCAGCCTCAAGCAACTTTACAGCGACTTGGTGCAACTGGGGTATGACGGTTCCTATGACCGGGTGACCGCCCTCGCGCGATTATTTGCGACACGGGCGGCTATTCATCGCTCCTTTGTCTACAAATCCAACAGCACCCGTCCCGGATATTCCAATGCTTCTTTTATGGTGGCCAGAAATTGCACCGCTTCGCGTCCGTCGATGATGCGGTGATCATAGGATACCGCGAGGTAATTCATGGGACGGATGACAATCTGCCCGTTTTCCACCACGGCACGCTCTTTGGTGGCGTGGATGCCGAGTATCGCGCTCTGCGGCGGATTGATGATGGGGGTGGAGAGCATCGAGCCGAACACGCCGCCGTTGGAGAGGGAGAACGTACCGCCGGTCAATTCTTCCATGGTGAGCTTGCCCACCTTGGCGCGCGCGCCGAAATCGACAATCTGCTTTTCAATCTCGGCGAACGATAATTTGTCGGCATCGCGGATGATGGGAACCACCAAGCCGCGCTCGCTGCCGATTGCCACGCCGATGTCAAAGTAGCCGTGATAGATGACATCCGTACCGTCCACCGAAGCGTTGACGATCGGGAATTTTTGCAGTGCCTGCACGGCAGCTTTAACGAAGAAGCTGGAGTAACCCAACTTGATGCCATGCTTTTTTTCGAAGGCGTCTTTGTAGCGGTTGCGCAAGTCAATCACCGGCTGCATGTTGACCTCGTTGAAGGTCGTGAGTATCGCGGCGTTCTGTTGCGATTGCAGCAGACGTTCGGCGATGCGCTGGCGGATGCGCGTCATCGGTACACGCTGTTCCGGGCGGTTGCCCGCCGGGGCAATGCCGGGGATGGTTTTGTCGGCGGGGGCGGCTGGTGACTGCACCGCGTTCCGCACGTCTTCTTTGGTGACCAGCCCATGCCGTCCGCTGCCTTGAAGCTGACCGGGATCAACATCGTGTTGGTGCGCCAATTTGCGCGCCGAGGGGGAAACCGCAGCGGACGGGGCGTCATCGGCTTTTGCGCTTGCTGCTGGCGCAGCGGATGCTGTCGCGGCGGTATCAATCTGCGCAATCACTTCGTTGCTGGCGACCTTGTCGCCATCTTTACGGATAATTTTGAGCAGCACACCGCTTTTAATCGCGGGCAATTCGAGCACCACTTTGTCGGTCTCAATGTCGATCAGGTTTTCACCTTCTTGCACCGCCTCACCCGGCTGTTTGTGCCAAGTCAACAGGGTTGCCTCGGATACCGATTCGGAAAGTTGCGGGACTTTGACTTCAATGATGCTCATGGTGTGTTGCCCCCGGATTAGGTTTGTTGTCGAGATCGTCGCGGAATGCCGCTTCAATTACCGCTTTTTGTTGTTCCTGATGCACCGCCAGATAGCCCGCCGCCGGCGCGGCGGAGGAGTGTCGCAAGGCGTAGTCGAGACGCATGTCCTCGCGCAAATGGCGCAACAGGTAATGCTGGATACGATGCCATGCGCCCTGGTTGCCCGGTTCTTCCTGACACCAGACAAATTCTTTGGCATTGGGATAGGCTGCGACCTGTTCGGCAAAATCTTCGTGCGGAAACGGGTAAAGCTGCTCCAGCCGGATAATCGCCATATTGTTGATGCCCTTGGCCCGCCGCGCCGCCAACAGCTCGTAATAAACCTTGCCGCTACAGCCGATGATGCGGTGTACTTTGCCGCTGTCCATCCCATCCACTTCGGCAATCACCGACTGAAACCCGCCTTGGGTAAAATCGCTCAGCGGCGAAGCGGCGTCCTTGCTGCGCAACAGGCTCTTGGGGGTAAACACGATCAACGGCCTGCGATACGCACTCAGCAATTGCCGCCGCAGCAGATGGAATATCTGCGCCGAATTTGACGGGATGCACACTTGGATGTTGTAGTCGGCGCAAAGCTGCAAGTAGCGTTCGATACGCCCGGAGGAGTGTTCCGCGCCCTGCCCCTCGTAGCCATGCGGCAACAGCATCACCAAACCGCACATCCGCCCCCACTTCACCTCGCCGGAGGCGATAAATTGGTCGATGACCACCTGCGCGCCGTTGGCAAAATCGCCGAACTGCGCTTCCCATATGGTAAGCGTATCGGGTTCGGCAGTGGCGTAGCCATACTCGAAACCCAATACCGCCTCCTCGGACAATAACGAGTCAATCACCACAAAATCAGCCTGATCGGGAGTGAGATGTTGCAGCGGCGTGTATTCACCCTCACGCCAATCTTCACGGTTTTGATCATGCCAGGTAGCGTGACGATGGAAAAATGTGCCACGGCGGGTATCCTGACCGGAGAGCCGCACCGGATGCCCGTCGGCCAACAGGGTGGCGTAAGCCAGATTTTCCGCCATACCCCAGTCCAAAGGCAGTTCGTCGCGCGCCATGGCGCGACGATCTTCAAGAATTTTTTCCAGCCTGTTGTGTACCACGAAGTTATCGGGAATCGTTGTCAGCGGCACGGACAACTGCTGCAAGCGTTGCAACGCAACCGAGGTGTCAATTGTTTTATAGCGGCGCATGTCCTGCTTGTACGAGGTCCAATCCGTCGCCGCCTTGGCGCGCGTTTTTTCCAGCGCGGGCTTGATCGAGTTCTGCCCTTTGTCCATGGCTTTCCGATAATCGCCCACCATGGCATCCGCTTCACCGGCGGCAATCACGCCTGCCGCCTCCAGTTGCTGCGCATAGCGGGCGCGCGTCCCGGGATGCTGATGGATGAAACGGTACATAAACGGCTGGGTCACCAGCGGCTCATCCTGCTCGTTATGCCCCAACTTGCGGAAGCACACCAGATCAACCACCACGTCTTTTTTGAATTTCATGCGGAAATCCAGCGCGATTTCGGTGACTAGCATGACCGCCTCGGGGTCGTCGGCATTCACATGAAAAATCGGTGCCTCGACCATTTTTGCCACATCGCTGCAATACAGGCTGGAGCGGGTGTCATGGATATTGGAGGCGGTAAATCCAATTTGATTATTGACAATGATATGCATCGTTCCACCGGTACGATAACCGCGCGTCTGCGACATATTCAGGGTTTCCATCACCACGCCCTGGCCGGCAAATGCGGCATCGCCATGCAATAAAATCGGGATGACTTTCGCACCCTCGTGGTCGCCATAACGATGCTGGCGCGCGCGCACCGAGCCTTCCACCACCGGGGAGACAATCTCGAGATGCGAGGGATTAAAGGCCAGCGCGACGTGCATTTCACCGCCCGGCGTGGCGATGTCCGCCGAGAAACCCTGATGATATTTCACATCGCCCGAGGTTAATTCTTGGGCATGAACCCCTTCGAACTCGGCAAACAACATGCGCGGCAACTTGCCCAGAATGTTTACCAGCACATTCAATCGCCCGCGATGCGCCATACCGATTACCGCCTCTTGCACACCTTGCGCGCCGCAACGCTGCAACAGGTGGTCAAGCAACGGGATCAGCGATTCGCCGCCTTCCAGCGAAAAACGCTTTTGCCCCACATACTTGGTGTGCAGGTAACGCTCCAGCGTTTCGGCGGCCGTGAGGCGTTGCAAAATACGACGACGCTGGTTCTGGTCATAGCCGCCGTCGGCGCGCACCCCTTCCAGCCGCTCCTGTATCCAGCGTTTTTGCCGGATGTCACCGATATACATGTATTCCGCGCCGATGCTGCCACAATAGGTTTGGCGCAACAGTTGCAAGATCTCGCGCAAAGTCATGCGCGCCCCGCCAACCAGCGAACCCGTCTCGAACGTGGTTTCCATATCGGTCTCACCCAGCCCGTAATAGGCCGAGTCCAATTCCGGCACGACGGGCTTTTGATGACGACCCAAGGGATCGAGATTGGCGACGCGCACACCCAAAAAGCGGTGGGCGTTAATCAGTTGCAACACATAAACTTGCTTGCGCTCGTAATCAACATCACTGCGGGCATCCTGGCGGGCAGTTTTGGGGATCGCCAAAAAGGCCTGCTGTATCGGTGTGTGCGCGACATCTTTGCGCTCACCCAAGGTGGCTTGCATGGCATCGAAATACGCCCGCCAGGCGGGTGTCAGCGATTCGGGATGGTCAAGATACTGCTCGTACAAAACTTCGACAAAGGGGGCGTTGCCGCCGAACAGCAATGAGCTGTCCTGCATTTTTTTCAGAAAGTTTTCAGGACGGTTCAACGCTGCTCCAGTGGCACAAAGTCACGTCTGGTCGAACCAAGATACAATTGCCGTGGACGACCGATTTTATGCTCCACATCGGAAATCATTTCGCTCCACTGCGAGACCCAGCCTATGGTTCGCGCCATCGCAAAAATTACCGTAAACATATTGGTCGGAATACCGATTGCCCGCAACACGATGCCGGAATAGAAATCCACATTTGGATAAAGTTTACGTTCGATAAAGTAAGGGTCGCTCAGGGCAACACGCTCCAACTCCATCGCCAATTCAAACAGCTTGTTGTTTTCCAGCTTGAGCTCTTTGAGTACTTCGTGGCAGGTCTCGCGCATCATGTTGGCACGCGGATCCATATTTTTATAAACACGGTGGCCAAAACCCATCAGACGATACTTCTTGTCCTTCACGCCTTGCACATATTCCCGGACACGCGATATTTCACCGATTTCTTCGAGCATTTTCAGTGCCGCCTCATTGGCACCGCCATGAGCGGGCCCCCAAAGTGCCGCGATGCCGGAGGAGATGCAGGCGAATGGATTGGCACCGCTGGATCCCGCCAAACGCACAGTCGAGGTGGATGCGTTTTGTTCATGATCGGCATGCAGAATAAGGATGCGCTCCAATGCGCGTACCAATATCGGATTAGGCACATATTCTTCAAATGGCGTGCCAAACATCATGTACATGAAATTTTCCACGTATGTAAATTTGTTTCTCGGATACATAAACGGAAACCCGATATGGTATTTGTGCGCCATTGCAGCGATGGTCGGAACTTTGGCAATCAGGCGCAACGCGGAAATATCACGGTGTTCGGGATTGTTGATGTCCAAAGAATCGTGATAAAACGCCGACAACGCGCCCACCACACCCACCATCACCGCCATCGGATGTGCGTCGCGGCGGAATCCGTTAAAAAACTTTGCCATCTGATCGTGCACCATGGTGTGTTCCATTACCTTGGTTGTAAATTCTTTACTCTGCACCACGGTGGGCAACTCCCCGTTCAGCAATAAATAGCACACTTCCAGAAAATCGGACTTTTCCGCCAACTGTTCGATGGGATACCCCCGGTAATAAAGTAGCCCCGCCTCCCCGTCAATAAAGGTGATTCTTGAAGTACAACTGGCCGTAGCAAAGAATGCCGGATCGTAAGTAAAAATACCCAGTTTGCCCAAGTCGTGTATATCGACGGTATCCGGACCCAAAGTACCCGGCAAAATGGGCAATTCAATGCTGCGTCCATCATCCAGCGTCAACGTTGCGATTCGTTTCTTTTCCATTACTGATTCCCTGTTCATGGAACTCGGCTAAATCGAGTTCATTCTCTCCAATAACGCGCACTGTGTTGCTTGTGTCGCCTGCTGTCTGCCCGAAATCATATCCCACAGACGAGTATCTGGCATATCCAACAAGGTTTCAAAAGCCGCGCGCTCCGTCTCTGTCAAATTGACGTAATGTGTCTCGATAAAGCGCGCCAACACAATATCCAGCTCCAACAAGCCGCGACGCGCACGCCAACGGACACGTTCGAGGTGCTTCATACGATCCGTTTCACCATCATGTCTTTGATTTTACCGATGGCTTCGGTCGGATTCAGATCTTTCGGGCAGACATCGACACAGTTCATAATGGTGTGGCAACGAAACAAACGGTACGGGTCTTCCAGATTATCCAGCCGTGCGGCAGTTTCCTGATCCCGGGTATCGGCAATAAAGCGATATGCCTGCAACAATCCTGCGGGACCCACAAATTTGTCCGGATTCCACCAGAACGAGGGGCAGGCAGTGCTGCAACAGCCGCACAACACGCATTCGTACAAACCATCCAATTCTTTGCGTTCTGCCGGTGACTGCAAGCGTTCGGTCTCCGGTGGCGGGTCGTTGTTCACCAGATAGGGTTTGATCGAATGGTATTGCTTGAAGAATTGCGTCATATCGACGATTAAATCGCGTATCACCGGCAAACCGGGCAGGGGACGAATTTCTATCGGCTGCTTCAAAGAGGACAGCGGCGTAATACACGCCAACCCATTACGTCCGTTAATGTTCATCGCGTCCGACCCGCATACGCCCTCACGGCAGGATTTGCGCAAGCTCAGGCTGTCGTCCTGCTCTTTCAACAATAAAATTGCGTCCAGCAACATCTTGTTTCCGGCCTCCAGCTGCAAGTCGTAATCCTGCATATAGGGTGCGGCATCATGTTCGGGGTTGTAACGGTAAATTTTAAATTTCATCGGATAGCCCCTAATACACTCTCGCCTTGAGCGGAAACGAGTCCACGGTCAGCGGTTTCAAGCGTACCGGCTTGTAATCCAGCCTGTGGCCTTCGCGGAAATACAAGCTGTGTTTCAACCAGTTCACATCGTCGCGCCCGGTAAAATCGTCGCGGGCATGCGCGCCGCGACTCTCTTTGCGCGCCGCTGCGGAAATCATCGTTGCCAGGGCAACTTCAATCAAATTATCCAGCTCCAGTGCCTCGATGCGGGCGGTATTGAACACATTACTTTTATCCTGAATCTCGGTGTGCGCCACGCGCTCGGCAACTTGCTTAATCTGTACCACGCCCTCGGCCAACAACCCGGGAAAACGAAACACACCGCAATGTTTCTGCATGGTTTTACGCATGGCATCGCCGACTTCCGCCACGCGTTCACCATTTTTTTGCCCGTTCAGCCGCTGCACTCGGGACAAAGGCTTGTCTGCCGCATCGGCAGGCAAGGGCTTGGGATGCGGATGCGCTTTCAGGTCTTCGATAATCTGCCGCCCCGCCTCGCGACCAAACACCAGCAGGTCGAGCAGCGAATTGCATCCCAGACGGTTCGCCCCGTGTACCGAAACACAGGCGCACTCGCCCACCGCATAGAGTCCGTGCACCACCTCGTCCGGGCCGGTCTTGTAAGGTGTGACAACCTGCCCGTGATAATTGGTCGGGATGCCGCCCATCATGTAATGCGCCGTCGGCACGACGGGTATCGGTGCTTCCGCCGGATCGACATGCGCGAACTTGAGTGAAATGTCGCGTATGCCAGGCAAGCGTTGGCGTATCACGTCATCACCGAGATGATCGAGTTTCAACAACATGTGATCGCCGTGCGGCCCGCAACCGCGCCCCTCGTTAATCTCCACGGTAATCGCGCGCGACACCACGTCGCGGCTGGCCAGATCTTTGGCATTGGGCGCGTAACGCTCCATAAAACGTTCGCCGTCTTTATTCAGCAGGTAACCGCCCTCGCCGCGCACCCCCTCGGAAATCAGCACACCCACGCCATAAACTCCGGTCGGGTGAAACTGGAAGAATTCCATATCCTCCAACGGAATACCCGCGCGCGCCGCCATTCCCAAGCCATCTCCGGTGTTAATGTAAGCGTTGGTACTGGACTGAAAAATGCGTCCCGCCCCGCCCGTCGCCAGCAACGTGGCGCGCGCTTGAAAAATCATCGTCTCACCGGTTTCAATTTCCATACCCACCACGCCCAGCACATCGCCGTCCTCATCGCGTATCAAATCGAGTGCCATCCACTCGATAAAGAAATGCGTGTTGGCCTTGATGTTTTGCTGGTACAAGGTATGCAATAGCGCGTGGCCGGTGCGATCCGCAGCAGCGCAGGCGCGATCCACCGGAGTCTTGCCGTAATCCTGCATGTGTCCGCCGAACGGACGCTGGTAAATTTTCCCGCTATCGAGCCGGTCAAACGGCATGCCGAAATGCTCCAGCTCGTACACCACTTCGGGCGCGGCGCGGCACATGAATTCGATGGCATCCTGATCGCCCAGATAATCCGAGCCTTTCACCGTGTCGTACATATGCCAGTGCCAATGGTCCTCTTTGACATTGCCCAACGAAGCCGCAATACCGCCCTGTGCCGCAACGGTGTGCGAACGTGTCGGAAATACCTTGGACAACACCGCCACTTTCAATCCGGCCTCGGCCAATTGCAGTGCGGCACGCATCCCGGAGCCACCCGCCCCGACCACCACCACGTCGAATGTTCGTTTCGCAACCGCCATCACATACCCCAAAGAATTTGTACCGCCCAAATGCCGTACAACAACAGCGTCAAAATGACCAGCACATGAATAATCAGTCGCACGCCGGCGGGCTTGACGTAATCCATCACAATGTCGCGCACACCAATCCAGGCGTGATAAAACAGCGATGCCAAAAATAACAGGGTAAGGGCGCGTACCGGCTGTCCGGCAAATAATCTTGTCCAAACGTCGTAATTGAAACCGGGTTGTAACAGCAGGTAAACAACCATGCCCGCGCTGTAAACCGCCATCACCACCGCAGTGATGCGCTGTATCAGCCAATCGCGCAGGCCGTAATGCGCGCCTGTGACTACACGGTTCACCATAGCAGTCCTCCAAACAACAGCGTCAATGTCAGACTAAGCCACAGCACCCATTTGCTACTGAGGCGTGCCGCCGCAAGGTCGGGCAGGCAGTGCAAATCAATTGCCAGATAACGCAAGCCCGCGCAGAAGTGATGCAGAAATGCCCATACCAACCCCCACAACAACAATTTCACCGGAGTGTGCGACAGGGATTCGGCCAAACCGGTGTAAGTCTGAATCGAGCGCAAACTTTGATCCAGCATCCATAAAAGCAACGGCAGGGAAAGAAACAGCAACACGCCGCTGATGCGATGCAATATGGAAATAACACCGGGTAGCGGCAGTTTAATTTGATGGAGTGCAAGATGTTTTGGGCGTGTGGTGTTCATTATTTTCGCAACTCTCCGACTACCGAAACAGGACGCATCATCCTACACTGTGGCATGGCGACTGAAAAGCAAAAGGGCTAAGATGCGGGCAATCCAACCTAAACTCATCGGGAGAGTGCCATGAAAGCCCCTATTCGTATCGCCATTACCGGTGCCGCCGGACAAATCGGATATAGCCTGTTATTCCGCATTGCCAACGGCGACATGCTGGGACACGAGCAGCCCATCATCCTGCAACTGCTGGATATTCCCCAAGCGCAGCAAGCCTTGCGCGGCGTGGCAATGGAGCTGGAGGATTGCGTATCCCCCATCCTGCAACAAATCATTACCACGGATGATCCGCGCGTCGCTTTTCGCGATGCCGAGGTGGTGTTACTGGTCGGCGCGCGTCCGCGCGGCAAGGGAATGGAACGCAAAGATTTGCTTGAGGCCAACGGCACGATTTTTTCCGAACAAGGCCGCATTCTCAATGAAGTGGCGGCGCGCCATGTCAAAGTGTTGGTAGTGGGTAATCCCGCCAATACCAATGCACTGATTGCGATGAAGAACGCGCCCGACCTCGAACCGCGCAATTTCAGCGCGATGATGCGACTGGACCATAATCGCGCCATCGCCCAAGTCGCGATCAAGCTGTTTCAGCCGATACGCGACATCAAAAAAATGGTGATCTGGGGCAACCATTCCGGCACCCAGTACCCCGACCTGTCCCATGCCGAGGTACGCGGACGTAAAGTCATCGAGGTTTTGCGTCAAAACGGCTGGGAAGAATGGGTCGAAAGTGAATTCATCCCCACCGTGCAAAAACGCGGTACGGCAATCATCGAAACACGCGGGCTCTCCAGTGCCGCCAGTGCCGCCAACGCCGCCATTTCCCACGTGCACGATTGGCTGCTGCACTCCCACCACAATGACTGGGTCACAATGAGCGTCCCCTCGGATGGCAGTTACGGCATCCCCGAGGGCGTCATGTTCGGTCTGCCCGTTATCTGCCGAAACGGTCATTACCACATCGTTCAAGACCTGCCGATTAGCGATCTCGGCAAGAAACACATGAAAGACAGCCATCAGGAACTGCTTGACGAACGCGAGTTCATCAAGCATCTGCTGCCGTAGGACGACCCGGAACAGGTCGGCGAATCAGGAGACAATCCGGGAAGAGGCTAAGCGGAACAGCCGACGCGCTCACTGCGCCGCGATATAACGCTCGACGCTGTCACGGGTGATTTCGCCGACCTGCGAGATAACTTGCTCGCCGACCGGGTTGTATAAATAGTTGGCGGGCAGGGCATCGATCGCGGCGATTTGCTTTGCTGACTTGCGCGTTCCCATGACAATCGGATAGTCAATATGGTGTGCCGCGACAAAACGCGACACCACCGATTCCGATCCCGAGTGCATGGCGACACCGATGACCACCAGGTCTTTGCCTTGATGGGCGTTGTGCAAGCTGTTCAATTCGGTCATTTCATTGAGGCAGGGCGGGCACCACGTTGCCCAAAAATTCACCAGCACCCATTTGCCGCGATAGTCCGCCAGGCGGTGAGTCTTGCCTTGCAAGTCTTGAAAGGTGAAATCCGCCGCCTCGCAATACCACGTCACCAGCAGTAACAGCCCGACCGCTACGTTACGCAGCATCAATCAGTGGCCTTTGCCATGTGATTCGGCTTTGCCACCACCGTCATTGCTGTCCGCATGTTCGGAAGCATGGGTGAAATACAGTGCCAAGGAAATCAGCGTGATACTCGCGCCCAGATACACCAGATCCAGCGGTGTGGTTAATTCCATGTTCAGTGCCTCCTTAAACAGGGTGACGATCAAAATCATCAAAATCACTTTGGCCAAGCGCGATTTGAGATCATCCAGACTGTTGATTACCAGAATTTTGCTGGCGGTATTTTTGCCGTGCGCCTGGTCAATATCGCTAATAAACAGCTCGTACAAACCCAGCGAAAAAATCAGCATGACGATGGCCAGCAGATAGCCATCTACCACCTCGACGATATGCGATATGGTGCCGTCATGAAGAATTTTACGCTGCTCCTCGCTCAAACCGGAATCGGCATAATGCAGCGCGTGCTGAAACAGCGATACCACGTCCACAGTGGCAATATAGAAAATTGCAAATCCTGCCAACAAGCTGCCAATAACAGCCGTTAGAATCACGAAACGGCTGTTCCATAAAACTCCTTCAAATATTTTTTCAAGCAAACCCACGACACACTCCTCTAAAAAATCACTGGCACATTAAATCTTAAATAATCGCCACGGGCAAGCGCGGCACTCGGGCAACATCGCGAGAAAATAGTTCCCGCAAGCTCATGTCGGCACTTTGTTCCAGCTGCGCGGAGCATTGTGCCAACCATCGCAACACCGGATCGTTATCGTCTCTGCCCAACAAGTTGCCGCCATCGAGCAGAAACAGGTGCAACAACTCGCTCAGCCGAATATGTTCGGCATCGCGTTTCATGATCCAACCCACGCCTTCCGCCTTGCAAACCATGTCGGCACCAACCAAGCGCTCCAGCAATATCTCCAGGGAGTCATACCCCAGACGCAAGGACTTTGACAGCTCGGGAAAGGTCGTGGTCTTGCCCTGCTGCAAACCCGCTTGCATCATTTGCAATACGCGCAACGCATCCAGCAACCGAATCACCGGCGGCAGGTATTTGGCATCCGTTGCACCCCAATGCGACAGAGTTGCCGCAATCACCGCACCGCACAAAATCGTCAGCCAGGACAAATAAATCCACATCAAAAAAATCGGTACGCTGGCAAACGCGCCATATACCAGCTTGTAGCTGGCGATATGGCTGATGTAATAGCCGAACATCCGGCTCATCGCCTCAAATACCACCGCCGCCACAATCGCGCCGATAAGCGCGTGTTTGTATGGCACATAGCGATTGGGAATCAGCCGGAACAACATGGCAAAAGCCAGGGTGGTGAAGATAATCGGTAGCACCTTCAGCAACTCGACCCGGAGACCCGGGATATGTCGCGTATAACCCATGGAGACGCTCATCAGCCATGAGGTTAGCGACAAGCTGGCACCAATCAACAACGGGCCTATGGTCAACACCGCCCAGTAAATTACCAGACGCTTAACCAGCGGGCGTTGCCGGGAAGTCCGCCAGATGGTGTTAAACGCCTGATCGATGGTCAGCATCATCAGCATCGCGGTAATCGTCAAAATTACCACGCCCGCTGTCGTCAGCCTCATCGCACTATTGGCAAATTGCTGCATATACAAAGCAATCGTGTCCGCGCTTTTTCCCGGGAACAGAAGACTCGACAGCGACGAGCGAATACCGTCGGCCAGCCCTTCAAAAACCGGAAACGCCGAAAATACGGTCAACGTGATCGTTAATAGCGGCACCAACGACAACAGCGTGGCAAAGGTCAAACTTGCGGCAATTTGCGCACAGCGATCCTGCATGAAACGCCTGCCTACCAGACGCAAGAAACCCGTTAAATCCCGCCAATTCTTTTGCATGTCCAAACTGTTTCCCTATAATGCGCGCATGATAACCGACCGCGAAATTTTAGTGCTCTACTATAGCCATCATGGTTCGGTACGGCAGATGGCACAGTTGATCGCCAGAGGAATCGAACAAGTTGACGGCGTGCGTGCGCGCCTGCGCACCGTACCCAAAGTTTCTGCCGTTTGCGAAGCTGGCGCGCCCGACATTCCCGAAGCCGGCGCGCCTTATGTCGAGTTGCGCGACCTGGAAGAATGTATCGGCCTGGCACTGGGCAGCCCGACACGATTCGGCAATATGGCGGCAACCATGAAATACTTTTGGGATGGAACCAGCGGCGCGTGGATGAAACACACGCTGGTGGGCAAACCCGCTGCGGTATTCACCTCCTCCGGCAGCATGCATGGCGGACAGGAAAGCACCTTGCTGTCGATGATGCTGCCGTTACTACATCACGGCATGGCGATCATCGGCCTGCCTTTTTCCGAGGCCGCGCTGTCAACCACCCAAAGCGGCGGCACACCTTACGGTGCCAGCCACGTTGCCGGCCCGGCAAACAATCAGCCCATCACCGAGGACGAACGCAAGCTCTGCGTGGCACTCGGAAAACGGCTGGCGGTCACCGCATTAAAACTTTCCGCATGAGGTCTCCATGAGCAATGCCCAGGAAGCACGCCAAATGTTACGCGCCCATCGCTACGGTGCGCTCAGCACGCTCTCCAAAAAATTCGACGGGCATCCTTTCGGGTCGATCACACCCTATCTGACCGACCATGACGGCAGTCTGCTCATCCTGATCAGCACCATTGCCGAACACACCAAAAACATCCAGAACGACCCGCGTGTCAGCCTGATTACCCACAATCAACAGGATGCGCAGATTCAAACCCAGGGACGGGTAACCGCACTGGGCAAGGCACAACCGGTCGCCGACAAGGAGGAGAGCAGCAGGCGTTATCTGCGTTACTTCCCCGAAGCGGCGGCTTACTTCGCCATGCACGACTTTTCCTTCTATCGCATCCGCCCCGATGCCATCCGCTATATCGGCGGATTTGGACAGATTCACTGGATCACCGCCGAGTCCTACGCCGTACCAAGCTACCCATTGATCGGGCAGGAAGAAAGCGTCATCACCCACATGAATGCCGACCATCGGCACACCATGCAGCAATACTGCCGACAACTCCATCAATATCAGGCGGATAACGTGGAAATGCTGGGAATTGATTGCGACGGATTCGACCTGAGTGCGGACGGGAAAATACTGCGCTTTAATTTCACCGGAACCGTTCTGGACGCACAACAAGCGCGGCAGGCATTAGTCGCGATGGCACGCGCCACCGCGACCGATTAAACAGCTATAGCTGCGGGTGGGCGCGTACCGAGTTGCTGTGCAATTTGTTCAGCGCGTTGATGTAAGCCTTGGCCGAGGCCACCACGATGTCTATATCCGCACCCTGTCCATTCACCACGCGTCCGCCCTTGGACAAACGCACGGTTACCTCGCCTTGCGCGTCCGTGCCGCTGGTAATATTGTTGACTGAGTAAAGTTGCAACTCGGCACCGCTTTTCACCACGCGCTCTATTGCCTTGAAGGTTGCATCAACCGGACCGCCGCCCTGATCGTCCGCCTGCAATTCTTTGCTATCCACGCTCAAAGTCACCACCGCTTTGGGCAATATGCCGGTCTCCGAATGTGCGCGCAGCGCGACCAGGCGATAATACTCGTTTACTTGGGTAACACCTTCGTCACTCACCAATGCCTGAATGTCTTCATCAAAAATTTCGCTCTTGCGATCGGCCAATTCTTTGAAGCGGGCAAATACCGCATTCAGCGCATCTTCGTTCTCCAGCACGATGCCCAACTCCTGCAGGCGGGTACGGAAGGCATTGCGACCGGAGAGCTTGCCCAGCGTCAACCGGTTCGCTCCCCAACCCACATCCTCGGCACGCATGATTTCATAGGTTTCGCGATGTTTGAGCACGCCGTCCTGATGGATGCCGGATTCGTGCGCGAAAGCATTCGCGCCCACAATCGCCTTGTTCGGCTGAACCGGGTATCCGGTGATGCTGGAAACCAGCTTGGAGGTCGGCACAATCTGCGCGGTGTCGATGCCCGTGTCGCAAGTGAAGATGTCGCGACGCGTTTTTACCGCCATGACAATTTCTTCCAGCGCGGCATTGCCCGCGCGCTCACCCAAACCGTTAACGGTACATTCCACTTGGCGCGCACCGTTCATCACCGCCGCCAAAGAATTGGCGGAAGCCATGCCCAGGTCGTTATGGCAGTGCGTGGACCAGATGACCTTGTCGCTATCCGGCACGCGCGCGATCAACTCTTTGAAACGCTCGCCCCACAACAGCGGGATGCTATAACCCACGGTATCCGGCACATTCAAAGTTTTCGCGCCCGCTTTAATCACCGCGTCAAATACGCGCACCAGAAAATCGACTTCCGAGCGCACCGCATCTTCCGCCGAGAATTCCACATCGTCGGTATATTCCAACGCCAACTTAACCGCCGCCACGGCACGCTCGACCACCTCATCCGGGGTCATACGCAACTTTTTCTCCATATGGATAGGCGAGGTTGCAATGAACGTGTGGATACGTCCGTACCGGGCGGGCTGAATCGCTTCGCCCGCCGCCCGCACGTCGCGCTCGCTGGCCCGCGCCAGCGAGCACACGGCGGAATGCTTGATTACGCTGGCAATGCTGTGTATCGCATCGGCATCACCCGGGCTGGCGGCGGCGAACCCCGCTTCAATGACATCAACGCCCAACTTCTCCAACTGGCGCGCGATACGCAATTTTTCTTCTTTGGTCATGGACGCGCCGGGACTCTGCTCGCCGTCGCGCAAGGTGGTATCAAATATGATTAACTTGTCAGTCATGTCGTGCTCCGTCGCAATTGCTAAAACCCGATCACGCCGCTGCGTAATCGCGTGTACTGTAAAGCTGGTGGGGTGGAATTATCAGCGCGCGACGCGCAGCCACAAGGCGACCAACAGGCCGAGTGTCGAATGGTGCAAGGCAATGTATCTGGAAAAATGCATGGGCGAATACTACCAGCTTCGTCACATCACGCAACAGGCTTGTTGCGCCGCCACAGCCACATCGCATAACCGGAAAGCGCGTAAATCAGGAACAATGCGAACAGTACGCCGGGCGGATAGCTGAAAATAAACAGAAAAAACAGCGCCACCAGAAAGATCACCACAAACGGCACACTCTTGCGCATGTTCAAATCTTTGAAGCTGTAAAACGGCAGGCTGCTCACCATGCTAATGCCCGCAAACACGGTGAGCGCGGCGGCGTACCACTGCATCGATTTCCCGCTGAACTCATAGTCGTGCATCACCCAGATGAAACCCGCCACCAGTGCGGCGGCAGCGGGGCTGGGCAAGCCCTGAAAATAACGTTTATCGACCACGTCAATATTGGTATTAAAACGCGCCAGGCGTAACGCGGTGGCGGTGCAATAAATGAAAGCCGCAAACCAACCAAACTTGCCCAGACTGCGCAATGCCCACTCGTACATCACCAAAGCCGGCGCAACACCGAAAGACACCATGTCGGACAAACTGTCGTATTCCGCGCCAAACTCGCTTTGCGTGTGGGTCAGCCGCGCCACCCGACCATCCAGGCCGTCCAACACCATCGCGATAAAGATTGCCACTGCCGCATGTTCGAAGTGCCCGTTCATCGCTTGCACGATAGCGTAGAAACCGGCGAACAACGCTCCGGTGGTAAACAGGTTGGGCAATAAATAAATGCCGCGCCTGCGCAAAGTCATCGGTCTGCGATTATTGAACTTGTTCATGCGGACAGGGTATCTGCTTTACGCCAGTTTTGCCAAGATTGTCGTAGTTGCCGACACTTTGTCACCGATACTGACACGCACACCGGCATCCGCTGGCAGGTACACATCGACACGCGAACCAAAACGGATAAACCCATAACGTTGGCCGCGCGTCAGCACATCGCCCGCTTTAACGTAGCACAGAATGCGCCGCGCAATCAGTCCGGCCACCTGCACGAAGGTCACCGTCTGATCATCGGCGGTCTTCAGCACAATGGCATTACGCTCGTTCTCGCTCGATGCCTTGTCCAAGTCGGCATTCACAAACTTGCCCGGGAAGTACTGCACTTTCTGAATCGTGCCATCCACCGGACTGCGGTTGGAATGCACGTTGAATACATTCATGAACACGCTGATCAGAATAGCCTCGCGCTCACCGTAGGGATCGGTGATACGCTCGACCTTAATCACGCGTCCGTCGGCCGGGGACAATACCGCGCCCGCCTCCCGGGGAATTTCACGCGCCGGATCACGGAAAAATTGCAGCACAAACACGAAAATGACCCACAAGGGAATGGACCATGTGATGCACCAAGCCGAAGCGGCCAATGCAGCCACCAGCGAGATTGCCAAAAACGGCCAACCCTCGCGGGCAATAAGGGGATGAGGATAATTATTCATAACCGCCAGCCGCCAGCCGCCAGTAACCGCTTGCCGTTTTCCGTTACGCGGATTCAACGGGCGGCGACTGGCATCTGACAACCGCCTTTAGTTTTTGGATTGATCGACCAGTTTGTTTTTGCTGATCCACGGCATCATGGCGCGCAATTGGCCACCCACTTGCTCAATCGGATGCTCGGCATTCAAACGACGGCGCGCAGTCATTTCAGGATAGTTGGTACGACCTTCCAGAATAAAACGCTTGGCATACTCACCATTTTGAATGTTAGCCAGACACTCCTTCATTGCGGCACGCGCCTGATCGGAGATGACACGCGGACCGGTCACATATTCACCGTACTCGGCATTATTCGAGATGGAGTAATTCATATTGGCAATGCCGCCCTCGTACATCAAATCGACGATCAGTTTAAGCTCGTGCAGACATTCAAAATACGCCATTTCCGGCGCGTAACCCGCCTCAGTCAGCGTCTCAAAGCCGGCCTTCACCAACTCCACCGCGCCGCCGCACAATACCGCTTGCTCGCCAAACAAGTCGGTCTCGGTCTCTTCGCGGAAATTGGTCTCAATCACGCCGCCCTTGGTGCCGCCATTGGCTGCCGCGTAAGACAGCGCAACGTCTTTTGCCTTGCCGGTTTTATCCTGATAAACCGCAATCAGCGTCGGCACACCCCCGCCCTTTAGATATTCGGAGCGCACGGTATGACCCGGGCCTTTGGGCGCAATCATAATCACATCCACATCATTGCGAGGCACGACCTGGTTGTAATGCACATTGAAGCCGTGCGCAAAAGCCAGTGCGGCACCGGACTTGATGTTGGGTGCCACTTCTTTGTTGTAAACGTCGGGAATATTTTCATCGGGCAACAGCATCATCACCACATCGGCATTTTTCACCGCATCGGCGACCTCGACAACCTTCAAACCGGCACCTTCAGCTTTTTTCCAAGATGCGCCGTTCTTGCGCAGGCCGACAGTCACATTGACACCAGACTCGCTCAAATTAAGCGCGTGGGCATGGCCTTGAGAACCGTAACCGATGATGGTCACTTGCTTGCCCTTAATCAGGGACAGGTCTGCATCTTTATCGTAATAAACTTTCATGTCATTTCTCTTTCGTTAAAAAATTAAATTTTCAAAATCCGCTCGCCGCGACCAATGCCGGAAGCCCCGGTACGCACTGTTTCCAGAATAAGCGTTTGATCTATCGCCTGCAAAAAACTTTCCAACTTGGCGCGTGTTCCGGTTAATTCAATGGTATAGGTCTTGTCCGTTACCCCAATGACACGGCCACGAAAAATATCCGCCATGCGCTTCAACTCTTCGCGCATCGCACCAACCGCGCGCACCTTAACCAGCATCAATTCGCGCTCAATGTGCTCACCCTCGGTCAAGTCCATTACCGCAGCCACATCGATCAATTTGTTGAGTTGCTTGGTAATTTGCTCGATGACCGCATCCGAGCCCCGGGTAACAATCGTCATACGGGACAGCGTGGCATCTTCCGTAGGCGCGACCGTCAGCGACTCGATATTGTAACCGCGCGCTGAAAACAGCCCCGCCACACGTGACAATGCGCCCGCCTCGTTTTCCATCAGTAAAGAAATAATATGGCGCATTACAAGTCCTCCGACAAAACCACTTCCGACAAGCCTTTTCCGCCCGGCACCATCGGAAACACGTTTTCTTTGGGGTCGGTTTGGAAGTCCATAAATACCAAATCTTTCTTGCGCGAGAAGGCTTCTTTCAATGCGGGTTCGACATCCGAGGGTTTTTCAATGCGCATACCGATGTGCCCGTAAGCCTCGGCCAGCTTCGCAAAATCCGGCAAGGCATCCATATAGGATTCGGAATAGCGGTCACCATGGAAAAACTGCTGCCACTGCCGCACCATGCCCAGATAACGGTTGTTCAATGAAAGCACTTTAATCGGCAGATGAAACTGCTTGCAGGTCGAAAGTTCTTGGATATTCATCTGGATACTGCCTTCGCCCGTCACGCAGGCAACCGTTGCCCCCGGGTGCATGAGCTGCGCGCCCATTGCCGCAGGCAAACCAAAGCCCATCGTGCCCAAGCCGCCGGAGTTAATCCAGCGGCGCGGCTTGTCAAACTTGTAGTACTGTGCCGCCCACATTTGATGCTGCCCCACATCGGACGCAACGAACGCCTCGCCCTTTGTCACCTCATAAAGCTTTTCAATCACAAATTGCGGCTTGATAATTTCGCTGGAATTTTTGTAGCGTAACCCGCCGCCTTTGGTCCTCCACGCATCAATTTGTTTCCACCACGCTGCCAGTGCCTTGGCTTCCGGCTTTTTCTTGGACTTGCGCAAGACACCGAGCAGTTCTTTCAATACGGGTTTAAGCTCGCCCACAATGGGCACATCGACTTTGACGCGCTTCGCGATCGAGGAAGGATCAATATCAATGTGAATAATCTGCCGTGGCACTTGGGCAAAGTGCTCAACGTTGCCAATCACGCGATCATCAAAACGCGCGCCAATGGCAACCAGCACGTCGCAATGCTGCATTGCCATATTCGCCTCATAGGTACCGTGCATACCGAGCATGCCGACAAATTGCCCGTCGGTTGCCGGATAGCCGCCCAAGCCCATCAGGGTGTTGGTGCAAGGAAAGCCGAGCAGCCTCACCAAATCGGTCAATTGTGCCGCAGCACCGGACAACACCACCCCGCCACCCGCGTAAACCATAGGACGCTTGGCGGCCAGCAGCAACTGTGCTGCGCGCTTTACCGCCTCACTGTCACCCTCCACAGCTGGGTTATAAGAACGGATAGCGACATTATCGGGATAGCTAAATTCGGTTTTTTGATTGGAAATATCCTTGGGGATATCGACCAACACCGGGCCCGGACGCCCCGACTTCGCCAAGTAAAACGCTTTTTTGATGGTGATGGCAATGTCTTTGACATCCTTAACCAGGAAATTGTGCTTCACGCACGGACGCGTAATACCGACGGCATCAACTTCCTGAAAGGCATCCTCGCCGATGGCGTAACTCGGCACTTGCCCGCTAATCACCACCAGCGGAATCGAATCCATGTATGCCGTGGCAATTCCGGTCACCGCATTGGTAATTCCCGGACCCGAGGTAACCAAAGCCACGCCGACTTTTTCTGAAGATCGCGCGTAACCGTCGGCAGCATGTACCGCAGCCTGCTCGTGGCGAACCAGAATGTGCTTGACCTTATCCTGCTGGAATAACGCATCATAAATATGCAGCACTGCCCCGCCGGGATAGCCGAATATGTACTCGACCCCCTCCTTCTGCAAGCAACGAGTTACAATCTCGGCACCAGTCAACTCCATCGCAAACACCTTAAATTTAAGCTAAAAATGAACCGCGTAAGATAATGGTTAGTCCTATTTTGGTCAACCTTAACGCTACATTTTTAGCCACTTTTCGGTGATACACGGGATAGCTGCTACTATTCAGCATCGAGAATCAAGGAGTAATTAACTGTCCAGCCCAGCCGAACTATCCGATTTTTTGCGTAGTGTGGAACGCCGCGCTTACAAGCAGGCCGCGTACGCGGTACGCGACGATCACGCCGCGCTCGACATTGTGCAGGACGCGATGATTAAGCTTGCCGAGAAATACGGGGACAAGTCGGCGGCTGAATTTCCCATGTTGTTTCAGCGCATTCTGCAAAATACGATACGCGACTACTATCGTCGGCAAAAGGTCAAAAACGCCCTGACCAGCCTGTTTTCATCGCTCACCCCCAAGGATCAAGAGGCCGAGTATGACCCGCTTGAGAATCTGACCGACACCGAGAACGCCAGCACCCCGGACAGACCCGAAGCATCGTTTGAGCAAAACCAGACCCTGCGCCTGATCGAGCAAGCCATCAGTGCGCTACCGCCACGTCAACGCGAAGCCTTCCTGCTGCGTTACTGGGAGGGAATGGACATTGCGGAAACTGCCCTGACGATGAAATGCTCGGAGGGCAGTGTTAAAACGCATTGCTCGCGCGCCAGTCAAACGCTTGCCGCGTCCTTGAAAACAAAAGGAGTCACGCTATCATGAACACAGATAATCGCCCGGACGACTTCGATCCCAAGAAAATTGCCGCGCATTTAACCGCGGCCAGCAAACTTCTTGATGAAAACACCTTGTCGGCATTGCAGCGTGGGCGGAATCGCGCGCTGGAAAAGCAGCTCCGTCATCGCCCGGTTGTTGCCCTCAGCACCGGACATCACGAACACCACTGGATGCCACACACCATGCAACAGTGGCTGCTGGCATCCGCTATCGTCCTGGCTATCCTTGTCGGCAGCATGAGTTACTGGCATCATGCGCCCGAACCGAGTCAGGATAGCTACCGCTTGGATATTGCGATTTTGACCGACGACTTGCCGATGGACGTTTTTATAGATTAAGAACACACTGATTAAGTCCGTTCGCCCCGATATTGCCGAAGGGAGAGTTAATTAACTAGTTGAATTATAAGCCCCGACGTTCATGGTTCGACAGGCTCGCCACGAACGGTGGGACTTAATCAGCATTTCCTTAACCAACTTGAATTGTATGAAGCGAATACTAGCCGCAGCACTTTTAACCGTCGCGCTACCGATTACCGCAGCTATCGCCGCCCCCCAGCCATGGAGCGGGTTGACGGCGGCGGAACGCACCGCCCTCGCCCCGATGTCGCAGCAATGGGATGGCTTATCCGAAGAACAGCAGCGCAGCCTGCTGGGTGTCGCCAAATACTTCCCCGACCTGACCGTTACAGAAAAACAGCGTTTTCTCAGCCGATTGGAGTCATGGGGAAAACTAAGTCCCGCTCAACGTCAGGCGGCAAGAGACAAGTATCGAGCCTTCAGCAAAGTATCCGAGGACACACAAGAGCAGGTGCGGCAGATGGTTAAGGACGAGCAAGCCAACAAATAAGCGCGCAATCCGTTCGATTAGCGTCGCTCGCTCCACCACAACAACGTTACCCCAAGCAACAAAAACAAGCCTGTCATCGCCGTCGCGCTGAGGACGGGCTGCCAGTCGTTAAGTGCGCCCAAGTTGGCAAACAGGCGGCCAACGAAGTGGAACACCAGACCCAACACTATTCCCAAAAACACCATAGTGCTCACACCACCGCTGCGCCGCTGGTGGGATGCGAACGGCAACGCCAGCACCATCATCACCAGTAGCGCAAACGGGTAAACGAGCTTATTCCACATGGCGATTTCATAACGCGCACTCTTCTGATGATTTTCTTTCAGGTGCTCGGCATATTGGTACAAGTCCGATGCTGACATCTGCTCCGGCACAACCAACAGCACACTCAAGATATTCGGGGTCAACACCGATTGCCACTCCCGGCTGTCCGTCTCGGTGAGGCTTATCTCGCCCCGATCGAAGTGTGTCTCGCTGACACCTTGCAGCTGCCAGTGCCCCGAGCCAATAAAGTCGGCCCGCTTTGCCCGCGTAATCGTCTCCAAGTGATACGCCTCATCGAAATGGAACACCTCGATATTGCGCATGGTGGCATCGGGCATCACATCCTTCACGTTGACAAAACTCTGCTCGTCTTTTACCCACACACCGGAGCGAAATTCTTTCAGCGCAACCTGGGCATTTTGTGCTTCCAAGCGTAATTTTTGCGCCATTCTTTCGCTGGGGGGCGCAATAAATTCACCACTGATGAAGCTCAGCACCACCAACGGCAAGGCAATTTTGGCTAGCGCGCCCAGCATCTGCCATAACGATGCGCCCGATGCGCGGTACACCGTCAACTCGGAATTGGCGGACATTTGCACCAAAGCAAAAATTGTCCCCACGAGTACGGCAACCGGGAACAATTCATAAATATGCGATGGAATAGTCAGCGTCACAAACAGCAACACATAACCCAAGTGATACTGCCCCCGCCCCATCACGTTTAACTCGTGAATCAAATCCAGAAACGCGAACAGCATAATCAGCGCAAGAAACACTAGTCCTACGCTGAGATAAATCTCACGCCGCAAATAAGCAGTCAGCAACCTCATCGGCCCAATACCCGCCTGAACGAAAACAGGGTGTTGCGCCGATAGAACAGCAACACCGTCACCGCCAGCGCAACGGCATGAATGCCCCACAAACCAACGCCTGGCGACAACTCGCCCTGCGCCACCCAAGTATTGGTCACGCTAATCATGTTGTTGTAAATCATATACAGCACCATTGCCAGAATCAGATTCAGGGAACGCCCCGCTCGCGGATTCACGTAACCCAACGGGATTGCCAGTAACGCGAGTATCGCCGCACTGACAGGCAAACCGATCCGCCACTCCAGCTCCGACAAATTCTGCAAAGTGCGATTTTCCCACAGCTCCGCTGTGGTCATCGCCCGCACCCAAGTCCGGCTGTTTTGAACCAAAGCGGCCTCAACGCGAATCGCATACCGTTCAAACTGCACGATATTGTAATCACGCTGTCCAGCGACCCCCTCGTAACGCGTCCCATTTAGCAACACCAGAAAACGATCCCCATTGGCAGCCACTTCTTGCAAGCCTTGCTGCGCCACCATGGTAGCCTGCTTGCCATTCTGTTCCGAGCTGACGAAAATATTGCCCACGCGGTTTGCACCAACGTCGGTGTTTTCAATAAAGTACACGCGGTCGGCTCGCTTGGACTCCCTAAACACACCGGGCGTGATGGACGACACATCATCACGACTTTCCAGCGTCCTTTTGAAATCGTCCGCCTTTTGCAACGACCAGGGTGCCAACACCAAACTCAGCAACGCGATACAGCCAACCACCGGCACGATGTACCACAGCATCGGCCTTATCCACCCGGTCAATCCCACCCCGGAACAAAACCACACCACCATTTCGCTATCCCGGTAACAGCGCGTCAGCGTCAACAAAATAGAAATGAATAAACTGATGGAAAGCAGCACCGGCAAGTAGCTGATTGCACTAAAGCCCAATAATGCGACCACACCTTCCAGCGCAACCCTGCCTATCACCGCGTCACCCAACAGACGAATCAATTGGCTGACCACAATGATGGCCAATAACACGGCAAACACCAGCAAGCCATTACTCATCAGCTCGCCCAACAAGGCACGTCGAAAGACGCGCGACGGGTGTCGCTTTGACTTTACAGGCTGAGTGTGCGGATAATCCGGCATTGGAATCAATTCTGAAGTGATCGAGGAGAAGCGCGTGGAATTTAGCATAAAACAAGGTAGCCCGGAAAAACTCAAAAGTGCGTGCATCGTTGTCGGCGTGTTTGCGGAGGGTAGGTTATCCGCCGCCGCACAGGCCATCGACCGGGCGACCAAGCACGCCCTCAGCGATCTGGTAAAACGCGGCGACATGAACGGCAAAGCCGCCTCCACGTTGCTGCTGCATAAATTACCCGGCATCGCCGGCGAGCGAGTGTTACTGGTCGGATTGGGCAAAGCCGCTGAGGCGAACAACAAGTCCAGCGTGGAAATTTTGCACGCAATCTTCAAAGCGATACACCGCACACCGGCAAAAGAAGCCGCGCTCTTCATCACCGACGATCTCGCCGGCAACGATACCGCTTGGCTTGTCAAACAAGCGGTCTTCGCGGCAGCCGCAAGCAGTTATCGCGGAGATAGCTTGAAAAGCAAACCCGCCAAAGCGGCAACACTCAAACACGTCACTTTGCTTACCCCGAACAAGCCGGTCATGACATTGAAACGCGCGCTGGATGAAGCCGCCGCCACAGCGCACGGCATGGAATTCACCAAGACACTGGGCAACCTGCCGGGCAATATCTGTACCCCAACTTATCTCGCCGCGCAGGCACTGGCGTTGGGCAAGAAGCACAAAAGCATCAAAACCACCGTACTGGAAGAAAAAGACATGCAAAAACTCGGCATGGGCTCTTTCCTTTCGGTAACACGCGGCAGCGAGCAGCCCGCCAAACTTATCACCATGGAGTATTACGGCGCGGGCAAAAAACAACAGCCCATCGTGCTGGTCGGCAAGGGTGTCACGTTTGACAGCGGCGGTATCTCGCTCAAACCGGGTGCCGAGATGGACGAGATGAAATACGACATGTGCGGCGCCGCCAGCGTGTTCGGCACCATGCAAGCCATCGCCGAAATGGGCTTGAAGCTTAACGTGGTCGGTGTCGTCCCCAGTTGTGAAAACCTGCCCGGCGGCAAAGCCACCAAGCCAGGCGACATCGTCACCTCCATGTCCGGCCAGACCATCGAAATCCTCAACACCGATGCCGAAGGCCGCCTCATTCTGTGCGATGCGCTGACCTACTCCGCCAAGTTCAAACCGGATACCGTGATCGACATTGCCACCCTGACCGGTGCTTGCGTGATCGCGCTCGGACACATTGCCAGCGGGCTGTTCAGCAACCAGAACGAACTCGCGCAGCAACTTCTGATTGCAGGCGAGCAAGCCCATGACCGCGCCTGGCAACTTCCGCTGTGGGAAGACTATCAACCGCTGTTGGACAGCAACTTCGCCGATATGCAAAACATCGGCGGACGCGCGGGCGGCACCATCACTGCAGCCTGCTTCCTGGCACGTTTCACCAAAGACTACCGTTGGGCACATCTGGACATCGCCGGCACCGCTTGGAAATCCGGCAAGGAAAAAGGCGCGACCGGCCGCCCTGTGCCGCTGCTCACGCAGTACCTCATCAATCGCGCGGCGGTGAAGTGACCAGAATCGACTTTTATTCCGGCAGTACCGACAGACTGCGCACCGCCTGTTTGCTAAGCAACAAGGCCATGCAAAACAATGTACGGGTGGTACTCAGTAGCGATGATGTCGCCCATCTCAGCGCACTGGAAAAATTGCTGTGGCAATACCCGCCGACCGGCTTTATTCCGCATTGCCGCAGCGATGCCGACGATGCCGCGCATACACCGGTGGTATTGCATCATGGCGGCAGCAACCTCCCGCACCATGAGTTGTTGATTAGCTTGCACCGGGAGAGCCCGGCATTTTTTAGCCGCTTCGAACGGGTGATTGAAATCGTCAGTCAGGATAGCGAAGACAGCCGCATGGCACGCGAACGCTACAAGTTTTATCTGGATCGCGGCTACGAAATTACCCATGTCGATCTAAACGAATCCCGCGCCTCATGACCTCACCCGGCGAACACGGCGCACTACCCGAAGACTTGCCTGTCCTCACCGAAATTGTCGGAGAGGACGCGCTCAACGAGTTGCCGATTCTCAGCGTAGTCGCTGCGGCAGCCGGCGATGAGCCGCCGACACCGGCAAGACTCACCCCGCAGGAAGTCATCGCCTGGCCCGATGTGGGGTTGCCAATCGCAACCGTGATTCCGCCAGAGCCAGAGCCAGAGCCAGAGCCAGAGCCAGAGCCAGAGCCAGAGCCAGAGCCAGAGCCAGAGCCAGAGCCAGCAAATATTATCGCGGCGACCGAGCCATCGCCCCCTTACCCGCCCGCGCTCACAGAAATCGAAATTCAACAATTGCTGGGTCGCGTCGAAGCCCACCTCACCACGGTATTCGCTGAAAAACTCAGCCGCCATCTTGAAGCCCTGCAACACCAAGCCGTCAGTCAAGCGATGGACGAACTCAAAATGGAACTACCCGATTTATTGCGCGACGCACTCAACACCCCGGATCAACCATAAGTAACCGCCCAGTCGCACCGCGACCGGGTCGCTATCCGTTATAATCCCGCCCTTTCGCATAAACAGTGGTCAGCGGCATCGTTACGCCGAATTTTCCGAAAGGTCTTGTCTTTCGCAATCCGGTGAACACTGTCCGCAACACCCGAAAACACCATCATGGAACACAAAGAACTCGGTAAAAGTTTTGAACCCAAAGACATTGAAGCGCGCTGGTATCCCAAGTGGGAGGAATCCGGCTACTTCAAAGGCGGAGTGAACGCAGACAAGCCAGGCAACTTCTGCATCCTGCTGCCGCCACCCAACGTCACCGGCACGCTGCACATGGGGCATGGTTTCAACCAGACCCTGATGGATACGCTCACGCGCTACCACCGGATGCGCGGGGACAACACGCTGTGGCAACCGGGCACCGACCATGCGGGCATCGCCACGCAGATTGTGGTGGAGCGGCAGTTGAATGCAAAAGGCATCACGCGCCACGATCTGGGACGCGAAAAATTTCTGGAAAAGGTGTGGGAGTGGAAAGAACATTCCGGCTCCACCATCACCCGACAGATGCGCCGTCTCGGCACTTCGCCCGACTGGTCGCGCGAACGCTTCACCATGGACGAAGGCCTGTCCAAGGCGGTCACCGAGACCTTCGTGCGCCTGTTCAATGAGGGGCTGATCTATCGCGGCAAGCGCCTGGTAAATTGGGATCCGAAGCTGCACACCGCAGTAAGCGATCTAGAAGTGGTGCAGGAAGAAGAAGACGGCTTCATGTATCACATCCGCTATCCACTGGTGGAGAAGGATAGTGCGCATGGGATGACTCACCTCACCGTCGCCACTACACGTCCCGAAACCATGCTGGGCGACGTCGCCGTGATGGTGAATCCAGAAGACGGGCGTTACAAACATCTCATCGGCAAGCAAGTGAAGCTGCCGCTATGCGACCGCACCCTCCCCATCATCGCCGACGAATACGTGGACAAGGAATTCGGCACCGGTGTGGTGAAGGTCACACCCGCGCATGACTTCAACGACTACGCAGTCGGCCAGCGCCACGGATTAGAGCCATTCAGTGTGCTCACATTAGATGGCAAAATTATTGATTGGGACGATGCTTCACACCACCCCCAATTTGATGCACTGAGACACAAGGCTGGCAATCATTTAGGCGGACAATTATTGCCCGCACTAAACGCCTCAGCCATCCCCAAGAAATATCGAGGCCTCGACCGTTTCGCCGCACGCAAACAGATCGTGGCCGACCTCGAAGCCGCAGGCGTGTTCGAAAAAGCCGAGAAGCACAAACTCAAAGTGCCGCGCGGCGACCGTACCGGCGTGGTGATCGAACCGATGCTGACCGACCAGTGGTTCGTCGCGATGAGCAAGCCCGCTCCCGCCACAGAGGACAACCCGGAGGGCAAGAGCATCACCGAACAGGCGCTGGAATGCGTGTCCAGCGGCGATATCCGGTTCCACCCGGAAAACTGGGTGAACACCTACAACCAGTGGCTGAACAACATTCAGGACTGGTGCATCTCGCGCCAGCTGTGGTGGGGACACCAGATCCCCGCGTGGTATGGCGTGAACGGTGAAGTGTTCGTCGCCCATAACGAAACCGAAGCGCGCCATCTGGCCGACAAAGCCGGTTACGCAGGGCAACTCGACCGCGACAACGACGTACTGGACACCTGGTTCTCCTCCGCGTTGTGGCCGTTCTCCACACTGGACTGGGAAATGAACAAACCATTTGAGGCGCAGAACGAGTTCGTCAAACAGTACCTGCCGTCATCGGTGCTGGTCACCGGCTTCGACATCATCTTCTTCTGGGTGGCGCGCATGGTGATGATGACCAAACACCTCACCGGCAAGATTCCGTTCAAGGATGTGTACGTGCATGGCCTGATCCGCGATGCGGAAGGACAGAAGATGTCCAAGTCCAAGGGTAACGTGCTCGACCCCATCGACCTGATCGACGGCATCGCCCTCGATGAGCTGGTGAAGAAACGCACCACCGGACTGATGAACCCCAAGGATGCCGAGAAGATCGAGAAGCGCACGCGCAAGGAATTCCCCGATGGCATCACCGCCTTCGGCACGGATGCGCTGCGCTTCACCTTCGCCTCGCTCGCCTCGCCGGGCCGCGACATCAAGTTCGACATGCAACGCTGCGAAGGCTATCGCAACTTCTGCAACAAGCTGTGGAACGCGACCCGCTTCGTGCTGATGAATTGCGAAGGACAGGACGTGGGACTGGATGAATCGCTGCCGCTGGAATTCTCCGCCGCCGACCAATGGATGATTAGCGTGCTGCAACAGGCCGAAGCCGAGATGGCGCAACACTTTGCCAACTACCGCTTCGACATGGCCGCGCGCGCCATCTATGAACTGGTATGGAACAGCTATTGCGACTGGTATGTGGAACTGGCGAAAGTACAGCTTGCCAGCGACAAACCGGCAATCCAGCGCGCCACCCGCCGCACCCTGGTGCGCGTGCTGGAAACGATCTTGCGCCTCGCCCACCCCATCATCCCGTTCATCACCGAAGAATTGTGGCAATCGGTCGCCCCGCTTGCGGGCAAGGTTCCCTCCCCTGAAAAAAGGGGGGCGGAGGGAGGGATTTCCATCATGCTGCAAGCCTATCCCCAGGCGGACAGCAGCAAAATAACCGTAACGGCGATGGAGCAAATTTCCCTGTTGCAGGAACTGACTACCGCCTGCCGTAGCCTGCGCAATGAAATGAATTTATCGCCCGCCCAGCGCATCCCGCTGATTGCCGCGGGTGATGCCGCCACACTCACCGCGCTCGCCCCCTACATCAGCAGCCTCGCCAAACTGAGCGAGGTGCAGATCGTCGCCGATTTGCCGGAAGGCGACGCGCCGGTTTCCATCGTCGGCGCATTCAAACTGATGCTGGAAGTGGAAATCGATGTGGCCGCCGAGCGCGAACGGCTGGATAAGGAAATTACCCGTCTCACCAATGAAATTGGCAAGGCTGAAACCAAGCTCGGCAACGAAAATTTCGTCGCACGCGCCCCGGCAGCCGTGGTGGAACAGGAAAAGAAACGTCTGGAAGAATTCAGTTCGACATTGCTACAGTTACAGGCACAGCGCGGCAAACTGGCGTGACGTTGCGCCGCGTTATTGCAGGCGCACGCGCGGATCGACCATGGTGTAGGAAACATCGGTCAAAATCAGTCCGACGATATACAGCACCGAGCCGAGGAACACCATCGCGCGCACCACGCCAAAGTCCTGCGCGTTGATTGCGTCTATGGTGTAACTGCCCAGACCGGGAATGCCGAAGAATGATTCCGTGAGCAGGCTGCCCATGAACAGCAGCGGGATCACCACCACCACGCCGGTGAGAATCGGGATCATCGCGTTTTTCAGCACATGGGTAAACAGTACGCGCAGTTCCGATAAACCCTTGGCGCGCGCGGTGCGCACGTAATCCTTGCCGATCTCGTCTAGGAAGATGGTGCGATACCAGCGACTGCTGGAGCCGATACCGCTCATCACACCGATAACAATGGGCAACACCACAAACTTCAAGCTGTCCAGGCCGCCCGCGTAACCGGAAATTGGCACCAGATGCCACAGCTTGCTCGCCAGATACTGTCCGCCGATGATGTAGAAAAGACTGGAAATGGACATCAGCAATACACACAACGCCACACTCGCCATGTCCAGTGCAGTCGCGCGAAACAAGGTCATCAGCAACGCGAAACTGACATACACCAGCAAGCCGATTAGAAAGGTCGGTAGCGCAATCGCCAGACTCGGCCCCATGCGGGTGGCAATTTCGCGGCCGATGCTGCGCCCGTCGTCGGCATAACCAAAGTCGAGGACAAACATGCTGGCAGATTTCTGCCAGAAGATCGTCTCGGTAAAGGTATCCGTCCCGCCGAGCCCGCCATTGATGAACAAAGGCTTATCGTAACCGCGCTGCTGCTTCCACTTCTCGATCGCATCCGGCGTGACACGCTTCACGCCCAACTGCATGCGCGCCATATCGTCCGGCGTGTTCACCACAAAAAATAATGCAAAAGTAAGCAAATTCACCCCGACCAGTATCGGGATGGCATAGAGGATGCGGCGTATCAGATAGGAAATCATGTCGGGCTGCATTGTACGGCCAAACAAACAATTGCAGAACCGCTGAAACCTGCCGCAAACAATGCGCCATACAACTCACCGTTCACTGCCATTTACGCCTGTTGACATCACATCGCTATGCAGGGACACTGCCACGCACACCAAAAGTTAGGAAGCGTTCATGCGGCAACATGCCGACCTCATACACAGGTTCTACACATCTTTTCAGCATCGCGATGCGGCTGGCATGATTGCCTGCTATCACCCCGATGTAACTTTTTCGGATCCGGTTTTTCCACTCCTTGAAGGTCAACACGCAAATGCCATGTGGCAAATGCTATGCGAGAACGGCAAAGACCTCGACATCGAATTCCGCGATGTTTCCGCCGACGATCACGGCGGACAAGCTCACTGGGAGGCGCACTACACCCTGCCGACAACGGGACGCAAGATTCACAACAAGATTGATGCGCGCTTTGATTTTCGCGATGGTAAAATTTTCCGCCACCGGGATCACTTCAATTTTTGGGCGTGGGCATCTCAGGCACTGGGCTGGAAAGGTTTCCTGTTCGGCTGGTCCGTTGCGGTACGCAACCGCGTCCGCTCGCAAGCAGCCAAAAGGCTGGAATCTTTTATGAGCAGAAAATTTCGGGGTGACCGTTAGTTAAACCCTTACTACCCGCATATCAAAGCACTACCGTAAATTCAGGAAACATCCATACCCTCCATGAAAAAATCCCTGCGGATGCTGAACAACTTGACCGCGCGTGAGTTCTTAACAACTTACTGGCAAAAAAAACCGCTGCTGATACGTCAGGCATTCCCCGAGTTTTCCGGATTGCTCGACCCGCAACAATTGATCGCCCTGGCCTGCACGGAAGATGCGCAGGCGCGCTTGATCACCCAAAAGCGCGCTGAAACCCTATTGGATCACGGCCCTTTCGCGGCCAAGGATTTTTCCCGTCTCGGCAAAAAAGACTGGACGGTGTTGGTGCAAAGCATCAATCACCACCTGCCCGAAGCCGCAGAATTACTCAAACATTTTTCATTTATTCCGCACGCGAGACTGGATGACTTAATGGTGAGCTACGCGCCGCAGGGTGGCGGTGTTGGCCCTCACTTCGATTCATATGATGTGTTTTTGCTGCAAGGCATGGGGCAGCGGCGTTGGCAAATTTCCGCCCAAACCGACAACACGCTGGTTGAGGGTGCGCCTATCCGCGTCCTGAAAAACTTCAAGGCCGAGCAGGAATGGATACTCGACCCCGGAGATATGCTCTATTTGCCGCCGCACTACGCGCACAACGGTATTGCCGAAAATGATTGCATGACCTACTCCATCGGCTTTCGCGCCCCGTCGCATCACGAACTGGCCGAACAGTTTCTGGTACATCTGCAAGATCACATTGCGGTTGATGGCATGTATGCCGATCCCGACTTGCGCGCACAACGCCACCCTTCGGAAATCGGCACTGCCATGCTGCGCCAGATCAGCCGGGCGATACGCAAAGTTCGTTGGGATAAAGATGACATCGCCCGCTTCACCGGCTGCTATCTAAGCGAACCCAAGCCGCATATTTTCTTTGATCCACCGCAACGTCCGATCAGCCAGGGCAAATTCAAACAGGTCGCGCTTGCTCGCGGGGTCGCACTCGACCTCAAGAGTTTGATGCTGTGCCACGGCAACCGGGTATTCATCAATGGCGAAGCCCATCAAGTCGCGCCGGACGACTACCGGCTGTTGCGCGCGCTTGCGGATGAGCGGCGACTCGTCAGCAATATCGGCCACAGCAAAACGTTGGGCGAATTACTTTACCGCTGGTATTTGGACGGTTATATTTCCCCCCTGTAAACGGGAGAAAATCATGGGCGACGACATCCTGCATCACCTCAAAATAGATAGCGCGTCGGGTTATACCGAAGCACTTGATTGGCTATGCCGGTCCGCCCAACACAACCTGTATTGTTTCGAAAAAAATTATGACGGTATGGGATTTAACGGGGAAGCGCGCTATAACACGCTGCGCAACTTCCTGCTTGCCAACCCCGCCAATCGGCTATTCATCCTGACCCATGAAACCGGCTACCTGACAACACGCTGCCCGCGCATGATTATGTTGTTGCAACAATTCGGCAGCAGCATGTTTATCCACCAGACACCCAAAAATCTACAACACCTCACCGAACCGTTTACCGTGGCGGACGATACGCATTATGTGCGCCGTTTCCATTTTGACGCGCCGCACGGCCTCTTGGCGCAAAATGATCCGCAGAATGCGCGCGCACTCAAATCACGCTTTATGGAAATGTGGTCGGCATCGCACCAGGGCGTATCTGCCGGCAAGCTGGGCCTCTAAAATAGCGGGTCACAACCCCGATAGAAACAGGCTGTCGCGCAACTTTTTCAAATCGTCTCGCAGTTGCGCGGCCTGCTCAAATTGCAGATTTTTGGCGGCCTGCAACATCTCCTTTTCCAGCCGTGTAATCTCCCTGGCAACCTGCTTCTCACTCATCGCCAGATACTTCGCCTGCGTCTGCGCCGCCTTGAGCGACTGACGCCCGGCATCCATGTCGTAAGCCCCGTCGATAATATCCTTGATACGCTTCACCACCGATTGCGGCGTAATACCGTGCGCCTCGTTATGGGCAAGCTGCTTGGCGCGTCGCCGCTCGGTCTCGTCTATCGCGCCGCGCATGGAATGGGTAATCCTGTCGGCGTACAGGATGGCCGTGCCGTTGAGATGGCGTGCGGCACGCCCCATAGTCTGAATCAGCGAGCGTTCGGAGCGCAGAAAGCCCTCCTTGTCGGCATCCAGTATCGCCACCAATGACACTTCGGGAATATCCAATCCTTCGCGTAACAGATTGATGCCGACCAGCACATCAAATTCGCCGAGACGCAGGTCGCGAATAATTTCGACGCGCTCGACCGTTTCAATATCGGAATGCAGATAGCGCACCTTGATACCGTGTTCGGAAAAGTATTCGGTAAGTTGTTCCGACATACGTTTGGTCAGCGTGGTCACCAGCACGCGCTCACCACGCCTGATACGCGCATTCGCCTCGGACATCAGATCATCAACCTGATTCGTGGCGGGACGCACCTCGATCACCGGATCAACCAGCCCGGTGGGGCGCACCACTTGCTCGACCACCTTCCCCGCGTGTTCGGCTTCGTACACCGAAGGGGTGGCGGAGATAAACACACTCTGGCGCATGATGCGTTCAAACTCGTCGAAGCGTAGCGGACGGTTATCCATCGCGGATGGCAAGCGGAAACCGTAATTGACCAGGTTCTCCTTGCGCGCGCGGTCGCCTTTATACATCGCGCCGACCTGCGGAACCATCACGTGGCTTTCGTCGAGGAACATCAGCGCGTTGGGCGGCAGATAATCCAGCAGCGTCGGCGGCGGGTCGCCGGGATTGCGCCCGGACAGGTGACGCGAATAGTTTTCGATACCTTTGGTAAAGCCGATCTCGGCCAGCATCTCCAGATCATGGCGGGTGCGCTGCTCGATGCGCTGCGCCTCGACCAATTTGTTTTCGCGAATATAAAACGCGATGCGCTCCGCCAGCTCGACCTTGATAGTCTCGATTGCCGCCAGCACCGTGCTGCGCGGCGTAACGTAATGGCTGGACGGATACACGGTATAGCGCGGCACTTTTTGCAGAATGTGTCCGGTAAGCGGATCGAACAGCGACAGCGTTTCCACCTCATCGTCGAACAGCGTGACACGCAAAGCATGTTCGCTATTTTCCGCCGGGAAGATGTCGATCACATCGCCGCGCACGCGGAACTTGCCGCGCGAAAAATCGGTATCGTTACGCTCGTACTGCATCTCGATCAGGCGCTTGATCACGTCGCGCTGGTGCATTTTTTCGTTATGCCGCAAATGCAAAATCATGCCGTGATAATCAACCGGATCGCCGATACCGTAAATCGCCGAAACCGTGGCAACGATGATGCTGTCCTCACGCTCCAGTAACGCCTTGGTGGCGGACAAACGCATCTGCTCGATTTGCTCGTTGATGCTGGAATCCTTTTCGATGAATACGTCGCGCGACGGCACATAGGCCTCGGGCTGGTAGTAGTCGTAGTAGGATACGAAATACTCGACAGCGTTCTCGGGAAAAAAGTCGCGCAACTCGGAATACAGCTGCGCGGCCAGCGTCTTGTTCGGTGCCATCACCATCGCCGGCCGACCGGTGCGTGCGATCACGTTCGCCATCGTGAACGTCTTGCCCGACCCCGTCACACCGAGCAACGTCTGGAACGATAGACCGTCATTGATGCCCTCCACCAACTGCGCGATGGCTGCGGGCTGATCGCCCGCCGGCTCGAACGGCTGGTGCAGGCGGTAGGGACTGTCGGGGAAGGTGATGACGTTCATGATGACCGACATTGTACGGAGAATGGGTGGGTTCCAATACCATTTCGTCACCCGGATCGGATAGTTGCGGCCCACAGGTAATGCAGGGTTGTTGGCCTAACCGTGACAGTCAGATTGTTCAGCAAGTCATCCATGTCGCGTGCTGACAATCCGTGCATTTTGCGTATCTCCGCACGTTTCAGTACCGCTTCGTATTCCAGCCAAAGCGGAACGGAAGCGACGATTCCAAATTTGCCATCGAAGCAATGCCGCAGCAGTTGATACGATGACCCGTTCCGGCTGACAAGTCCGAAAAATCGGTAACAGTTTGGCTGTGGGCTCCACTTGCAAAACATCAACGCCAAATAACAAAGCCGACTCTGAGTCGGCTTTGTTTGCGCATCACGATGATGGACTACCAACGATTATCGTCGTCACGCTCGGATTCGTTGTCACGGCGACGTTCTTTTTTATTGCGCCCGTCCTTGCGATATTCATAGTCGTCATAGCGGTCGTCACGATCAACGGCACGCTCATCATCAACGCGCACATTGACCGCCACGCGTATCGTGGAGCCGGGCTTGTACGGCAGCGTAGTGGTCATATCTTTGCCGTTATAACGGTACACAACGGTGTAACCTTTGACCACTTCACGGTAGTTGCTGACATCCTTGCAACGCTCCACCCGTTCGGTACGCTTGGTGGTATCCGTTGGGTTGGCGACACGGTCACCGACGACCGCACCGGCAATTGCGCCTGCGGCAGTCGCGGCTTTGTTGCCACTCCCCCCGCCAATTTGACTGCCCAATAACGCTCCGGCGATACCGCCAACGATGCTGCCGGTTGCCGAACGATTACTATCGGGATTGGCGACACGGTCACCGACGACCGCACCGGCAACTGCGCCCGCACCCGTCGCGACGGTGCTGCCGTTACCACTGCCCACTTGGCTGCCCAGCACCCCGCCGGCAACCCCGCCGACAATCGCGCCGCCCATGGAACGTTCTTTCGGGGTGGCATCGACCGTTTCCGTCCAGCACTCGTGGCGCGGCTCGTTGACGCGCTCGTATATCGGCTTGCTCGAAATCACCCGCGCCTCATCGGTAAAGTCCGCCGCATAAGCGCTACCCGTCAAACCAAATAAAGCCAACACCAGGATGCTTTTTTTCATTTTTGCCACTCCTTAAACCGACGCTTGTCGAATAGATGTCATTGTGACTGTTAAGCGCGGCAATTGTTCAGTGCCTATTGTTACAAAATGCTACCGAGGTGACTACGCTCATATCCGCACAAAGACGATCCAGTAACGCATGAGCAATTGAAAAGTTGCAGTCGCACGGCGAGATCCGTGCGCGGGGTACGGCACAAGACCGGTTAACCCGCCTGTCTGCGGTGCTTGATAAATTCGCTGATGGCGGGAATGAATGACACGAAGATGATGCCGAGGATGATGGCGGTGAGATTCTCTTTAATGACCGGAATGTTACCGAAAAAATAGCCCGCCACCGTCAAGCTGCTTATCCATACCACACCACCAATGGCACTAAACAGGACAAAGAGGCGATAGCGCATCAGGCCGATTCCGGCAACAAAGGGGGCGAAGGTGCGGATTATCGGCAGAAAGCGCGCAAAGATAATCGTCTTGCCGCCGTGTTTTTCGTAAAAAGTGTGGGTTTTGTCGAGATGCGATTGTTTGATTAGCTTGGTGAATTTGAGCAGCTTCACCCCGAGCAGCCTGCCTATCCAATAATTGGTGTTGTCTCCGACAAATGCCGCCAATATCAACAGCGGAATCAACCAATCCAATTGCAATGCCCCCATGCCACACAGGGCACCCGCCACAAATAACAATGAATCGCCAGGCAGAAAGGGTGCGATGACCAGCCCGGTTTCCGCAAAAATAATCAGGAAGAGGATGCCATACACCCACACCCCGTAATCATTCACCAGCGACAGCAGGTGGGTGTCGAGATGCAACACGATGTCGATAAACGCGGTCAGCACATCCAATGCGGTTACCTCAATGGCCGCGACGATTTGAATTCGGAACGCGGGCTATACATCAGGGCAGCACTTCTTCCGCTTCGGTTTTTTCCGGCTTGATGAAGTCCGCGCGCGACACGCCGAGCAGCATCAATAACGGGCTGGCCACCAGCACCGAAGAGTAGATGCTGAACAAGATACCAATCGTCAGTGCCATCGCGAAATAATGCAGGGTCTCCCCCCCGAAGAACAACATTGCCCCGACCATCATTTGGGTGGAAGCGTGGGTGATGATAGTGCGCGACATGGTGCGGGTAATCGCGTTGTCGATAATTTCGGCCACCTCGGCTTTGCGCATCGTGCGGAAGTTTTCGCGGATACGATCAAATACCACCACCGATTCGTTCACCGAGTAACCCAGCACCGCGAGCACCGCCGCGAGTACCGACAGTGAAAACTCCCATTGGAAGAATGCGAAAAATCCGAGAATGATCACCACGTCATGCAAGTTCGCAATAATCGCGGACAATCCAAACTTCCATTCAAAACGCATCCACAAATAGCCGACAATGCCCAAAGAAACCAGCAGCAGTGCCATCGCGCCGTTTTCCACCAACTCTTTACCGACTTGCGGCCCGACAAATTCAACCCGGCGTTTCTCAACCTCTTCGCCCTGTTGGTGTAATGCCTGCATCACGGCTTCGCTTACTTGGGCACCGGGAATATCCGGCTTTACCGGAATTTGTACCAGCACATCGCGGCTGGAGCCAAAATTTTGCACCAAGGCATCGGGGAAGCCCGAAGTCGTCAGTTGCTCGCGGACTTTGCTTAAATCGGCCGGCTGGGTGTAATGCACCTCAATGACCGTACCGCCGGTGAAATCCACACCGAAATTCAACCCCTTGGTGGCGAGAAAAAACACCGCGACCAGAAAAGTAATCAGTGAAATTGACGTGGTATAGCGCCCATAGCTCATGAACGGGATGTCGCGTTTAATCTTAAAAAATTCCATGACTACTCCCTAACCTATCGACACTTTAGTCAGACGCGGCTTGCGCCCATATATCAGGTTGACCAACGCGCGCGACACCAGAATCGCGCTGAACATTGAAGTCAAAATGCCCAGACACAACACCACCGCAAATCCCTTAATCGGGCCGGAACCGAACAAGAACAGTGCCACACCGGCAATTAGCGTGGTGATATTGGCATCCAGAATGGTGCCAAAAGCACGCTCGTAACCGGCATGTATCGCGGCCTGCGGCGTAACACCGTTGCGCAATTCCTCGCGGATGCGCTCGTTAATCAGCACGTTGGCGTCAATCGCCATACCCAGCGTCAGCGCAATACCCGCCATACCCGGCAGCGTCAGCGTCGCTTGCATCATCGACAACAGCGCGACCAACAGCAGCAAGTTTGCCGCCAATGACAGTATCGAAATCGTGCCGAACACCAGGTAGTAAACAATCATGAAAATCGCAACAATAAAGAAGCCGATTTTGGTCGAATCAAACCCGCGCGCAATGTTGTCCGCTCCCAGACTCGGCCCCACCGTGCGCTCCTCGATGATTTCCATGGGCGCAGCCAGCGCGCCGGCGCGCAATAGCAAGGAGGTGTTTTGCGCTTCTTCGGTCGTCATGCTGCCGCTGATTTGCACGCGCCCGCCGCCGATTTCTTCACGTATAACCGGGGCGGTTACCACCTCTCCCTTGCCGCGCTCGAACAGAATAATCGCCATGCGTTTGCCGACATTTTCGCGGGTTGCATCTTTGAAACGACGCGCACCGACCCCGTCCAGGTTGATGTTGACCGTCGGTTCGCTGGTGCGGTTGTCAAAGCCGGGCTGGGCATCATTAATCCGCTCTCCGGTCAATATCACCTGCTTCTTCACCAGCAACACGCCACCTTCACGATCCTTAAACATCTCGGTGCCGTAGGGCGCAATACCGTCCTCGCTGGCTTGCTGGGTTTCATCCACCATACGCACTTCCAACGTTGCCGTGCGCCCGAGAATATCCTTGGCGCGCGCAGTATCCTGAACCCCAGGCAACTGCACCACAACACGATCCGCGCCCTGCCGTTGAATCACCGGTTCGGCCACACCCAACTCGTTGACACGATTGCGCAGTGTCAACAGGTTTTGCTGCACGGCAGTGTCTTGAATGCGTGTCTCGGCTTGCGGTTTGAGACGCGCGCGCAGGAAATAGTCGCCATCGGCTTCTTTCTCGGTAAAGGCATAATCGGCAAAACGTTTGCCGAGCTCTTCCTCGCCTTTGCCGCGCCCGTCAGCATCGCGGAACTTCACCACCAACACGTCCTGTTCGCGACTAATGCCGGAATAAGGGATATTGGCCTCGCGCAAGCTACTGCGTATATCACCGGTAGCGGCCTCGGCTGCCTTATCCAAAGCAGATTTCATATCCACTTGCAGCAAGAAATGAACGCCGCCGCGCAAATCAAGACCCAGATACATCGGCAGCGCATTGAGCGCGGTCAACCACTGCGGGGAACGCGACAACAAATTAAGTGCGATCACGTAATCATCGCCCAATTGCCCGCTCAATATGTCCTTGGCTTGCAACTGCGTATCAGTATCGCCAAAACGGGCTTTGACGCTACTCCCGTCCAATGAGACCACCTGCGGATTCAACTTGGCCGCGTTCAAAATGTCGCTGACGCGCGCCATCAGGGCATCGTCCGCCTTCAGCGTGCTGCGTGCCGGTGACACTTGCACTGCGGGAGATTCGCCGTAAAGGTTGGGCAGGGTATAAATCAACCCGGCCAACAGAGCGGCAAAAATCAACACATATTTCCACAATGGATACTGGTTCATCGAAACCTCATGATTAGCACGTCAGCAGCCTTCACCGGCTGCCAAACACTTACTTGATAGACTTGATTGTCCCTTTCGGCAACACGTTCTGAACAGCAGACTTTTGCAACGTGACTTCAAGATTCTCTGCCAGCTCGACCGCGACATATTCCTCGTAAATCTTGCTGACACGCCCGAGTTCACCCCCCATGGTGATAACCTCGTCACCGCGTTGCAGTGCCTCAATCATGGCCTTGTGCTCCTTGGCACGTTTAGACTGGGGACGCAACACCAGAAAGTAAAATACCGCAACCAGCGCGATTAACGGCAAAAAATCCATAAAACCAGCCTGTTGTGCGCCGGCTGTTTCCGCGTAAGCATTGCTAATAAACATCACCACTTCTCCGAGAGTCCGTCAAAAAGGGGCGCATTCTAGCATGAAGCTGCACGACGTAACGCCATCTGGACAGCTTTCACGCCAGCCAGATAAAGCTCCCCATGCGCCCCGTCACCCCGTCGCGACGATAGGAGAAAAACCGGGACGCATCGGCAAACGTACACTCGCCGCCACCATAAATTTGCGTCACCCCCAAGCGCGCCAGCCGCAACCGTGCCAACGCATACAGATCGGCCAGCCACTTGCCTGTCTGAGTCGGCATAAACGCGGATTCGGCTTCCGGCTGCGCCGTCACAAACGCACTGTAAACCGCCTCGCCCACTTCGAAGGCTTGCCGACCAATCGCCGGTCCCATCCACACCAACAAGTCTTGGGGCGCAACATTCATCTCGTCCACGGTCGCTTCAATGACACCCGCCGCCAACCCTTTCCAACCCGCATGAACCGCACCCACCACGCCCCCCTGCCGGTCGCATAACAGCAGCGGCAGGCAATCCGCCGTCAGTACCACGCACACGGCGGCGGGGTGGCGGGCAATACAGGCATCCGCTTGCGGGCGACAGCCGGCACTATCGGCATTGGCAACCCGTTTACCGTGTACCTGCTCCAACCATACCGGTTCGCTGGGCATCAGGGTGTTTAGCAACATCCGGTTACGCGCCACCGCCAGCGGCACATCGCCGACATGGCTGCCCAAATTCAAGCTGTCGTACGGCGCAACGCTGACCCCGCCCTGTCGGGTCGTCTGTATGGCGCGTACCGATGGCGGTGCGGGCCAATCCGGCACGATCAGCGTGTCACTCAAACTCATCCCGCCTCCCTGATTTGCGTCAGCAACCGTTGCATATCGGCGGGCATGGGCACCTGCCACTCCAGCAGCTCACCGCTGCCGGGATGCTGCAAACCCAAGCGCGTGGCGTGCAAAGCCTGGCGCGGAAACCCGTGCAACCAGGCACGCAAATTCGGCGGGCACTTGGCTTGCCCCTTAAGATAGGTACCATCGCCCACCAGGGGATATTTCAGGTGCGACAAATGCACGCGAATCTGATGGGTGCGACCAGTTTCCAAACGGCAACACAGCAGCGTACAGCCGGACAGCGACTCCTCAACCCGATAATGCGTCACCGCCGGCTTGCCGTTTTGCACCACCGCCATCTTGGTACGTTGCACCGGATGACGGCCAATCGGCGCGTCAATCACCCCGCCCTGTTTCAGCTCGCCATACACCAATGCCATATATTCGCGCTTCACACTACGCGCCTCCAATTGCCACACCAAATTGGTTTGCGCCGCAATGGTCTTCGCCACCACCATCAAGCCGCTGGTGTCCTTGTCTAGCCTATGCACAATTCCGGCTCGCGGCACCCCGGCGAGCTGCGGAAAATGGTGCAACAAAGCGTTCAGCAACGTGCCCTGCCAGTTACCGCTGCCCGGATGCACCACCAAACCAACCGGTTTATTGATCACCAGAATCGCCTCATCCTGATGAACAATATCCAGCCCGATATCTTCGCCGCAATACGGCTGCTCACTGGGATGCAATTGCGGCAAAACTTCCAACACCTCGCCGCCCCACACTTTCCCGTTAGCCTTCGCCAGGCTGCCATCCAGCGTCACCTGCTGTTGCGCAATCCAATCTTGCAAACGACTGCGCGAATATTCGGGGAAAAATCTGACCAGTGCCTGATCCAACCGCAATCCGGCAAAATCGGCGGGGACGGTTAAACGGACGGGCTCGAAATCGGAACGGTTTGCGTTATAATCCGGCAAATTTTTATCGGGTGGGGTCATGCGTTATAGTTTAGCCGTATTTTTGTTGCTTACGTTATCTGCCTGCAGCCTGTTCGGTCCATCGCCGGATAAAGATGCTCCCAAGGAACAGGTTACCGCCGAAGCCCAATATAAAGAAGCCAAGGCCGAGTTGGATGTCGGTGCTTTTGAATCCTCGATCAAATTGTACGAAGCCTTGCTCACACGCTTTCCTTACGGGCGTTATGCGCAACAATCCCAGTTGGAAATGGCTTACGCCTACTATCGTCAGGGCGAAGACGAATCCGCCGTGGCAACGCTGGAACGCTTCATCAAGCAATACCCCAACAACCCGCACGTTGATTACGCCTACTATCTAAAAGGTTTGGCCACTTTCGACGGCGAAATCAGCTTCTTCGGTGCTTTGGACGGACAAGACCCCACCGAACGCGACCCCAGAGCGGCTCAAGCCTCTTTTGACACCTTCAAAGACTTGGTGGCACGCTTCCCGGATAGCAAATACGCACCGGATGCGAGAGTGCGCATGTTCTACCTGCTCAACACCCTCGCCAAGCACGAGCTGAACATTGCCCGCTACTACCTGCGCCGGGGCGCGAACATCGCGGCGGTCAACCGGGCACAGGGTATCGTGGCACAGTATCCCAACAGCCCGTCAACACGCCAGGCATTACAAGTCATGGCGCAAGCTTACGATGCCTTGGGCATGACCGATCTGCGCGATGACACCACCCGCATCCTGGAAAAAAACCAACTCGATGCCGACAAAGTTGCTGCCATAGCCGCTGAAAAATCGGGCAAGTCCTGGTGGCAATTCTGGAAGTAAAATTCTGTGCCCACTGCGGCGGATCCGTTGAATTCCGCCGCGTCGAGGCGGATCACCGTCCGCGGCATGTTTGCGGCAGCTGCGATACCATTCATTATCAAAATCCCAAGCTGGTGATTGGTGCCATCCCGGAATGGGAAGATGAAATCCTGCTATGCCGCCGTGCGATTGAGCCGCGCCACGGCCTGTGGACACTACCCGGCGGTTTTATGGAGAACGGCGAAACCGCCGCGGAAGCGGCAGTTCGGGAAACTTACGAGGAAGCCAATGCCCGCATTACCATCGAGCACCTCTATTCGATGTACAGCCTGCCCTACATTGACCAGGTTCACCTGCTATTTCGCGCGCGACTGCTTGATTTGGACTTTTCCCCGGGGGCGGAAAGTTTAGAGGTCAGGCTGTTTCGCGAAACGGACATCCCGTGGGATGAAATTGCTTTTCGCCCCATTAAGCTGAGTTTGCAACATTACTTTTCCGATCGTAAATGTGGCGAATTCACCCTGCATGTCGGCGATTTACACCAACCGTTGTCGCGATAAGCCACTTGGTCGGACCGTGCAACCCGCCTATAATCCCCGGCATCATTCAATCCACACCGCCGTCATGAACGTTTTTCGCATGTTGTTACTGATTGCCGTCGCTGCCATTGGCAGCGGCTGCGCCACTCAGGTAAAAAATCCCGCCGATCCGTTTGAGCCGCTCAATCGCGGCATTTACCAGTTCAACACGGCTGTCGATACGGCAATCGCCAAGCCGGTAGCGCGCGGTTACAACGCCGTCATGCCGGAATTCGGAAAAACCATGGTCAGCAATTTTTTCTCCAATCTGGACGATTTGGTTGTCACGGCGAACGATTTGCTGCAATTGAAGTTTGCCCAGGCAATATCGGACGGTTCGCGTTTTGTGTTCAACAGCACCTTCGGCATATTTGGCCTATTTGAAGTCACCAAGGGACTGGAAAAACACCATGAAGATTTCGGGCAAACCTTGGGGCACTGGGGTGTTGGCAGCGGGCCTTATCTGGTTCTGCCCTTCTTCGGTCCCAGCTCCTTGCGCGATTCGGTCGGTCTCTATGCGGACAGCCAAGCCAGTCCGATACAAGATGTCGATCACATTCCGACACGCAATCAACTGTATGTTTCGGAAGCAATAAAAACACGGGCACAATTACTCGACCAGGAAAAGCTATTGGATGCAGCCGCGATAGACCGCTATGCCTTTATGCGCAATGCTTATTTGCAGCACCGTAAAAATTTGGTGTACGACGGCAATCCCCCGCGTATCAATTACGAGGAGGATTTCGAGGATAACTTTGAAGAGGGTGCCAACAGGGGCGACGAGGCGATCGAACCGCTATCGGGCGCACCTGCCGCTTCACCGACAGCGCAACACGATGACCCCCCCGGCATTTACAAGGTATGGGTAACACCAAACACGGTAATGCGCTAGTCATACTGCCGAACCCCATGCCCGCAAAAAAGGCCTGCGTTGCAGGCCTTTTTCATTTTTACGGAGGCTATGTCATCGTTACTTATTGGTGTTGCGCAACACGATGGATCTGCGTTCTATTCGTAGGGTGGAAAAAGCGCAGCGTTTCCACCGATGAGCGATGCTTGCCGGTGGAAACGCGCTCACCCTACCGTTTGTTCAACCATTGACAGTGACAGAAACCATTCGCGAAGAATACTTCAATTTTTAGCGCGTTAATACCATCAGCGCGCCGCACGCAATGCCGCAATGCGCTCGTCCAGCGGCGGATGTGTCATGAATAACCTGCCGAATGCGCTGCCGCCGGAAATACCCGATGCCGCCATTTGCTTGGGGAGTGCCGACGCTTCGTGATTCATTTTCAGACGCTCCAGAGCGGCAATCATCTTCTCGCGTCCCGCCAATGATGCGCCGCCCGCATCGGCGCGAAACTCGCGTTGCCGCGAGAACCACATCACGATGATGCTGGCCAGCACACCCAGTAACAACTGGGCAATGATTTCGGCAACAAATGCACCAATACCGGGACCATCGCGCCCGTCGTTTTTGAGCAATACCCGATCGACAAAAATGCCGAACAGCTTGGAGAAGAACACCACAAAGGTATTGACCACGCCCTGTATCAGGGTCAGGGTCACCATGTCACCGTTGGCGACGTGGCTCACCTCATGCGCCAACACCGCTTCGGCCTCTTCACGACTCATGCTGTGCAACAGACCGGTGCTGACCGCCACCAGCGCGTTGTTGCGGTTCCAGCCGGTGGCGAAAGCATTCACGTCCGGCGCATCGTAAATCGCCACCTCCGGCATCCCGATACCGGCGGACAGTGCCTGACGTTTCACGGTTTCCACCAGCCAACGCTCGGTCGGATCGGAGGGGTTTTCAATCACCTGTGCGCCAACCATGCGCTTGGCAGACCACTTCGACATCAGCAAGGAAATAATCGAACCCGCAAAGCCAATCACGGCGGAAATTACCAACAGGTTGGTAAAATTGATACTGCCACTTTCATCCAGAACACGATCCACCCCCAGCAGGCGCAGGGTGATGCTGATGACGAACACCACCGCCAGATTGGTCAGAACAAATAAAAAAATGCGCTTCATGAATTCACTCTTCCTATGGTTAAAAACGAACACCCCAAAAGTTGTCTGCGCCGAATGCGCGGCTGGAACACCCCCGTACAATCGCAGAACCTCCCCCGCAATATGCGGCACAGTTCGCCCAATTTCAAGTCCCATCCGGTGCTAAACTGGGCGGGACTTCGATACCCCAAAGGAGGATAAGTTGCAGGAATTCTTCAATCACCCCGCCGTACAAGCCGGACTCGCGCCTTTCGTCATCGGCTTGGTCGTTGCCGAGCTATTTCATCGCATCAAACTGAGCGGTGTGTGCATCATCGCCGGGTTCGCCGTTACCGTTTATCTCGCCGGCGATTTCTCGCTGGCACCGCTCACCTCCACCCGCAAACTGGTCTGGCTGGGACTGGGGGCCGCCGCCCTCGGATTGGCGCTGAGCTGGCTAAAAGCACGCTGGCTTAGTCCGCTACTGGCGGTTATCGCCGCCGCTGCGGTTATTTGGGTGGTACAGCGCATTTTGCAGCAACAGGAAACCACCGCCGTGTTGCTGTGGGGCATAGGCTGCGCCCTGTACCTGGCAACACTGGTATGGTGCCTGGATCAACTCAATGCCGAACCCCTGCGTGCCGCCAATGCGGCGGTAGCACTGGGTATCGGTACGGGTGGCTGCGCACTGATCGGGGCTTCCGCCCTGCTCGGACAACTTGGCATGGCCATAGGCGCGGCCGCCGGCGCCCATCTGCTGATACAACTGATTGGACAACAACCGCTGACCAGTCGGCGTGTTTTTACACTGCCGGTCGCGGTGCTTAGCGGCACGCTCGGATGTGTCGCCGTGTTAAGTGTGCGCTTGCCCTGGTACGCACTGCCGATACTCGCCGCGATCCCGCTCGGCGCATGGCTGCTTCCCTTGCCGCAACGAGCCAACAAATGGCTGAGCAGCCTGCTGCTCGCATTGCCCGCCCTCACGCTCGCCGCCGCCGCCATGTATGTCACTTGGCGCGTCGCGGGCGATGTGCCATATTGAAACCCGGCTTTACATCGCAAAGTCGGCTCGCTACCCTGAGAACCGCAGCACATTTTTCCACTCACGAAAGGAATGGCCATGCGTAAATCCCTCTTCTCCGCACTCACACTGGCAAGCCTGTTGCCGCTGACCGCACTGGCGGCCGACAGTTATGCCATTGATCCCGCGCACACTTATCCGCATTTCAGCATCAGTCATTTGGGGTTTTCCACCCTGCAAGGTCGCTTTGATCAAACCGGCGGAACGGTAACCCTGGATCGCGCAGCCAAAACGGGGTCGGTCGATATTACGATTGACGTTGCCTCTATCAGCACCGGATTTGCCAAGCGCGACGAACATCTGCGCGGGCCGGACTTTTTCAACTCGGCAGAATTTCCGTCCATCACCTACAAGTCCACTGCAGTCAACTTCAAAGGCGACACGCCCGTTAGCGTGGCAGGCAATTTAACCATGGCGGGAACAAGCAAGCCCGTCACTTTGAATATTGATGCCTTCAACTGCGGCACGAACCCCATGAGCAAGAAAGACACCTGCGGTGCGGATGCCAGTGCCCAAATCAAACGCTCGGACTTTGGCATCAAATACGCGCTACCCAACATCGGCGATGATGTGAAGCTGGTGTTCGAAATCGAAGCGATCAAGAAATAAAAGAAGCTCCAGCCAAGTTGTCGTTCCCGCTTTCGCGGGGACGGCAACGTCAAGCCTGACTCAAGGTTTCCCTATGTTGTATTTGCAAAATTAAAGAACTACATTTCGCTCAAAACCCCGCCCGCAAACACCAGCGCACAGCGCACCCTCTTGGCGGCATACACCGTTTGCATCGCGGCACGATATTCCTCAATTTGCGCGGCATGGCTTGATGCGCCGGCACTCTCGCCAAACTTGTAATCCAGCACCCATACCTCATCGTCGAATTCCACCAGACGGTCGATGCGTTTCACTTCACCGGCGGCATTGATGTACGGCATCTCATTGGCGGCGCTGCGATACTGATTCGCATCGAAGAATTTTGCCAGCTTCGGCAGGGAAAGCAGCTGTTGCGCCTGCTGCCAGAGCGGTTCGATATCTTCATCAGGAATGGCGAGGCGCTGTTGTAACGCGGCCTGATCGGGCATAAATTTCCTCACCCCCTCTCCCGGTGGGAGAGGGGAATGTTCGGTGAGATGTTGCAGCAATCCATGCAGCCAGATGCCGCGCTGTTGCTGTGACGTGTTGCGGCCCGTGCGTTTACCGATAGGAATCATGGGGGGCAAATCTACCATTCGCGCCGGGCTTGTCGCAGGACGAACGGATAAACAGTTTTCCATTTGCTCATTGTTTGACAAGCTCAGGACGGGCGGATTGGAATCGTTTTGCCCCACTGCCGTAGCGATGCGGTCATACCAAGATTGCTCCGTCTTCTTTTCTTCTTTGTCTTCACCCCCGCTATTACCGCTGATGATGAGTGCCTGCCGCGCGCGGGTCATGGCGACATAGAGCAGATTCATCTCTTCGCGCGCCTGCTGTGCGCTATCCCGCTCGAACAGCGGCAAGCGTTTTTTGCCGCGCGCGGCCAGGCCGGTGTACAGGGAGAAATGCAGCGGTTGCGGTGCGTCGGTCGGCCAGTCCAGCAGCACGTCGTTGTTGTCCTTTTTGCTTTGCCCGGCATTGGCATCCAACAACCAGACGATGGGGGCTTCCAACCCTTTCGCTTCGTGTACGGTGTAGATGCGTATCGCGTCACCCACCGCACCGAGCTTGCCTTCATCCGGCGCGTCGTCGCTGCTGTCGCGCAGCTCGCGCAGGTCTTGCAGAAAGCGCGGCAAACTGGGATAGCGCCCGGCATCAATATCGAGTGCCATTTGCATGATCGCGTGCAAATTGGCACCGACCTTGGCGCGCATCTCGGGCGGCAATACCGCGCTGTAGCGCGCCAGCACATCACCCTCGAAATAGATGCGGTCGAGCAAGTCGTGCACCGGCAATTTGTCGGCCAGGGCAAGCCAGCGTTGCAGCAATTCGCTGGCTCGCTGCAATTCGGGCGATGGCGATTCCAACTGTTGCAGACGTTGCCACCAGGAAACGCGCTGCCCCATGTCCGTTCGGGGTGAGCCTGTCGAACCCTGAACGACCGCCTGCCCTTCGACCCGCTCAGGGCGAACGGCACCATTCGACTCGTCATTGGCCGCGAGGCGCATCAGGTCCGCGTCGCCGCACGCGAAGATCGGCGTGCGCAGCACCTGTGCCAGCGCGAGATCGGCAAAAGGGGTGATGAGGAACGTCAGCAGTGCCTGCACGTCTTCCGCTTCCAGCGTGTCGAGCAAGCCGCCGCGCCGCGAGCTGATGAAAGGGATATGTTTTGCGCGCAACGCTTCTTCATATTCTGCCAAATGGGTGCGGCCACGCACTAGTACCATGATGTCGCCGTAACTGGCACGTCGCGCAACGCCTGCATCCTGCACGACCCAGTTGCTGACGATGGCTTGCAGCTGCCCGGCAAATTGGACGGCTTCGATATGGCGCGCGCCTTCTTCGGCATCTTCTCTGGCGGTGGTAAGCGGGTTACGCAGCACTAATTCGACGCTTTCTCCCTCACCCCAACCCTCTCCCGGCGGGAGAGGGAGCGAATCGGCGACCGCCAGCGGCGCAGTAGCGATACTCAAAGGCAGCACCATCACCTGTCCCGGCAAATCCGTCTGATGCGTTTGATGCTCGACGAACTCGAAGCCTTCCGGCTGTTCGCGAAACACGGCATTTACCGCATCGACAATAGGCTGTGCATTGCGTCGCGTCAGACTGTTGCCCAGCGTTTCCGCCGCAAAGTTGGCGCGGAGATAATCGCGTGCCACGCCGAACAAGCGCGCATCGGCGCGGCGGAAGCGATAGATGGATTGCTTGGGATCACCAACGACGAACACCGTGGGCTGCGACTCCACCGCCACGGCGGCATCAAACCAGGCGCGCAATATCTGCCATTGCAACGGGTTGGTGTCTTGAAATTCATCCAGCAGCACATGCCGGTAGCGACTATCGAGCTTGTATTGCATGGTCTCGGCGTGTTCGCTTTGCTGCAACAAACGGCATAACTGCCATTCCAAATCGGCAAAATCCATCTGCTGCTGTTGTGCCTTGAGCGTCTGATAGCGCGCCAGGAAAGCAACCCCGCAACACAACACCGCCTCGTTCAAGCGGTATGCCTGTTGCTCGGCGAGCGCGTCACGCACAGCTTGCACCCGGTCAAACAGCGCATCGCGCGCCATCAGAAAGGCTTCCGCGTCTTGTTTTTTGGTGGGATTCAAGCTGCGCAGCTCGCCCGCCTGGGTATAAAGCAGGGGGCTCAGCGCATCGTAGCGTTCATCAGCGGTGCTATCCGTCCACGCACACTCCAATTGCGAGGCCTTATCTTGTTGCGTCGGCGTGCCGTTTTCCGCCAACTGATGCGCAAAATTGAGCAGCGCAACTTCGTTTTCAGTGAGCGCACCCCAGTCGGCGACCGGGTCGCTATCCATATCTACGGCGAGGTCGGCACGTAACTTCTCCAGAGAAAAGCCCAGCACATCGTTCCGGCCCTGGGTATAAGCCCACCACTCGGAACGTTTCCCCAGAAAATTGAACAGCAATTTTCGTGTATTGAACAGCCCGCATTCCGCAAACAACCACAGCATGAATTGCGCTTCTTTGCTTGCCGGATCTTTGCGCAACTGCTCCAACAGCGCCTCCCAGGCCTCTTCCCGGGTACTCGCCGCCCGCTCCAGCAACCCCATCCCCTGCATTACGCCGGCATTCAGCGGGGCGCGCTGCAACACCTGTACAAACCAGCCATGAAAGGTGCTGATGGTAATACCTGGCTGCGCCAACAGCACACTGCGATACAGCGTCCGCGCGCGCTGTAATTGCGCATCACTGAGTTGTGCGATGCCGCGCTCGGCAAAGAAGCCGCGCACAAACGCTTCGTCCCCCATTGCCAGATCGCGCAACCATTGCTGCAAACGCAACTGCATCTCCTGCGCGGCTTTACGGGTGAAAGTAATGGCAAGTATCTGTGCCGGCGACGCGCCGTCCAGCAGCAAACGCACGATGCGCGACACCAATAACCAGGTTTTTCCGCTACCCGCGCAGGCTTCAACCACCACGCTGCGCCTGGGATCGAGGGCGATGTGTTCGGTCATACCGTCCACTCCCCTTTGCGACACAAACCGCGCATCTCGCAATACCCGCAGACTTGGTCTATGCCGTTCGCCGGCAATCCCGCACCGTTACGCATCTGCAAGAACATCTGTTCCAACCGCTCGACATTCAGTTGCGCCAATTTCGCGACATCATCCTTAAGCCCGACTGTCTTTACCTTGCCGTTGTCGATACTGACAAATGCAGCCTCTCCGGCTTGATGCGCGAGCGCGTAGCACGCCAGTTGCACATCCTCACCTGGATCTTTCAATTTGTTGCGCAACAGTTGATCGCCTTGTGTTTTGTAATCCAACACCTTGCATTCATTCTCTTTCACATCCAAACGATCGCTACGGCCGCGCAGACGAATGCCGTCCAACTCAAGTTCGAACGCGCTTTCCGCCGCCGAATAACACCAGCCTTCAGTCTCGTTGCTCTCTTGCCACGCCAGATAGGCGGGCAATGATTTGTACCAGCGCGCCAGCCAGGCATGGGCGGCGAAATCGTGCAGTAGTAAATCGGCGAACACCTCCGCACTGATTTGTCGCAACACCGTCTCCATGTGCGCTGCGGAATGCGCGCCCACTGCCGGGTAACGCGCATGAAAGCGTTGCAGGATGGTGTGTACACGCTCACCATAGTCGCGCTTCTCGATACCCTCTTGCACTTCATCCAGCTCGTTCAAGCGCAAAATGCAGCGCGCATAAAATTGGTATGGGCACGCAACTAATGCGTTGTAAGCACTAATGGAAACGCTACTTGGCAGCATCTCGCACGCCACCACGGGCGCGGCGGGAATGGTCGGCGACAAGGCAAGGCGATGCGTATCCTCCGCCGCGAGGTAATGAGACAACACGGCTTCGCTCAAATCGTCCCAGCCATCCCGGATCCGCTCGTCACGCAGCATCTGCAGGAACGGGCTCAACAAGCGCGCTTCACCGTTCTGCTCCTGTTGCCAGGTGACCAACACACATTCATTCAGCATCAGCAAAGCTGTCAAATCATCGTGCTGGCGTGCCGCATGGGTGGCACGCGTGGGCAAATTCAGACTGCCACGCACCGCATCGTTGAACCAGCGGCCACCGTCCGCCGTGCCGGGCAGGTGGCCGGCATCGCAGCCGAGCAATATCACCGCGTCAAAAGTGCGCCAGCGCGTGGCCGCCAAGTGGGTAAGTCGCACGGGGCTGTCGATACTACTATCGCGGAAAGTTTCAACGTCCAGTTGTTGCGCCAGCCAACGCCGCCATTCCGCAAAGCGGTAACGCCCTTCGTCTGCCGCCAACTCCTTCTGCCAAGTCGCCAATAAACCCAACAACCGCACACCGGCGGCATCCTGTTGTAAACCGCTATCGATACCCAGCACATGCAGACTTTCGCCCAACGCTGCCAACCAAGCTGCCAGAGGCTGGCTTTTATGCCGGGTCAATAATGCCGCTGCCTGACGCAGGCGCGCCAGCGGCCGATGTAGCAGCACCTCGGATTCCGCGAGTGTTGCAAAATCTTCCAGCCCGGCCACCACGTTCTGTTGGCGCAACAGTTGTTCCAACCGATATACCGCCGCCTTGCGTTCGGCGGCAGGTATCTCGGCAAAGACAAACGGCGATTTCAGCAAGTCGAGCAAGTCGTGATGGTAGAAATCACTTTGCAGGGTATCCAGCCAGCGCATCAGCACGGTACTCACCGATAACGTGGCAAATGTCCAGCCGGTTTCATCCGCGACCAACACTCCGGCGCGCTCCAGCAAGGCGCGCACACGCCGCGCCGCTACCCGGTCCTGCGCGATGATGGCGATGTCGCGTTTGCCCGCTTGCAACCACAGGCGCACTTGCATTGCGGCGGCACGCGCTTCCTGCTCCAGGGATGTGGCGGCAAAAAATCGGGGGGACTTGTGGCTTGGTAGCACATCGACGCTCTCGCGCAGGTCGAACATTTCCACCGGGGCACGTCGCGCGTATTCATCCAGAAAATTCTGCTCCACGGCACTCCAATCTGAAGCACGCAACACATGAAGTGGCCGACTGGCCCGTGCCGCCAATATCGCCAAGCGTTGCTGATAAGCACGCGCCGCATCCAGCTCACCCTCACCCTGCATGGCGTGCCACAACTCGAATACCAGGCGCGCCTCCAATTGCAGGGCGGTGTTCTGCCGCGCCTGATAGGCGTGCTGCACCGCTGCCGCAAAAGTCACCGCATCATGCGCAAGCCCGCCCAGCGACTGGGTCAACTCGTCAAACAGTGCCAGCAACTCGCGCGTCATACCCCACAACTCGGCATTCTCGAACCATTGCTGTTTGCGCAACTGCCGGCATAGCAGGGCGCTGCGTTGATGCTCGCCGATGATGGGCGGATCAAGCGGAATGCTTTGCGCCCATTCGTTCAAGGTAATCATCTGCGGCAACAACAGCGCGGGAACTCGCGCCAGACGCACCAACGCCTGCGCCAATGGCAGGGCGACGTGATAGTTGGGAAGGATTACCGTGATGCCGCGCAAATCGGGCAAATCCCGCGCGTGATTTGCCAGAATTTTCCGTGCGACTCGTTGGTATGGGGTTGGGTTCAAAGCGAGTTCCACGCAACACCCGCTTACTGCACCGCTAGCAGGCTGCCAAGGGATTAGCGTTCGAGCAGGTGCAGCTTTTCTTTTACGATTAGCCACTCGTCGGCATCGGCGGAAGCATCTTTCTTTTCCACAATAACCGGCCATAGTTTCGCCAGTTCGGCATTCAGTGCCAGAAAATTGCGCTGCGACTCCGGCAAGTCGTCCTCGGCAAAAATTGCCTCGGCTGGACACTCCGCCACACACAAAGTGCAGTCGATACACTCATCCGGATCAATGACCAAAAAATTCGGGCCTTCGTGGAAACAATCAACCGGACACACATCCACGCAGTCGGTATATTTACACTTGATACAGCTTTCAGTTACTACATAGGTCATCGCCACACTCCAAAAAATCGCCAAAAGTCGCGGCATTTTAGCAGAGCCGGTTAAAAAATTGGTCGGGGATAAACGCCCAGGCGAGCCCACACACTTCACAGCTCGGAAAATTTTGGTTAGCATGGCACTTGTAATTTATTGCTTAGCCCCCAAATCCTTCCGGCAACACCCGAGTTTTAACCCAATCCCAAATATAGCGAGAGCCACAACATGAGCGAACATATTCACTACGTTTCCGATGCCACCTTTGATGCCGAAGTCATTCAGGCGCCGTTGCCGGTGCTGGTCGATTACTGGGCGGAATGGTGCGGCTCCTGCCGCATGATCGCCCCCATTCTGGATGAAATCTCCGCTGAATACGCGGGACGCTTGACGATTGCCAAGCTAAACGTGGACGAAAATCAGCAAACTCCGGCAAAGTATGGCATTCGCGGCATTCCGACATTGATGCTGTTCAAGAACGGCAACATTGAAGCAACCAAAGTGGGTGCTTTGTCCAAATCGCAACTCACCGCATTTATTGACAGCCACATTTAAAGCGTTTACTGTCGCACCCGCATGGCCTTCCTGCTGCGTCCTCGCCAGCCTCCAAACTCAAGCGTATAGACGTCAAGCCATGCGGATGGGTGTTCAGCACCCCGCAACTCCTCCAACCACCTCTCAATTACCCTGCTCGCATCCCCATGCATTTATCAGACATTAAGACCAAGCACATCAGCGAACTCCTGGAGTTGGCAGCCGAAAATAAAATCGACAACGCGAACCGAATGCGCAAACAAGATTTGATGTTTGCACTGCTGAAGAGCCACGCCAAAAAAGGCGAGAGCATTTTCGGCGACGGCACGCTGGAAATTTTGCCGGACGGATTCGGATTTTTGCGCTCCCCGGACACCTCATACTTGGCGGGGCCGGACGACATTTACGTCAGCCCCAGTCAAATTCGACGCTTTAATCTGCACACCGGGGATTCGATCGAGGGCGAGATTCGCACCCCCAAAGACGGTGAGCGTTATGTCGCGCTGGTTAAGGTCGATAAAGTCAACGGCGAGCCGCCGGAAAACACCAAAAATAAAATTCTGTTCGAAAACCTTACCCCGCTGTTTCCGACCGAACCTTTGCGTCTGGAACGCGACATCAAAGCGGAAGAAAACATCACCGGACGCATCATCGACATCGTCGCACCTATCGGCAAAGGCCAACGCGGCCTGTTGGTCGCCTCGCCCAAATCCGGCAAGACCGTGATGCTGCAACACATCGCGCATTCCATTGCCTCAAATAATCCCGATGCGACACTCATTGTGCTGCTCATCGATGAACGCCCCGAAGAGGTCACCGAAATGACCCGCACCGTGCGCGGTGAAGTGGTTGCCTCCACTTTCGATGAGCCCGCCACGCGTCATGTGCAGGTTGCCGAAATGGTGCTGGAAAAAGCCAAGCGCCTGGTCGAACACAAGAAAGATGTCATTATTCTGCTCGACTCCATCACCCGCCTGGCGCGCGCCTATAACACCGTCATTCCCTCATCCGGAAAAGTGCTCACCGGCGGCGTGGATGCCAACGCACTACACCGCCCGAAACGCTTCTTCGGCGCGGCGCGCAATATCGAGGAAGGCGGCTCACTGACCATCATCGCCACCGCGCTGGTGGACACCGGATCGCGCATGGACGATGTGATTTATGAGGAGTTCAAAGGCACCGGCAACATGGAAATCCACCTGGATAGACGCATGGCCGAGAAACGCATCTATCCGGCGATCAACGTGAACCGTTCCGGCACACGCAAAGAGGAGCTGCTGATCAAGCAGGACATCCTGCAGCGCATTTGGCTGCTACGCAAGCTGCTCTACCCGATGGACGAATTGGAAGCGATGGAATTCCTGCTCGACAAGATCAAAGCCACCAAGAACAACGCGGAGTTTTTCGACTCCATGAAACGCTAAAAAGGATTTTGACGGGGGCGGATATTTATGTATAATCCGCGCCTTCGCAAAAACCGCATCAATCGAGGTTGTTATGTACGCAGTCATTAAAACCGGGGGCAAGCAGTATCGTGTCACTTCCGGCGAAACCCTAAAAATCGAGACCCTTGAAGGCGATGTTGGCAGTGCCATCGTGCTGGACAAAGTGTTAATGGTTGCCGACGGCGACAAGCTGTCCGTGGGCAAACCGTTACTATCCGGCGCATCGGTCAAGGCAACTATTGTTTCCCACGGTCGTGGCGACAAGATACGCATTTTCAAAATGCGCCGCCGCAAGCACTACCAAAAGAACCAAGGGCATCGTCAAAACTACACTGAAATCCGCATCGACGGCATTTCCGCGTAATTCTGTAAGGAGCATAGAGCATGGCATCAAAAAAAGGCGGCGGCAGTACCAGTAACGGACGCGACTCGCATTCAAAGCGACTTGGTATCAAGAGCTACGGTGGTGAGTTGGTTAGTGCGGGCAGCATTATCGTGCGCCAACGCGGCACGGAATTCCATCCCGGCGACAACGTTGGCATGGGCAAGGATCACACCTTGTTTGCAAAAATTACCGGCAAAGTGGTATTCGCAATCAAGGGCGCACAAAACCGGCGCACCGTTTCCATCGTAGCTGCTTAATCGCTCTATCTGGAACAAACTTAGCCCTATCGCAAGGTAGGGCTTTTTCATTTGTTACGCCTTGCATAAAATCACCCAAGGCGAGCGGGGTTTGAGCAAGCATGAAGTTTATTGATGAATCCAGGATCGAAGTGTTCGCGGGCAAGGGCGGCAACGGCATTGCCAGCTTCCGCCGCGAGAAATACATCGAAAAGGGAGGCCCCGATGGCGGCGATGGCGGACGTGGCGGCAGTGTTTATGCCGTTGCCGATCGCAATATCAACACCCTGGTAGATTACCGCTTCGCCAAAATCCACCGCGCCAAAAATGGCGAACCGGGACGCGGCTCGGATTGCTACGGCAAAGGCGCGGACGACATCCTGCTGCGTATGCCGGTGGGTACAGTCATTACCGACCTCAATAGCGGTCAAGTTATCGCCGACCTGACCCGGGACGGCGAACAAGTATTGCTGGCGCAGGGAGGGACTGGCGGCCTGGGTAACATTCATTTCAAATCCAGCACCAACCGCGCCCCGCGCCAATGCACACCCGGCACCGAGGGTGAAACACGCGAGCTGCAACTGGAATTGAAAGTACTCGCCGATGTCGGCCTGCTGGGTATGCCCAATGCCGGAAAGTCAACTTTCATCCGCTCGGTGTCGGCGGCAAAACCCAAGGTTGCCGATTACCCGTTTACCACCTTGCACCCCAATCTGGGTGTGGTACGCGTCTCTCACGAGAAGAGCTTCGTTATCGCCGACATTCCCGGACTCATCGAGGGTGCCGCGGAAGGTGCCGGTTTGGGACACCAATTTCTACGGCACTTGGCACGCACGCGCGTATTGCTGCATCTGGTTGACATCGCCCCCCTGCACGAGGGTATCAACCCGGTTGATGAAGCCACCGCCATCCTCAACGAATTAAAAAAATACGACCAGTCACTCTACGAAAAACCGCGCTGGCTGCTACTTAACAAGGCCGACCTGCTGGAAGACCGCGAGGCTACTGTTGCCGCATTTTTGAAGGAATTCGCCGACTATGATCGCTATTTCGTTATCTCGGCTATTTCCGGGGAAGGCTGTAAAGAATTAAGCTACGCCATCATGGAGCATCTGCAACAGATGACACGACAGGAACAGCAGGAAAGCGACGCGGGCACGACATAAGATCATGAAAACCGTACTGACCCAATGTAAACGCATCGTCGTCAAGGTAGGCAGCAGCCTGGTAACCAATCAGGGCGCGGGACTGGACTTGGAGGCATTAAGCAACTGGGCGCGTCAAATTGCCGCGCTCCGTGCCGACGGTCGCGATGTGGTACTGGTCTCTTCCGGCGCGATTGCCGAAGGCATGCAACGCCTCGGCTGGAACGCCCGCCCCACCCTGCTGCACGATTTGCAGGCCGCCGCCGCCGTGGGACAAATGGGCTTGGTGCAGGCCTACGAGCGATGCTTCCGCCAACACAACCTGCATGCCGCGCAAATCTTGCTCACCCATGCCGATCTCGCGGATCGCGAGCGTTATCTGAACGCGCGCAGCACCTTGAGCACACTACTGTCACTGAACGTCATTCCGGTCATCAATGAAAACGACACCCTGGTGACGGATGAAATCAAATTCGGCGACAACGACACCCTGGGTGCTCTGGTCAGCAACCTAATTGATGCCGACGCGCTGATTATTCTGACCGACCAAGATGGTCTTTACACCGCCGACCCCCGCAAAGATCCCACTGCCACCCTGGTGAGCGAGGCGAGGGCGGGTGATGAGCATCTGGAACGCATGGCGGGAGGCTCCGGCAGCCACATCGGGCGCGGCGGCATGATTACCAAGATACTCGCCGCAAAACGTGCCGCACGCAGTAGCGCGCATACCGTCATCGCTTCCGGACACGAACGCGATGTTTTGTTACGCCTGATGCGGGGGGAGTCAATCGGAACCTTGCTGACCGCAGCCAAGCTGAGTCTGGTGGCACGCAAACAATGGCTCGCGGATCATCTCCAGGTTGCGGGGAAACTGGTGCTGGATGCGGGTGCGCTCGATGCCCTGCGTTCCGGCGGACGCAGCCTGTTACCCATCGGGGTCACGCGGGTAATCGGTGAATTTCAACGCGGCGCGGTGGTCGCCTGCATCAGCGAAACGGGTGAAGACATCGCCCACGGTCTGAGCAACTACAACTCGGAAGAGGCGCGTATCATCGCGCGACATGCCAGCCAGGAAATCCCCGCGCTCCTCGGCTACGGCGGGGACAAGGAAATCATCCACCGGGATAATCTGGTATTACTCTGAAACGCGATGCACCCAAGGCAACTGCGGTTCTTTAATAAAGGACTAATCGGGCAATGCCGCCGGATGATCCAACTCCACCTGCTCGATACTGGTAAACCGTTTGGAAATTTTCTCGCTGGTCACACGCACGCTCTGGGCATCCTCGTGCGCTTGCCGGATGTGGTCGGCCAGCTTCCTCATACGATCGTCAAAGCGGCCGAATTCCTTTCCGAGTTTGCCCAGCTCGTCCTTGATAATGTGCACCTGTTTGCGCGTTTCCACATCTTTCATCACCGCGCGCGCGGTATTCAGCACCGCCATCAGAGTGGTCGGTGACACCACCCAGACCCGCCGCTGCATGGCGTAATCCACCACTTCGGGATGGTGCGCGTGAATCTCGGCAAACACCGCCTCGGCGGGAACAAACATCACCGCACCGTCGGATGTCACCTCGGGAATGATGTACTTATTGCTGATGTCATCCACATGCTTCTTGAGGTCCGCCTTGAACTGGCGCGTCGCCAACACCCGCTCGGCATCACCGACAGTGAACATGCGATGATAATTCTCCAGCGGAAACTTGGAATCGACCGCCACCATGCCGGTCGGCTCGGGCAAATTCAACACGCAGTCCGCACGCGTGCCGTTCGGCAAGGTATGCTGCATGGCATAGGAATGCGGCGGCATGATGTTGCGTACCAGCGCCTCCAGTTGCACCTCGCCAAACGCGCCGCGCGAACGCTTGTCGCCGAGCAATTCCTGCAAACTGACCACGTTGGTGGTCAGACCGTCAATTTTTTTCTGCGCCTCGTCTATGGTTGCCAGGCGCGCCATCACACTGACGAAAGTTTCATTGGTCTTCTTGAACCCTTCATCGAGACGCTCGTTGACCTTGCCGCCGATCTGCTCCAGCCGCGCATCCACCGTTTTCGACAAAGTTTCAATACTGCTCGCCAAGTGCTGCGTAGCATTGCGGAACGAATTCTGAATCAGCTCCTGATCTGCGCGCCCCTGATCCGCCAGCTTCGTCAGGGTTTGCGCCAACATTTCACCGCGCAGCTCATCCTGCTTGGCTTGCAGCGCGTTAATCGCGTCGCGGGTGGCACGCAACTCTTCAGCCACTGCGGCGCGCAAACGTTCCGATTCCGCCGCCTGAGCCGCAATCAGGCGATCCCCCTGCTTGTTCAAACCATCGTGCAAGTCGGTGAGCATGGCGCGATGCTGCTGCTCCAACACCTGCGCCGTTCGTATCGGTTGTTTCAGCAACACCAGCAGCAACACGACCAGCAATAGCAGCGCAATCGCAATGAGAATAATGTCCAAGGTCATCGTTAACTATCGCCCGCGCGCTACTTCACCTTAAATGCCGCATCCAGAAATATCATGCTTTCGTCCCACGAAGCTTTATCGGCTACCGCATCATATGCCAGCGGCAACTTGAACTGTTCGCCAAACTTATCGGCATCGGGATTGGTAAAGCTATGCTTCGCACCCGCATAGGTCACCGCCTTGTAAATCGCCCCCGCCTTGTCCATTTCCGCGCGGAAAGCGGCAACCTGCGAGGCGGGAATCATCGGGTCGGCTTCGCCGGTAAAGGAGGCGACGCGCGCCGTGATCTTACCCGCCTCCGCCGGAGTGTCCGTTGCCAAGCCGCCATGAAAGCTCACCACCGCCTTGAGCGGCTCGCCGATGCGCGCCATGTTCAACACCACCGAACCGCCGAAACAATAACCGATGGCAGCGATGTTAAATTCATCCACCGTCGCTTCCCGGCCAATCAAGTTTAGCGCGGCATCGAAGCGCGCCTTGGCGAGCACGGTATCTTTGGCAACCTCACTGGCAAATTTCCCGGCATCATCGGGATGGTGCGCCTGTTTGCCATCGCCATACATATCCACCGCCAGCGCGGTGTAACCCTGCTCCGCCAGCATACGCGCGCGTTTGCGCGCATATTCATTATGCCCCCACCATTCGTGCACCACCAGAACCCCGGGACGCTTCCCCTGCACCGCATCGTCATAGGCGACATACCCTTTGAGCGTGGTACCGTTGGCGTTGTAACTGACCTCTTTTCCCTGCACCGCAGCACAGGCGGCGGTCGCCGCGAACATCAAACCGATAAAGCAGAGGGAGGTTTTCATGACTTTGACCCTGGTGATGAGTGGGCAACGAGTATAAAGCAAGATGAAATGACACGGGACGCCGTGGCGTCCCGTGTGGTGAATGTTCAAACCCGGCAGGAGGTTATTCCGCCGCACGCACGGCGCGTTTACGCTCATGCTCTTTCAGGTAACGCTTGCGGATACGAATCGACTTCGGCGTTAACTCGACCAATTCGTCGTCATCAATAAACTCGACCGCCGACTCCAGCGTCAACTTGATAGGGGGGGTCAGACGCACCGCCTCGTCGGTGCCGGAAGCCCGCACGTTGGTCAGCTTTTTGCCTTTGATCGGATTAACGATAAGGTCGTTGTCACGGCTGTGGATGCCGATGATCATGCCCTCGTACAGCTTGTCGCCGGGGGACACGAACATGCGGCCGCGATCCTCAAGATTCCACAAGGCGTAAGCCACCGCATCGCCGTCTTCCTGCGAAATCAACACGCCGTTGTGACGCCCCGGCAAATCGGCTTTTACCGGACCGTAATCATCAAATACATGGCTGATCAACCCGGTGCCGCGCGTCATGGTCATAAAATCCGACTGAAAGCCGATCAGCCCGCGTGCCGGAATGCGGTACTCTAAGCGGGTACGACCCTGCCCGTCGGATTCCATGTTGGTCAACTCGCCGCGACGCCGACCGATCTCTTCCATCACAGCACCTTGGTGACCGTCTTCCAGATCGATGGTCAGGTTCTCATACGGCTCGCACTTCTCGCCGTTGATCTCCTTGTACACCACGCGCGGTTTGGCCACTGCCATCTCGAAACCTTCGCGGCGCATGTTTTCCAACAAAATAGTCAGGTGCAATTCGCCACGACCGGAGACACGGAACACGTCGGCATCCCCGGTATCCTCCACGCGCAACGCAACGTTGGTCAGCAACTCTTTGGTCAGGCGGTCGCGGATCTGGCGCGAGGTCACAAACTTGCCTTCGGTGCCTGCCAGCGGTGAGGTGTTCACCATAAAATCCATGGTCAGAGTCGGCTCGTCCACGCCCATCACCGGCAAACCGACCGGATTCTCCTTGTCGCAAACGGTGACGCCGATACCGATCTCTTCCAGACCGGAGATGATGATGATGTCGCCCGCTTCCGCGCTGTCCACCTGAATGCGGTCCAACCCCTGGAATCCGAGCACTTGATTGATGCGACCGGAGCCAACCTGATCGCCGTGATTCATCACCACCACTTGCTGACCCGGCTTGATGCGACCGTTCAGCACACGACCGACGCCAAGGCGACCAGTGAATGTCGAGTAATCCAATGCCGCGATCTGGAACTGCAACGGCGCATCGGGATTGCCCGGGGGTGTCGGCACATGCTTCACAACCAGGTCGAACAACGGCTTCATGTCGGATGCCGAACCGCCTTTGGAAGGAGCATCATTCAAGTCATTGCACGCCCAGCCGTTCAGGCCGGAAGCATAGATCACGGGAAAATCGAGTTGTTCATCACTTGCACCCAGCTTGTCGAACAGATCGAAGGTCTGATCCAGCACCCAGTCCGGGCGTGAACCCGGACGATCCACTTTGTTGATCACCACGATCGGACGCAACCCCAGTCCCAGCGCCTTCTTGGTCACGAAACGGGTCTGCGGCATCGGACCTTCCACCGCATCCACCAGCAACAGCACGCCGTTCACCATACCCAACACCCGCTCCACCTCACCGCCGAAGTCGGCGTGCCCCGGTGTGTCAACGATGTTGATGTGGTATTCGCCGTATTTGATCGCGGTGTTCTTGGCCAGAATGGTGATGCCGCGCTCTTTTTCCAGATCGTTGCTGTCCATCACGCGCTCATCCACCTTCTGGTTGTCGCGGAAGGTGCCGGATTGGCGCAGCAATTGGTCAACTAATGTGGTTTTGCCATGATCGACGTGGGCGATAATGGCGATGTTGCGAAGAGCGCGTGACATGGGGAACTACCTGCAGAATTCAAAGGGCGCGCATTCTAACACAAGGACATCCAAGCCCCGGAGGAAACACTGCAATTTACCCGCCCCGGATACTTCGATAAATTCGGACAGCGTTACGCTCCCTAAACATCCCGCTTGCCCATTCCCAATAGCGTAATCAGCAGCCGCAGCACCGCGTAGCTCATCCGCGACACCATCCTTCTTGCCCAGCCCTGTTTGCGCCAATTTTTTAACTCGATGGGCAGCGAGTGCGCCGCTATCGCCGCCAGCAGCGCGCCGCGCAACGCGCCCGCAAATTCGGCCCCGCGCACCACCAAATTCGCCTCGCGCGCCAGCAGCAGGCTGAGCGGATCAATGTTCGCGGAACCGACCGTGGCCCATACACCATCCACCACCGCCACTTTGGCGTGCAAATAACTGGGCTGATATTCGTAAACCTCTATCCCCGCAGCCAGCAAACGATCATAAAGTGCCTGCGTGGCGTAATGTTGCAGGCGGTATTCCACCCGCCCCTGCAACAGCAACACCACCCGCACGCCGCGCTGTGCCGCATCCGTCATCGCGCGACGAAAGGCGCGACCGGGAAGAAAATAGGCATTGGCAATAATAATTTCACGCTGCGCGCTTGCCATCGCCTGCAAGTATGCCGGTTGAATATCGCGCAACAACAACGTCAACGGCTGAACAACCGCCTCCCTGACTTTGCGGCGCAACTGATAGCGCGCCCGGCTGATGCGTTTGCGGCGGCTCCAGTTAACCACCATCCACAAACGGCGCATCTCGGCCTGCACCTCGCGGGCGACTCTTCCCCGCACCCGCACCGCATAATCCAGCCGTGGCATCCGCAAAAAAGTATTCCCGGGAATGTCGTCGATGATATTGATGCCGCCGACAAAAGCCGTCTCACCGTCAATCACCGCCAATTTACGGTGCAAACGGCGCAACTGGTAACGGCGCAGCCGGAACACATCACGCCCGCGCCGAAACCATCGCACCTTGACCCCCGCGCCGCGCAGCTCATCCACCCACTGCTGGGGCAACGCCGCCGAACCGAATCCATCCAGTAAAAGATGCACCGCAACATCGCGCAATGCCGCGCGTTGCAACGCCGCCGACACCCTGCGCCCGGTCTCGTCGGCGGCAAACAAATAGGTTTCCAGATACACCGAATAGCGCGCCGCATCAATCTCGGCACACAGACACGGAAAAAATTCCGCGCCGTTTTGCAGCAGCGTCAGGTGGTGGTCGCGGGTCTGAAATTCCGCACTCATCCGCGTCTCAGCCGCGTCTCAGCCGCGTCAGCAACGCGGCATGATCCGACTGGTTGCGCCCGCCGTAAACCTGACTGTATTCCACCTCGAAACCGCGCACATAAATCCGGTCGAGCTTGAACAAGGGCAGCAAAGCGGGATAGCTGCGCGCGGGCTTGCCGTGACCGAGATGGAACACATCGCGCACATTCAAACTCCCCGCCAGGTTGCTGCTCAACTGATTGCGCCAGTCATTAAAATCACCCGCAATAATCAGCGGCGCATCGTGCGCGACATCCGCCTGCACCTGCCCGACCAAAGCATTCATTTGCCAGTGCCGCCCCTTGGAAAACAAGCCGAAATGCGCGCAAAAACAATGCAGATTTTGCCCGTTAAAATCAATCTCGCAATGCAGCAACCCGCGCTGCTCGAAACGATGCGCCGACACATCCCGATTGCGCGACCGCACAATGGGAAAGCGGCTGAGAATGGCATTGCCGTGATGCCCGTGCCGGTACACCGCATTCATGCCGTAAACGTGATGCGCCCAATACTCATCCGCCAAAAACTCATGCTGCGGCACGGAAAAATAATCGGCGTGGTGCTGGCGGTGACGCTTATGCTCACCCTGCACCTCCTGCAAAAACACAATATCCGCATCCAGCGCGCGCAACTGCTCGCGCATCTGGTGCAACACCACCCGCCGGTTGAACGACGAAAAGCCTTTATGGATATTGTAGGTAGCGATTTTCAGGGTAGTCATGGGTGATATTTTATCCAAACACGGCGACACGGACCCGATTATCGCCTTTCGCGGCGGATGACACCTTACTGATCCGGCACGAGTCGAACTTAATTGCCGTTCGTGCTGAGCCTGTCGAAGCACAAGAATTCATTCACATTTCGACAAGCTCAATGCGAACGGATTCTTGGATAAACAGTGCCGGATCAATAGGAAACTCTGAACAAGTCTGGTTTTGTCGTTCCCGCCTGCGCGGGAATGACGACTGAATCAGAGCTTTCCTTAATCAAAGCCTCCTGTAAGACATCCCTTATTTGCTGGATGTTCAGGCGGACTTGCCGGATATGTTGGCAACCAGCGTTGTCGTGCCGTTGGTACGGGCAGAAGCAATGGGATTGTCGGCCTAATAAGCCAGTCGACATCATCTCGTAAAATGCCTTATAAATCGCAGATAGCAGTCATCTTGCCGGTGCAACCATTTACAATAAAGCCCCCGCAATGCCACGTCAGCCATTGAACCCCAGACAGACATGCGCGCAGAAAAATTACACAGACAAGTTGCCCCATGAACGCAGTAGAAATCGAAGAAGCTATATCGGACTTGGCCCTTCAGCCCTTTGACGCGGCTGAGTTTCCATTCGCCTTTCTGGCTGCCTTTGGCAACAACGCTGTTACGATCAAGAAGCTGCGCGCCGGTAATGCTTCCGACCTTCCTGGTGGCGTGCTCCAGCGCAACAAAATCCATCTGACCGTATGTGATGCGGGCAAGGTGGGCGAAACCCTCAGAGCCTTGCGCACCAGTCCGGCCACGATAAAGGCCAAGGTCAAATTCATCCTTGCCACCGATGGGCAGACGTTGGAAGCCGAGGAGTTGGTCAGTGGCGAAACGGTTGCCAGCAGCTACTCAGACTTCCCAAACCATTTCGGTTTTTTCCTGCCGCTGGCGGGTATTTCCACCATCAAGGAGATCAGGGACAACCCCATCGACGTGCGCGCCACCGCGCGGCTGAACAAGCTCTACGTCGAGCTGCTGAATGAGAATCCAGAGTGGGCCAAGGATGAACGCCGCGCCGACATGAACCACTTCATGGCGCGGCTGGTGTTCTGTTTCTTTGCCGAAGACACCGACATCTTCAACGGCGAGGGATTGTTCACCCACACCATCGAGCAGATGAGCGAGCGCGACGGCTCCAACACCCATGAGGTGATGTCCGAAATTTTCCGCGCCATGAACATGCCGATAGAGGCGCGTCGATTGCGTAGGTCGGAATTTATTCCGACTTGCGATGTCGGGTTAAAACCCGACCTACCCCTCAGACCTTGGGCCGATCAATTCCCCTATGTCAACGGCGGCCTGTTCTCCGGCAGCACCGACGTGCCGAGCTTCACGCGCATGGCGCGCACCTACCTGATACACGCCGGACACCTGAACTGGAAACAGATCAACCCGGACATCTTCGGCAGCATGATCCAAGCCGTGGCCGACGACGAAGAGCGCGGCGCACTGGGCATGCACTACACCAGCGTGCCTAACATCCTCAAGGTTTTAAACCCATTGTTTCTGGACGACCTACGCGCGCAGTTGGCAGAGGCGGGCGATAACAAGATCAAGCTGCTGAATTTGCGTAAACGCATGGCGCGTATCCGCGTGTTCGACCCGGCCTGCGGCTCGGGCAACTTCCTCGTCATCGCCTACAAACAAATGCGCGAGATCGAAGCGGAAATCAACCAACGTCGTGGGGAACTGCATCTGCGCAGCGAAATACCGCTGACCAACTTTCGCGGCATCGAACTGCGCGACTTCCCGGCAGAGATTGCACGGCTGGCGCTCATCATCGCCGAGTTCCAGTGCGATGTGCTGTATCGCGGGCAACGGGATGCGCTGCTGGAATTCCTGCCGCTCTCCAAAGAAAACTGGATCATCTGCGGCAATGCGCTACGGCTGGATTGGTTGAGCATCTGTCCACCAACAGGAACTGGGGTGAAACTGGTCGCTGATGATTTGTTCGGCACGCTGCTCGATCAAACCGAAATGGATTTTGCCAACGAAGGTGGTGAAACCTATATCTGTGGGAATCCGCCATATGTCGGCAGCGCAAAGCAAACGGAAGCCCAAAAGAGCGACGTAAACCATGTCTTTGGAAGATTCACAAAAACATGGCGTTCATTGGATTTGGTTGCCTGTTGGTTCAAGTTGGCATCCGCATATTTCGAAAAAACGGACGGCGCATACGCCTTTGTAAGCACCAACTCCATTTGCCAAGGTGAACAGGTTCCCATCCTATGGCCGCTGATTTATCAGAGCGGAATGGATATAAATTTTGCTCACACATCGTTCAAGTGGGCGAATCTGGCGACACACAATGCTGGCGTTACTGTCGTGATTGTTGGTGTTTCGGGCAAACAAAACTCGCGAAAGTTGCTCTTTCAGACGAATGCATCTGGTGCTGTTGATGTTCGAGAGGTTGAAAACGTTAATGCTTACCTTATTGCTGGTCGACGAATTATCGTTGACCCCATGCCCAAGGCGAATGATGAGCGCGGGTACATGATTCGCGGGAACATGCCTACCGATGGTGGGCACTTTCTATTAACCGAAGACGAGAAGGAAAAGCTACTCGGTAGTGACGGACAAACATCCAAGTTCGTGAAGAAATTTATTGGCGCTCAGGAGTTAATTAACGGCATCTCTAGGTATTGCATCTGGATTGAGGATGATGAAGTCGAAGAAGCAAAATCAATTCCTTCAATAGCCACGCGAATTGAAGGCGTGAGGAATATGCGTCTTGAAAGCAAGGCCGAATCGACGCGTGATTATGCTGTCTATCCCCACAAGTTTCGCCAAATCCAAGGTATTTGCCAGCGAGACTGCATTGTTGTCCCACGCGTAAGCTCTGAGAACCGCGACATTCTTCCGATTGATTTCTTCGACAGCAACACCATTGTTGGTGATAGAAATTTCGCCATTTGCGACGCGCCTCTCTGGAACATGGCGCTCATCGCCTCACGCCTGCACTGGGTTTGGATAGGCACAGTCTGCGTGCGAATGCGCACCGACTTTTCCTACTCCAACACCCTCGGCTGGAACACCTTCCCCGTACCGTTGCTCACCGAGCAAAACAAAGCCGACCTGACCGCCTGCGCCGAGGCTATCCTGCTGGCGCGCGAAGCGCATTTCCCTGCCACCATCGCCGACCTGTACGACCCGGACGCCATGCCGGAGAATCTGCGCCGCGCCCACGAGCGCAACGACGAAGTGCTGGAGCGCATCTACATCGGCCGCCGCTTCAGGAACGACACCGAGCGGCTGGAAAAACTGTTCGAGCTTTATACGAAGATGACGGCGGGTGTAGGTCGGGTTGTAGGTCGGGCTTCAGCCCGACAGAGTCAGGTCAAAACCCGACCTACAGGCGCAACGGGGACAAAGTCGGGTTAAAACCCGACCTACGGGCGGTAATGGTAGGTCAGGCTTTAGCCTGACGCTTGGCTGGAATTGTCGGGTTAAAACCCGACCTGCGGATTTACGGAGAGGTGATGGCTTATAACGATCTGCGCAAGGGCCGCGTTTCGCAATCTGGCGCGGCCTATCACATTACAACAGTGGCGCAGAACCGGACACCGCACTTTGCTTCGCTTGATAACGGGCGCAAGGTGGTGCGTGAATTGATGGCGTTGCAGGCGGAAGGACGTGCCGAAACGCTGTGCTATGTGGTGATGCCGGATCATTTGCATTGGTTGATGGTGTTGCATAAGGGCAAGCTGTCCGACGCTGTGCAGTTGCTGAAGGGGCGTTCGGCACGCGCGATTGGGCGCGCGGTTTGGCAGGCAAATTATTTTGACCACGCCGTGCGCGAGGATGAGGATATGTGCAAAATGGCGCGATACATTGTGGCGAATCCGCTGCGGGCAAAGCTGGTTGAACGGATTGGCGATTATCCGTTGTGGGATGCCGTTTGGCTGGATGGAACGTTGTCGGGCTTGTAGGTCGGGCTTCAGCCCGACAATGTCTCCGTAGAACCCGTAGGTCGGGTTTTAACCCGACTTTGTCTTTGTCGGGCTGAAGCCCGACCTACTGAAAGCTGATCTGGCGACATCTGATTTGACGAACTCGCCTTAAAAAGTATAATTGGAAATATACTTGCCAACTCACATTGTAAGGAGGTTCGCCATGTCACAAATCACACTCTATCTGGACGATGCCACGCAGGCACTGGTAGATCAGGCCGCTCAGGCCAACGGTCTATCGAAAAGCCGTTGGGTGGCAGAACTCATTCGTAAGTACGCCGTTCGGGAATGGCCCAAGGAGTGTCTGGATCTGGCGGGGAAATTCCCGGATTTCCCCCTGATCGAGGCCGACAGCACCCGTGGTATGCCTGCCGATGCGCCGCGCATTGGCTTTTGATTGTCCATCATGCTGATTCTCGACAGCAACATCATCAGCTATTACCTTCGCGGCGATCCGCAGATTGTGCCGCGTGTCCAAGCGCTGGTGCCGGCAGAAATCGGCGTGCCTGCCATTGTGGAATACGAGCTGCGTTACGGTCTTTTGCGTTTGCCGTCGGAGGCCGCCGATCCTCGCTTGGCGGCATTAGCCGCTTTGCTGCGACCGATGCAGGTTTTGCCGTTCGATAGCGAATGTGCGGCTCATGCCGCCCGTATCCGTGTGGAACTTGAAGCCGCAGGCACGCCCATCGGCCCGCACGATACGCTGATCGCCGCCACGGCATTGCGCTATCAGGCCACGCTGGTAACGCACAATGTGCGCGAATTTTCTCGTGTGTCGGGCTTGCAGTGGCTGAGCTGGCACGAAACCACATGAAAATAGAATATGGATTGGGACTCGGGTAATCGTCCAACAGCTTGTTGGACGATTACCCATTGACCTTACCGGATGAGGAATTTGTGCAGCAGCTGCTGCACAAATTGTTTCGGCATCACCAGTCAGCCCAGTATCGAGCAGATCGAGCGAAACTGGCTGGTAGCGAAAAATCTATGGAGAACGATTCGCAATGACCAACCAGACCAATCCCACCAATACCTACACCGTGCCGGCGGTATCCATCACCACAGCGCGCACCGGTGCATCCAGCAAGGCAAATGCGCTGGGAATGCGCGCCATGCAGGAGCGCGCTTATGCCAAGCGTGGCGAGCAATACCTGCTGATTAAATCGCCACCGGCATCGGGCAAATCCCGTGCGCTGATGTTTATCGCGCTGGACAAGCTCAACAATCAAGGCCTGAAACAGGCCATCATCGTGGTGCCGGAACGCTCCATCGGCGGCAGCTTTGCCGATGAACCCCTGAGTCAGCAAGGCTTCTATTGGGATTGGCAAGTGGCCCCGCAATGGAACCTGTGTAATGCGCCGGGCGTGGATGAGCCCAGAATTGCGAAATCCAAGGTGGAGACGGTGCGCAAGTTTCTGGATAGTGCCGACAAGGTGCTGGTCTGCACCCATGCGACCTTTCGTTTTGCGGTGGAGGAATTTGGAGTTGAGGCTTTTGATGACAGACTGATTGCCGTGGATGAGTTCCATCACGTTTCCAGCAACCCGGATAATGTACTGGGGAAACAGTTGGGGGATTTCATCGCGCGCGACAAGGTGCATATGGTCGCCATGACGGGTTCTTATTTCCGTGGCGATAGTGAAGCGGTGTTGTCCCCTGCGGACGAAGCAAAGTTCGAGACGGTTACTTACACCTACTACGAACAGCTCAACGGCTATAGCTGGCTCAAGTCCCTGGACATCGGTTATTTCTTTTATACGGGCCGATATGTGGAAGCAGTCGAGAAAGTGCTTGATCCTGCCCTGAAAACCATCGTCCATATTCCCAACGTGAATGCCCGTGAAAGCTTGAAAGACAAGGAGCGTGAGGTCAATGAGATCATGCACCACCTGGGCGAATGGAAGGGTATCGACCCGGCCACCGGGTTTCACCAAATACAAACCAAAGAAGGTCGAGTCCTGAAGGTGGCAGACCTGGTGGACGACAGCGACTTGGCCATGCGTTCCCGTGTGCTTACCGCGCTGAAAGATCCGGCACAAAAAAATAACCGCGACCACGTGGACATCATCATCGCACTGGGCATGGCGAAGGAAGGTTTTGACTGGATTTGGTGCGAACATGCATTGACCATCGGTTACCGCAGCAGCCTCACGGAAATTGTTCAGATCATTGGCCGCGCGACCCGTGATGCCGAGGGCAAGGAACGTGCGCGCTTCACCAACCTGATCGCCGAACCCGCAGCGGAACAAGCCGCCGTAGCCGAGGCGGTGAACGACATGCTCAAGGCGATTTCCGCCAGCCTGCTGATGGAGCAAGTGCTGGCGCCGCGCTATGAGTTCACGCCACGAAACGCCGGGCCGATGGCTGGCTTCGATTACGGCGAAGGTGGCTACAAGAACGGCGAGCACAACATCGGGGTGAACAAGGATACCGGACAGATTCACGTCGAGATAAACGGGCTGACAACACCGCAAAGTCCCGAAGCTACGCGCATCTGCAAAGAGGACTTGAACGAAGTCGTCACCAGTTTTTTGCAGGAGAAAACCGTGTTGGAACGCGGCCTGTTCGACAAGGAAAACACGCTGCCAGAAGAGCTGACCCAGTTGCACATGGGCAAGATCGTGCGCGAGCGATACCCGGACTTGAGTGATACTGACCAAGAGGCCATTCGTCAGCACGCCATCGCTGCCATGAACATCACCCAGCAGGCCAAACTGGCGTTGGCACAAGCGGATGCAACCGGCAGTGATACGGGGGGCGGCACAGTGCAAGGCAGTACGGCATTGCTAGTTGGGGTGCGCAAGTTCATCAATGTGCGCGATCTGGACATAGACCTGATCGACCGCATCAACCCCTTCGATGCGGCCTATGCGGTGCTGGCGAAGGCGATGGATGAGAAATCGCTGCGCCAAGTGCAGGCCACGATTGCCGCCAAGAAGGTGAGTATTCCCGAGGACGAAGCACGCGAGCTGGCAAAGCGCGCTTTGCAGTTCAAGAACGAGCGCGATCGCCTGCCGGACATCAACTCAGCCGATGCGTGGGAAAAACGCATGGCCGAAGGCGTGGCTGCGCTGGCGCGCTATCGTGCACAAGCCAAAGCGGCACAAGCGCAAGGGGGGGGCCGGTAATGGCTGATACTTCGACTACGCTCAGCACAGGAATGAACGATGACGAACTGCTGGATGCGTTGGGTGTTGAAGTCACCCCGCTCAAAGTCGCCAAGCGAACCCCGCGTGAGGAACGCATCATCGCGGGTTTCGAGGACATCCTGCGCTTCCATCAAGAACATGAACGCGCACCGCAGCACGGCGAAGGGCGCGACATTTTTGAACGCCTGTATGCCGTGCGTCTGGACCAGCTACGCAAATTGCCAGAGGCGCAAGTCCTGCTGGCTGGTTTGGATAGCCCCGGCCTTCTGTCTGGAGCAGCAGCGGTTCATGTCAATGTGGAAGACTTGGACGAAGATGCCTTGCTGGCCGAGCTGGGTGTTGGCGATGAATCCGACGATCAGAACGACATCACGGTGCTGCGTCATGTGCGTTCCAGCGTTGAAAAGCGTGCGGCAGAAGAAATTGCCGACCGTTTGGCTTGTGCGGATTTTGAAAAATACCAACCGTTATTTGAGGCAGTAGAGCGGGAGTTAACAGCAGGGATTCGAAAAACGATACGCTTTGGTCGCGATACCAGCATTGAGGGCGGGAATTACTTCATCGTTGGCGGGCAGCTTGCCTATGTGGCCGAGGTTGGCGAAACCATCAAGGCTGCGTACGGAAGAAACGATGCACGTTTGCGGGTGATCTATGACAACGGTACGGAAAGCAACTTATTGCGCCGCTCACTGGAGCGGGCACTCTACAAAGATGAGACCGGCCGCCGCCTGACCGATACGGACATGGGGCCGCTGTTTGGCGAGGCACCTGAACCTGACGACATTGAAACCGGAACCATTTACGTGCTGCGCAGCCTGTCAAACCATCCCTTCGTTGCCGAGCACCGCGAGCTGATCCACAAGATTGGCGTGACCGGCGGCAAGGTTGAGACCCGTATCGCAAATGCGGAAAAAGATGCGACCTACCTGTTGGCCGATGTGGAAGTGGTCGCCACCTACAAACTCCACAACCTGAATCGCACCAAGCTGGAAAAAATCTTCCACCGTTTGTTTGGTGCGGCTCAGTTGGACTTAACCATTGATGACCGCTTCGGGAATCCGGTGAAACCGAGGGAGTGGTTTCTGGTACCGCTCAATGTGATAGACGAGGCGGTGCAGCGCATACGGGATGGCTCAATTACCGGGATGATCTATGACCCGAAGACGGCCCGGTTGGTAGGTTGAGCGCGCGCGAAATTCGGTGGGCTTACTGTGACAGTTTTACTTCCCAAGGTTGACGCTCATCGGGCATTGAACCTGCGGTCGCTATGACCGGAAAGCTATCGTTCCAGCAATCACCCCTCACGCATTGCCGATTCCGCGCGTCGGCAGTTTGATTTGTCTGGCGAAGTCCAGCATCCGCTCTATCGGCAGCACGGCTCGGGAGGCAATGGCGGGATCAATATGGATTTCCTGGTGGCCGCGCTCCAGCACTTCCGCCAAGTTAATCAAACCGTTCATCGCCATCCACGGGCAGTGGCTGCAACTTTTGCAGGTCGCGCCCTGTCCGGCGGTGGGGGCTTCGATGAATTGTTTGTGCGGGGACAGGGTGCGCATTTTGTGCAGGATGCCGTTGTCGGTGGCGACGATAAACTCCGGCACATCCGGTTGTTGGCTCGCCTTGATGAGTTGCGAGGTGGAGCCGACCACATCCGCCAGCATGACCACGGCGCGCGGCGATTCGGGATGCACCAGCACTTTTGCCCGCGGATGCCGCGCCTTCAGATCGGCGAGTTCCCGTGCCTTGTATTCGTCGTGCACGACGCACGATCCCTGCCACAGCAGCATGTCCGCGCCGGTTTGTTCCTGCACGTAACTGCCGAGATGGCGATCCGGTGCCCAGAGTATTTTTTTACCCTGTTCCTTGAGATGCTTGACGATGGGCAAGGCGATGGAGCTGGTCACCATCCAGTCGGCGCGCGCTTTGACCGCCGCGCTGGTATTGGCATACACCACCACGGTGCGGTCGGGATGCGCGTCGCAGAACGCGGCGAATTCGTGCGCCGGACAGCCGAGGTCGAGCGAACATTCCGCTTCGAGGTCGGGCATCAGCACGCGCTTTTCCGGGTTGAGAATTTTCGCCGTCTCGCCCATGAAGCGCACGCCCGCGACGACGATGGTTTTGGCGGGATGCTGGTGACCGAAATTCGCCATGTCCAGCGAATCGGACACGATGCCGCCGGTCGCTTCGGCGAGGTCCTGCAAGTCGGGATGCACATAGTAATGCGCCACCAGCACGGCATCCTGTTCCTTCAACATGCGTTTGATGCGCTCGATCAACCAGGCCTTCTCTTCGGGCTTGGTCTCGCGCGGCTGTTTCGCCCGGGCGTGTGCCGTGCTACAGGCGGTTTGCGCGGTGTTGGGTTGGTCGTAATCAACGGTAATCACATTAGTTGGCATGAGCGTGTCTTTCCGGTAACTGCAAAATCGCCTCGCGGTTGCTGGGCGAAAACACTTTATCCGCCGCCTCGCGCCAGGGCAACCAGCAGTAGGCCAAATGCTCGCGCGGCGCGGGTTGGATGACACGGGGTTGCGGGAGTTGCAAACCGAACACATGCTCGGTGTTGTGGGTGATACCGGGCGGGTAACGATGCCGCCAGTGCGGATAGATTTCGTAGCGGTTCTGCAACTGCCAGTCGCTCAGGCAGTATTGCCGCGCATCCATCCCGGTTTCCTCGCGCACTTCGCGGATCGCGGTATCGCGCAACAATTCGCCGGGCTCGCAACTGCCGGTGACCGATTGCCAATAACCGGGGTGGTCGGCACGCTCCAGCAGCAATACCTCCAGCGCGCCGGTGTAAATCACCACCAGTGCGGAAACAGGCTGTTTATCGCCCGCCATCAGGCAAAGAATATCCAGAACGGTTTGCCGCGCTGCCGCCAATACAGTGCCGTATCGGCAAACAAGTCCTGCGCGATTTCCCGGTCATTCACCGACAGTCCCAGCGTATCGCTGGCATTGCGCAGCAACAGCACGTAACCCGGCGTTGCCCCCTGCCACGACAAATCGCACAGCACATCGGCCAGCGCATCCCAGTTCGCGCCGAACGTGTCGGGGCAGTCAATTGCCCGCGCCAGGGCACCCAGCAATTTGGGCTTGCCCTTGACACCTTTCATGTCGGCTTCAAACAGCATGAGTCCGGCCTGCGCGCTTGCCTGACGCAGGCTGTCCACACCGCATGTCAGGGTATAACTTCCCGCTGTTTCAAATTGGCTCAGTTGTTGTGCCAAGGCGTTCATGGCTGCTCCCGGATACGCTTGAAGGTTTGATAATGGTCGGCACTGTAGTAACACTCCGGCACGACTCCGCACACGATGCGCCGCGCGCCGCGATGCTTCACGCCCGGGGTCTTAACCGTGTACTCGCGATAATAATTGCGCGGCTGCCGGGGCAGCAGGCGTTCAAAGTTTCCGAATTCCACACCGTCCCGCGCATAGGGGAAAGGGCCGCCCTGCCTGATCAGGCGCAGGGTGTCATGCGCCTCACGGGGCAGCGCGCCAAACAAAACAACCGGCGAATCAACGCTCGCTTGCCGGGCGGCGGGAACGCCAGGTTCTGGCGTGGCAAGCAGCGACGCGCAGACCGCGAGTGCGGCAATGCCGACCATCCACCATTTGCCTGAACGACGGGAGAATATTTTCATTTTTCCGGGTCGCGCAACTCGCTATTGCATGGCAATAGCCAAACGCGCTTACTCCTTCGCCACTTCCACCGTGGTCTGCGCTTGTTGGCGCAAACGAATATGCAGGTCGCGTAACTGGCGCTCGTCCACCGCGCTCGGTGCTTGCGTCAGCAGACATTGCGCACGCTGTGTCTTGGGGAAGGCGATGACATCGCGAATGGATTCCGCACCGGTCATCATGGTGACGATACGATCCAGCCCGAACGCCAGCCCGCCGTGCGGCGGCGCGCCATATTGCAAGGCATCCAGCAGGAAGCCGAATTTAAGCTGCGCTTCTTCCGCGTCGATATTGAGGGCGCGGAACACCTGGCTCTGCACCGCTTCCTTATGGATACGCACCGAGCCGCCGCCCAACTCCCAACCGTTCAACGCGAGGTCGTAGGCCTTGGCCAGGCAACGACCGGGGTCACTTTCGAGGAACTGGATATGCTCATCCTTGGGCGAAGTGAACGGATGATGGCAGGCATTCCAACGCTTGGCATCGTCGTCGTATTCGAACATCGGGAAATCCACCACCCATACCGGTTCCCAAGCTTTGCCGTTGGTGTAGCCCTTGTCGTGACCAATCTTGCCGCGCAACGCGCCCAATGCGTCGTTGACCACCTTGGCCTTGTCCGCGCCGAAGAAGATGATGTCGCCGTTTTGCGCGCCGCTGCGTTCGACGATGGTTTTTAATGCCCGCTCGTGAATGTTCTTCACAATCGGCGATTGCAAGCCGGTCTCGTTCAGTTGCGTGACATCGTTGACCTTGATGTAAGCCAGCCCCTTCGCGCCGTAGATACCGACAAACTTGGTGTAGTCGTCGATTTCGCCACGGCTGAACGCCGCGCCGCCGGGTACGCGCAATGCCGCCACGCGACCGTTGTCGGAATTCGCCACACCGGCAAACACCTTGAATGCGACATCTTTAACGGCATCGGTGACTTCGGTCAGCTCCAGCGTGACCCGCAGATCGGGTTTATCCGAACCGAAACGCGCCATCGCCTCGGCGTAGGTGATGCGCGGAAAGGCATCCGGTAGCGCAACCTCCAGCACCTCTTTGAACACGGTGCGAATCAGGTTCTCCGTCAGTGCCATGATCTCCTGCTCGCCCAGGAATGAAGTCTCAATATCGACCTGGGTAAATTCCGGCTGGCGGTCGGCACGCAAATCTTCATCGCGGAAGCACTTGGTGATTTGGTAATAGCGGTCATAACCCGCCACCATCAGCAACTGCTTGAATAACTGCGGTGATTGCGGCAACGCAAAGAACTCGCCGGGATGTACCCGCGACGGCACCAGATAGTCGCGCGCGCCTTCCGGTGTGGATTTGGTCAGCATCGGTGTCTCGATGTCGATGAATCCCGCATCGTCCAAAAAGCGGCGGAAGGCGCGCGCGGTTTTGTAGCGCAACATCATGTTGTGCTGCATCTGCGGACGGCGCAAATCGACCACGCGATGCATCAGGCGCACGTTCTCCGACAGGTTTTCATCGTCGAGCTGGAACGGCGGGGTCACCGAGGCATTCAACACTTCAATTTCGTGGCACAAAATTTCAATCTCGCCGCTGGTCATATTGGCGTTGCCGGTACCCTCCGGGCGGCGGCGCACCTTGCCGGTAATGCGCAGCACGAACTCGTTGCGCACCGATTCGGCGATCTTGAACATCCCGGCACGATCCGGATCGCACACCACTTGCGCGATGCCTTCGCGGTCGCGCAGGTCGATGAAAATCACCCCGCCGTGGTCGCGGCGGCGATGCGCCCAGCCGCAGATGCTGACGGTCTGGTCGAGTTGGTCGGTGTTGAGGAGTCCACAATAATGAGTTCGCATAATTCGATTTTGTAATGAAACGGGTTAATCCGGTTTGGGTGCCTGGATAGTGGCTTGCGGTGTCTCCGGTGTCGCCACCACGCCCATCGATACAATCGTGCGCAACGCCACATCGACAGACATGTCCAATTCGATGACATCCGCCTTGCGCAAATAAAAATAAAATCCGTTCACCGGGCTGGGGGTGGTGGGAATAAACACCGCGACATACTCTTCGCTGAGGTTATTGCCCACTTCACCGGGCACGCTGGTCTGGAATGCCAGCGACCACGCCTGCGGGTGCGGATAACGCACCAGCAATACCTTGCGGAACGAGTTGCCGTCGCTGGACAACAGGGTGTCGCTGACCTGTTTGACGCCCTTGTAGATGCTGCCGACAAACGGTATGTGCGACATCAGGTTTTCCGAGGCTTCCCACAATTTTTGGCCGAACACATTGCGGATCAGCAGACCGGTAATAAACACCACCGCCACCGTAAGAATAATGCCCAGCCCGGGAATATGGATGCCCAGCACGTTGTCCGGGTGCCAGCGTTCCGGCAGCAGCAGCAGCGTCTGATCCATCGTGGAGATGGTCAGATCCAACACCCACAGGGTGATGCCCAACGGCACCCAGATGAGCAGTCCGGTAACAAGATATTTTTTCATGGGGTGCTTAGCTCACCGCCGGGCAGGTGCCGCTACTGGCACAGGGCGGGCATTCCGGCTTGGGCTTGGGCTTGTCTTTGAAATCGGTGGCGTAATACCCATTGCCCTTCAACTGGAATCCTGCCGCAGTCAGTTGTTTGGTAAAGGTTTCTTTGCCGCATTCCGGGCAAGTGGTCAAACGCGCATCGCTAATTTTTTGCATCACATCCTGTTGCACACCGCAACTGGAGCAGGCATAGGCGTAAATAGGCATGATTTCTCCTATCGGGGGATTTTGAAAGGCGCGCATTATACCCGATGAGTTACACAAAGCGCATCGGCACACAATGCGGTTATAATGCCGCACCCCTGCGCCAGACCAATCGGCTCAGGGCTCCTTCGATTCCACTCCAGATCCTTATTAAGATCGTTAAGTCGTCTGCCTCGATTGGTGTTGCCCTAACGGGTCTCGGGCTGTCGCCGGAGCTATAAACTTGTCCAATGAAAATAATTTTGCCGGCCTAAATCTGGCACAACCCTTGTTGCGCGCCATCACCGATGTCGGCTATACCCACCCCACTCCCGTCCAGGCTCAAGCGATCCCGCTGGTCATGGCGGGCGGCGACCTGCTGGCAGGCGCGCAGACCGGCACCGGCAAGACCGCCGGTTTCACCCTGCCGATCCTGCACAGACTGTCGGCCAATCCCTCCGCGAACCCGCGTCCCGGTTGCCCGCGCTGTTTGATTCTGACACCAACACGCGAACTCGCCGCGCAGGTGGAAGAGTCGGTACAGACTTACGGAAAATATCTGCCGCTGAAATCCATGGTGATGTTCGGGGGGGTCAATATCAATCCGCAAATCAAGGCGTTGCGCGGAAAAATCGACATTCTGGTCGCCACCCCGGGACGCTTGCTCGACCATGTCGGGCAAAAGACGCTGGATTTATCCGCCGTGGAGATTTTTGTGCTGGACGAAGCCGACCGCATGTTGGACATGGGCTTCATCCGCGATATTCGCAAGGTTCTCGCGTTGCTGCCCAAACACCGCCAAAACCTGCTGTTCTCGGCAACCTTTTCCGACGAAATCAAAACACTGGCGGACGGCCTGTTGCACAGCCCCGGCTATGTCGAGGTGGCGCGCCGCAACACCACCTCGGAACTGGTCGAGCAAAGCATCCACATGGTGCCGCAAAAACTGAAAAGCTACTTGCTCGCCCACCTGATCAAACACAACGACTGGAAGCAGGTGCTGGTATTCACCCGCACCAAGCACGGCGCGAACCGGCTGGCAGAAAAATTGTGCAAGGACGACATCCCCGCCATGGCAATTCACGGCAACAAGAGCCAGTCGGCACGTACCAAGGCGTTGGCACAATTCAAGGACGGCTCGTTGCCGGTGCTGGTTGCCACCGACATTGCCGCACGCGGCCTGGACATTGATTTGTTGCCGCACGTCGTCAATTTCGAGTTGCCTAATGTGCCCGAAGATTATGTACACCGCATCGGTCGCACCGGGCGCGCGGGGAGTAACGGCGCGGCAATCTCGCTGGTGGACAGCGAGGAGCTGCAACATTTGAAAAATATCGAGCGGCTAATCAAAACGCAAATCCCGAGAGTATCGGTTGATAGTTTTGAGCCACCCACCCACATCCCGGTTGATGCCCCGCGCCCGCCGCGTCCCCAGCACGGACAACGCCGCCACAGCAACACCACCGCGAGTACACCGCGCACCGGGCAGAGGGCGCGCAACGGTCAAGACCAAGGCACGCCGCGTCAACCGCAACGCAACCGCCAGCAGAACCGCGCCGCGCCGCCCGGCAACTTCGCGCAAAAACCACAGCCGCCCCATAAAACCGGGGAACCCCTGCTGTCGGAAGCCGCACGCCATCAGGCGATGCCGCAGCCGGGACTGTTCCAGCCCGCACCCCACGCACGGCGCGAACGCGGCGGCGGGAAACCGCATAACACTCCGCACGGTACACCACGACGCGGCGGACGCGGGCGCGGATGAAGCGTCAAGCTTCTTCGAAACGCGACTGTCCGGTCGCGATTCCGTCCAGCGTCCAGCCACCGATTGCATAGCGGATCAGGCGCAGCGTGGGAAACCCTGCCGCCGCCGTCATACGCCGCACTTGGCGGTTTTTTCCTTCGCGAATGGTGAGTTGCAGCCAACGGGCGGGAATGTTTTTGCGGAATCGTATCGGCGGATTGCGCGGCCATAACTGCGCGGGTTCATCCATCAGCTGCGCCCCGGCTGGCAGCGTCATGCCGTCTTTCAGTTGCACACCACGCCGCAATTGATTCAATGCCGCTTCGTCCGGCGTGCCTTCCACTTGCACCCAGTAGGTCTTGGGCAGTTTGTGTTGGGGATCGGTGATGCGGTGTTGCAGCTTGCCGTCGTCGGTCAACAGCAATAAGCCTTCACTGTCGGTATCCAGCCGTCCGGCGGGATAAACCCCGGGAACGGCGATATAATCTGCCAGCGTCGGATGCAGCCCATCCTTGCTGAACTGGCAAATCACCCCGTAAGGTTTGTTGAACAACAGGATGCGACTCATCTCAATATTTCCATTACTCCGGGCACTCTCATGACAACCGCAAAAATTCTCTACACTCTGACCGATGAAGCACCGCGACTGGCAACCTACTCATTGCTTCCCATCATACAGGCCTTCACCAAGGCGGCCGGTATCGCGGTCGAGACCCGCGACATCTCGCTGGCGGGACGCATCCTCGCCAACTTTCCGGAGCACCTTACCGCCAAACAGAGGATATCGGATCACCTGACCGAGCTCGGCGAGCTGACGCTGAAGCCGGAAGCGAACCTTATCAAGCTGCCCAATATCAGTGCGTCCATCCCGCAACTGAAGGCGGCGATCAAAGAGCTGCAATCGCAGGGCTATAAAGTCCCCGACTATCCCGATGAGCCGAAGACCGATGCCGAGCAAGACATCAAGGCGCGTTACGGCAAGGTACTCGGCAGCGCGGTGAACCCGGTGCTGCGCGAGGGCAACTCCGACCGCCGCGCCGCCGCCTCGGTCAAACAATACGCGCGCAAGCACCCGCACCGCATGGGCAAGTGGGAAAAGACCTCCAAGACCCGCGTGGCGCACATGACTGGCGGCGATTTCTACGGCAGCGAAAAATCGGTGGCCGTGCCGGAAGCCGTCAGTACCCGCATCGAATTCGTAGCCAAAGACGGCAAGGTTAGCGTGCTCAAGGACAAGCTCAATCTCAAGGCTGGCGAGATCATTGACGCCGCCGTGATGAGCCGCAAAGCCTTGCGCAAGTTCTACGCCGAGCAGATTAAGGCGGCGAAGAAAGAAGACGTGTTGCTGTCGCTGCACCTCAAGGCCACGATGATGAAGATCTCCGATCCCATCATGTTTGGCCATGCGGTCACTGTGTTCTTCAAGAAGGTATTCGACAAGCACGGCGCGCTACTCGATGAACTGAAAGTTAACGTCAACAACGGCTTCGGCGACATGGAAGCCAAAGTGCTGGCACTGCCGGGGAACAAACGCACCGCCCTCGTCGCCGACATCGCCGATTGTTTCCGCAATGGACCCGCGCTGGCGATGGTGAACTCCGACAAGGGCATCACCAACCTGCATGTGCCTTCGGATGTAATCATTGACGCTTCCATGCCGCCGATGATCCGCGACGGCGGCAAGATGTGGGGCGCGGACGGCAAGGCGTATGACACGCTGGCGATGATCCCCGACCGCTGCTACGCGGGCGTGTATGTCGCCACCGTAGAGGACTGCAAACAGAACGGTGCGCTCGATCCCGCCACGATGGGCTCCGTGCCCAATGTCGGCCTGATGGCGCAAAAGGCCGAAGAGTACGGCTCGCACGACAAGACTTTCGAGATGACTGGCGACGGCGTGGTACGCATCGTCGATGCATCCGGAAAAGTCTTGCTGGAGCAAAAGGTCGAACAGGGTGACATCTTCCGTGCCTGCCAGACCAAGGATGCGCCTATCCAGGACTGGGTGAAACTCGCCGTCACCCGCGCGCGCCTGAGCAACACGCCCGCCATCTTCTGGCTGGACAAGAACCGCGCCCACGATGCACAGATCATCGCCAAGGTTACAAAGTACCTCAAGGATCACGACACCAGCGGGCTCGACATCCAGATCATGGAACCGGCGGACGCCTGCCGTTTTACTTTGGCGCGCATCCGCAAGGGACTGGATACCATCTCCGTCACCGGCAACGTGCTGCGCGATTACCTCACCGACCTGTTCCCGATCCTCGAACTCAACACCAGTGCCAAGATGCTCTCCATCGTCCCCCTGATGAATGGCGGCGGATTGTTCGAGACCGGCGCGGGCGGCTCCGCACCCAAGCACGTGCAGCAGTTCCGGCAGGAGAACTATCTGCGCTGGGATTCGCTGGGTGAATTCCTCGCGCTGTGCGTGTCACTGGAACACCTCGCGCAAAAATTCAACAACGCCAAGGCACAGGTGCTGGCCGACACGCTGGACCAAGCCAACGCCAAGATCCTCGACAACGACAAATCACCCGCCAGAAAAGTCGGCCAGATCGACAACCGTGGCAGTCATTTCTATCTTGCGCTGTACTGGGCCCAGGCACTCGCCGCACAGACCAAGGACAAGGAGATACAGGCGCGCTTCGCCCCGCTGGCCAAGGCATTGACTGACAACGAGGACAAGATCCATGCCGAACTGATTGCGGTGCAGGGCAAACCGGTGGACATGGGCGGGTATTACCATCCCGATTTCGACAAGACATCCACGGCGATGCGGCCCAGCAAGACGTTGAATGCGGCGTTGGCTGCGATTTGAGATTGATGAAAACAGTAAATCAACATCATCGGGAGGATGTTCGGCAACAGCCAGCCCACCCCGAGGTAGATGCCAAAAAACTCCACCCCGCTACATTGTGTAACTCCAACCGGATACCGCCCATAACATGACAACCCAGCATCACACTGAAGAACAATCAAAGCCGGGCGTTATCTACGCACCGTGGGAACGCACATTCGACAGGATATTGACCCCGTTCGAGCATTTCATCCATAGGCAGACCACCAGCGGTCTGTTGTTGATGGGCTGCGCGATCATCGCCCTGCTGCTCGCCAACAGTTTCCTGGCAGAAAGCTATCTGCATCTGCTGCATACCCGAACCAGTATCCAGATCGGCTCATGGAGCATCGAAATGACCCTGCATCACTGGGTCAACGATGGTCTGATGACGATGTTCTTTTTTCTCGTTGGCATGGAGCTGAAGCGGGAGATGCTGGTCGGTGAACTCTCCGACATACGTCAGGCGGCATTACCCATCATTGCCGCCGTGGGCGGTATGGTGATGCCGGCACTGATCTATCTGGCATTTAATCCCTCGGGAGAGGCTGCACGAGGCTGGGGCATCCCGATGGCAACCGATATCGCCTTCGCCGTGGGCGCACTGGTATTGCTGGCCAAACGCGTTCCCAAAGCGTTGATTACCTTTCTGGTCGCGCTCGCCATCGCGGACGACCTGGGCGCGGTACTGGTCATCGCGATTTTCTATACGCAACAATTATCATTCGCGTGGCTGTTCATCACCCTGGGCTTGATTCTGTTGCTGGCAGCACTCAACTTTGTCGGTGTCCGGCGGGTACTGCCCTACTTCATCGTCGGCATCGTGCTCTGGTATGCAATGCTGCAATCCGGCGTACATGCCACACTTGCCGGGGTATTGTGTGCCTTCGCCGTACCTGCACGGCCCAAATACGATCCGGGGCTGTTCAGCACCAGGAGCAGGGAAATGCTGGGACGCTACGACGCGAGTATTGATCTGGATCCCAACATCATGACCAATGAAAACTTGCAAACCATCGTACAGACATTGGAAAAGCGGGCCAGAGGGGTGCAAACACCGCTGCAGAGACTGGAACATGGCATGCACCTTCCGGTCGCCTTTCTCGTCATCCCGATCTTTGCCCTGTTCAATGCCGGCATCCCGCTGCATGTCGGCGAGCTGGGTGAGACGCTGACCCACCCGGTGATGCTGGGCGTGATGCTCGGGCTGGTAGTCGGAAAATTCGTCGGCATCACCGGCGCATGCTGGCTGGCACTACGCTTCGGCATCGGGCAACTTCCCGGCAATACGCGCTTCGCACAAATCGCCGCCGTATCATTGCTTGGCGGTATCGGCTTTACCATGTCCATTTTCATTGCCGAGCTCGGATTCGCCGGACAAGAAGAGTTCCTGCTGATGGCCAAGACCGGCGTATTGGCAGCATCGATATTATCGGGCGTGGCAGGCTACTTCTGGTTACGCTGGTTGGGGCGCGGACATATCGGTACATCACCAAGCTGAAATAAAACATAAAGAAAGTGACTACTTGCCGATCTACCGCCAGCGGTTTTGATTTTGCCAGTTTCCCGTGCCGCCACCCACTCTTGAAATCCCCCATACCGCCCTCAAATTAGTACCACGGGGATGTCCCGGATTTATCAGGAGAGTAAAAATGGCCAACATTCTGCGTTACAGCCCTGCTGATAACGACGTTGACGACCTGTTCCGTGGTTTTTTCATGCGTCCGGTGAGGTTCGAGGGACAGCAGGAAGTCCAGATCAAGGTGGATGTCAGCGAGGGCGACAAATCGTATTCCGTTCATGCCGAGATACCCGGCGTAAAAAAAGAGGACATCCACGTATCGATCGAGGGCAACCAGGTGGCAATCAGCGCGGAAGTGAAGAACGAGAAAGAGGTGAAAGAGGGCGAGAAGCTGCTGCGCAGTGAGCGCTATTACGGCAAGGTCTCCCGCGCTTTCATGCTTGATCAGGAGGTGGACGAGGATGCCGCGCAGGCGAAGTACCACGACGGCGTACTGGAGTTGACGCTACCCAAACGCGCCATGACCAAGTCGAGGAAGCTCACGATCCAGTGACCGTCGGCGAGTGATCGCCTTGTTGCCCGTCACGGGCGGGGTTGCTTGAGTCGGAAAGCAAAAAGCCCGGTGCGAGAGCACCGGGCTTTTTCCAAGATTCAGAACCGATTAGCCGGCTTGGATGTTGGAGGCTTGCTTGCCCTTGGGACCTTGAACCACTTCGAAAGTCACCTTTTGGTTTTCTTTCAGAGTTTTGAAACCGTTCATATTGATTGCGGAAAAGTGTGCAAACAAGTCTTCGCTGCCATCATCCGGAGTAATGAAGCCAAAACCTTTTGCGTCGTTGAACCATTTAACAATACCTGTTGCCATGTGTTTACTTCCTTACAAAAAACCGGGAAAACCTCCCGTAGAACTGTTTGAAACCAAGACCGCACACGGCAAAACCAGTACTGCAGAAACTTTGAATCAAACACCTGCGCGCTTTGTACTCCTGTTTAACCGGCTTAGTCAAGGATATTTTCAAAAAATTACTTTCCTTCTTGAAAAAGACGCGCTAATCGTCAAGTATTGGGTCGGGATTTAGTCAGACCTTGGAGAGTGATCCGCATCATGCCCAGCAAGCAACAAAGTAGCGGCGTACTCGCGCCGGAACGAGCCAAAACAAAGCCGCCGCGCATGTATAAGGTGCTGCTGTTCAACGATGATTTCACCACGATGGAGTTCGTGCTCGACGTGCTGGAAAAGTTTTTTTCGATGAATCGTGAACGTGCGCAACAAATCATGCTCAAAGTTCACAACGAAGGCTCGGCAGTATGTGGAGTTTATTCGCGTGACGTTGCCGAAACCAAAGTGGTTCAAGTCACCGAGTTTGCAAAACAGAACGAGCATCCGCTACGATGCACCATGGAGGTAAACTGAAATGATCGCCCAAGAATTGGAAGTCAGCCTGCATCTGGCATTTGTCGAGGCCCGTCAAAAAAGACATGAGTTCATCACCGTCGAGCATTTGCTGCTGGCGATGCTCGACAATCCGTCTGCGGCTCATGTGTTGCGCGCCTGCGGCACGGATATTGACGAGTTGCGCGCGGTGCTTATCCACCATGTTGAAAAAAACACCCCGGTTGCCGCCGGTACCGGCGAGGTGGATACCCAGCCGACTATCGGCTTCCAGCGTGTCATCCAGCGCGCCATTCTGCATTCGCAATCCACCCATAAAAAAGAAGTCAACGGTGCAAACATTTTGGTGGCACTGTTCGGCGAAAAAGAATCTCATGCGGTGTATTTTCTGAATCAGCGCGCCATCACGCGGCTTGATGTGGTGAACTACATCGCGCATGGTATTAACAAAACGGTGGGTGCGTCCGCCACACAAAAGCAGGGGACCGAAACCGAGGCCGAGCAGGATGCCGAAAACGATAGTGCCCTGGCAAACTACACCCTCAATCTCAACGCCCACGCGCAGGCCGGAAAAATTGATCCGCTTATCGGGCGCGATTTGGAACTGGAGCGGGTCATTCAGACGCTCTGCCGCCGCCGTAAAAACAACCCGTTATTGGTGGGCGAGGCGGGTGTCGGCAAGACCGCGATTGCCGAAGGGTTGGCGCGCCGCATTATCGAGGGTGACGTACCGGAAGTGCTGCGCGACGCGCAAGTTTACGGCTTGGACATGGGTTCATTGCTGGCCGGTACAAAATATCGCGGCGACTTCGAGCAGCGCCTGAAAGCGGTTTTGAAAGAGTTAAAAGACGCGCCCAATGCCGTGCTGTTCATCGACGAAATCCACACCATGATAGGCGCGGGCGCGGCCTCCGGCGGCACCATGGACGCCTCAAACCTGCTCAAGCCGGCACTGTCGAATGGCACGCTGAAATGTATCGGCGCGACCACCTATCAGGAGTATCGCGGCATCTTCGAGAAGGATCATGCCTTGTCGCGCCGCTTCCAGAAAATTGATGTCCCCGAACCGTCGGTCGAACAAACCATTGCAATTTTGAAGGGACTTAAACCGCGCTTCGAAGAGCACCACAATGTGAAGTTCAGCAGTGCCGCCCTCACCAGTGCCGCCGAACTATCGTCGCGCTTCATCAATGATCGCCACCTGCCGGACAAGGCTATCGACGTGCTGGACGAGGCGGGCGCGGCACAGCGTATCCTGCCGAAATCGAGGCAACGGAAAACGATAGGAAAGCATGAGATTGAGGAGATTATCGCCAAGATTGCGCGCATCCCGGCGCGTACCGTTTCCAGCGACGACCGTAACGCGCTGAAGAATCTCGACCGCGACCTGAAAACCACCGTGTTCGGTCAGAACAAAGCCATTGACGTGTTGGCGCGCGCCATCAAGATGTCGCGCAGCGGCCTCGGCAACCCGCAGAAACCGATCGGCAGTTTCTTGTTTTCCGGCCCCACCGGCGTGGGCAAGACCGAAGTTGCACGCCAGTTGGCGTTCAGCATGGGCATGCCGTTGCACCGCTTCGACATGTCCGAATACATGGAACGCCATGCCGTGTCGCGCCTGATAGGCGCGCCGCCCGGCTATGTCGGCTTCGACCAGGGCGGGCTGCTCACCGAAGCGATCAGCAAACAACCGCATTGTGTGCTGCTGCTGGACGAAATCGAAAAAGCACACCCGGACATTTTCAATATCCTGTTGCAAGTGATGGATCACGGCACGCTCACCGACAACAACGGACGCAGGGCCGACTTCCGTAACGTGGTCATCATCATGACCACCAACGCGGGTGCGGAAGCTTTGAACAAAACACAGATCGGCTTCACCAAGACTGCCGCTGCCGGAGATGAAATGGCCGACATCAAACGCCTGTTCACGCCGGAATTCCGCAACCGTCTGGATGCGATTGTCTCCTTCGCCGCGCTCGACAAGGAAGTCATCCTGCGCGTGGTGGACAAGTTCCTGATGCAACTGGAAGAACAACTGCACGAGAAAAAAGTCGATGCACTGTTCACCGGCGCGCTCAAAGACCACCTCGCCGAACACGGCTTCGACCCGCAGATGGGGGCACGCCCGATGGCAAGATTGATACAGGACACCATCCGCTCCGCACTGGCCGATGAACTGCTGTTCGGCAGACTGGCGGACGGCGGCAGCGTCACCGTCGATGTAAAGGATGGCAAAGTGGTGCTGGAGTTCGAGAAAGAGGCAGTTGCTGCCTGACAAGCCAAAGTAAGGCGCAATAACCAACGGGCATTGCGCCGTATGTAATACCCCCCGGCGGAGTACGCTGCGCTATTCCGCCCTACAAAAACAAATGTCATCTTCAACCGATTACCGCGGGCGATTTGCCCCCTCCCCCACCGGCCCTCTCCACTTTGGCTCCCTCGTCGCCGCCATCGGCAGCTACCTGGACGCGAAACATCATCACGGCATTTGGCTGGTTCGCATGGAAGACCTCGACACGCCGCGCTGTATTCCCGGTGCTGCAGACGACATCCTGCGCACGCTGGAGGCATTCGGACTGCACCGCGATGAGCCTGTCCTGTACCAGAGCCAGCGCACCGCAGCTTATGAAGAAGCGTTGCACAGGCTGCAAGCCGGCGGTGCGGTGTACCCGTGCTGCTGCACGCGCAAGGAGGTCGCGGACTCGGCACTGCATGGCATCGAAGGGCTGGTCTATCCGGGTACCTGCCGCAACGGTATTTCGCATGGCAGGGAAGCAAGGGCTTGGCGGGTACGGACTAGCTTAATGACCTCCCTTCGGGCTGAGCCTGTCGAAGCCTTCCTTGAAAAGACCGGGGGAAATTATTCATCCTTCGACAAGCCCGTCCTGAGCAATGTCGAAGGGCTCAGGACGAACGGAATTGTGAGATTCAACGATGCTCTACAAGGTCACATCACCCAGCACCTCGAAAGCGAGATCGGCGACTTCGTCGTGAAGCGCGCCGACGGACTGTTCGCCTACCAGCTTGCGGTGGTGGTGGACGATACGTTCCAGAACATCACAGATGTGGTGCGCGGCGCCGATCTGCTGGCTTCCACGCCGCGCCAGATTTACTTGCAGCAGCTGCTTGGATTGAATACCCCGGCCTATGCCCACCTGCCTGTTGCGGTGAATGCACATGGCGAGAAACTCAGCAAACAGACTCTTGCGCCCGCGATCAGCGTCAATGATGCAGTCGCCACGCTGATGAATGTTTTGGAGTTTCTGCGCCAGCAACCGCCCGCCGAATTGCGCCTGGGCAGCATCGAAGAAATATTGAATTGGGCGGTGGCGAACTGGCGACCGGATAAGCTGCAAGGTTGCCGACAGATGTCCGCAGAAATCTACTAGGTAGCGACAGCCCGCACCACTGCGGCAATCTGCTCCGCGCTGCGCTTGACCAACTCGCCATCCTCGCCTTCCACCATCACCCGAAGCAGCGGCTCGGTACCCGACGGTCGCAGCAGTACGCGGCCTTTGCCGTGCAGCTCGCGTTCGGCTGCGGCCAGCGCATCCTTGACCGCCCGAATCTCCAGTAACCCCGCTGCCTTGCCACTCACTTTTACATTGATGAGTATTTGCGGGTACATCACCAGATCTTGCGCCGCCTGTTCCAGGGTCTGTTGCTTCATGCGCAAGGCGTGCAACACTTGCAGGGCGGAGACAATGCCGTCGCCGGTGCTGTGTTTGTCCAGGCAGATGATGTGGCCGGAATTTTCGCCTCCAAGTTGCCAGCGTTGCTGTTGCAGCAGCTCCATCACATAACGGTCGCCGACTTTGGCGCGCGCAAAAGGAATCGCCAATTTCTGCATGGCGTGTTCAAACGCGAGGTTGGTCATCAGGGTGCCGACCACGCCGCCCCGCATTTTTCCCCGCGCCTGACGGTGTTTGGCGATGATGTAGAGCAGTTGATCGCCGTCATACAGTTTGCCGTGCGCGTCCGCCATGATCAGGCGGTCGCCGTCGCCGTCCAGCGCAATGCCAATATCGGCGTGCTGTTCCACCACCGCCTTGCACAAGTTGGCGGGCTCGGTTGCACCGTAACCATCGTTGATGTTCTTGCCGTCCGGCTGCGCGCCGATGGCGACCACGTCCGCCCCCAATTCGTGGAATACGTGGCGGGCGATGTGGTAGGTCGCACCGTGCGCGCTGTCCACCACGATCTTCATGCCGCGCAGATTCATGTCTCCCGGGAAGGTGCTTTTGCAAAATTCGATATAGCGTCCCACTGCGTCATCGATACGCTTGGCCTTGCCCAAGCTCTCGGAAGGATTGGTCTGCATCGGATTATCCAATTGCGCCTCAATCGCCAGCTCGACTTCGTCCGGCAATTTAGTGCCGTTGCCGGAAAAGAATTTGATGCCGTTGTCCGCAAACGGATTATGCGATGCGGAGATAACCACGCCCGCATGTAAGCGCAGCGCGCGCGTGAGGTAGGCCACCGCCGGGGTGGGCACGGGACCGGCCAGATACACGTCGATACCCGCCGCAATGAAGCCCGCCTCCAGCGCGGATTCCAGCATGTAGCCGGAGATGCGCGTGTCCTTGCCGATCAACACCGCCGGACGTTCGCCCTGCGCATGTTGGGCACTCGCCAGCACTTTGCCCGCCGCATAACCCAGGTGCATCACGAATTGTGGCGTGATGGGATGCTCGCCCACTTTGCCGCGTATGCCGTCCGTACCGAAAAACTTTCTGCTCATTTCACTCCCCCGAATCAATCAATGCGGCAACCTTTACAAATTGACCGCACGCCACACCTTGAGCGCATCCACTGTCTCGCGCACATCGTGTACCCGCACGATAGTTGCGCCACGCTGAACCGCTATCAATGCGGCTGCCACGCTCGCCGCACCGCGCGCTTCCACCGCACGCCCGGTAATCACGCCCAACATGGATTTACGCGATAAGCCTGCCAAAACCGGCACCCCAAGCTCGCGCAAGGTATGCAGTTGTTGCAGCATGGCAAGATTATGTTCGATAGTCTTGCCAAAACCAAACCCGGGGTCGATCACGATGCGGTCGCGGGAAATTCCCGCCGCTTCGGCAGCAGCAATACGATCACGCAGAAAAACGCCGACCTCGCTGACCACGTCGCGATAATCGGGATGCTGCTGCATGGTTTGCGGTGTCCCCTGTTTGTGCATCAGACACACCGCCACCCCGCTTGCCGCTACCGCCGCCAGCGCGCCGGTATCCTGCAGGGCGTTGACATCGTTGACCATACTTGCCCCCGCTTGTATTGCCGCACGCATGACTTCGGGTTTATAACTGTCGATAGAGATCGGTATGGCCGCGTCACTCAGTGCCGCTATCACCGGCATCACCCGCTGCAACTCTTGCTGCACGCTTACCACGGTCGCACCCGGGCGGGTCGATTCGCCTCCGATATCGAGAATGTCGGCGCCGTCCTGTATCAGTTGGCGGGCATGGGCAATGGCGGCAGCGGTGGACAAATGGCGGCCACCGTCCGAGAAAGAGTCCGGTGTGACATTGACGATGCCCATCACCAGTGGGCGAGACAAATCGAACTGGAATTTACCGCAATGGAATTGCATTTGCGTGGAATGTGAAACGGGAAATGCGAAACGTGGGGGCGACGCCTTCTCACGTTTCACATTTCATCCGGTTCAAGTTTCCTGGGCGGGCTCGCCAGACTCGGCGGCGGGAGCCGGTGGCGCGGAATCCTTTGGCGGCTCGGGTGCTTTTGCACTCTGGCTGGGCTTGGGTGGACGCGGCGGATTGCCCGCCATGATGTCGTCAATCTGATCGGCATCAATGGTTTCCCACTCCAACAGAGCTTGGGTCATCGCTTCAATCTTGTCGCGATTTTCCACAATCAATTTGCGCGCCAGCGCGTATTGCTCATCGAGGATGCGGCGAATTTCGGCATCCACTTTTTGCATACTCGCTTCGGAAATGTTCTTGTGGGTGGTCACCGAACGCCCCAAAAACACCTCCCCTTCGTTTTCACCATAGACCATGGTGCCGAGCGCATCCGACATACCCCACTGGGTAACCATTTTGCGCGCCATGTCGGTGGCTCGCTCAAAGTCGTTGGATGCCCCCGTGGTCATCTGATTCATGAAAATTTCCTCCGCGATACGCCCGCCAAACAACACGGTAATAGTCGAAAGTATCCGCACCTTGTCCATGCTGTAACGGTCTTCCGATGGCAACTGCATAGTCAGCCCCAAGGCGCGACCACGCGGGATGATGGTAACTTTGTGCACCGGGTCGCTCTTGGGCATCAGCTTGGCAACCAGCGCGTGTCCGGACTCGTGATACGCGGTGTTGCGACGCTCTTCTTCCGGCATCACCATGGAGCGACGTTCCGCACCCATGAATATTTTGTCTTTGGCCGCCTCAAAGTCGGTCATCTCGACGAAACGTTTACCGCGACGTGCCGCAAACAATGCCGCTTCGTTTACTAGGTTGGCCAGATCGGCACCCGACATCCCCGGCGTACCACGTGCGAGGACATTGGCATCCACGTCGGCACCGCTAGGCACTTTGCGCATATGCACCAACAAAATTTGCTCGCGACCGCGAATGTCGGGCAAAGGCACGACCACTTGGCGGTCGAAACGACCGGGGCGCAGCAGTGCCGCATCCAGCACGTCGGGACGGTTGGTCGCGGCAATCACGATCACACCGCTGGAACCTTCAAAGCCGTCCATCTCGACCAGCAAGGCGTTCAGCGTCTGCTCGCGCTCGTCGTTGCCGCCGCCCAGACCCGCGCCGCGCTGGCGACCGACTGCGTCAATCTCGTCTATGAAAATGATGCAAGGAGAATTTTTCTTGGCCTGCTCGAACATGTCACGCACCCGTGCCGCGCCAACACCGACAAACATCTCGACGAAATCCGAACCGGAAATCGAAAAAAACGGCACTTTGGCCTCACCCGCAATCGCCTTGGCCAACAAGGTTTTTCCGGTACCCGGACTGCCCACCATCAGCACGCCGCGCGGAATGCGACCGCCCAGATTTTGGAATTTGGAGGGATCGCGCAGGAAATCCACCAACTCGGAAACTTCCTCCTTGGCCTCATCGCAACCCGCCACATCGGCAAACGTCACGCGCTCCTTGTTTTCATCCAGTAATTTTGCCTTGCTCTTGCCAAACGAGAACGCCCCGCCCTTGCCGCCCCCCTGCATCTGACGCATGAAAAATATCCACACACCTATCAGCAATATCATAGGGAACCAGGAAACAAAGATATTCATCAGGAAAGAAGGCTCTTCATCCGGTTTGGCCTCGATAGTCACGCCATTGCTGAGCAAATCCGAAACCATCCACAAATCCTGCGGCGCATAGCTGGTGATACGACGATTATCGGCAGTGGTCGCTTTTAAGGTGCGCCCCTCAATGGTCACTTTGGTGATATGCCCCTGGCGCACCTCCTCAAGAAATTGCGAATAATCCAAGGTGGACTGGGCGGTCTGCTGCTGGCGCGCATTGAACTGATTGAAAACCGTCATCAACACCAGGGCGACGACCATCCAGATGGCGATACTTTTGAAATTGTTCAAGATAACTCCTTAATACGACGCGCTAAAGCCGTCGAGATTGTCCATTAGACTATGATTCCCCGGATTGCTCAAGCCTTCCGCTTGCCAGCAAATACACTTCGTTACTACGATCACGCGAGGCTTTGGGCTTGCGCGTCACCACCTTGGTGAAGTGACTGCGCACCAGTTTTAGATAGGCCTCGAATCCCACACCCTGAAAAACTTTTGTCAGAAACGCCCCTTTGGGTGCAAGGCGTTCGACCGCAAATTCCAACGCCAATTCCGCCAAATACATGGCTCTGGCCTGATCCATTGAGGCGACACCACTCATGTTGGGTGCCATGTCGGAAATTACAAGGCCAATTTCCTTGCCCGCCAGGGCTATCTCCAGCTGTCCCAGTATCGCGTCTTCGCGAAAGTCCCCCTGTATAAAGGTGACATGCGGCAAGGGGTGCATGGGCAACAAATCCAGCGCGATGATACAGCCTTGGCCGTCCATTTTCTCGGCCACCACCTGACACCAGCCACCCGGTGCCGCACCCAGATCGACCACCACCATCCCGGCTCGAATCAAATGGTCTTTTCCGTCAATTTCCAACAGCTTATAGGCAGCGCGGGAACGATAGCCATCCTTTTGCGCGCGCTGCACAAAAGGATCGTTCAGGTGCTCGCGCATCCACTGTTTGCTGGTTTTTGAAGATTTCATCGCATTCCGTTTGTTTGCGTGCTGTTCAACCGGTCAGTCTCCGTCACGACTATAACTACAACCTGATAGAATTCGCGCCCTATCTTGAAGAGAACCATCATGTTATCGCTGACTGTATCCGAACGCCTCGCCCTAAAATCCCGGGCACACGCCCTGAATCCCACTGTCATGATAGGCAATGCCGGACTCACTGCCGCCGTGCTGAAAGAAATCTCGCAAACACTGGCGATTCACGAGCTGATAAAAATTCGCGTCACGGCGGATCGCCCCCGGCGCGAGGAAATTATGCAGGCAATTTGCACCGAATTAAATGCCGCACCCGTGCAACACATCGGCAAAGTCCTGGTCGTCTATCTCCCCAACCCGGATGCCCGGCTCATTGAAATCAAGAAAATTCCCAAACGGAAAGGCAAAAAGCCGCTGAATAAAAAACAACTGGCCGAGTACAAGCGCGGCTAACGCAAGGCACACGGAACGCAGCAGCCGGGACCTATCACGCGGATAGGCGAGACTTCAAGTGCCGTGCAACGCGGCAATTCGCCCGCACAGACACTTGTTCGGCATTTCCTCTAAATGTATTGAACCTCGATAATTTCATACTCGCGTATCCCGCCCGGTGCTTGCACTTCGGCAATATCGCCCGCGCTCTTGCCGATTAACGCACGTGCAACCGGGGAACTGATGGAAACTTTGCGCCGTCGAATATCGGCCTCGTCCTCGCCGACGATTTGGTAAGTCATCACTTCGCCGCTATTGACATCTTCCAGTATCACGGTCGCACCGAACACGCAGCGCCCCCCCGCATTGAGTGTTTTGGGGTCAATAATTTGCGCGCTGCCCAGCTTGAACTCCAGTTCAATAATCCGCCCTTCGACAAACGATTGTTTTTCTTTGGCCGCTTCGTATTCCGCATTTTCGGACAAATCACCCTGCGCGCGCGCCTCGGAAATCGCGTTAATCACAGCGGGTCTTTCCACCGTCTTTAACTGGTGCAACTCCTGGCGCAATAAATCGGCACCGGCAACCGTCAATGGAATCTTGCTCATAATTGAATCCTAAAAAATATTTTTACAGCCGCCGATGCTGCGCCTGCAGCGCATAGACTTGCAACTCGGTCAGATGCCGCATGCCGACACAAGCGGCACGCGCGCCGGAAAGTGTCGTGTAATAGGTAACGCGCCCCTGCAATGCAATATCGCGTATCGAATAGGAATCGCGTATCGCACTCGGCTTACTATCAACCGTGTTGACAATCAAGCTGACATCGCCGTTTTTAATCATATCGACAATGTGCGGTCTCCCCTCCGCCACCTTGTTCACTACCGTCACGGGTACGTCGGCAGCGGTAATCGCCGCAGCCGTGCCGCGTGTTGCCAACAACGTGAAACCCAACTCGTGAAGCGAACGCGCCACTTCGACCGCTCCGGGCTTATCGGCTTCGCGCACGCTGATGAACACCTTACCCTCTTTCGGCAATTTCACGCTGGCGGCCAATTGCGATTTGACGAATGCCTCGGCGAAGGTATCGCCCACACCCATCACCTCGCCGGTGGATTTCATCTCCGGACCGAGAATAGTGTCAACCCCCGGAAACTTGATGAAGGGAAACACCGCTTCTTTTACCGAGTAATAGGCCGGAATGACTTCTCTGGTAATACCTTGTTGCGCCAGTGATTGTCCCGCCATACAGCGCGCGGCAACTTTTGCCAGGGACACACCGGTCGCTTTGGAGACGTAAGGCACGGTGCGCGAGGCACGCGGATTGACTTCCAGCACATACACGGTATCGCCCTGAATCGCGAACTGCACGTTCATCAGGCCGATCACTTTGAGCTCTTTGGCCATTGCCACCGTCTGGCGGCGCAGCTCGTCCTGCATTGCCGAAGACAGCGAATAAGGCGGCAGCGAACAGGCAGAATCGCCCGAATGGACACCGGCCTGCTCTATGTGCTCCATGATGCCGCCGATAATGACCTGATTCCCGTCGGACACCGCATCCACATCCACCTCGATGGCATCGTTGAGGAAGCGATCCAGCAGGATGGGCATGTACTCGGGATAGGTTTTGGCCATCTGTTCCGCGCCGCGCATATAACGCTCCAGATCCGCTTGCTCGTGTATGATTTCCATCGCACGGCCACCCAGCACATTGGAGGGGCGCATCACCAGCGGATAGCCGATCTCGTCCACCACCTCCAGCGCGCCTTTCACCGTGCGCGCGGTACGGTTGGGCGGCTGCTGCAAATTCAGTTTTTGCAACATCTGCTGGAAGCGCGCGCGGTCTTCCGCCATATCTATCATGTCGGGCGTGGTACCAATGATGGGCACGCCGTTCTTCTCCAAGCCGTGTGCCAGCTTCAGCGGTGTCTGGCCGCCGTATTGCACGATCACGCCGACCGGATTTTCGACCGCAACCACTTCCAGCACATCTTCCAGCGTCAGCGGTTCGAAGTACAGCCTGTCAGAGGTGTCGTAGTCGGTGGAAACCGTCTCCGGGTTGCAGTTGACCATGATGGTCTCGTAGCCGTCCTCGCGCATCGCCAGCGCGGCATGCACGCAGCAATAATCGAACTCGATACCCTGCCCGATGCGGTTGGGTCCCCCGCCCAGCACCATGATCTTCTTCTTATCCGAAGGTTGCGATTCGCACTCTTCCTCGTAGGTCGAATACATATAGGCGGTATTGGTGGCGAACTCCGCCGCGCAGGTATCCACGCGCTTGAACACCGGGCGGATACCCAGCGCATGACGGTAGGCACGCACCGCCGCCGCATCCGTCTCCAGCAACGTCGCCAGACGCGCATCGGCAAATCCACTGCGCTTCAGGGCGCGCACCTCGTCCGCATCCAGACTGCCCAAGGCGCGACCGGACAAGGATTGCTCCCGACGGATCAAGTCTTCGATCTGCACCAAAAACCACGGGTCGATCTTGCTGACGTTGAACACCTCTTCCACGCTCATACCGAGGCGGAAGGCATCACCCACCGCCCAGATACGATCCGGCCCCGGATTGCCCATTTCGGAAACAATCGCCTCGCGATCAGTATATTTAGTATCCAGACCGTTCACGCCCACTTCGAGGCCGCGCAACGCTTTCTGGAACGACTCCTGGAAGGTGCGGCCGATTGCCATCACCTCGCCCACCGACTTCATCTGGGTGGTCAGCCTGTCATTTGCCTGCGGGAATTTCTCGAAAGCGAAACGCGGAATCTTGGTGACCACATAGTCTATGGTCGGCTCAAACGAGGCCGGGGTCGCGCCGCCGGTAATGTCGTTCTTCAACTCGTCCAGCGTGTAACCCACTGCCAGTTTCGCGGCAATCTTGGCAATCGGGAAACCCGTCGCCTTCGAGGCCAGCGCGGAGGAACGCGACACGCGCGGATTCATCTCGATCACCACCATGCGCCCGTCATCAGGGTTGATGGAGAACTGCACGTTGGAGCCGCCGGTCTCCACCCCGATCTCGCGCAGCACCGCCAGCGAGGCATCGCGCATGATCTGGTATTCCTTGTCGGTCAGCGTCTGCGCCGGTGCCACGGTGATCGAGTCGCCGGTATGCACGCCCATCGGGTCGAGGTTTTCGATGGAGCAGATGATGATGCAGTTGTCGTTGCGGTCGCGCACGACTTCCATCTCGTATTCTTTCCAGCCTAGCAGCGATTCTTCGATCAGCAGCTCCTTGGTCGGAGACGCTTCAAGACCGCGCTCGCAGATTTCCATGAACTCCTCGCGGTTGTAGGCGATGCCGCCGCCGCTGCCGCCCATGGTGAACGACGGGCGGATGATGGTCGGGAAGCCCATCACCTGCTGTACCTGCAACGCCTCTTCCATGCTATGCGCGATGGCGGAACGTGCCGAAGCCAGACCGATGCGGGTCATCGCCTGCTTGAACTTTTCACGGTCTTCTGCCATGTCGATGGCGTCGCGCGATGCGCCTATCATCTCTACATTGTATTTTTCCAGCACGCCGTGCTTGGCGAGATCGAGCGCGCAGTTCAGCGCGGTCTGTCCGCCCATGGTCGGCAGAATCGCGTCGGGTCGTTCCTTGGCGATGATCTTCTCCACCATCTGCCAGGTGATCGGCTCGATGTAGGTCGCGTCCGCCATGTTGGGATCGGTCATGATGGTGGCAGGATTCGAATTCACCAGAACGACACGGTAACCTTCTTCGCGCAGCGCCTTGCACGCCTGTGCACCGGAATAGTCGAACTCGCATGCCTGCCCGATGACGATCGGGCCTGCGCCAATGATCAGAATGCTTTTAATGTCAGTACGCTTTGCCATTTTTTTGGGAAGGGGGAAGGGATAAGGGGGAAGGGTCGGAGAGCGCGGCTTTTACCCTTCCCTCTTCTCCCTTCTCCAGAATCCCCCTTATTTCCTTTTTTCCATCAATCCAATAAATTTATCAAACAACCCATCCACGTCATGCGGGCCGGGACTCGCCTCGGGGTGACCTTGGAAACAGAATGCCGGTTTGTCGGTCAGCTCGAAGCCTTGCAGCGTACCGTCGAACAGCGATACATGCGTCACACGTGCATTCTTCGGCAACGTCGCCGCATCCACCGCAAAGCCGTGGTTCTGGCTGGTAATCATCACACGCTTGGTCGCGGTATCCTGAACCGGATGGTTCGCGCCGCGATGGCCGAACTTCATCTTTACCGTCTTCGCGCCCACCGCCAGCCCCATGATCTGGTGACCCAGACAAATGCCGTACAAGGGGATGCCGACCTCGATGAATCGCCGTGCTGCCGCAATGGCGTAGTCACACGGTTCGGGATCGCCCGGGCCATTCGATAGAAACACGCCGTCAGGCTTCATTGCCAGCACATCCTCGGCAGACATCCTGGCGGGAACCACGGTGATGCGGCAACCGCGCTCGGCCAGCATGCGCAGGATATTGCGCTTCACGCCGAAGTCATACGCCACCACATGGAATTTCGTTTCGACCGCCTCGCTGTATCCCCCGCCCAACTTCCACTCGCGCTGCGTCCAGTCATATTGTTTGTCGCTGCTTACCTCCTGCGCCAGATCCATGCCCGCCAGACCGGCAAACCCGCGCGCCGCCTTTAATGCAGCGTCCACCTCATCGCCGGTCGCAATGCAGCCATTTTGCGCGCCTTTGCTGCGCAGAATGCGCGTCAGCTTGCGCGTATCGATACCGGCGATAGCGACCACGTTGTTGGCTTTGAGGTATTCGGGCAAGGACTGCGTACTACGGAAATTGCTCACTGCCATCGACAGATCGCGAATAATCAGCCCGCTGGCAAACACCTGACGCGACTCGACATCCTCGTCGTTGCAGCCGACATTGCCGACATGCGGGTAGGTCAGCGTGACGATCTGTTTGCAGTACGATGGGTCGGTGAGAATTTCCTGGTAACCCGTCATCGAAGTATTGAACACCACCTCGCCGACGCTGCTGCCACCTGCTCCGATGGCAATTCCGCGAAACGCAGTCCCATCGGCTAACACTAAAATGGCAGGACTTGTTTGCGACACCGGATGCTCCCTAACTGGACATAAAGAAGCGGGAAGAGCACATAGCTCGCCCCGCTATTTGATTGGGCGCGCATTATAGCCAATTCGGGATGCCGCATCAAATCCAAAGACACCCCGCCTCGGCCATGGATTAAATGCCTGAGCCCACCCAAGAGCTCCCGGTAACTTTATAATGCCCCGCGAGGTACCGGCAAAAACATCTCCCGCAAACATGCCAAAACCATTCAAGCATCACTAAAAACTCCCAAAATGGACGATACAAACTTTCAGCAAGCCTATAGCAAACACATGTCCGGCGACACCCAAACCGCCAGAAAACTATACGAAGACATTCTCGAAAAATCGCCCAAACACACCGATGCCCGCTACATGCTGGGCACACTTCTGGCCGAGTCCGGCGCATTAGAAGAGGCATTGGCACAGTTAGCCATAGCGGCCAAACAAGCCCCCGGCTCGCCGATGATTCAGACCAATCTCGGCAACGTGTATTTCAAACTCGGCAAACTTGATCAAGCCGGCAAACATTATCAGCAAGCCCTGAAAATTAACCCGCTGATGCCGGAAACTTTATTTAATTTGGCGATCATCTTTACTCGCCAGAATCGCCTCCGGGAAGCGGCAACCCACTTGGAGCGCGGACTAAAAATAAACCCCAACTTTTCCGCCGCCCGCAGGAAGCTTGGCTCGATTTATCGGGAATTAAACCAACATCCGGCAGCCATTAAACATCTCGACAAATTTCTGGAACAACACCCCGACGATGTCCCGGCCTTATTCGACATTGGAAATGCCTATGCCGCACAAAACAAGCAGTCGGAAGCGCTGACCTATTTTCGGCGCATCCTGGAAGTCGCACCCGATAATCAATCGGCACAACATGCTGTTGCGGCACTCACCGGACAAACCACCCCGACAGCCCCTCCTGAACACGTCGCCCAATTATTTGATGAAATGTCAGAAAAATTTGATGGTCACCTCAAGCAACTTGGCTATCGCGTGCCTGAAATGCTGACAGAACTGCTGCTGGGTATTTCCGGAGATGCGCGCTTTGAACGCGCCATTGACTTTGGATGTGGAACGGGACTGCTGGGCGCACAAATCAAATCGCATGTATCCCACCTTACCGGCATTGATTTATCCCCGAAAATGATCGCGCTGGCGGGTGCAAAATCAAGCTACGATGAACTCGCGGTCAGTGACATCTGCGAGTTTATGGATGCCGCAAAACATCAATACAATCTATTCATGTCCACCGACGTTTTTATCTATATTGGCGATCTATCCGGCATATTCCAATCCGTAAGAAATCATGCCGCACCCGGAGCCTACTTTATTTTCTCGATCGAAGAGACGAGCGAACGGGATTACGTTCTGCGCCCCAGCGGTCGCTACGCGCAATCAACTCACTATATCGAATCACTGGCAAAAACCCACGATTTTTCAATACGGGCATCCCGATCCATCGACTTACGCATGGAACGCACACAAACCGTCAAAGGTAACTTGTTCGTGCTGCAGACCAATCAACCATGAAGGGGTATCCGCGCACAAATGATGCGCCCCGAACGTTCTCAAACCCCGCATCAAAAAAGCCCGGCACAACACCGGGCTTTTTCGATGAAAATCACCTGCAAACTACGCGAAATTCTTTGCCGCAAAATCCCAATTCACCAAATGATTGAGATACACCTCCAAAAATTTCGGGCGCGCATTGCGATAGTCGATGTAATAAGCGTGTTCCCACACGTCCACACACAACACCGCTTTGTCACCGGTAGTCAACGGCGTACCCGCTGCCCCCATGTTGACAATATCGACAGAACCATCGGCCTTTTTTACCAACCAAGTCCAACCCGAACCGAAATTACCGCCTGCAGAAGTTTGGAATGCTTTTTTGAACTCATCGAATGAGCCCCACTTCTTATTGATTGCTTCCGCCAATGCACCGCTTGGTGTCCCGCCACCGTTCGGCCTCATGCAATTCCAGAAAAACGTGTGATTCCATACCTGCGCCGCGTTGTTATACAAGCCGCCAGCGGGTGCTTTTTTTACAATTGAGACCAAATCCAGGTCGGCATATTCGGTATCTTTAATCAAATTATTCAGGTTGTTCACATAAGCCTGATGGTGCTTCGCGTAGTGGTATTCAAACGTCTCCTTCGACATGTGCGGCTGCAGAGCATCGGTCGCATAAGGCAGTGTTGGTAATGTATGTTCCATCTAAATTTCCTTTCGTTAACATTGGCTGGTTTAGCCGAAAAATAATAGCACAGGCTCTTTGCCCGTCATCTGCACACTAAGATTTTGCCGCCATCAGACTGTCATATTTGACCTGCAACTGCTCCTCGCTCTCGACATAGTTGGGGTCTTTGGGGATGCAGTCCACCGGACAGACTTCGACGCACTGCGGCGTGTCATAGTGTCCGACACACTCGGTGCATTTGTTCGGGTCGATCACATAAATCGTATCGCCCTGGGAAATTGCATCGTTCGGGCACTCCGGTTCGCACACATCGCAGTTGATACATTCGTCGGTAATAATCAAAGCCATCTTTAATCTCCTCTCCTCAAACAATTTTTTGATTCTTTTGCCGCAATTTCTCAGCCACCGAGGGGGAAACAAACTTCCCGACATCGGCACCAAACCTCGCCACTTCGCGCACCATGGTGGCGGAAATAAAAGTGTACTGCTCCGCCGGTGTCAAAAACAGCGTCTCCACCTCGGGGTACAGATTGCGATTCATTCCCGCCAACTGAAACTCATACTCAAAATCCGACACGGCGCGCAATCCGCGCAATACCACGCGCGCATTCTTTTGTCGCACATAGTTCATCAGCAGCCCGTCAAACCCTTCCACTTGCACATTGGTGAAGCCGGAAAACACTTCGCGCGCCATCTCCACCCGCTCCTCCAGAGTGAACAGTGTACATTCACGACTCTTTGCCACCGCGACCACAACTTCGCCAAACAGCCCTGCCGCACGCCGCACCACGTCTTCATGTCCGTGGGTAATCGGATCAAACGTGCCGGGATAAATCACTTTAGTCGTCATGCCGCACCCCCATCAATTTGTAGTGCACCTGCCCGGCTTTACCCGACTTGAGTTCCTGCCAGGGCGGCGGCACATCTATCTCCGCACCGGACTCCACGTACAAGACCCCTGCCGCACACAGCCGTTGTGGCAATATTTGCAACAGTTTGGGCAGGTAGTCGCTATCGAAAGGCGGGTCAAGAAAAATTACATCGTACTGTCCCGCCTCGCGGGAGACGAATTCTAGCCCATCCTGCACCCGTACGAACACATTGGCACAATCCAACTTCCGCAAATTATCTTGCAGGGCGCGGGCGACCCGGTGATTCTTCTCCACCATGACCACGCGCTCCGCGCCGCGTGATACCGCCTCAAACCCCAGGGCGCCGCTGCCCGCAAACAAGTCCAAGCAGCTGCATCCATACAAAGTTTGTCCCAGCCAATTGAACAGGGTCTCGCGCACCCGATCCGGCGTCGGGCGCAACCCTTCCGAGTCGGGGAAAGTGATGACCCGGCTGCGCATGTCACCGCCAATGATGCGAACCTTGTTTATTTTCCCGCCCCGTTCTGATCTGCCGCTTCGGGCGCACCGACAATGACGGTTGCCAAGGCTTGCGGATCAATGTGACGCGCGAATGCCTCGCGTATCTGCGCCACGGTTACCCGCTCGACGTTGTCGGTAAAGTCGTCGAGATAACTCAGCGGCAAGTCATACGCGCCTATCATGCTGAGATAATCCAATATCTTGCGGTTACCATCAATGCGCAGCGGGAAACCGCCAACAATGTTCTGCTTGGCGGCAACCAGTTCTTTCTCTGTCGGCCCTTGGGCAACAAAATCCGCCAATACGCTACGCACCAGTTGCAACGCCTCGTCGGCCTGCTCTTTCTTGGTCTGCAAACCGATCTGGAATACCCCCGGTTGTTGGTACGGCGCAAAATAGCTGTAAACATCGTAGGCAAAGCCGCGCTTTTCGCGCACCTCATTCATCAGGCGCGAGGTAAACCCGCCGCCGCCGAGAATATGATTGCCCAGGTACAGCGCGAAGAAGTCGGGGTCGCTGCGCGACATGCCCGGTGCCCCCATCAGAATATGGCTCTGACTCGCCGGATGCGCGATGCGCTGCTCGCCAGGTGCGATCTTGGTCTCCACCTGCGGCAACTCGCCGGCAATGCTTCCGGCAGGCAAGCCCGAGGTCAGTTGCCGCGCAATCGCCTCGGCCTCGCTACGCGACACATCGCCCATAATCGCCACCACCGCGCTGCCCGCACGGTAATGATCACGATAAAAATCACGCAAGTCCTGGACGGTAATCTTTTCCACGCTGGCAATTTCGCCGCTTATCGGCAAACCGTAAGGATGCGTGCCGAAAACCGCCTTTTGGAACGTCTTTACGGCGATGCTATCGGGTCTGGTTTGCGCCTCTTTCAACGCGGCAATCTGCCGTGTCTTTTCACGCGCCAACACCGCATCCGGGAACAGCGGCTGCTGCAATACCCGCGCCATCACGTCCAATGCCCGGTCACGCTCGGCGACACTGCTCAGGGTGCGCAATGTCACACTGGCCCGATCCTGATTGATGCCGCCGCCCAGTTGCGCGCCGATGTCCGCCATGCCCCGCGCAATCTCATCTTCATTCATACCCGTCACGCCGAGATCCAACAGGCGATGCGTCAACGCCGCCACACCCGCTTTCTCCTCGCTGTCAAAACCGCCGCCTGCGGGCAGGCTGACGGAAACATCCAGCATCGGAATGTCGTGATTCTCCACAAACAGCACTTTCGCGCCGCTGTCGCTCTGCCAGTGTTGAATCTGCGGCGTGGCCAACGCCAAGGTAGAAGCGCAGCACATAACTGCCGCAAAAATAGATTTAATGAGCATGTGCAGCCCCTCCCGCCGATGAATGTTGCGAGACTTCCGCCAACGGCTGCGGATCCAATACCGCCACCGTCAAATTGTCGTCCCGTAAAAATTCTTGGGCGACCTGCTGAACCTGCTCCGCCGTCACCCGCTTGATTCCTTCCAGCATCAGCGGTAATGCCTGATGCCCCAGACCTGCGCCTTCCATTTGGCCGATTTGCATCGCCTGATAAAACACCGAATCGAGCTGATACACCTCGGCAGCCATGACCTGAGCCTTGACGCGCCGCAATTCTTCATCGCTCACGCCGTCTTTCGCCAACAGTTGAATTTGCCCGCGCAATGCCGCCTCGGCATCCTCAACCGTTTTGCCCTCGCTGGGAGTCGCCGACAAAATAAACAAAGCCGGGCCGCGCGCAACCGAGTCATACCCCACGCCCACCGCGCTGAGCAGTTGCTGCTCGCGCACCAGGCGTTGATTGAGACGCGCCGACTCGTTGCCATCCAACACCCCGGCAAGCACATCCAGTGCATAAGGCTTCCAGTCCTGCCGCGCATCACGCAGCACCGGCGCGTGATAGCTCATCAGCAATTGCGGCAACTTGGCAGGAGCTTTAACCGCCAAGCGCTTAACCCCCACCTGCGGCGGTTCGGTAAATTGTCGCCGCTGCGCGAGTGCGCGCTTCGGAATCACGCCGTAATAACGTTGCGCCAGGGCAAACACCTGCTCCGCTTTGACATCACCCGCCACCACCAGCACGGCATTGTTCGGCGCATACCAGCGGCGATACCAGACCCGCGCATCCTCCGCCGTCAACGCCTGCAAATCGCTCATCCAACCGATCACCGGACGACGATAGGGATGCTCCTGATAGGCGACCGAGAGCATTTTTTCGTACAGCAACGACCCGGGATTGTCGTCGGTACGCATGCGCCGCTCCTCCATGACCACCTGCACCTCCTTGGCAAATTCCTCTTCCGACAGATTCAGATTACGCATCCGATCCGCCTCCAACTCCATCGCCAATGGCAATTTGGATTTGTGCAAACGCTGAAAATAAGCGGTGTAGTCATTGCCGGTAAAAGCGTTCTCGCGACCTCCGGCAGCCGCAATCCGCCTGGAAAACTCGCCCGCCGGCACTTTTTTGGTGCCCTTGAACATCATATGCTCCAGCACATGGGCAACGCCCGTCTTGCCGCTGGACTCATCCATGCTGCCCGCCCCGTACCAGACCTGCTGCACCACCACCGGCGCACGGTGATCTTCCTTAACCACAACCTTCAAACCGTTTGCCAGGGTGCGCTCAAACACCTCGGCAGATGCCGCCTGCTGCCCCAAAAGCAGCATCAACACAATCCAGCACGCTCTCATATTGCTATCCTTCCATTTGCTAATCGGCATAAAATACCGGTGCATTATGCGACATTCAGCCCCCATTAGACTACACTCACCCGATGTTCAGCTTCCTGAAAAAATCCCACAGCACCGCCGACTCCAAGCCTGACAACGGCTGGATTGCGCGCCTGAAGTCCGGCCTGTCGCGTACCGGCAACCAAATCACCGACCTGTTCGGGCGCGGCGGCAAAATCGACGAAGATCTGTACGAGGAGCTGGAAACCATTCTGCTTACCGCCGATGTCGGCATGACAGCGAGTAGCGCGCTACTCGCCGAATTGCGTCGCCAGGTGCGTGAACAACGCCTGAGCGAAGCCGGACAACTCAAAGAAGCCCTCGCCCGCTGCCTGCTCAAACTCCTGCAACCGCTGGCACAACCGCTGCAAGCCAATACCCATCAGCCTTTCGTCATCATGATGTGCGGTGTCAACGGCGCGGGCAAAACCACCTCCATCGGCAAGCTGGCAAAATATCTGCAAGGCCAGGGCTTGTCCGTACTGCTGGCAGCGGGTGACACCTTCCGCGCAGCGGCGCGCGAGCAACTGATGACTTGGGGCGAACGCAACAACGTCACCGTGATTGCCCAGCAGAGCGGCGATGCCGCCGCCGTCATCTTCGATGCGGTGCAGGCGGCACAGGCGCGCCGCATCGACGTGGTACTGGCCGACACCGCCGGACGACTCTCCACCCAAACGCACCTGATGGAAGAAATCAAAAAGGTCAAACGCGTCATCGGCAAAGCCCTGCCCGACGCGCCCCACGAGGTGCTGCTGGTATTGGACGCCAATACCGGGCAAAACGCGCTGAGTCAGGTCAAAGCCTTCGACGAAGCACTGGGCGTGACCGGACTGATTCTGACCAAACTCGACGGCACCGCCAAAGGCGGCGTGATCGCCGCCATCGCCAAAACTCACCCGATTCCACTGCGTTTCATCGGCGTGGGCGAGGGGCTGGATGACCTGCGTCCGTTCGTGGCGGAAGATTTTGTTGCGGCACTGCTGGGGCTGGAATAAATGATTAGCTTTAACCAAGTCAATAAACGTTATCCCGGCGGCTATCAGGCACTGACAAATCTTTCCTTCGACATTGCCGAGGGCGAGATGGTGTTTCTCGCCGGACACTCCGGCGCGGGCAAAAGCACCCTGCTGAAACTGATTGCCGCCATCGAACGCCCCAACGCGGGCAGCGTCTTGGTAAACGGGCAGAATGTGGGCGTACTCAAAAACAACGCGCTGCCTTACCTGCGCCGCAATATCGGCATCATTTTTCAGGACCACAAACTGCTGTTTGACCGCAGCGTGTTCGACAACGTCGTCATGCCCCTGCAAATCTGCGGGTTCGATCACCGCGAAAGCGGCAAACGGGTGCGCGCCGCACTGGATAAAGTGGGGCTGCTCAAGCGCGAAAAATCCAATCCAATTTCATTGTCCGGCGGCGAACAACAACGCCTGTGCATCGCCCGCGCGATTGTTAACCGCCCATCGATTCTGCTGGCCGACGAACCCACCGGCAATCTGGATGAAGCGTATGCGCAGGAAATCATGTCGATATTCAAATCGTTTCATCAGGTGGGCGTGACGCTGCTGATTTCCACCCACGACACCCACATCCTGCAACACACCGCCACCCGCATCATCACGCTAAAACAGGGAGAGTTGCAGCCATGAGGCAGGCCATTACGCTGCATCTCGGCGTTATCGGCAACGCACTGCGCCGCATCTTTGCCGCACCGCTCGCCGGACTGCTGAACATCCTGGTCATCGGCATCGCCATCAGCCTGCCGGTCGGCATGTATGTGCTCCAGCAGAACGCGCAGGAAACCATCAAACATTTTTCCGGCACACCGCAAATCAGCCTGTTTCTGGAAATGGGCACGAAAACCACCGAGATTGACGCATTGCGCAATCAGCTTGCACAGCACACCGCCGTTAGCCATGCCGATTTCGTGCCGCGTGACCGCGCCCTGGCGCAACTCAAAAACACCACCGGACTGGCCGACCTCGCGGACGGGCTGGAGAAAAACCCGTTGCCGGATGCGTTCATCGTTTACCCCAAGCCGGGCTTGGCACAATCGCTGGACACCTTGCGGACAGAATTGGCAAAACTGGAAAAAGTCGAACACGCGCAACTCGACTCGGACTGGGCATACAAACTGGAAGCCCTGCTGGGATTCGCCCGCGTCGCCATCCTGATACTTGCCAGCCTGCTGAGTCTGGCACTGGTCGCAATCACCTTCAACACCATACGCTTGCAAATCCTGACGCAACGCGACGAAATTGAAGTGGCCAAACTGATAGGCGCGACCGACAGCTTCATCCGCCGCCCGTTCCTCTATTTCGGCTCGATGCAAGGACTGCTCGGCGGCATCACCGCATGGCTGATCATCACCGTCAGCCTGCTGCTGCTCAACCAGCAACTCACCACCCTGTCGCAGCTCTACACCAGCCAATTCGTACTGCACCAAATGTCCGTCGGCGACAGCCTGTCGCTGCTGGCTTTCTCGATGTACCTCGGCTGGCTGGGCGCATGGCTATCGGTCTCCAGACACCTGTCGCAAATCCAGCCGCGCTGAGCGCATGGGTTCTCGGGGGCTACGGCGCGCCAGTCTTGCGTCAAGTAAATCGCCCCCCGCCCAGGGAGGGGATTAAGGTGGTCATGGCGGAGTTATTGCGAAGCTGATTCCACACTATCTCGCTGACTCATTCAGTATCGGTTGAGCCGTGATTCTTGAGTTCGGTAAATTTTTCTGCCATTGTGGGGTTGCCCTTGGTCAGCTTCTTGACGGTCAAATCCCCGGCCTTGTTGTTGGCAAGGCGAAGATTGTTTTCCGAGCTCGGACCGAGCCGAGCATGGTATGACCTCTACACACAAAATTCAGGATAGGCTCCTACTTTGCCAAAATAGAGGACATTTCTATTTTGCGTTGACATGCCCGTTGGTTATTGCGCCCTACGGGGGAAGATGCAGCGTACCAGATGTAGGGAGTCAATAAGCGAAGCGCATTGCGCCGGATGGGTATGTTGTGCACCTTACGCGGGTTCCACCAAAAAAGATGTGCGCACAGCATACACAAAACCGCTTCGCCTCTTCTCCCCTGATCGAGGGCACCCCGCAGGGGCGGCAAACCGGGGTCGCCTTTTCTTCGGTCACCTTCTTTTGGCGAAGCAAAAGAAGGTGACTAGCTGCCGGGCTACCCCGGGCGGTTTCCGATGAGCATTTCTGTGCTAAATCAGCTTATTCTTGCTTCCGGGCATGAGATTGCAGGCGCCCTTGAATATAAGTTTTTATATTGAGATAAAGCGGCTCCGCTTCCGCCTTTATCTTGTCCCATCCTTCTCGCTGCATCTTCCAGTCCTTTTCTTCATGGCCGACCTCCTTTGATATGACGGCCGACCACAGCAGTTCCGCAATTTCTTTGAACTTCGATTCCAATTCTGGGGGAAGAAAGATTCCATTTCGTGCAACATAGGTTTGCAGGTCGGAAAAAGCACTCTTTACTTTGTGAAGCCGGTGCCAAAACAAAATGTTTTGGTAAGTCTTGTTTTTGTCATGGGCGCTGCGGACTTCATCTTTTTGAGATTCTGAGAAAACGGTTCCACCCAAGAACTCCTCCAGTTGAGTTGAGTTCATTCGGCTTACATCTGCGTATTCCTGAAACGGGGCAACAAGCCAACTTACCAACCCGTGGGCCTCATCTAGCTTTGTCCAAGCTTCAGGGAGAACCGAGAATTCCTTTTCTTGCAACTTCAGAGCCCCGCTCAACATCGCATCAATTTCAACCCGCAAACGTTGGAGTTCAAGTGCTTGCTGATGTCGAAGTTGGTCTAGCCGTTGAGCAAACTTATTCTCAATCCAAGTTTTGCCAAGCCACTGAAAGAGCAAATAGGCAACCACAGCCGATCCGCCACCATAAGCGATCATCTGCAAAATAAATTTTGTAACTTCGTCCATGGCTAAGGATGCTTCAACGCAACTTCACCGTCCCACAAACCACATCCCCATTCTGCCCCCGATTCCTCAACGCATGATCCATCAACACCAACGCCACCATCGCCTCCGCGATCGGCGTCGCGCGTATCCCGACACAGGGATCGTGCCGCCCCTCAGTGGATACCTTGACCGGATTGCCGGCCTTGTCGATGGAGTTGCGCTCCAGCCTGATGCTGGAGGTGGGCTTGACCGCGTAGTGCGCGACGATGTTCTGCCCGGTGGAGATGCCGCCGAGGATGCCGCCGGCGTTGTTCGATAAAAATCCCTGCGGCGTGAGTTCGTCGCCGTGCTCGCTGCCCTTCTGCGTGACGCAGGAAAACCCCGCGCCGATCTCGACACCCTTGACCGCGTTGATGCTCATCAGCGCGTAGGCGATCTCGGCATCGAGGCGGTCGAACACCGGCTCGCCCAGGCCGACCGGGACGTTGGATGCGATGACGGTGAGGCGCGCGCCGATGGAGTCACCGGACTTGCGCAGCGCGTCCATATACTTTTCCAGTTGTTCGACATAGCCGGCATCGGCGACGAAGAAGCTGTTGCCTTCCGCACTCACGTCGTCCCAACTTTTGAACGGCACTTCAATCTCGCCGAGTTGCGCGAGGTAGCCGCGTATCACCACGCCGTATTTTTCTTTCAGCCATTTTTTGGCAATCGCACCCGCCGCGACCCGTGCGGCAGTCTCGCGCGCCGAGGCGCGACCGCCGCCGCGATAGTCGCGGATGCCGTATTTCTGCCAGTAGGTGTAGTCGGCATGGCCGGGGCGGAAGGTCTCGGCGATGTTGCCGTAGTCTTTGCTGCGCTGGTCTTCATTGCGGATCAGCAGCGCGATGGGCGTTCCGGTGGTCTTGCCCTCGAACACGCCGGACAGTATCTCCACGGTGTCCGATTCGCGCCGCTGGGTGACATGGCGCGAGGTGCCGGGCTTGCGGCGGTCGAGATCATGCTGCAAATCTTCCGCACTCAATGCCATGCCCGGCGGGCAGCCATCGACTATGCAACCTATCGCCGCGCCGTGTGATTCACCGAATGAGGTGACCGTAAAAAGCGTGCCGAACGTGTTTCCAGACATGGTGTTTTCTCGCTAAAAAAGTGGCGAAAGTTTAACATAGCGACACTTGCAAAAAACACCGCTATTCCCGCGTGGGAATGCGCGATCAGGAAACCGTCAAATGAAAGCCATCCTCGCCACCGCCGCCGGCAGCACCGATGTGCTGCAGCTGCGCGACATCCCTCTACCCGAATTGCCGTCGGCGCACCACCTGCGTGTGAAGCTCGCCGCCGCCGGGGTGAATCCGGTGGATGCCAAGCTGCGCGCCAAACCCGCCTACTACCCGGACAAACTGCCCGCCATCCTCGGCTGCGACGGCGCGGGCATGGTGGAAGCGATCGGCAATGCGGTGACGCGCTTCAAAGTTGGCGACGAAGTATTCTTCTGCAACGGCGGTATCGGCGACGAGCCGGGCAACTATGCCGAATACACCACACTGCATCAGGATTACTGCGCGGCAAAGCCCGCCAACCTCAGCCTGTACGATGCGGCGGCGTTACCGCTGGCACTGATTACCGCGTGGGAATCTCTGGTGGAACGCGCCAATCTGCAGGCCGGACAAACGGTGCTTATCCACGCGGCAGCGGGCGGAGTCGGCCATGTCGCGCTGCAACTGGCGCATCATCTCGGCGCGCGTATCGCCGTCACGGTGAGCGACGATAAAAAAGCCGGGCTGGTGCAGGGACTCGACGCGGAAAAAATCATCCATTACAAAGAGCAGGACTTTGTGCGGGAAATACTGGGCTGGAACGAGGGGCGCGGCGCGGATGTGGTGTTCGACACCGTCGGGGGCGACACTTTTTTGCGTTCTCTGGATGCCGCGCGCATCGGCGGCAAGGTCGTCAGCCTGCTCGCCACCCCGCTCGATGCCGCCCACATACAAAAAGCGCGGCTGCGCAATCTGTCGCTCTGCTATGACTTGATGCTGACACCGCAGGTGATGCGCTTGCATCAGGAGCGCGTGCGCCAGCGCAAGATATTGGAACAGGGCGCGAGGCTCGTCGAAGAAGGACGGCTCGGGGTATTGGTCACCCACATGCTGACGCTAGCCCAGGCCGCCGAAGCGCACCGCATGATTGAGGCTGGCGGCATGATAGGAAAAATCGTGTTAACGATGGAATGAGAAACTCCCCCGGTTCGGATGCTTCGGAGGGAAAGGAATGAACGTGAGCCTGGTAGATACCCACTGCCATCTCGACGCCGCCGAATTCGGCGATACCCAAGCCATACTGGTGCGCGATGCGCAAGCGGTCGGCGTGGCTTGCATCGTCGTACCGTCGGTGGCGCGCGACAACTTCGGCAGCGTGCGCGAGCTGTGCGCCCGCTTTCCCGGCTGTGCGCCCGCCTACGGCATCCACCCGATGTACACCGATAACGCCGTGCCGGATGATTTGGCGGTGTTGCGCGATTACCTGCAACAACACTCACCCGTCGCCGTCGGCGAGATCGGGCTGGATTTTTTCATCAACCATTACAATCAGGCACGCCAGGAATACTTCTTTGTCGAGCAACTCAAGCTGGCGCGCGAATTCAATCTGCCGATACTGCTGCATATCCGCCGCGCACAGGACATCATCCTGAAACATCTGCGCCACTTTTACGGACGCGGCGGCTCTTCGACTACGCTCAGGACAGGCATCGCCCACGCCTTCAACGGCAGCAGGCAACAGGCGGATGAATTTATCAAGCTCGGTTTCAAACTCGGCTTCGGCGGCGCGATGACCTATAGCCGCGCCACACGTTTGCGCGAACTCGCCGCCACCCTGCCGCTGGACAGCATTGTGCTGGAAACCGATGCGCCGGATATTCCGCCCGATTTTCTGGCGCGCGGGCAGCCGAACAAATCCGAATATATCCCGCGTATCGCGCAAACACTTGCCGGTCTGCGCGGCATCACGCCGGAGGCGGTGGCGCGGGCGACCACAGCCAATGCGCTGGCTGCGGTGCCGCACCTGGCAAACTATAATCGGGCATCGCAACTGCAAGTCAAACAACATGGACACTGAACACCCGAGACGATTCGGCGGTATTGACCGCCTCTACGGTGGCGGCGCGCGCATGGCATTGCACCAGGCGCGCGTCGCCGTCATCGGCGTGGGCGGCGTGGGTTCATGGGCGGTGGAAGCCCTGGCGCGCAGCGGGGTGGGCAACATCACGCTGATTGACTTCGACCAGGTTGCCGTGTCCAACGTCAACCGGCAGATTCAGGCACTGGACAGCACACTGGGCGAAGCCAAGGTAAGCGCGCTGAAAAACCGCATCCGCGACATCAATCCGGATTGCAGCGTGGCCGCCATCGAGGATTTTCTGAGCGAAGAAAATCTCACGCAGTTGATCCCGGCGGACGGGTTTGACGCGATCATTGATGCCTGCGATAACGCGCGGGTCAAGGCGGCACTGATTGTGCACACGCGTTTCAACAAGCTCGGGCTTATCGTGTGCGGTGCGGCGGGTGGCAAACGCAATGTGCTGGCGATGCGGCGCGACGATTTGGGGCGCACCACCCAAGATGCACTACTGGCACGTATTCGCGCCGTGTTGAAAAAAGACTTCAATATCCATCCCCGCAGCAACGGCAAGTTTGGCGTGACCTGTCTCTACCTGGAGGAGGCTACCCGGCGCGGCGCGGATTGTTCGACCGCCGACCTGAGTTGCTCGGGCTACGGTTCGGCAGTGACAGTGACCGCCGGCATGGGATTCGCGGCAGCGAGTTGGTGCATCGACAAGCTCCTAGCCACCGGCGATTAAAGACGCACTGATTAAGTCCGTTCGCCCTGAGATTGTCGAAGGGTGAGTTAATTAACCCGTTGAATTATAAGTCCCACCGTTCATGGTTCGACAGGCTCACCACAAACGGCGGGACTTAATCAGCATTTCCTTAAACGATTTCCCACCCCTCCACTTCCCCCGGCACTTCACGGAACAGCGGATGCAGATCGGGACGCTGCGATTGCTGCAAGCGTGCCAGAGCTTGCTCGTCGCGAACTGCCAATTTTTTACACAAATGATCGCGCTCATAGGCGATCTGACCCCGCGTGACATCAATCTTGCTGTGCGTAGTGTGCTTGCCAATTTTGTCGGCATCGAAGCGGTATCCGCGCCGGGCCGCTTCTTCTTGTACCGCGCGCAGGTAGCTGGCAATCGCCGCCAACGGGTCGGGGTGCGCGCGGAAGCGTTGCAATTGCGGGTGGTGGCGATACCCCCGGGTATCGCCGCGCAACACCTTTTGTGCCAGCAGCGTCTCGCGCCACAAGGCCACCAATCCTTTACTGTCGAGATGCTGCGGATGCAACGACCAGATACGCATGCTATTTTAGCCAGCCCTTGCGGTGAAACACCCAAAACGGCAGTGCCACCGACAAGCCCATCAATCCCAATGCCAGCGGATAGCCGAGCTGCCAGGACAGTTCCGGCATATTGCTGAAATTCATGCCGTAAATCGACGCGATCAGCGTGGGTGGCAGCAGTGCCACCGATGCCACCGAGAACAGGCGAACAATCTTGTTCTGGTTAATGCTGATGAACCCGACCGTGGCATCCAGCAGGAAGTTTATTTTGTCGAACAGGAATGCCGTGTGTCCGTCCAGCGAATCAATGTCCTGAATAATCTGGTGGACATCGTCCATCTGCGACTGGGTGAGCCGCTTGTTGCGCAGCAAAAAAGAAACCGCACGGCGCGTATCCATGACGTTGCGGCGTATGCGCCCGTTGACATGCTCGCTGTGCGCGATGCTCGCCAGCACTTCGGTCGCTTCGCGATCACTCAGCACTTTGTCGCCCAGCACCCGTTTGCTCGCCTCGCCCAAATCGGCATACACCTCTTCCAGCGCGTCTGCCGACAATTCCACATCCATCTCGTACAGGCTGATCAGCACATCGCGGCTATCGCTAATCTCACCCATTTGCCCGCTGCTGCGGATGCGCAGCAGGCGGAACAACGGCAAGTCCTCGGCATGGACACTGATCAGGGTATTGCCCGCCACCAGCACGAACGCCACGGTCACACTGCGCGAGTCACTTTCCTTGCCGTAGAGAAAATCCGAGCGCAGATGCAGCTCGCCTTTTTCCTCATAAAATCGCGCGCTCGCCTCGATGTCACGCAAATGCTCGGGGGACGGCAGGGTTAACTGATAGGTTTGCTCCAACCAATCCCGTTCTGCCGCGGACGGGTCTATCACGTCCAGCCAAATCGGATGGTCGGAGTGCAAATCATCCTCTTCTTCAAAATGTATGCGGCTCAGATGTCCGTCGTTCAGAGTAAAGGCGTGCAACATAAAGTTATCCCTCGCGGTTGCGCATGTGCTCGGCGACCTTGGCAAAAGAAGCGGCCAACTCGCGGCGCAGCCCAACATCTTCCACCACCTCGTCCAGTGCCCGATTCATGCACAACAGCCACTGGTCGCGCTCGCGCTCGCCGATGGGGAAAGGCAAATGGCGGCGGCGCAACATCGGATGGCCGTATTCCTCGACAAACAGTTGCGGCCCGCCCATCCAGCCGGATAGGAATTTGAACAGCTTATCGTTCGCGCTTTGCAGATTGTCCGCATGCAACTTGCGTATCCCGTAGGCCTCCGGCAACTCGTCCATCAGCGCGTAGAAACGCCCCACCAGCGCGCGCACCTGTTGTGCGCCGCCGATGCGCTGGTAATGGGTCAGTGGGCTGGATTGGATTTGCATGGTGTCCCCTGGTGATCCGAAAACGGTGATGCGGATTCTACCCCAGCGGAAAGCGCGCCAGCACCTCATAACGCGCGCCGCGTTCATCCCGCAACGACTGCACCAGCACGAACCCGCTCACCGTCCAGCGTACCGCAGGCATGGGCGGCAAATCCGCATCGTGCCACCGGGCATGGCGCAGCAGGGTGACGTGCGGTTTGTAAGGGCGGCGATCAAAACGGAAGCAGTGTCCCGCCAGTCGTTGCTCCAGATCGGCGACCAGGCGGAACAATGCCTGCGGTGGATGGGTCGGTGCGGCGAACAGGATGCGGTTATGCCCCCAGTAGCGCGCTGTATCGAAACACAGCACGAAACTTTGGCCGCCAACCTCCCGTGCCGCCAATTCAAGTGTCTGCAACTGCCGCGCGGCAAGGTCGCCGAGAAACACCAGTGTGGTATGCAGCGTATCGGCGCGCATCGCGCTCCCGCCGACCCGTTGCTGCAACGGCGTTTGCCACGCCGCCAATGCCGCACGCTCCGCCGCATCCGGCCAAAGCGCGAAAAACACCCGTATCGTTTCGCGGTCTTTTTGCATGATGTCTATTTTATCCCCATCGCGTCCGGGGTCGAGCCCTGCTGCGCGATAAGGTAGAATGCGCGCCTTGTCGCAAGTGACTGAAACATGACCGCACGTTTAAGAGAAATCCCCTACAACTACACCTCGTTCTCCGACCGCGAGATTGTGCTGCGTCTGCTCGGTAGCGAGGCGTGGGACATCATCAACACCCTGCGCAAGGAACGCCGCACCGGTCGTTCCGCGCAGATGTTGTACGAGGTGCTGGGCGACATCTGGGTCATCACCCGCAACCCCTATCTGGAAGACGATTTACTGGGCAACCGCAAGCGGCGCAATGCGCTGATCGGCGCGCTGTACCACCGCCTGAACGCCATCGAAGCGCGTCGTCAGAACAATGAGGCTGTCAAGCGTCTGCTGGCACTCACCACCGCTGCGGTGGAACGTTTTTCCGCCGATTTCGAGCATAGTGCGCAGTTGCGCAAACGCAGCCTGCGCGCACTGGGCCGCATCACCCATAAAGACAACATCCAGTTCGACGGCTTGGCGCGCGTCTCGCACGTGACCGATGCCACCGACTGGCGCGTGGAATATCCCTTCGTGGTGCTGCATCCCGACAGCGAGGCGGAAGTCGCCCCGCTGGTGCGCGCCTGCATCGAACTCGGTCTGACGCTAATTCCGCGCGGCGGCGGCACGGGCTATACCGGCGGCGCAATTCCGCTGGATAAATTTTCCGCCGTCATCAATACCGAGAAGCTGGATGCCATTTCACCCATCGAGCAACAGGTGTTGCCGGGACTCGGTGCGCCTTGCGCCACCATCCATTGCGGCGCGGGTGTGGTAACACGGCGGGTAATGGATGCCGCCGAAAACAACGGGCTGGTATTCGCGGTCGATCCAACTTCGGCGGACGCTTCCTGCATCGGCGGCAATGTGGCAATGAACGCGGGCGGCAAGAAGGCGGTGCTGTGGGGTACGGCACTGGACAACCTGGTTTCATGGAAGATGGTCACCCCGGACGGACTGTGGATGGAAGTCGAGCGACTCGACCACAATCTCGGCAAAATTCACGACATCGCCAACGCCCACTTCCGCATCACGCGCTACAACGAGGACGGCAGCAAGCAACGGGGCGAAGTCGAGACGCTCACCATCCCCGGCGCATCGTTCCGCAAGACCGGTCTGGGCAAGGATGTCACCGACAAATTCCTGTCCGGCCTGCCCGGCATCCAGAAGGAAGGCTGCGACGGCATCATCACCTCGGCGCGCTTCATTCTGCATCGCGCCCACAGTTACACGCGCACCGTGTGTCTGGAGTTCTTCGGCCAGGTGCGCGAGGCGGTACCGGCCATTGTGGAAATCAAGGATTACCTGGACCAACACCCCGCCGTGTTGCTGGCCGGTCTGGAACATTTGGATGAGCGTTACCTCAAGGCGGTGGGCTACGCCACCAAGGCGAACCGCGGCACACGCCCGAAGATGGTGCTGATCGCCGATGTGGTCAGTGACGACGAACGCGCCGTGGGCGTGGCCGCTTCGGAGATTGTACGGCTCGCCAACCTGCGCCACGGTGAAGGCTTCATCGCCGTGTCCGCCGAGGCCCGCAAAAAGTTCTGGCTGGATCGTGCCCGCACCGCCGCCATCGCCAAACACACCAATGCGTTCAAAATCAACGAGGACGTGGTGATTCCCCTGCCGCGCATGGGCGACTATTGCGACGGCATCGAACGCATCAATATCGAGTTGTCATTGCACAACAAGCTGAAACTGCTGGACGCGCTGGATGAATTCTTCGCGGGCGAATTGCCGCTGCATTATCAGGACGACGCGCAATTGGGCGATGCCGAATTGCTGGGCAACCGTCCGCAAAACGCACGGCAATTACTCGCCGAGGTGCGAACGCGCTGGACGTGGCTGCGGGACAATCTGGATGCGCCGCTGTCACAAACCCCTCCCAACCTCCCCTTGTCAGGGGAGGCATCTAACTTCCCCCCTGACAAGGGGGGAGCGAGGGGGGTTAAGATTTTCGACGCTCTGCAAAACCACCAAATCCGCGCCTCGTGGAAGCGCGAACTGCGCGAACCGCTGCGCCAGCTGTTCAGCGGCGGAACTTATCTGCCCGTCCTCGAACGCTGTAGCACCATTCATCAGGACGTGCTGAAAAGCCGCGTGTTCGTCGCGCTGCACATGCACGCCGGCGACGGCAATGTACACACCAACATTCCGGTCAACTCCGACGATTACGCGATGTTGCAGCAGGCGAACGGCGCGGTGGATCGCATCATGCAGTTGGCGAAGAATTTGGGCGGGGTGATTTCCGGTGAACACGGTATCGGTATCACCAAGTTCGATTTTCTGGAGGACAGCGAGATCGCGCCGTTCACCGCCTACAAGCAACAGGTCGATCCCCGTGGACACTTCAATAAAGGAAAGCTGCTCAAGGGCGGTAATTTGGAGCGCGCCTATACACCCAGCTTTAATTTGATGGAGCTGGAAAGTTTGATTCTGGAAAAAAGCGAACTGGGCAACATCTCCGATTCGATCAAGGATTGCCTGCGCTGCGGCAAATGCAAGCCGGTGTGCGCCACCCATGTACCGCGCGCCAACCTGTTGTATTCACCGCGCAATAAAATTTTGGGCACGTCACTGCTGATCGAAGCCTTCCTGTATGAAGAACAAACGCGGCGCGGCATCGCCATCCAGCACTTCGACGAGTTCAACGATGTCGCGGATCACTGCACGGTGTGCCACAAGTGCCTGAACCCCTGCCCCGTGGACATCGACTTCGGCGAAGTGTCGATGGCGATGCGCGATTTCCTGCGCAAGCAGGGCAAGAAGAAATTCAATCCGGTGAGTGCCATTTCGATGGCCTTCCTCAACAGCAGCGACCCGTTTACCATCAAGCTGATGCGCAAGCTGACTATCGAGTGGGCGTACAAATTGCAACGTGCGGCACACCGCACGGCAAAACACTTTGGCCTGCTGAATGCCCAACTCAAACGTCCGCCCGCCACGGTCGGCAAGCCGCCGCTCAAGGCTCAGGTGATTCACTTCATCAACAAGCCGATGCCGGGCAATCTGCCCAAGAAGACCTCGCGCGCCCTGCTCGACATCGAAGACGGTAATGTCGTTCCCATCATCCGCAATCCCCGTATCGCCGCCGAAGATTCCGAAGCGGTGTTCTACTTCCCCGGCTGCGGATCGGAGCGTTTGTTCGGCCAGGTGGGACTCGCCACCCAGGCGATGCTCTACGAGACCGGCGCGACCACGGTATTGCCGCCGGGCTACCTGTGCTGCGGTTATCCGCAAAATGCTTCCGGCCTGAAAGACAAAGCCAGCCGGATTACCACCGACAACCGCGTGTTGTTTCACCGCGTGGCAAACACGCTCAACTATCTGAACATCAAGACGGTGATCGTGTCCTGCGGCACCTGTATGGATCAGTTGCAAAAATACCAGTTCGAGAAAATTTTCCCCGATTGCCGCTTGCTCGACATCCACGAATATCTGCTGGAAAAGGACATCAAGCTGGCCGGCATCGGCGGGACGCGCTATATGTACCACGAACCTTGCCATACACCGATGAAGACGTATAAATCACTGGATGTGGTGCAGACCCTGATGGGTACGGAAGTGCCGCTCAATGAGCGTTGTTGCGGCGAATCGGGAACCTTTGGTGTGGCAACACCGCAGATCGCCACCCAGGTGCGTTTCCGCAAGGAACACGAGATGAAGACCGGTGCGGCGGCCTTGCGCGCCGACGGTTTCGGCGGCGACATCAAGATACTCACCTCCTGCCCCGCCTGCCAGCAGGGGTTGAGTCGTTACAACGATGATGCCGGCACCACCGCCGACTATATCGTGGTGGAAATAGCCAAGCATTTGCTCGGCGAGAACTGGCTGCCCGACTACGTCAACAAGGCTAACAATGGCGGCATCGAGCGGGTATTGTTATAGTCGGTCACGCAACGCCGCCCGGATTGCTTGACTATCCGGCTTGACTGATAGACATTACGCCGCCAGGCAACCCCGAAAGAGGAACATGCTCACCTTGCCACTGCAACCGACCGATGATCGCGCCACCCCCGCATTCAAGGATGTGCCGGGTTGCGTGCAGTGGTTGGGACAATTGCAGCTCACCAACTTGCAACTGGCTCACAGCCTGCTGCTAAACCAGCTCGATGAATTTAACCGCTATCCCACCACCGGCCTGAATCGGCTGCAGGTACTTGAGCAACTGCGCGAGACGGTTGCCCACATTCAAAACGATTACGCCAAAAAACTGACCGGCAAGCCGCTCCCCCTGGACAAAAACGAGTTGCTGATGTTTGTTTCCCTCACCCAGATGTGGCAGGCGATGGTGTTGGGCTATCAGCGCTGTTTGCAGAGTCAGATGTCCGGTGAAAAACAATTGGCACAGTACGGTGCGATGTTGTGCCAGCGTTGCCTACGCTATAGCGGCCTGGAAATTTTCGAGTATCTGCGCACCGGCTATGAATTTGACAGCAAGCTGTGGCATCAACTTCACGAACTCTACGCTTTTGCCGAACATGAAAATTTTCAATCGGACAGTGTTGCGGATGCGCTCGATGGCACATCCGGCAATTGCCGCGAAATTTATGTCAAAACCCTGCTCTCTTGCGCGGCACATCCGGCAGAACTGACCCGCACGCAACTTAAATTGTTGGATGAGTGGCTGGCGCAATGGTGCAGCGTCACCTCGGTAGAAAACAGTTACAGCATCAGCAAAGGCGATGCCAAACCGCTGGCGACGGACTTGTCCAGCACCTGCGGATTGCAGCCCGTTGATCGCATCACCCATCACGAAACCATGCGTTATCTGGAAATGGTTTCTTTGAGCAAACTGCTGCGCGTCAAAACCATTTTGTTGCAACAGGGACAAACCCCGCAACAGCTTGGGCTGGGAAATCGCAGCGACAGCGAAGGTTGCATTGAACTGCTCACCTTCTTGCACCAGTGCTGGTGCGAATCCTCTGCCAGCCGTTTTGGCCAGCGCCGGGCACTGAGTGCGCAAGCGCAACTTTGCTACGGGTTGGATGGCATTTATGCGCATTTATCCGGAAAAGTTTTTCGCCAGTCCGGTCGCGATCAAAGTGTTGATACCGCCTCACGCCGCCAAATCGAAACCTTTGGCCGGGTACTTGAAGGTGGGGGAACACCCGATTCGGTGGACAACTTTGTACTGGAAAACTGGCAGTTTGAGGATGAAAGTATTTCCGGTGCACGCTTGGTGCGCGAAGCACCATCACCGGTTCGTCTCAATTACAACCAACTGCTTGCAATTAAAGCCGAAGACGGCAACGCTTTCATGCTAGGAGCCATCGCCTGGGTCAGCGTTACGCTCGGAAATCACCTTAAAATCGGCGTGCGTTATTTGCCCGGCACGGTGGATGCCGTCAATATCCGCGCGACCGGCATCAACCTCACGGTATCCGACAGATACGTTCCGGGATGTGTCCTGCACGCCCTACCCGCGCTAAAAATTCCCGCCAGCCTGATTCTGCCGCGCGACTGGTTTCAGCCCGCACGGGTAGTCGAGGTGCGCTACCCGAACGGCGAAACGCAACACCTGAAAATGGGTTTCAGCGTGGAACGCGGCATTGATTATGAGCGTGTGAGTTTTACGCTGGTAAAACTCGTTTCGGCGGAAACCTCAGAGTAAAAGTGCTGCCTTTTCCTTCCTCGCTGCTAATTTCCAGCTTTGCCTGGTGGCGCAGCGCGATATGTTTAACAATCGCCAAACCCAGACCGGTTCCGCCGGTATCGCGCGAACGGCTGTGATCCACCCGATAAAAACGCTCGGTCAAACGGGGAAGATGCTGCGCCGCAATACCGATACCCGCGTCCCGCACCGAGAATAGCAACTCACCATCCAACGCCTGCCAACACAACACAATCGACTGACCGGCAGGCGTGTGGCGGATTGCATTGCTTACCAGATTGGCAAAGGCACAACGCAGATCTTTACGATTGCCGCGCAGTTTTGCATGGCTGTTTATTGCCATTTCCAGCGGGTGCTGGCCATTACTCAACAGCAAACCGTCCCGGAAAACTTCATCAATGAGCTCAACCGCATCCACCGCCTCCTCGCTCAATGGTTGCCGATCGTTTTCCAATTGCGAGAGCGTCATCAAATCCGCAACCAGGCTACTCATGCGCTGCATCTGTGTCGCCATCAATTGCAAAATACGTTGCCTTTTCTCCTGCTCCAATCCCTCGAGATCCTGCAAATTCTCGACAAAGCCGCCGACCACCGTCAGTGGGGTGCGCAACTCGTGCGACACATTGGCAACGAAATCACGGCGCATTGCCTCGATGCGTTCCAACTGCGTCACATCACGGCTGATCAGCAGACATTTATCATCCCCGTAATCAATCATGCTGATCGACAACACCATGTCGTCATGACGCTCCGGGCGCATGATGAGCGGCTCGCTAAAATCAGCCTCCTGCAAATAATCGAGAAATTCCGGCTGACGTACCAGATAGGTGATGTCCTGCATCACATCCTGCTCGGGATCCAAATCAAAATGCCGCTGCGCGAGCAGGTTGCACCACTCGATACGGTTTTCCGCATTCAGAATCAGCACACCTTCCGGCAGCGCGGCGGTCGCTTGTTGGATATATTGCAACTCATCTGCCAGGGCTTGTTTGGTCTGATTGTGCTTTTTGACCATTTTATACAGCCGCGAAAAAACCTCGTCCCACAGACCGTCTGCCTCGGGAATGGTTTCGAGACGGGCATCCTGCAACCATTTCCCCAGCTTGAACAACTGGCGCGCACGATAAACCATCACCGCCAACATTAATAACAGCATGAACAGCAGTGCGGCGGTCGCCGAGAACGCACCCCACAACACCAGCGCGACCAGCGCGCCATAGAAAAGCGGTTGAGCCACCCTAAACCAAAAGTCCTGCAATATCTCTCCCCGATAATATTCCCGGTACGTCAAGCGGGTGTTGGCAAAACCGTCGAAACCTTCCGGCAAGCAACCGTGAGCTCAACCGGGGTTTCCAATTTAATCGGCAGAGAAACGATAGCCACTGCCGCGCACTGTCTGCATCATATCGGCAACTCCCGCCGGTTCCAGTGCCACCCGCAATCTGCGGATGTGAACATCGACGGTACGTTCCTCGACAAACACCTGCGTGCCCCACACCTGGTCGAGCAACTGGGTGCGACTATAAACCCGCTCGGGATGCGTCATAAAAAAATGCAGCAGGCGAAATTCCGTGGGGCCCAGTTCAAGTATTTGCCTGTTAACCGTCACCCGATGCGTTGACGGCGACAATTGAATATCGCCCATCGCCACGGTCTCTTCGGGAATTTTCGGGACGCGACGGCGCAACACCGCACGGATGCGCGCCATCAGTTCGCGCGGCGAAAACGGCTTGGTCATGTAATCATCCGCACCCGATTCCAACCCCAGCACTTTGTCGCGCTCTTCACTGCGTGCCGTCAACATGATAATGGGAATATCCCGGGTGGTGGCATCGGCACGCAATTGTTTTGCCAGTATCACGCCACTGGTATGTGGCAACATCCAATCCAACAAAATCAAATCCGGCAAACCGCCGCGTATCTGCTGCCAGAGTCCCTCGGCATCGCCGGCGCATATTGCTTGAAATCCCGCCTGAGTAACGTTAAAGACCAATAATTCCCGAATCGCCGCCTCGTCTTCCACAATCAAAATTTTCGCGCCCATCATCCCCTCCCCATACCCACCGCAAAAGTTGCCAGTTTATGAAGAACGGATGACAGCAAGATGACAGTCTCAGCGGGCGGGCTGCCGACCCGGCATCCCGTTCGGCAACATCGAGCCTATCAGCATCCCCGCAACACTGAACAACAGTCCGACCAATTGCGGCGGCCAGTAGGTTTCCGGCTGCACGATTTCCATGGCCAGCCACGACCCTATGCCCAGCACAATCGCCAGCAACGCGCCCTGGTTATTGGCGCGTTTCCAGTACAGGCCGAACACCAGCGGCACGAACGCGCCCACCAGGGTGACTTTGTAGGCATCTTCGACCATATGGAAGATGCTCGATTCGGAATTCAGCGCGAACCACAGCACGAAACCGCCAAAGGTCAGCAAAATAATACGCATGATGCGCAACATCTGCCGATCACTCATATGCTGCAGTGCAAAATGCTTCAGGATGTTTTCGACGAACATCGCCGAAGGCGCGAGCAGCGTGGCGGAGGCGGTACTCATAATCGCCGACAATAACGCGCCAAAGAACAACACTTGGGCAATCATCGGGGTGTGATCCAAAATCAGTCTGGGTAGCACCATCTGCGAGTCGCTCCCGACCAGTCCGCCGAAGAATTCCGGATCAATCAGCGTTGCGGCATAAACCAGAAAAATGGGTATGAAGGCAAAAATAAAGTACAGCACCCCACCCAGCACTGTGGCGCGTACCGCGATTTTTTCGCTCTTGGCCGATGTCATCCGCTGGAACACGTCTTGCTGCGGAATCGAACCCAACATCATGGTCACCGCCGCGCCGACAAAAGGTATCCACACTTCCACGCCGCCGCTGGGCAACAACTCCAGCTTGCCCGCATCCTTTGCGTGGCTCACCACATGCCCCACGCCGCCGGCATCGCCGCTGATTAGCACGGCAATCAGAAGAAGTGCCGCCATGATGACCGTCATTTGCACGAAGTCCAGCAACGCGACCGACCACATGCCGCCAAACAGGGTATAAACCATCACGATGCTGATGCCCAACACCATGCCAAGCTCGTTGCCGATGGCACCGTCTGTCACCACATTGAACACCAGCCCCAATGCCACCACCTGTGCGGATACCCAGCCCAGATAGGAAATCATGATGCAGATTGACATGATTAACTCAACCGCGGGGCTGTAACGGGCGCGGTAATAATCGCCTATGGTGAGCAAATTCATCCGGTACAGCAACGGTGCGAAAAACAAACCCGCCAATATCAGACACATGCTGGCGCCGAAGGGGTCGGAAACGACACCGCCCAGCCCCTCTTCGACAAAGATGGCGGGAATACCCAAGACGGTTTCCGCGCCAAACCAGGTGGCAAATACCGTTGCGGTCACCACGGGAAACGACAAGTTGCGTCCGGCAACCACAAAGTCTCTGGAATTGTGTACCCGCTTCGAGGCATACAAGCCGATGCCGACGGAAAATAATAAATACAGCGCAACGAAGGTGATTAACATGCAACCGTCTCCCGATTTCAGAACAGGGGAATTCTAACAATAAGCAGCCGCTTCCGAATAAAAAAAGGCCGCCAAACGGGCGGCCTTTTCGTAAAGCAATACAACCCTGTGAATTACAGCTCTTTGGCGTGCGTGGACAGGTATTTCGCCACGCCCTCCGGCGAAGCGTTCATCCCCGCCTTGCCCTTGTTCCAACCCGCCGGGCAAACTTCGCCGTGTTGCTCGTGGAATTGCAGCGCGTCAACCATACGCAACATTTCGTCAATATTGCGGCCCAACGGCAAGTCGTTCACCACCTGATGACGCACCACGCCTTTTTTATCGATCAGGAACGAGCCCCGGAATGCCACGCCATCCGCATGTTCCACATCATATGCCTGGCAAATAGTATGTTTGATGTCCGCCACCAAGGGGTAGCGCACCTGACCGATGCCGCCCTTGTTCACCGCCGTATTCTTCCATGCCAGATGAGTGAAGTGCGAGTCTATCGATACGCCTATCACTTCGACTTTGCGCTTTTTGAATTCGTCCAGGCGATGATCAAATGCAATGATTTCGGAAGGACAAACAAAAGTGAAATCCAGCGGGTAAAAAAACACCACCGCCGCTTTTCCCTTGATTTGCTTGCTCAAATTAAAGCTTTCGTTGATGTCGTTGTTGCCCATCACCGCAACAGCGGTGAAGTCGGGGGCGGGTTTGCCTACGAGTACAGCCATGTTTATCTCCTAAAAGTTTGGTTATCCGGAATGGTGCAATCTATCGACTTGATGCGTTTGCGTCAACCTTCGGCAGCAGTCGCCTCAAAGGTTGCCCAGGACGGTCGCAAATTGAACGCGGTGCAACTGTGCATACACGCCGTTTCTCGCCAATAATTCACGGTGTGTACCGACCTCGACGATGGCACCCTTTTCCAGCACCACAATACGGTCGGCATTTTCAATCGTCGAGAGACGATGCGCAATCACCAGCGTGGTACGCCCTTGCATCAGGGTTTCCAACGCGGCCTGGACATGACGCTCAGACTCGCTATCCAGCGCCGACGTCGCCTCGTCGAGGATGAGAACAGGTGCATCCTTGAGAATCGCGCGCGCGATGGCAATACGCTGACGCTGGCCGCCGGAAAGTTTAACGCCGCGCTCGCCGACCAAGGTTTCTAGCCCTTGCGGCCACTCATTGATGAACGACATCGCGTGCGCGGCAGTGGCCGCAGCGATAATTTCCGCCTCGCCGACCTCGCGCATTTGTCCGTAGGCAATGTTCGCCGCAAGCGTGTCGTTGAACAGCACCACCTCTTGGCTCACCAGAGAAATGTTGGCGCGCAGACTTTCTAGCGTCAGGCTCTCGATGTCATGTCCGTCCAGCAAAATTTGCCCGCTATCCGGCGTATAAAAACGCGGGATTAAATTCGCCAGCGTGGTCTTGCCGCTTCCCGATGCCCCCACCAGCGCGACATTTTCCCCGGCGCGCACTTGCAGGGAAATATCGCGCAGCGCGACTCGCCCGTCCTGCCCGTAGGAAAATTGCACCCGATCAAATTGCACCTCCCCGCGCACCCGCCCCACCATCTGCTTGCCGCTGTCGGCCTCGCTCTCGGTGTCCAGCAAGGCAAATACGCTTTCCGCAGCCGCCAGACCGCGTTGCAAATGCTCGCTAATTCCCGCCAAACGCTTTAACGGGGCGGTCAGCATCAGCATCGCCATCACAAAAGAAACAAATCCGCCCACCGTGGTTTCGTCGGCCTGCGACTGCAACATGACGAGATAAACAATCACTGCCAACGCCACCGCCGCCACCATTTGCACGATGGGCACATTGGCCGCCGCCGCCGCCACCTGTTTCATCGCATAACGGCGCACCCAATTGGCCTGATCGTCAAAGCGCGCGCGCTCATACTGTTGGCCGCCGAATAATTTGACGACCTTGTGCGCACCGACGCTCTCCTCGATCACCTGCGTCATATCGCCCATGGCACGTTGGGCATCGCGACTATTGGTGCGCATCCGCTTGCTCAGCGCGGAAATCACAAACGCAATGACCGGTGCCATCAACAGGGTAAGCAAAGTCAGCTTCCAATTAAGATAAAACAGCCAGCCCAGCAAGCCGATCACCGCCACGCTATCGCGGATGGAAACCGTTACCACCGAAGTGGCGGCATTGGTAACCTGGGTCACATCAAAGGTCAGCTTGGAAAGTAATGAGCCGGTACTGTGATCATCGTAGTAGCGCGTCGGCAGGCTGAGTAATTTCTGAAACATGGCATTGCGCAAATCCATCACCAGCTTGTTGCCCACCCAGTTGATCGCATAACTGCTGACAAAAGTGGCCAGTCCGCGCACCAGAAAAATCAGAATGATAATTGTCGGCACCATACGCATCATCGCCTGATCTTTATGCACAAAAGTGCCGTCCAACAGCGGCTTCATCAGCGCGGGAACCAGCGGTTCGGTGAGTGCCACCACAATCGTCCCCAGCACCGATGCCGCAAACACCCGCCAATAGGGCTTGACGTGGTTAAGCAGGCGCAAATAGAGCTGGGTACTGGTTAAATTCATGGTGCGCACTTTAGCAGAAAGTATCCAGGCCGCTCATTGCAAAGTGTTCACAGGTCGATTCCCGGCTGTGCGCGCACACCGCTGCGGAAAGCGTGTTTGATGTCTTGAATTTCGCTCACGGTATCCGCCATATCCAGCAAACATTGCGGCGCGGCGCGACCGGTAACCACCACATGTTGCCACGCGGGACGGGCGGCAATATCGGTGCATACTTGTCGCGCATCCAGATAACCGTAATTCAACAAATAGGTCAGTTCATCCAACACCACCAAATGCAGCGCGTCATCGCGCAACAGGTTTTGCGCAACACACCAACCGCGCCGCGCGCTGGCAATATCGGCATCGCGATTCTGCGTGTCCCAAGTAAAGCCATCTCCCAGCACATGCCATTGCACATTGGGTTGCCGCCCCAGAAACGCTTCCTCGCCGGTATCACGGCGACTCTTGAGAAATTGCGCCACCCCCGCCTTGTAACCGTAGCCCAGGGTACGCGCCACCATCCCAAACGCGGAGCTGGACTTACCCTTGCCGTTACCGGTCAAAACCAACAACAAACCTTTATCCTGATCGGCCCCGGAAATTGCGGCATCAATAACCGCTTTTTTCCTGGCCATACGCGCCCGGTGTTGTGCGCCGTTATCCGGCATGGCGCGTACTGGCTCGCCCGGTACTATTCCTTTGTGTCAACAGGCTATAAATCAGAACAGCGGGGATCAGATACAGTGCCGTACCGGCCAGATAGCTGGGGTAATACCGGGCAACACTGAGGGCGTACCCGATCACGCCCATTTTTTCAAAATAGCCTGCAAACAGGTAAAACGCCGCATTGGAAAGCAAAAATGCCGCGCTCGTCGCGATCAACGCAATCCCCGCAAACATACCCAGCCCGCGCAAATCGCGACGATGAATGCGCGCACCGTAACGCCCCGCCGACCACAGCACCGCGTAAGTGGGAATCAGAAACCAATAGGCCGGGGTAAAGCAATAATCATTCACGCCCTGCACGGTAATCGCAAAGTAATCGACCGAACCGACTTCCAACAATAAAGCAACGAATAACAAGGGGCTGGCAACCAAAAATCCCGCCAGTAAAAACACCGCCCACGAGGCATCGGGCAACTGCAATGCCGTGCCAAAATGGTTGGTGCGCGTGAACGCCACCAGCAACATGAGCGCGCAAACCGCCCAGACCGTACGACTTTGAATTATTTTCATTACAACTCCTTGGTTATTCCCGCCAGCACACAACTGGCGGGAACTTTAACAGAAATAAAAGCGGAAGCCACCACCGCGCCGACTACATTTGGCGGCTCAACTCGACAAATACCGTCCGCCCGGGGAGCGGATATGCGCTGTATTTCCCCGCCGTAAACTGGCTGCTAATCGCGTAATTGAAATAATCACGATCAAGCAGGTTGTTCACCGATGCACTGAACCGCCAGCCTTGCGCCTCGTGCGTCAGCTTGACATCGAGCAAAGCGTAAGCGGGGATCTTGAACCCCAAGGTATTCGGCTCATCATTTTCCATAAACTGCGAACCAACGTAAGTCAGCAAGGTGTTGAGCCGGGTTTTCTCGCTCAGCATCCAGGATGCCCCCAAATTACTCTTCCGGGCGGCCACCAGCGGCACACGGTTTCCCGCCCATACGCCGGAAAGAAAACGCGCGTCCGTGTAGGCATAGTTCGCATTCAGCGACAGTTGCGGTAATGCCTGCCAGCGACCTCCAAACTCCACGCCCTGACGACGCGATGGCGGCAAGTTGGTATTGCCAATACCGGCGCTGAAGGGATCGAGGTGGATTTCGTCATTCACCTTGTTGCGAAATAGGGTCGCGTGCCAGTTCGCCGACTGCATCTGCCGCTCCATTCCCAGCTCGATTCCATCCACGGTTTGCGGGCGCAAGAACTGGAATTGATTGGTAAATGCGGCATCCGATTCATATATTTCATCGACATTGGCAAAACGGAAACTGCGCCCGATCTTACCGCGCGCGATCACGCCCGAATCAAGTTGATGGCGTAAAGCCAAATCATAAGCTTGCTCCGATGCGGCAAACGAAGCTGCGGGCGCGCCCGAACCGAAAGCCCCGCCCGGCGCCCCCGCATCAAAAATATCGTTACCGCTCATACTGACGCGCTCATGGCGCAGCCCCGCCAGCAATGCGGTCGCGGGGGAAAGTTGCGCGGTATTTTGCAGATAAACCGCCCGATTATCCTGCTTCATGGCAATCCGGTTATGGGGCCGGGCGATGTTTGCCGGCGAATTGGAAAGACTTTTCGCGTAATCCCAACGGTGCACATCCACCCCCATCACCAAAGTACTCTGCCCACCCGCTCCGTGGGGAATACGCACTCGCGGTGTAAATGAGCTTACTTTCAGATCAGCGTCGCTATAGTTGGGGAAACCGCCAAAATCGAAATTCGCCTTTTGATTTTTATCGCGCTGCGCCAAACCCAGATTGATGTCCATACCCGCGATGTTATGTTCCCATTCCAATGCCACCTGATTACCGTCACGGCTGGCATAATCCAACGGGGTCGAAGTCCCTCGCGGATTACTCGCCACCTGATCTATCCCCAGCGCGGGCTGCACGGTGCGCGCGCCGGGCAGGCGAATAGCTTGCCGATCCAGACTCAACTTCAATGCCACATTCCCCGCCTCGCCCAGCCAACTAAAATTGGCCTGTGCATTACTTTGATTGTTGTGATTGTTATCACGGTAGCCGCGCGACTCCAGCTTGCTGGCGGTAACGTCCACCCCCCATACACCGGAAAAATAACTGCCATTGAATTGCGCTTCCCCGCTGGAAAAACTTCCGCCCCGCACACTCATCTCACCTTGCGCACTCAACTGCGTTGGTGTGCGCGTAATAATGTTAATCACGCCGCCGGTCGCGCCGTCGCCATACAACACCGTGCCGCTACCGCGCAGAACCTCGATGCGCTCGATGGCTGAAAATGGGATCGCGGCCCACTGCACCCCCGACAGGTCGGGATCCGTGATCCGCCGCCCGTCCAGCAGGACGAGTGTATTCTGTCCGGCCGCCGCACCGAAGCCGCGTATATCCACTGCGGATGAAGCGGCATTGTTGCCGAACAAATCACGCATCCCGATACCCGCCTGCTCTGCCAGCAATTCCGGCAAAGTGCGTGCGGCACTCTGCCGAATAGCATCGCGACTGATTATTGAAACCGTAATCGGCTGCTGGCGCACATCATCCCGAAAGCGCGAAGCGGTCACCACCACCTCGTCCAGACTGGCAGTTTCTGCGTATGCGGCAAATGGGAGGGCGATCGCGCCGAACAGCGCGAACGTAATAAGTTTTTGATCCATTTTGATTTCCTGATTAAAGCTCCGAGCGACCCCGCTGGAGTGTTGTCAACATCAGGAATACCACGTAAAACGTAAAGACGGTGCAAGCGATTGCCTCACCTTCCATGCGCCTCCCGCAGCATTTCCTGAACCCCGCCCAAGGCCGGTATCCGGGCTCACAAGACCAAACGCATCGCCTTCCCATGCTTGCGCACAGTGGCATCCCGACACGTCCACACTTGCTTACCGTTGCGGGGGCAGCACAGGTGTTACACCTGTTTCCCGTTTAACCGAATGATGAAATCACCCGGCACCTCAAAGCGGCGCGCATCCTAACACAAGACAAGTTACCCAACCATTCCGGCAAGCGTATAAATTGCTTGCAAAAAGTTGCCTTACCGTTTGACTAATCAACACTTTTACAACTATAGTCAACACATGCAAAACGAACTGAATGCGCTCGAAGAAAAATTGCTGCGACTCATTAAAGTCACGGGGAAATTGCGCGCCGACAATCACCGTCTGCGTCAGGAGCTGGCACACACGCTCAGTGAAAATCGCCAATTCGGCGACAAAATAGACACCGCCAAAGAGCGGTTACATAAACTGTTAACCGGTCTGCCGCCAGCCTCGCCATGAACAGCAATAAAAACACCCTGGATATTAAAATTCTCGACCGGGAATTGCGTGTCGCCTGCCCGGTCGAAGAACGCGAAGAATTGCTGGATGCCGTTGCGTATCTGAACAAAAAAATGAGCGTTATTCGGGATGAAGGGAAAATCGCCACTTTTGAGCGCATTGCCCTGATGGCCGCACTCAACATCACGCACGAGCTGCTCACTACGAAAATCGGCCATGGTTTTGACGTTGCCGAATTTAAGCGTAGAATGAGTTCCATGGAGGCGGCGATTGACGCTTCACTGGCGGAGCAAGACACTTTGTTTTAAGTTGTCCCCTGCAGTGTTCGAGAAGGTTCTTAATTCTCTGGACCAATACGTAAAACGTGCGGTTGCAATCCTTACCGTTGCTGTTGTGAACGTCCCGTCGCGGATGTACCTGATGCAACAGGAGCGCGACCCTCTTGAACCCCAGGTTCAAGATGCAGAACCAAGACGGCACAGGCGGGGGCTTTATTCCGATGCGGCTCGGGTCACTCCGGGCCGCATTTTTTATGCCCAAGGAAAACCATGCGCTACTGGCTGATGAAATCTGAACCGGGCGATGTCAGCATCGACGATCTCGCCACCTTCCCCGATCAAAGCGTCGCCTGGTACGGCGTGCGCAACTACCAGGCACGCAATTTCATGCGCGACCAAATGACCGTGGGGGACGGTGTGCTGTTCTACCATTCCAATTGCAAAATACCGGGCATCGCCGGTATCGCTGAAGTGTCGAGTAGCGCGTATCCCGATACCACGCAATTCGATCGCAACAGCAAATACTTCGATCCCAAAGCAACGCGGGAAACACCCCGCTGGTTCAACGTGGACGTCAAACTGGTCAGAAAAATCGCCCTGATTTCCCTCGCGGAACTACGCCGCCACCCGCAACTGGAAAGGATGCGCACCTTGCAGCGCGGCAATCGCCTTTCCATCACCCCGCTCGATCCGGCGGAGTGGCGTTTCATCACCACCCAACTCGCCCGCGATTGACCATGGAATGGCTGCCCGCCTATTTGGCACTCGGCGCGACCGTCGGGTTGTTGGCGGGCATGTTCGGTATCGGCGGCGGCACGATACTGGTTCCGGCATTGTTATACCTCTTCGAAGCACAGCACTTGCCCGCTGCACACCTCATGCATCTCGCGCTGGGAACGGCAATGGCAAATATCATTTTTACCGCACTGGCCAGCCTGCGCAAACACCACCAGCATGATGCCGTAAATTGGCGCATCGTCCTCGCCATCACGCCGGGAATCCTGATCGGCACCGCTCTCGGCGCGCTCTCCATCAGCCACGCCACGATGCAATTTCTGGGGATATTTTTTGCCTTGTTTGTCTATTTTGCGGCGGCGCAAATTTTGTTTGATGTGCGTCCCGCCGCCTCACATCCACTGCCCGGCAAGGCGGGCATATCGGCATTCGGCATCTTCGCCGGCTGGCTCAGCAGCATGGTGTCCATAGGCGGCGGAACCGTTGTTGTTCCTTTTCTCGTCTGGTGCAAACTGCCGCTCAAGCACGCCATCGGCACTGCCGCCGCGATAGGGTTGCCTATCGCGCTCGGCGGCAGTTTGGGCTATGTGTTCAGCGGACTCACGGCGACCGGGCTGCCCGACCACACCCTTGGATTTATCCACCTGCCCGCACTGTTCTGGATTGCCCTGTCCGGCATGGTCACCGCCCCGCTGGGCGCGAAAGCCGCGCACCGCATGAATCTCAACCTCCTGCGCAAGCTGTTTGCCTTGCTGCTGATAGCCGTTGCCAGCCAGCTGTTATTCAAGATGATTTAACTTCCCTATCCAGTTCGCCGCTGGACAATTTCGCCTCGTAATCCGTCAAGGCGACTTTCACTTTACCGCTCAATACATACAGACCGATGAGATTGGGGAAGGCCATCGCCAGCACCAGCAAGTCGGTAAAGTCCAGCAAATTCGACGCACTCACAACGGAAGCGATGATGACAAAGCCGATAAATGTCACCTTGTACAGAATCGAAAAGCGTTCGCCGAACAGATACACCCAGCAACGCTCGCCGTAATACGACCAGGAAATTGCCGTGCTGTAGGCGAACAACACCACCGATAACGACAGAATCGCCGGAAACCAGTCGGACACCGTGGCGAACGCTACCGAGGTTAATGCCGCCCCCTGGCTGGATGCGCGCAATGCCTCGTATTCGGGTGCGTTATAAACTCCGGTAATGATGATGACCAGTGCCGTCATCGTGCAAATCACCACGGTATCGATAAAGGGTTCATACAATGCCACCAAACCCTGTCGTACCGGATACTTCACCGATGCGGCGGAGTGCGCAATCGCCGCCGATCCCAAACCCGCCTCACTGGAAAAAGCTGCACGCTTAAAGCCCTGCACCATCGCTCCGACAATCCCTCCGGCAACCGAAATCGGCGCGAACGCTTCCGTCACAATTTTGCCTAAGGCCGCCGGTATCAATTCCGCATTGCTGCCGATAATCCACAAGCAGGCACCCAAGTAAATAATCACCATAGTCGGCACCACGGCCTCCGCCACATGGGCGATGCGGCGAATCCCGCCGATAATCACCAACCCGATCACCAGTGCCATCAACAAACCGTAAGCAATCGGCACATCGCGGAAGAATGAAATCTGCTCCTGCACCGCGCCCATCGACTGGCTAATCTGAAACACGCTGCCCGCGCCGAACGAGCCCATGATGGTGAAAAAGGCGAAGACTACCGCCAGCACTTTACCGGTGCCGGGCGCACCTTTCTCCGCCAAGCCCCGCGACAAATATTCCATCGCCCCGCCCATCAGCTTGCCGTCGGGTCGCTGCTCGCGATACATTTGCGCCAAGCTGGCTTCGGTAAACTTGGTGGACATTCCCAAAATGCCGATCACAATCATCCAAAATGTCGCCCCGGGGCCCCCTATCGAAATCGCAATCGCCACCCCGGCGATATTGCCCAGTCCGACAGTAGCGGAAAGTGCCGTGGTCAATGCCTGAAAAGAGGTCACCTCCCCCCGATCTTCGGCAGTACGATACTTGCCGCGCAACACACGAAACGCATGACGCATCATGCGCAAATTGACAAAACTGAAACGCAGGGTCAGAAAAACACCCGCGGCAACCAGCCAGGCAACCACCAGCGGCATCTCCGCCTCACCCGGAAAAATGTCGAAAAAGATGCCTTGCGCCAAAAACCCGTTAAGCGTGCCGAACAGCGCGTCCAACCCGCCCTCGGCGGCATACGCCGATTGCGGCAACAGCAATAACGACAGCCACCCTGTGGCAGATTGAATGTTCATCCCGACTCCCCGCATGACATTTAACATGCGCGCATTAAAACCCGATACCCCGATTGATTCAAGTTAGCACCCGCGCTTATTGCTGTTTTTCAGGCAAGAAAAAAGCCGACTCGCGTCGGCTTCTTTCGCCACTGAACCCTTGCGGATTACTTGGCCAGACCCAGAATGAACTGAACCAGTTCTTTCATGTCTGCTGCTTTTGCACCAGTCGGATCGTTAGCAGGCATAGGCATCGTACCCCAAACACCGCCGCCACCTTTGGACACTTTGGTGATCAGCTTGGCTTCCGCATCAGCTTGGCCTTTGTACTTCTCAGCAACGTCTTTCCAAGACGGGCCAACCAGTTTCTTGTCGATCGAGTGACAAGCTACGCAGTTGTTCTTCTTAGCGATCGGTGGCATATCCGTTGCCAATGCGCTACCGGCAACCATCAGACCCGCTGCAACTGCCATGCTTACGATAATAGATTTCATGTTTTCTCCGTTATGTTTAACTGCTAGTAAGTTATGAAGGTTTTGCCTTCGCTGGTGATTCTAAACAACTCCGCCCACTTTGCCAAATCAACTTCAAGACGGTAAGCCAGTAACGCCGATGCCGGACAATAAGTTGACAGCTTATTGCAAGGACAGAATGAAATTGACCAGTTTCTGGCGATCCGCCTCGCTAATTTGCGGGTGAGCGGGCATCGCCATCGCCCCCCACACCCCGCTGCCGCCCTTGGCAATCTTGTTCAGCAAATGCGCCGGCGCACTGCTGTCGCCGCGATATTTCCCCGCCACATCCTTCCATGCGGGACCGACCACCTTGCTGTTGATCGCGTGGCAAATAAAACAATTGTTTTTCTTGGCCAGTGCCATCGCTTCCACCTCAAGCGCGTCTGCATCGGCAACTTTTGGGGTGGCAACCACGGCCTTAACGGATTCCGGCACGGCCGCTTTCACCGGGGCGGCAACTGCCGCGACCGCTTTCTCTTTGGCGTTATCGGCGACTTCAGCCACTTGCGCCATTTTTTCCCCGGCCTCGGGCGCGGTGCCCCCCTCTTGCGCTTGCTGCACCGTCCCGGCAATCACTTCAGGCTCAACCGTTGGCGGCTCGGCCACCTCAACGACCGGCGCGGGTTCGACTGTGGCGGATTGCTGCGAGGTCGTCTCCTGTTGGCAACCCAGCAACGCCAGTAACAAAGCGCACAACACGATATTTTTTTGTTTCATTACTTCTCCTTGTTAATTAAACCAATGGCATCAAGCCAACCCCCACCGACCTCAATAGGCTTGGGCGCGGTATTCGACTATCAGCGTATGTTTGCTTCCCGCCGCAACCTTGACCCGATTATCCAGCGCGTTCACCGATTCCACGCAGACCATCTCGCGCCAGCCGTCCGGCTGCCCCATGTCGCCCATCTTGTTGGCTTTCTCCACCCACGGTGTCCACACCACCGTGGATAAACTGCCGGATTTGGCGATATGAATGCGACGTTTTAGTTTGTCGTCCTCGATTGCACATTCGGCGGCAGTGTTGATATAGACACGGTCGGTCTCGCCGGAGAACGAGATCGCGCCGTCCTGTTTACGCAGAGTGCTACCGCCGACTTTGTCCCAGTATTCGCAACCTTCCAAGCCGGTTACACGCACCGCACCGATGTCGCCGATCTGCAAATAAGTGTGCAGGGCTTCGCCGATCACGAAATCTTCCGAGCCGGTGTTTTCGGTCGTCAACTCCATGCGCAGCGTCTCGCCCACGATCACGGTCAGGTCCGCGTTGCAGGCATGAGGCCATTGCCCACGGGTCTTGTCGCTGGCCACCAGACGCAAGGTCAAACGCGTCGCGCCATTCGGCTCGCTGCCCGATTCGATCACCTGCCAGGGCACGGTGCGCGCAAAACCATGTCCCGGAAACGAAGATTCCGTCGCGTGCGCGCCGAACCACGGCCAGCACACCGGCGCGCCGCCGCGTATGGACTTGCCCGCCGCCAGCTTGGCGTCGCGCGACAGCCACACCACCGGCACAGCCTGACTTTTGGGCTGCCAGGTCATCAGATGCGCGCCTTGCAGGCACAGCGACGCGCTACCCAGCGCGTTGCTGATCTCCGCGACAACAAGACCACTCGCATCCTCGCGGAAACTCAGTTGCCCCTTGATGCCGAATTGCGTGTTCAGTGCCGTTGCCATGTTTATTTTCCTTCCAGTTGAGTAATGTCCCGTACCGCGCCCTTGTCGGCGGAAGTCACCATCGCGGCGTAGGCGCGCAACGCGACCGACACCTTGCGTTGACGGATTTCCACCGGCTTCCAAGCCTGTTTGCCCTTGGCTTCCATCGCCGCTCGCCGCCGCGCCAACTGCTCGTCGGAAATTGCCAAATTGATGCTGCGGTTGGGAATGTCGATTGCTATCGTGTCGCCTTCTTCCACCAGTGCGATTGCCCCGCCACCCGCTGCTTCCGGCGAAACGTGTCCGATACTCAAGCCCGATGTGCCGCCGGAAAAACGTCCGTCGGTGAGCAGCGCGCAGGCTTTGCCCAAGCCCTTGGATTTGAGATACGAGGTCGGGTACAACATCTCCTGCATTCCCGGCCCGCCCTTGGGGCCTTCGTAACGGATCACCACCACGTCGCCCGCCACAACTTGATCGGCAAGAATGCCTGCCACGGCGGCATCCTGACTCTCAAACACGCGCGCACGTCCGCTAAATTTCAGGATGCTGTCATCCACACCTGCGGTTTTTACCACACAGCCATCCAGCGCGATGTTGCCATGTAACACCGCCAACCCGCCGTCGGTGGAATAGGCGTGTGCCCGGTCACGGATACAACCGTCGGCGCGATTGACATCCAACTCCGGGTACAGCATGGATTGCGAAAATGCGATGGTGGTGACAATACCGCCCGGTGCCGAGCGGAAAAACTTTCGGGTCGCTTCGTCGTTGCTCTGGGCAATATCCCATTGCTTGAGCCCCTCGCGCAAAGTCTTGCTATGCACGGTACCAACTTCGCCATGCAGCAACCCGGCGCGATCCAATTCGCCGAGAATTGCCGGAATCCCGCCCGCGCGGTGCACATCCTCCAAGTGATAGTCCGATGAGGGCGCAACCTTGCACAGCGTCGGCACCTGACGGGACAGCCTGTCCATATCCTTCATGGTGAAGTCCACTTCGGCCTCGCGCGCGATTGCCAGCAGGTGCAGCACGGTATTGGTCGAGCCGCCCATGGTAATGTCCAGCGTCATGGCATTCTCGAACGCTTTGAAGCTCGCGATGCTGCGCGGCAGCACCGAGTCATCATCCTGTTCGTAATAACGCTTGCACAGCTCGACGATGGTGCGTCCGGCGCGCAGAAACAGCTGCTTGCGTTCGGCATGGGTCGCCACCAGCGAGCCGTTGCCGGGCAGCGACAAGCCCAACGCTTCGGTCAGACAATTCATCGAGTTGGCGGTGAACATGCCCGAGCATGACCCGCAGGTCGGACAGGCGGAACGTTCAATCGCGGCAACCTCCTCGTCGCTGCATCTGTCATCGGCAGCCGCCACCATGGCGTCCACCAAATCAAGGCCGCGCTCCTTGCCCTGCCAATTCACTTTGCCCGCCTCCATCGGGCCGCCGGAGACGAACACCACCGGAATGTTCAGGCGCATCGCCGCCATCAGCATACCCGGTGTGATTTTGTCGCAGTTGGAGATGCACACCAGCGCGTCGGCACAATGCGCGTTGCACATATATTCCACCGAGTCCGCGATCAAATCGCGACTGGGCAGGGAATACAACATGCCGTCATGCCCCATGGCGATGCCGTCATCCACCGCGATGGTGTCGAATTCTTTGGCAATCCCCCCGGCTTTTTCGATTTCGCGCGCCACCATTTGTCCCAAATCCTTAAGATGGACATGGCCGGGAACAAACTGGGTAAACGAGTTGGCAATTGCCACGATAGGTTTGCCAAAGTCGCCATCTTTCATCCCGGTAGCGCGCCATAAAGCGCGCGCGCCGGCCATATTGCGACCATGAGTGGAGGTGCGGGAACGGTATTGGGGCATAGCGTCTTTCCTAAGCAACGTATAATCGAGCCGTTGATTCTACCTTATTGACCTATGCTCGTTCACCCGCAATTCGACCCCGTCGCCATTCACCTCGGCTCTTTTGGCATTCATTGGTATGGCTTGATGTATTTGCTCGGTTTCGTCTGTTTCATCTGGCTGGGCAGGATGCGACTGGGCACTTTGCAAAAGCATCCTCACACGCCTTTGGCGGGAAGCGCGGGCGGTGTACAGGATGAAAAATTTCTTGATGACCTGCTGTTTTACGGCGTGCTCGGCGTGGTGTTGGGCGGACGCTTGGGCGAGGTGCTGTTTTACAACCCCGGCTATTATTTTTCGCACCCCCTCAAAATCCTCGCCGTATGGGAAGGCGGCATGGCATTCCACGGCGGTCTGCTCGGTGTGCTAGTGGCGATGGTATGGTTCGCGCGTAACCGCAAAATCGCGTGGTTGGCCTTGATGGATTTTATCGCGCCCCTGGTGCCGCCGGGCTTGGGGTTTGGCCGTATCGGCAACTTCATCAATGGCGAGTTGTGGGGGCGACCCACCGACCTGCCCTGGGGGATGGTTTTTCCCCACGTGGACAAGCTGCCCCGCCACCCGTCGCAACTCTACGAGTTCGCATTGGAAGGCTTGGCATTGTTCGCCTTGATCTGGATTTACTCCGGCAAGCCGCGCGCGGTGGGTGCGGTATCGGGACTGTTTCTGGTTGCTTACGGCAGCTTCCGCTTTTTGGTCGAGTTCACCCGTAATCCCGACGATGGCATATTCGGTTTAATGACTTTGGGTATCAGCATGGGACAGTGGCTCAGTCTGCCCATGGTTGCCGTCGGCATGGCTCTGATGTGGCACAGCACCCGGCGTGCCGCTTGACACGTAGCCCACGCTCGCACACCATTCCCGTCGTTATTTTGCACAAGGTTTGATTTTGGACGATATTTCCTTAGGCGCGCTATTCGGCATCCTGTTGGTGCTGTTGTTGTGCAGCGCGTTCTTTTCCGGTTCGGAAACCAGCATGATGGCAATCAACCGCTATCGCCTCAACAGCCTGATACGCAAAGGAAACCGCAGCGCCAAACTGGTCCATCGCCTGCTTAGCAAGGTGGACAAGTTGCTCGGCTCGATTTTATTGGGCAACACCCTGCTCAACGTCGCGGCGGCAGCGGTCACCAACATTATTATCCTGCGACTATTCGGGCAAAACGACTGGGCCATCCTGACCGGGACACTGACGCTTACTTTCGCGCTGGTGGTATTCAGCGAAATCATGCCAAAAATTATTGCCGCCAGTTACCCGGAACGCGTCGCCTTACCCGCAAGCTATGTGCTCACCCCCCTGATTACCCTGTTTCACCCCATCGTCACGATTGCGGGCGGCTTGGTCAAAGCCCTGCTGTGGCTGATGCGCATCAAGGTGGAAACCGATCAAAGCAGGCAAAAAATGACATTGGAGGAGCTGCGCGGACTGGTACTGGATGCCGAACACTTTTTGCCGCGCAAACATCAAAAAATGTTGCTGAATCTGGTTGATCTGGAGCGCATCACCGTTAACGACGTGATGATTCCACGCAATCAGATTGAGGCATTGAATATCAACACACGACCGGACGAGCTGCGGCAGCAAATCATTACCTGTCACCACACCCTGCTGCCCGTGTATGCGGATACACCCAGCAACATTATCGGCATTTTGCATATCAAACGCGCATTGCAGCTATTGCAGGAGGAAACGCTGGACATTCCCAAGCTGCGCGCGGTATTGCGCCAGCCTTACTTCATTCCCTCCGACACCCCGCTACTGAAACAATTGCAGCAATTTCAAGAGCACCGCATACGGCTCGGGCTGGTTGTTGATGAGTACGGCGAGTTACTTGGGCTGGTTACCCTGGAAAATATCCTGGAAGAAATTGTCGGTGAATTTACCACCCAGGCACCCGCGCAAAGTGCCAGATTCCTACCCCAGGAAGATGGCAGCCTGCTGCTGGAAGGAAGTAGCAGCCTGCGGGAACTCAACCGAAAATTGGGGACGCACTTTCCGCTGAGTGGTGCCAAAACCTTAAACGGCCTGATACTCGAACACCTTGAGGACATCCCCGAGGCCGACATTAGCTTGAAGATTGCCGGTTACCCCATCGAAATCATTCAAACCCAGGGGCGCACGGTAAAAGTGGTGCGCGTCTTTCTGCCAAAAACGCCCGCCAATCCCGCCGCACCCGCCACCCGTCAGAAATGAATAAAGCGGGTGCCCATTTACTTTACAAGTCAGATAAAGCTCGGCATCATGCCGTCTCACACGGTGGTGACCCGATGGAGACACTATGGCGACAACAGCTAATTCTGACAAAGTAAAAGAATACTCTTTCCTCTGGGAAGGCAAGGATAAGACCGGGAAAATCATCAAGGGGGAGATGCGCGCACCCGGAGCGGCGGGTGTTTCAGCAAATTTGCGGCGACAAGGGATCAACGTCACCAAAGTCAAGCGTCTGCGCAGCAGCGGCAAGCCGGTTACCGAAAAAGACATCACCCTGTTCACCCGTCAGCTCGCCACCATGATGAAGGCTGGCGTTCCCTTGCTGCAGGCGTTCGACATTGTCGGCAAAGGTCACAGCAACCCTTCGGTCTCGCGGTTGCTGTTCGACATCAAGTCCGATGTCGAAACCGGCAGCAGTTTGGAACAGGCATTCCGCAAGTATCCCCTGCACTTCGATAACCTGTACTGCAACTTGATTGGCGCAGGCGAGGCCGCCGGTATTCTGGACAGCCTGCTGGATCGTCTGGCAACTTACAAAGAAAAGATTCAGGCGATTAAAGGCAAAATTAAATCCGCCCTGTTCTACCCCATCTCCATCATCGTGGTCGCTTTTATCATCACTGCGGTGATTATGATTTTCGTTATTCCCGCTTTCAAGGAACTGTTCTCCAACTTCGGCGCGGATTTGCCCGGACCGACGCTCGTTGTCATGGCGATTTCCGACTTTTTCGTCACCTACTGGTGGGCAATTTTTGGCGGTATCGGCGGTGGATTTTATGCGTTCTTTTATTTCTGGAAGCGCAGCAAAGCCATGCAAATGGTCATGGACAGAATTTTGTTGCGTTTGCCGATTTTTGGCGAGTTGATCCGCAAGGCCACCATCGCACGCTGGAGTCGCACACTCTCGACCATGTTTGCCGCAGGCGTACCGCTGGTTGAAGCCTTTAACTCCGTTGCGGGTGCTGCCGGTAATGCGGTTTATTACGAGGCAACCCTGGCAATTCAGCGCGAAGTGACCACGGGTACCAGCCTGACCGTCTCGATGCAGAACACCGAAGTATTCCCCAGTATGGTGCTGCAAATGGTGGCCATCGGGGAAGAAGCCGGATCGCTGGATTCCATGCTCAGCAAGGTCGCCGACTTTTACGAGGCAGAAGTGGATGATGCGGTCGAAGCACTCTCCAGCCTGATGGAGCCCGTTATCATGGTGGTGCTGGGCACCTTGATTGGCGGCATGGTCGTTGCGATGTATCTGCCCATTTTCAAAATGGGCGAAGTGGTATAACGCCCGCCGGGAGCGGTGCAATGCCCCGCTCCCGCCAACCTCAATAAACAAACATGCTTGAATTATTCGGGGAAAACCCCGTTGCTTTTATCGGAATAAGCTTGCTGCTCGGCCTGCTGGTTGGCAGCTTTCTCAATGTGGTGATTCACCGCCTTCCCAAAATGCTGGAGTTCGGCTGGCAACAACAATGCGCCGAACTCCGCAACGAAGAAGTGCCCGCACCACCGCGCTACAACCTGATCGTTCCACGCTCCGCCTGCCCGCGCTGCAACCACGCCATTAGTGCCTGGGAAAACATTCCCGTCATCAGCTATTTGGTATTGCGCGGCAAGTGCAAGGGCTGCGGGGCGGGTATTTCGCCGCGCTATCCCATCATTGAAAGTATCAGCGGCCTGTTGTGCGCTTACGCCGCATGGCAGTTTGGCTTTGGCTGGCAATCCGCCGGGGCAATGTTGCTGATTTGGGCGTTATTGGCACTCACTATGATTGATTTCGACACCCAGCTTTTGCCGGATGACATCACTTTGCCATTACTCTGGACGGGACTGATATTTAATCTGGCGAACACTTTCACTCCTCTGGTCGATGCCGTGCTTGGCGCAATCTTCGGCTATCTCGTCCTCTGGAGTGTGTACTGGTTATTCAAACTCGCCACCGGCAAAGAAGGCATGGGTTACGGCGATTTCAAGCTGCTTGCCGCGCTGGGTGCCTGGCTAGGTTGGCAAATGTTGCCATTGATTATCCTGTCATCCTCCCTGGTGGGCGCAATAGTCGGCATCTCGCTCATCGTTGCGTTCAAGCATGGGCGTGAAATCCCCATCCCCTTCGGCCCTTATCTGGCTGGCGGCGGTTTGATTGCCTTGTTTTGGGGAGAAACGCTGACGCACAGCTACCTGCAACTGCTATCCGCCCCATGACATTGGGTGTCGGATTGACCGGGGGAATCGGCTCCGGCAAAAGCACCGTTGCCGACCTGTTTGCCCAACACGGCATCAAAATTGTCGATACCGATGTCATCGCCCATCAACTCACGCAAGCCAATGCGGCGGGTATCCCACCCATACGCGCCGCCTTTGGCGACACTTACATTCATGCCGATGGCTCCCTGAATCGCGGCAAAATGCGTGATCGCATTTACACCGACCCGCTCGCCAAACAACGCCTGGAGCAGATACTCCACCCCCTGATATTGCAACAATGCCGGAGTCGGCTACGACAATTGCTGACCGAACCCTATGTCATTATCGTGATCCCTTTACTGCCGGAAGTGCCGGATTTTAAGGAATTGGTTCAGCGCACCCTGGTGGTGGACTGTTCCGAGCAAACCCAAATCAAGCGCGTCATGCAGCGCAGCGACCTCACAGAAGAACAAGCCCGCGCCATCATCGCGCAACAAACACCGCGCGCAATACGGCAGACACTGGCGGATGATTTGATACTGAATGAAACCGGCCTGGAACATCTGGCCAAAGAGGTTGCGGCATTACACCGGCGTTATCAAGGAAACTCCAATTGACGATAAGCGGGCTACACTATATCGTTAGCAATCGACACTTATCCACCCAGTTGCAGCCATCTACGTGATTAGCTACGAATATCCCCTCAATGAAAAAGTGCGTACTTTGTTACGCCTTGAGGATTTGTTTGCGCGCATGGATCATTTTTCCCGGCATGACGACAGCCGGGATCACCATGCGGCATTCGCCACCTTGTTTGAAATCCTTGAGGTTGCCAGTCGTGCCGACCTCAAGTCGGATTTGCTACAGGAACTGGAGCGGCAAAAACGCATACTCGCCAATCTGCACAACAATCCCGAGATTTCCGAGGATGCGCTCGACGAGGTGCTCTCCACCATAGAGCGGGATTATGCCGACCTGTTGGCGATGAACGGAAAAATCGGGCAGCACCTGCGCACCAACGAATGGTTGATGGGTATCAAACAACGCATGGTGATGCCGGGAGGGTCCTGTCAATTCGACTTGCCTTCTTACCACTACTGGCAAGCGCAATCGCCCGAATTGAGACGCGCCAACTTTGACGATTGGCTCGCGCCGCTGTTACCCATCAAAACCGGCATCGACATCGTGCTACGCCTGCTGAGAGGTAACGGCAAGGTCTCAAAACTGGTGGCAACACGCGGCACTTTCCAGCAAATGCAAGGCGGGCGCATTGCCCACATGCTGCGCGTGAGCCTGAACGAAAAACTCGCCTGCATACCCGAGGTCGGTGCCAACAAATACGCCATCAATATTCGCTTTATCAGTGCGGACTTTGCCCCCAAATCGACCTTGTTCGAGCAGGATGTTCCGTTCGAACTGACCTTTTGCTCGCTGGGTTAACAATGACCGACACCGCCGGCACACCAATAGTAAATTGCCCCCACTGCAACAAAGAAATGGTCTGGGACACCCGCAACCGCTCACGCCCATTTTGCAGCGAACGTTGCAAACTGATTGATCTTGGCAAATGGGCGCACGAAGAATACCGTGTTGTGCAACGCGAAACCGAACAGGAATTTATTCCGCCCGCCGGCTACCAGGCCTGACGCAACAAGGCAATGCCATGCGCCCCGTGCCGCCAGGCAGTCTGCATTTCCTCGTCCCTCATTCCGCCCAAGGCATATACCGGAATCGAAGTCTCCGCCGCAACTCTCGCGAACTGCGCCCACCCCAGATGCACCGCACCGGGGTGGGATTGTGTCGCCAACACCGGACTGAGTAACGCAAAATCACACCCCAATAATTCTGCGCGCCGCAACTCTTCCGCATGGTGGCAAGAAGCGGCGCACCAATCCACTGCCGGACGCTCGCGCAATTCGGCAAGCTGCGTACCCGTCAACTGCACCCCGTCTGCCCCCACCTGTTGCGCCAATTCGACATCCGCGTTGAGCAACACCTTCGCCCCGTAGCGGTGTACCCGTGTCACCACCAGTTGCGCCAACCGCCGCAATGGCCCGGGCGCAAGTTGCTTCTCGCGCAACTGCATCAACTGCAATCCATTCTGTAACTTAACTTCCAGCCGCCGCATGAACTCATCCTCACCCAGTTCCGCCACATTGCTGATTGCATACCGGGCAGGTAAGGCCAACGCACGCAGGATCGCCACGTTTGCCGGGAGCAGCGGGGCGACTTTAACCGCATTCACCTGCTGCCATGAAAACTGCTGCCCCTCATGCGGATGCAACTCACCCTCCCATGCCGTCACGCGGAAAAAATGCAGCCTCACCGTGGCATGAGGGTAGCTGAACACCCGCGTAATCCACGGATACGCAGTCTTAACCTCGACTCCCAACTCCTCGCGCAGCTCGCGTTGCAAAGCGTGGTAAGAGGTTTCGCCGGATTCAACCTTGCCGCCGGGAAACTCCCAATAGCCCGCCCAAATTTTATCGGCGGGACGTTGCGCCAGCAGGAAGGAGCCGTCCGGCCTTCGCAGAACCGCAGCGGCAACCTCTACAAAATTATTTTGCGGCATCACGCCCGCACCAGTCCCGCGCAAATTGCCCGGCCACCCTGCCGCTGCGCGAGCCGCGCTGTAGCGACCATTGCAATGCCGCCGTGCGCACGCTGTCGGTCATGCCGTGTACCCAGCCGTGATGCGTCAACCAGTGGGTGGCGACAGCAAGGTATTCGTCCTGGGTGAACGGGTAGAAGGAAATCCACAGCCCGAAACGCTCGGACAGCGATATTTTTTCTTCGACACTTTCAGCCGGATGTATTTCATCGCCGATGTATTCCGTGGCGAGATTGTCCTTCATGTAGTCGGGCATCAGGTGGCGACGGTTGGAGGTCGCATAGATGAGCAGGTTGTCGGAGAACGCCACCAGGTCGCCATCCAGCGCGGCCTTGAGTGACTGGTAGCCGGCCTCGTCGGCATTGAAGGAGAGGTCGTCACAGTACAGGATGAATCGCTCGCTGCGTCCCTGCACCATGCCGACCAGATGCGGCAAATCGACCAAGCCCTGTTTGTCGATTTGAATCACGCGCAGGCCCTGCGTGGCGTACTCGTTCAACAGTGCTTTCACCAGCGAAGATTTGCCGGTACCACGCGCACCGGAGAGCAGCACATTGTTCGCTGTGCCGCCGCGCACGAATTGCACGGTGTTTTGCTGTACGCGTTGTTTTTGCGGATCGATACCGAGCAGATCGTGCAGCGCGATGCGCTGAAAATTCGGCACCGGATGCAGCATGCGTTGGCGTTGATCCCAACGAAACGCGCAAGCGGCACTCCAATCCGGTTCGGGCGGTGCTGCGGGCGGCAGCAGTCGCTCAAGGTGTTGCAATAATTTCTCGGCTTTCTCCAGCAACTCTTTCACGGCGATACTCATGGTTAATAGTCCGGGTAGAAACGAAAAGGGCGGCATAACGCCGCCCGAAACCCAATACACGCGCGCAGATTACTTCTCCAGCGCGGGTTGCTTGAGTCTGTCCTTCATCATCCACTCTTTTGCCATCATCTGACCCTGGCCAATTTCTTCCGGCTTGAGCCGCGCCTCGACCACTTTCATATTGTTCATGGCGGATTGGCTCTTGCCCGCCATTGCCGCAACGGCAAACCACTTGTAAGCCTGCACCAGGTCACGCTCGACCCCCTCGCCTTTCGCATATCTCAGACCCAAATTATCTTGCGCGTTGGCATTGCCCTGCTCGGCAGCTTTGCTCCACCATGCAACCGCCTCTTTGTCGTCTTGCGCAACACCTTTACCTTCGTGGTACATCACACCGACATTGAACTGCCCTTCGGGATCGCCCTTGTCCGCCAGCACCTTGAATTTACGGAAGGCCTCTTCAAGATCGCCGTCCTGATAGGCCGCAACCCCCCCCTGATAGATGGTCGCATTATCCTGCGTCGCCTCTTCCGCAGTCGGCTCTGCCACGGCGGGGTCTTTGCCGCCACACCCTGCCAATACCGTCACGCACAGTGCTGCAACCAAAAGTTTCAACCATGCTTGCTTCTTTGTCTTGCTCATTGCCCAACCTCCATAAATTGACGATTTAACTAACTGCGATAACTTGCGTTTATTTTGACGTAATCATACGAGAAATCGCATGTCCACAGCGTGGCATTTGCCGCGCCGCGATTCAGCACCACCCGAATGGTAATGTCGCTCTGTTGCATGACGCGCTGACCGTCTTCCTCGCGATAACTCGCCGCCCGCCCACCGCGCTCCGCCACCAGCACGTCATCCAGATAAAGCCGGATCGCGGCGACATCCAAATCGGTAACGCCCGCATAACCAATCGCGGCAAGAATGCGTCCCAAATTGGGGTCGGAAGCAAAAAACGCGGTTTTAACCAGGGGGGAATGCGCGATTGCGTAACCGATTTTACGGCATTCGCTTTGCGTTTCGCCACCCTCAACCTGTACGGTGATGAATTTGGTCGCGCCTTCACCGTCACGCACAATCGCTTGCGCCAGCCAGGTCGCCACTTCGGTGATGACAGCTTGCATTGCGGCACGATTATTCCCCTCGATCATTACGCCGCTTTTGCCGCTGGCAATCAGCATCAATGCGTCGTTGGTGGAGGTGTCGCCGTCCACGGTGATGCAGTTAAACGAACGGTTGGCGGCCTCGGCCACCATTTGTTGCAACAACGGCTGCTCAATGGTCGCATCTGTGGCGATATAACCCAGCATGGTCGCCATATTGGGGTGGATCATGCCGGAACCTTTGGCGATTCCGGTCACCGTGATGGTTTTACCGCCGATATTCAGTTGCCGCGACACCGCTTTCGCCACAATGTCCGTGGTCATAATCGCGTGGGCAGCGTCAAACCAGTTGTTGGCACCGGCATTTGCCACAGCACCGGGTAATCCGGCGGCAATTTTCGCCACCGGCAGCGGCTCCATAATCACGCCGGTAGAAAATGGCAGTATCTGTGCCGGTTTGCATCCCAGCAATCCCGCCAGTGCCGCACAAGTGCTGCGCGCATCCTGCAAACCCTGTTCACCCGTGCCGGCATTGGCGTTGCCGGTATTTACCACCAGCGCGCGGATGGGCGCACCCTGCCGCAAATGTTCCCGGGCAACGATTACCGGCGCGGCACAAAAACGGTTGGTGGTGAAAACTCCGGCCACCTGGGCATGGTCACAGAGTTGCATTACCAGCAAATCTTTGCGGTTTGCACGCTTGATATTGGCGGCAGTGACTCCCAGCGTAACGCCGTCAACGGGCAATAACGCCGAAGCCGTCGGCGCGGTTAGATTAACGGGCATAGACCGCGCTTTCTAGTAACGACCGCCGGTCCGGTAAATGTAGTTGGACAGCTCAACCGACTGGGTATTCATACGGCGCACAATGCCATGCACGTTACGAATTACCCCGCGCATCACGCGGTACATAATCATCGGGTGTGTATTGATGAGTGTCTCAAATTTGGCGCGCGGCATACTCAACACCTGGGTCTTGCCGGCGGCACACAAGGTTGCGGTAACATGTTTTGCGCCACCGCCCGCAAAGGAAATAATTCCCGCCAGCTCGCCCGGCTTGAGCACGTGAATCGTCGATTCCTCGCCGTCACTGGTAATTTTTACGTCAATACTGCCATGCGCGAGAATGTACAGGTTGTCCGGCTGCTCGTCACCGGGGCTGACAATTACATCGCCCGCATTGAATTCTTTAATTTCGAACAATGTCCCCAGTATCTCAATCTCGGAATCATTCAATTCCTCGGTTACAGCGGAGATGCGCAACGTATCGGTCACTAATGACATGTCATATCCCTTTCATGAATTTAAGTTAATTTTCCATGGCACTGCTTGTACTTCCTGCCGGAACCACACGGACACGGATCATTGCGTCCGACCTTTTGCCCTTCGCGCACCACCGGCTGACGCGCTGAATTGTCCGCCTGCGACAAGGCTTCTTCGTAATCGGCATGATGATATTGTACGTTCGCCGGCGCATGCGGTGCCTCTGCCGCCGCAACGTCCGCCTCGCTTTGCACCTGCACCGTCATCAGCACTTGGGTGACTTCGCGCTTAATTGCGTCCAGCATGACGGAAAACAATTCAAATGCCTCGCGCTTGTATTCCTGCTTGGGGTTTTTCTGCGCATAACCGCGCAAATGTATTCCCTGACGCAGATGGTCCAGCGCCGACAGGTGTTCGCGCCAATGTATATCAACACTCTGCAACATCAATGCGCGCTCGTAATGATGCATCCCCTCGGCGCTGACCGCATCCGTCTTGGCTTGATATTGCTGGTTGGCGATTTCTACCACGCGTTGCCGCAAGCCTTCCTCGTTGAGTTGCGCATCTTCCTCCAGCCACTTTGCCAGTGGCAGATCCAGCCTGAATTCGCTCTGCAAAGTTTTCTCCAGCCCGGCGATATCCCACTCCTCTTCCATGCTGTGCGGAACAATGTGCTGGCTAATCGTCGCGTCCAGCACCGATTCGCGCATCGCCTTGATGGTCTCGGAAATATCGCCACTCTCCAGCAATTCGACACGCTGCTGATAAATCACCTTGCGTTGCTCATTGGCGACATCGTCGTATTCCAACACCTGCTTGCGCATATCGAAGTTGCGCGCCTCGACCTTGCGCTGCGCGTTTTCAATCGCACGGGTCACCCAGCGATGTTCAATTGCCTCGCCTTCCGGCAGTTTGAATTTGTTCATAATCGCCGCGACACGGTCGGAGGCAAAAATGCGCAGCAGCGGGTCTTCCAGCGACAGGTAAAAACAACTGGAACCCGGATCGCCCTGGCGACCGGAGCGACCGCGCAATTGATTGTCAATACGCCGCGACTCGTGACGCTCGGTGCCGATAATATGCAAACCGCCGCTTGCCAGCACCTGTTCGTGCAACCGCTTCCAATCTTCGCGCAATTTTGCAACGCGCTGCGTCTTGGTCGCCTCGTCCAGACTGCTATCGGCGCGCAACAGGTCAATCTCACCTTCAATCCCGCCACCCAGCACGATGTCGGTACCGCGACCCGCCATATTGGTGGCAATCGTCACCATTTTCGGACGTCCTGCCTGGGTAATCACATGCGCTTCGCGCTCATGCTGCTTGGCATTCAGCACCTGGTGGGGAATTTTCTCGCGGTCCAGATACTGCGCCAACAACTCGGAGTTTTCAATCGAGGTCGTCCCCACCAACACCGGCTGCCCGCGCTCATAACAGTCCTTGACATCCTCGTATATCGCACGATATTTCTCTTTGGTGGTGAGATACACCTTGTCCATCTTGTCCACACGAATCGTCGGGCGGTTGGGCGGGATCAACACCGTTTCCAGGCCGTATGTTTGTTGGAACTCGTATGCCTCGGTATCTGCCGTGCCGGTCATCCCCGCCAGCTTGCGGTACAAGCGGAAATAGTTCTGAAAAGTGATCGAAGCCAGCGTTTGATTTTCTTTGTGTATCTCCAGCCCCTCTTTGGCCTCCACCGCCTGGTGCAGACCTTCCGACCAGCGGCGTCCAACCATCAGGCGGCCGGTGAATTCATCGACAATCACCACCTCGCCGTTCTGCACCACATAATGCTGATCCAAATGGAACAGATTATGCGCGCGCAGTGCGGCGTACAAATGGTGTATCAGGGAAATGTTGCTCGGGTCGTACAAACTGCCGCCTTGCGGCAGCAGGCCCGCCCCGGAAAGGATTTCTTCGCTATGCACATAACCCGCTTCGCTCAATAAAATCTGCTGGGTTTTCTCGTCAACGCTGAAATCTCCCGGACTATCCTCGTCCGCCTGACGCACCAACTCGGTAACCAGGCTGTTAATTTTTTTATAGATGTCAACGCTATCTTCCGCCTGACCGGAAATAATCAACGGCGTACGCGCCTCGTCAATCAAAATCGAATCCACCTCGTCCACGATGGCGAAATTTAACGGGCGCTGAAAGCGTTCATCCGCCTGGGTTGCCATGTTGTCGCGCAAATAATCGAAACCGAACTCGTTGTTGGTTCCGTAGGTGATGTCGGCGGCATAGGCAGCCTGCTTATCTTCGGAGGGCATTTGCGACAAAATCACCCCGACGCTTAAACCGAGGAAGCGATACAAACGCCCCATCCATTCGGCATCACGGCTGGCCAGATAATCGTTGACCGTGACCACATGCACGCCCCTGCCTGAAATCGCGTTCAGGCAAACCGGCAGCGTCGCCATCAAAGTTTTACCTTCACCGGTACGCATTTCGGCAATTTTTCCGTAATGCAGCACCATGCCACCGACCATCTGGACATCGTAATGGCGCATCCCCAAAGCGCGTGTCCCGGCTTCGCGCACCACCGCAAACACTTCCGGCAACATTGCATCCAGGGATTCGCCCTGCTGGTAGCGCTGTTTGAACGCCTCAATTTTTTGTCGCAAGCCATCATCGCTTAACGCCGCGATTTCTGGCTCCAGTTTGTTGATGGTTTGTACCGTGGCACGATATTGCTTCAGCAGACGGTCGTTACGGCTACCGAAGACACTTTGCAGCAATTTGGAGATCATATTTTGTTTACTCGAATACCAATAAAAAAGGCGAGGCGATTATCACCTCACCTCCCGCAAATCCGGCACCGTCAACCGGCGGACTTTTGCAGGAAACGCACGGGATTTTGGGCACTACCCCGATAGCGAACTTCAAAGTGCAAGTGGTTACCGGTGGAGCGCCCCGTCGAGCCGACTTCGGCGATTTTCTCACCGCGCCGCACCACCTGACCCACCTTTACCAATAATCGCGAAGCATGCGCATAACGGGTCAAAATGTCCTTGCCGTGGTCAATCTCGACCATATTACCATATTGCGGATGCTTATCAGAGAAGGACACCACCCCGCCTGCGGAAGCATAAATCGGCGTACCCTCCACCGCCATGAAGTCAACACCTTCGTGCATCGCATTCTCGCCAGTCAAAGGATCCGCGCGCCAACCAAAATTGGATGAATACCACCCGTCTTTAATGGGCGAGACAGGCGGTAACATCCGGCTACTCAGTTCGTTCTGCATCAAAATGGTCTGCAACGCCGCCAACTTGTCGCCACGATCATCCAGCAAATAACTCATTTGATCCAACTGCTGCTGCAAGTGCTCAATGGATATTTTCTGCGGAGGCAAGGTCAGTAACGGCCCGCCCTGAGCGGGCGGCTGATCAAAACGGAATTCGCTGGACTTAATACCGGCAAGTTTGGCCAAACGCTCGCCCAAGGCATCCAGTCGCTGCACCTCGGACTGCATCTGCCCAATGCGACCGGCCAACGCGTCCAAACTACTGTGTACGTAACGCTGCTGCTGCCGTTGTTGTTCGCCATATACATCCAACACCCATGCCGGCAACTCACCGCGCAATGTTTCCGGCACAAATCGCGCCAGTAAAGATTGCAGCACGATTACCGCCGCCACGGCAAACAGCAGTGACAACAACAACACGGTAAACGCCTGCCAAACCCCCAGCGTAATACTGCGAGTCTTTGCTAAGCGGTTGGAAAATAGAATAATATTCACACTTCACCTGACTTAAGTTGAGGATAGCCCATCACCATGAGACGACTCGGATCATTGTTCAACGATGAACCGGAACTGCGCCCGATACTGTCCAAGGTGAGCATGCTGACACACTTGCAGCAACATTTTGCGCGTGCAGTACCGCCTTATCTTGCCGAGTCCAGCCAAGTCACCGCACTCTTGTCCGGCATCCTGCGCGTGTGTGCTGCCAACAACACCGTCGCGGCAAAACTACGGCAGCTTGCCCCGTCCGTCGCGACCAGCCTGAAAAACAGCGGGTGCGAGGTTAGCGGAATACAGGTCAGGGTGCAAGTTGCCTACCCCGCCCCGCCCCGCAAACATGCGCCGCGCATCCTGTCGGCGGAAGCCCGGCGTGCGTTGAGTGAGTTCAGCGCGACACTGGAAGATTCCAACCTCAAGCAATCGCTGACGAAAATGCTAAAAAAACCTTGAGTCCGCATCATTCGGAATATCCATATATCTGTAACGCGGTTGAAGCATGAGGTGAATCGGCGGATAATCCGCGCCTATTCTACGAGACCTACCGTTTAATGACCGAATATCTACTGATCCTGATTGGCGCGGTGTTTGTAAACAATATCGTGATGGTCAAGATTCTTGGCTTGTGTCCATTCATGGGCGTTTCCAAAAAACTGGAAACATCGATTAGCATGGGTGCCGCCACGACCTTTGTATTGACGCTGGCCTCCGGTGCCAGTTATCTGGTGAACGAGTATCTGCTCGGCTCGGAGCTTTCCTACCTGACGACACTCTCCTTCATTGTCGTCATTGCGGGCATCGTTCAATTTACCGAGCTGGCAATACGCAAAACCAGCCCGGTGTTATACCAGGTGCTGGGTATCTATCTGCCGCTCATCACCACCAATTGTGCCGTGCTGGGCATCCCCTTGCTCAATGTTCAAGCCAACCACAACTTCATGCAATCCATTTTCTTCGGCATGGGTGGCGCGCTCGGTTTCACACTGGTCTTGGTGTTGTTTGCCGCGATGCGGGAACGCATGGAAGGTGCTGATGTTCCCGCTATTTTTCAAGGGTCGGCGATCGCCATGATTACCGCCGGGCTAATGAGTCTGTCGTTTATGGGATTCTCCGGGTTGGTCAGATAATGGCGGGCGCATTATTGGTCATGGCCGCATTGGCCATCGCGCTGGGCGCGGTGCTGGGTTTTGCCGCGATCAAATTTCGCGTCGAAGGCAATCCGCTGGTCGAAAAAATTGATGCCGTGCTACCGCAAACGCAGTGCGGGCAATGCGGTTTCCCCGGCTGCAAACCCTACGCAACCGCCATTGCCAGCGGAGAGGCCGACATCAACCAATGTCCGCCCGGCGGCGAGGACGGCATCCACAAACTGGCAGATCTGCTTGGCATGGAATTCAAGCCCTTCGGCAACGATGTCCAGACCAAGCCCAAGTCGGTCGCTTTCATTGATGAAAATACCTGCATAGGCTGTACGCTCTGTATCCAAGCCTGCCCGGTCGATGCCATCGCGGGTGCTGCCAAACAAATGCACACCATCATCGCGGCGGAATGTACCGGTTGCGAGCTGTGTGTTGCACCCTGCCCGGTGGATTGCATCGACATGTTGCCGATAGAAGAAAAAATACATAACTGGAAATGGAAGTATCCGGTTTATGCCCTCACGCCCGCGCCATGAGCAAACTTTTCAAATTCCATGGCGGCATTCACCCGCCAGAACACAAGACGCAATCGACGCAACTCGGCATCGCGACCGCGCCCCTGCCCGGCAAGCTCATCATCCCGTTCAAGCAACACGCCGGAGAGGCGGCAAAACCGTGCGTAAAAGTTGGCGATCACGTCCTCAAAGGCCAGCTAATCGGCGAGCCGCAGGGGCCATTTTCCAGCGCGGTACACGCGCCCACCTCCGGCACGATTGCAGCGATTGATTTTCACGCGATTGCCCATGCCTCCGCCATGTCGGATCTGTGCGCCACCCTGATACCCGACGGAGCGGACACCTGGATCAGCCGCCACCCCCTCGATTACCGCAATGCCGGCGAAGATGAAATCTACGAGACATTGCGCATGGCCGGCATCGTCGGGCTGGGCGGTGCCACCTTCCCGACCGACATCAAGCTGCGCGGCAAACATCACATTCAAACGCTCATCCTCAATGCCGCCGAGTGCGAGCCGTATATTAGCTGCGACGATATGTTGATGCGCGAACGTGCCGAAGAAATCATTCGCGGCGCGGAGATGCTGCGCCATATCATCCGGGCCGAAGACGTGGTCATCGGCATTGAAGACAACAAACCGGAAGCCGCTGCGGCAATGAGGCAGGCAATTACTGCCGAGAAATTAACATTCAAGGTCGTCGTCATTCCCACGCTCTATCCCAGTGGCGGCGTAAAACAACTCATCAAAATTCTCACCGGGCTGGAAGTCCCGTCCGGGAAACTGCCCAACGATGTCGGCGTGCAATGCTTCAATGTTGCCACCACTTACAGCACCTACCGCGCCATTCAATATGGCGAACCGCTGCTCTCGCGCATCGTCACCGTGACGGGCAATGTGCGACAGCCGCGCAATTATGAAGTGCTGCTCGGTACGCCCGTTGGCGAGTTGCTCGCGCTCGGCAGCGTCCTGCCCGACACCCGGCGTTACATCATGGGCGGGCCGATGATGGGTATTCCCTTGCCGTCCACCGAAGTGCCGCTGGTCAAGGCAAGCAACTGCATCATTGCGGCATCGGACACCACGCTGCCGCCCGCACCCGCCGCGCTGCCCTGCATACGCTGCACCCGCTGCGTCGAAGTGTGTCCGGCAGAGTTGCAACCCCAGGACTTGTACTGGTTTGCCAAAGCAAAAGATTTCGACAAAACAGAAAAATTCAGCCTGTTTGACTGTATCGAGTGCGGCGCCTGTGCTTACGTTTGCCCGAGCCACATCCCTCTGGTGGATTATTACCGCTTTGCCAAGAGCGAGATTCGTGCGCGCAGCCATGAAAAACAGGCCGCCGATCGCGCCCGCGACCGCCACGAATTCCGCGAACAACGCATCGAGCGCGAGAAACAAGAAAAAGCCGAGAAACTCGCGGCAAGAGAGCGCGCCGCCCAGGAGGCCAAACAAAAAGCCGCCGCCCTCGCCGCAACCGAAACGCCACCCGCCGATGATGCCCGACAAAAAATTCAGGCGGCACTGGCGCAGGCAAAACAACAGGCCGCAACCGTGACACCCAAAAATACCGAACACCTCACCGCCCGGCAGCAGGCGGAAATCAGCGCGGCCGAAATGTTGCGCGCACAGGCTCACCAACTCGCACAGGCTGACACTGCCGAACAACACAAGGACTAAGGGAAACACCATGGGAAATCCTTTTGCGCCTTTCATTAACAAAGCCGACAGCGTGTCGCACATCATGCTGCAGGTGCTGCTCGCCCTGATTCCCGGCATCGCGCTGTATGTGTGGTGCTACGGTCCGGCCATTGTGGTGTCCATCATCCTCGCCAGCATCACCGCATTGGCAACCGAAGCCGCCATGCTCAAACTGCGCAATCGTCCAATCGCGCCATTCCTGAAGGACAACAGCGCGTTGCTCACCGGCTGGTTGCTGGCGTTGTCGATTCCGCCGCTGGCACCGTGGTGGCTGGTGGTGGTGGGTACGGCATTTGCCATTGTCATTGCCAAGCACTTGTATGGCGGCTTGGGCAACAACCTGTTCAACCCGGCCATGGTTGGCTACGCGGTACTCATCATTTCCTTTCCGGTACAGATGACACAGTGGTTATCGCCGCATGGCTTGGGACAGGTCGAGCTGGAGTTTGCCGATCAACTGGCATACATCTTTGCCGGTGTGTTGCCCGACGGCCTGAAGCTGGATGCACTCACCATGGCAACGCCGCTGGACACACTCAAAACCCATCTGCATCTGAATGAGCCCGTCAGCAAGATTCTCGATCTACCAATTTACGGGCGTCTGGCAGGACAGGGCAGCGAGTTGGTGGCGGGCGGCTTTTTGCTCGGCGGACTGTACCTGATGGCCGTGCGCATCATCAGTTGGCACATTCCCGGCGCCTTTCTCGGCACGCTCTTTCTCATCGCCGGTGCGTTTCATTTGTTTGACCCGGCTCACTATGTTGCCCCGGCGTTTCACTGGTTTTCCGGCGCGGCGATGCTGGGGGCGTTTTTCATTCTGACCGACCCGGTCAGCGGCCCGACAACCAATACCGGACGCCTGATTTTTGCCGCCGGTGCCGCGTTGATTACCTACCTGATTCGCACCTTTGGCAACTTCCCGGACGGCATGGCCTTTGCCACACTGCTGATGAATATTTGCGCGCCGCTGATTGTGCTGTACACCCAACCCAAGGTGTTCGGCAAAAAGGGGCAACGCCCATGAAGCGTTTAGCCAAAGCCTCGTTGCGCACTGCGGTGCAATTGCTGTTGTTTGCCATCGTCGGAACCGCACTGCTGGCGCTCACTTATGAGCTCACGCGCGGGCCGATTCTGCAAAGCGAAGAACATGAAAAAATGAAGCTGATCTCGCAAATCGCCCCGGCGGACAGCTATGACCACGACATCATGCAGGACACGCAGCTCCTCGCGCCCGATGAACTGCTGGGAAACCGCGAGCCCGTGATTAGCTATCGCGGCGACTTGCAGAACACGCCCAACATCGTCATCCTGAATGCCATCGCGCCCGACGGCTACAACGGCAAAATCAATTTGATTATCGCCATCCGTCACGATGGCAGCCTCAGCGGCGTGCGCGTCGTGTCACACAGCGAAACGCCGGGGCTGGGCGATTACATCGAGATCGCCAAGAACAACTGGATCACCACTTTTAACAACCGCTCGCTGAACAATCCCGATAGCAACAACTGGAAAGTTAAAAAAGACGGCGGCGTTTTTGACTCCATGGCGGGCGCCACCATCACCCCGCGCGCCGTGGTCAAAGCGGTACACAAAGCGTTGCAGTATTACGCGCAGCATCGCAAGGAATTGCTTGCCCCGCGCGCTGCCGCCAACAGCAAGGAGCAGAAAAAGTGAACACCCAGGAAATCAAAACCATTTTCCATAACGGCTTATGGAAGCAAAACACCGGACTGGTACAACTGCTCGGACTATGCCCGTTGCTGGCCGTCAGCAACACCGTAGTCAACGCGCTCGGACTCGGCCTGGCAACCACACTGGTCATGGCACTCACCGGCGGCGGGGTCGCGGCAATGCGTGAATACATCCCGGCGGAGGCGCGCATTCCGGTCTATGTGCTGGTCATCGCCGTGCTGGTCACGATAGTGCAGTTCATGATGAACGCCTACATGCACCCGCTGTATCTGGTATTGGGAATTTTTGTGCCGCTGATCACCACCAACTGCATCGTACTGGCGCGCGTTGAAGCCTTTGCCTCGAAAAACAGCACGCTCACCTCGACACTCGACGGCATTGCCATGGGCTTGGGTCTAACGGCAGTGCTGGTCGTGTTGGGTGGCGTGCGCGAACTATTCGGGCGCGGCACACTGCTATCCGGCATCGATCTGGCCTTGGGCGAATCGGCCAAGGCATGGGTCATCACCGTCATCCCGGATTATCAGGGATTCCTGCTCGCCATCTTGCCGCCCGGTGCCTTTATCGCGCTCGGCCTGCTGATTGCGTTGCGCAACTGGATTAACTTGCGTGCCGCAGAAAAAGCGCGCAGTGCCACCATTCCGGCGCAATCACAAGCGGCATGAACGCTGCCAAACGCCGCGAAATTTTCCTGCGCCTGCAGGCCGCCAACCCGCACCCGGCCACCGAACTGGAATACCGCTCGCCGTTTGAACTGCTGATTGCGGTGATGCTCTCGGCGCAGGCAACCGACATCAGCGTCAACAGTGCCACGCGACAATTATTTCCCGTTGCCAACACCGCGCAAGCCTTGCTCGACCTGGGCGAAACAAAATTGCGCGAATATATCCAACGCATCGGACTGTACAAAACCAAGGCCAAACACGTCATCCAAACCTGCCGCATCCTGCTTGAGCAACATGGCGGCAACGTCCCGCAAACCCGCGCGGCACTGGAAGCCCTGCCCGGTGTTGGCCGAAAAACCGCCAACGTTATTCTCAACACCGCCTTCGGCCAACCCACCATCGCGGTGGACACCCACATCTTCCGCCTCAGCAATCGCATCAACTTGGCGCCGGGAAAAACCGTATTGGCGGTTGAACAAAAACTGCTCAAAGTGATACCGGACGAATTCAAACTTGATGCCCACCACTGGCTCATCCTGCATGGGCGCTATATCTGCCAGGCGCGCAAACCCAAATGCGCGCAATGCCGCATAGACGATCTGTGCGAATACCGCAGCAAGGAATATTGAATTGTTTAATCCGTCACGCGACGAGGCCCGCAACTTTTTATTTGCATCCTGGCGCAAGCGCAGAGCCCGGGAATTTCTCACGCCGCTGGAAGATTTGGTTGCGCAACTGATAGAGAAACACCCCGAATATCACGCGCTGCTGGAAGATGCCGAAAAGTATCAGCAGCGTGATTATCTGCCCGAACAGGGCGAGACCAATCCCTTCCTGCACCTGATGATGCACCTCACCATCGAAGAGCAGCTCTCCATCGACCAACCCCGCGGCATCCGCGCCCACTTCACCCGTCTCAGCCAACAGACCGGCTCGGAACACGACGCGCAGCACCTGATGATGGAATGCCTCGGCGAGATGCTGTGGCAAGCGCAGCGCAACAACACCCAACCGGATGCGGCGGTTTACCTGGAATGTTTGCGGAGGCAGTAAGCACCACACATCACCGAAGCGGCGACATGTCAACTCCAACCACTCAACTACTATGCCGAACCCGACTCAAAGCGCTTCCTCAGCAAATCCAGACGACGTTTCATTTGCGCATCTCCAAACCCTAGCGCTTGAATCATCTCCAGGCGTTGCCGGGACAATAACCCCGGGTAAAAAGACGAAAATGCTCCCAGTAACTCAACTGCCTCCAAGACACCTGCCAATACCCAACTACCAATATTTTCACGCGTTGGCGCAAGCAAATCGAATCGCTCGCTCGGCGCAAGGAACGGCTCGGTCAAACTCACCTGTTTGCTTCGCAAAATGGTATTGCTAAGTTGTTGGAGCGCATTGACAGCAAGCCCCCTATCCCCATAATCACGCGCCACGCGCGCCATACTTGCCAAACGCAAATACGACGGCTCCCGATTGCACAGCAGATTGAATAATTTGAAACTCGCCTCTAGCGCGGCAAAGCGCTCACCTGCCGATAGCGACACATTCCGGCTAATCGCATAAAAGGTCAACGCTTCATCCAACTCAACATTGCCTCCGGCAACCATCCTCTGCTCCCAAACACTGGCGAGTTGAATCCCATATGGCAATTTGGCAATCGTATCGCGCCAGCCGTATGCATTGCCACTCTTGTTGGCCACTCCCGGGACACTTTTAGATTTTGGATCCGCAGTGGCCGCAGAATAGGCCGAAGGGTCTATTAAGAGACCATCCCCGGCAAGCTTTTTGCAGCGATCCGGCTTGCAACAAAAGAGATTTAGCAAATACGCGTCGGGGGGTGATTCGGCATCAAACGGAATCAGCACACCAAGCCCGGGAACCAGCCGGTAAGATGCATAGCCAAGCTCGGCGAAATCCTGCACCAGTTTCAAACTTAGCCCTTCTCCCGACTTTATTTCATATTGAACCAAAGGTGACTGCTCTGCAAAAAACCGCTCGCCTCCCTTCAGTATGTTGGCCTCCTCCCCTTCCGCATCGATTTTCATGAACGCAATATCCTGCCAATCGTAGCGTTCCAGACATTGATCTAAAGTTACCAACGGCACGGTCTCGCTTGTGCCGGCTGATGACTTCCCGCGAGCCAAAGCATTTAGTTCGGAGTCTTCATTCAAAGACAATTGCGCCGTACCGCAGACACTGGACAGCGCACTCTGTTCAAGAACAACGTGGGAAAAATCGTTGGATTTAATCCCTTCAGCAAGTAATTTTGCAGTACTTGAGGCCGGTTCGAAGGCCCACACACGCCCTGCCGCCCCCACTGCTTGCGCCATAGATAGCGTATAGACACCATAATTGGCACCGATATCAATCACTTTCTGCCCAGGCTTTAGCAGGCGACGCACGAATTTAATTTCATCTTCAAACCAGTCCTGCTGTTCCAGCAACACATAGGGTGTAATCAAATTCAGCGAATCGGGAACAACAATCCGTGCACCGTCGGGCAAAGTATGCGTAATAGTGACAGACATCAATACACTCCTCTTAAAATTATCTTGCCGGGCTACCCGCCCAACACTAACAGCCCGCTAAAACAACGCCCGATTCAACAACAAATGCGTGCCGATACTCCCCGCATAACCCAGCGCAATCACCGGTGTCCATTTGAGGTGGGCAAAGAAGGTGTATGTGCCATGCGCCTGCCCCATCAGTGCCACACCGGCGGCGGAGCCGATAGAGAGTAGCGAGCCGCCCACGCCTGCGGTCAACGTCACCAGCAGCCATTGTCCGACCGACATATCGGGCTGCATGGACAGCACCGCGTACATCACCGGAATGTTGTCCACCACGGCGGAGATGAGCCCCACGGCAACGTTGGCACGGGTTGTGTCCCAGCCGCCATAAATTGTCTCCGAAACCATGGAGAGGTAGCCGATAAAGCTCAATCCGCCCACACACATGATGACGCCGTAAAAGAAGAACAGCGTGTCCCATTCGGCTTTTGCCACATGGTGATAAACATCAAAGTCTGCTTTTCTGGCGGATTTATCTTCTTCGCGATCGGGGTAGGTCGATGCGGTCACTTTCATGTAGTAGCCAAAAAACTGTAACACTCCCATGCCAGCCAGCATCCCGATTACGGGCGGCAACCCCAACCAGCCGTGGAAAGTCACCGCCAATGCGATGGTGAACAGAAACAATGCCATCACGGTACGCGCTCCGCGCTTCATTTCGACCACTGCACCCCCCCCCGCCGGGTTCTTGTCGGGAACGAAGAAGCTCATAATCACCGCAGGGATCAGGAAATTCATGAAGGATGGGATAAACAGGTAAAAGAAAGTCCAGAAACCCAAGATGCCATTACTGGCATGAATGCCCTTTTGCCAGACCATCAGGGTGGTAATGTCGCCAAAGGGGGAAAACGTGCCGCCCGCATTGGCGGCCACCACCACATTGATGCACGCCAGCACGACAAATTTTTGGCTTTGTTGTCCCACAGCCATCACCACAGCACCCATCAGCAATGCCGTCGTCAGGTTATCGGCAATCGGCGAAATGAAGAATGCCAACAGCCCCGTGACCCAAAACAATTTACGGTAACCGAATTTCTTGCTGATGAGCCAGGAACGCAGTGCCTCAAACACATTGCGGTCATCCATCGCATTGACATAAGTCATCGCCACCAGCAGGAACAGCATCAATTCGGCATATTCTTCCAGCGTGTGCCGCAGGGAAATTTCGACCACATGGGGGATTTCATGCGCCTGGTAATACCAGGCAATGACACCCCAGATGATGCCCGCAGCCAGCAACACCGGTTTGGACTTGCGTAACTGCAAAAACTCCTCCGCCATCACCACCAGATAGGCGACACAAAAAATAAGCAATGCCGTGACACCGACCCAGCTCAGGGTTAAATCGAGACGCTCCGCCCCCCCTTCGGAAGCACTGGCGGCGAATGGAACCAAAAGAAGCACCCATGTTGCGAACAAACGAATCATGCGACCTGCTCCCAAAATCATTTCAACAATTACGCATACCGCTGACGCAAGGCAACGCGCTGCAAATACGCATCACGGGCAATCTGCACATCTTCGAGAAAATACGGCAACTCTTTCAGCAACATTGCCTGCGGACCATCGACCAAAGCCTTGGGCGGCGCGGGGTGAAAGTCCACCAGCACCATATTGGCACCCGCCACAATTCCTTGCGCGGTGACATGCAACATATCGAGAATGCCGTCCGGAGAACCCTGCCGTGAACCCACCGAATGCGACGGGTCGATACACACAGGCATCCGCGTCAGACGTTTCACCACCGGAACATGGGCGAAATCAACAAAATTCCGGTGCGGATCGCCCGCGTTGGTTTTCATCCCGCGCAGGCAAAACACCACCTTGCGATTTCCACCGGAGGCCAGATATTCCGCCGCATTCAGCGACTCGTCCAGGGTGATGCCAAAGCCGCGTTTGAGCAGCACCGGCATCTCGGTTTGCCTGCCGACAATTTTCAGCAACTCAAAATTTTGCGTATTGCGTGTGCCGATTTGCAGCATCACCCCGGTGGCATTACCGGTCTGCCGCAGAGCCTCGCTGATTTCATCCAGATGCGACTCATGGGTAATCTCCATGGCAATCACCTTGATGCCGTATTTACCAGCCAGCTCAAACACATATGGCAGGCAGCTTTTACCGTGCCCCTGAAACGCATAAGGGCTGGTGCGCGGTTTGTACGCACCCATGCGGGTACACACCTGGCCGCTATCCGCCACCGCCTTCATCATCATCTCGACATGCTCGCGGTTATCGACCGCACACAGTCCGGCAAACACGTGCAGCGTGTCTTGCCCAAAGCGCACGCCGTTGTAGTCAAAATGCGTCGGACGCTGCTCATCCTGATGCCTCCCCAAAATGCGGTATTCCTCGGAGATCCGCACCACCCGCTCAACCCCCGGCAGGCTTTTCATTTCCGCCAAGTCGAGCTGCTTGGTATTGCCGATCAAATAAATTTCGGTGAGATTCTTTTCGTCGCCGTGCTCGACATGTACCCGGGTTTGTATGCCCTGCAAGGTTGCCAGATAGGTCTGCAACTGCCGATACGCCTCCGACTGCTCGTTGACATCCGCGCGCAAAATCAAAATCATGCTTGTCTCCCAAAGTTATTTCCCAGCAACATCGCCGCTTGCGCGGGCCAGTGCAGCACCGGATCGCGGCTAAACCCGCTCTTGGCAAACATCTGCCAACGACCCATCACGTAACAAACCAATACATTGGCGCACGCGCCGACCTCGACCGTCGCCGCCAAACCGCCCTGGGTTTGCGCCATCCGCAGCGATTGTTTCAGCGTTGCCTCGACACGATCCAGCAATTGGTTGATGCGCTGCTGCAAACGCTCATCCTCATTTACCAGCGCATCGCCGGTGAGTACCCGCGTCATGCCGCGATTTTTCTGCGCAAAGCCCAGCAGCATCGCCATAATCGCTTCCGCCTGACGCAGCCCATCCTTTTCTTCCTGAGTAATTTTGTTAATCAGACCAAACACCGTTTGCTCGATAAATTCAATCAGTCCCTCGAACATCTGCGCCTTGCTGGCGAAGTGGCGATATAAGGCCGCTTCGGAAAGCTCCAGTTTCGCCGCCAATGCCGCCGTCGTCACCTTCTCGCCCTTGGGTTGCTCCAACATTTGCGCCACGGTTTGCAGAATCTGCAATTTGCGCTCACCCGGTTTGCTTGCCATGCCCGATTCCTTTGAGTTCAGCCGCGAAATGCGCGCGGCAACGCCATCACATTGCGCACCTTGATGTCCACAAAGGCGGGGGTTTGCGTCTCGACGCTCACCCATACCGTGCGCATCCCCAATTGCTTTGCCATTTGCAAATTCTCCAGACTATCCTCCACCATCACACACTGCCCCGCACGCACACGGTGCCGTTTCAGCAAACGCATGAAGCCGAAACGATCCGGCTTGGGGCGGTAACGGACATGTTCCACCGTCACGACATCATCAAACAAATCCGCAATCCTGAGCAGCCGCAAAACCGCATCGGCATAGTGCTGCGGCGCGTTGGAAAACACCACCTTGCGCCCCGGCAACGCCCGCAACAAATGGCGCAAGCGCGGTTGGCGCAACACCATCCGATGCAGCTCGGGAAACTGATGGGTATGCCACAAAAAATGTTTCGGCTTGGTTCCGTGATGACGCATCAAACCGCTCAAAGTCGCACCGTAACGCCGCCAGTAATCTATACGCAGAACGTTTGCCGCCGCCTCATCCAGTTGCAAGTGCTGCTGCAAGTACGCGGTCATACTGCGATTGATGTGCGGGAAAATGTGCGGACCGGCATCGTGCAGCGTGTTATCCAAATCAAAAATCCACACGCGGTTCGTCATTATTTGCACCCGGCGTTCAGCATGATAGATGTGGCGTACAGCGCGCCAAACGCCGCGTAATTCTCAGCTACTCTTTAACCGTCACGGTAATCGTATTACGCATTTTTTCGCCATACGAAACATGCGCACCGTTGGCAAACTGCAACGTCAAGGTATGCTGGCCGGGCGTGAGTTTAATTGTGGTCTCGACTTGCCCCTTGCCAAAATGCAAATGCTTGTCCGAGCCCCCCGGTACAACCTCGCCGCTATTTAACGGGGCAGCATCAATCAACAAATGATGATGCCCGGTATTGGCAAGTACCTCGCCCGCAGGCTTCACGTCCATGCCTTTTACGCCCATAACCACCCTGACCTCGCTCCCGACCACCGCACCGTCTTGCGGCTCGACAAAATAAACGCTTTGCTCCGGAGATTTCGGCACGGAGTGACATCCGGCCAATGCAAGCAACAACAACAATGTAAAAACATTTTTCATGGTGACTCCTTGAATATTACGGTGTGAGGATTTTTACGGCGTTCTGCGCAACAACTTAAATCGACATCATTTTTCCAACCCATTACTTGCTTTTAATCAGCGTTCCAACACCTTCATCGGTCAGAATTTCCAGCAACAGCGCGTGTTCCACCCGGCCATCAATAATATGCACCGCCTTCACCCCGCCGCGCGCGGCATCCAATGCCGAGCTGATTTTCGGCAACATCCCGCCCGACAAAGTGCCGTCGGCCACCAAGTCGTCGATATTTTTCGGTGTCAGCCCGGAAAGCAAATTACCCTCCTTGTCCAATACCCCCGGCGTATTGGTCAGCAACACCAACTTCTCCGCCCCCAACACCTCGGCGAGTTTTCCCGCCACCAGATCCGCATTGATGTTCAGCGTCTCGCCATCTGCGGCAACCCCAATCGGCGCAATCACCGGAATGTAATCGCCGGAATCGAGAAAGGAAATGATATGCGGATCAATCTTGCTGATCTCGCCCACTTGACCAATGTCCAGCATCTTTCCGGGCTCGTCCCGGCTCGACAACATCATCTTCTCGGCACGGATAAACGCGCCGTCCTGCCCGGTCAATCCCACCGCCTTGCCGCCATGTTTGTTGATTAAATTAACAATATCTTTGTTGACCTTGCCCAACACCATCTCGACCACATCCATGGTCTCCGCATCGGTCACGCGCATCCCCTGCACAAAAGTACCCTGCTTACCCACACGATTGAGCAACTCGTTAATCTGCGGCCCGCCTCCGTGCACCACCACCGGATTCATCCCGACCAACTTCAACAGCACCACATCACTGGCAAAACTCTCCTGCAAAGCCGGATCCGTCATCGCGTTGCCGCCATACTTCACCACAATCGTCTTATCAAAAAAACGCTGGATATAAGGCATCGCCTCGGACAGCGTGCGGGCTTTCTTATCGGCGGCAGAGGGGGTAAGCGACATAATTTTTCCTCAATGTACAGGGTAAGCAAACATTCCACGTTCGGCCAGAAATCCGCCAAAAATGCGCCGCTGATTCTACACCAGCAACAAATCCCTGATGCCAAAAAATAGTTCAGGCAGCTTGTGCTGCCTGATTATTAAACGAAGCAAAGACTTACTTTACCAAGCCGTCAACAGGCACTTTCACCCACCCATTAGCGATTATGGCTGTGATGGTCATGCTGCGATTGCGGTTGCACGCCCGTGAGCGACCTGACTTCCGCCTCGCCGTCCACTTCCACCACCTGCTTGTCCGCCGATTGAATATGCAGCTTCAACGGGATGATGTCTCCCGCCTTGAGGGGGGCGTTCAGTCCAATCAGCATCAGGTGGTAACCCTGCTCGCGCAAATTCACTGAAATGTCGTTGGGCAACTCGACGGAAGGCACTTGGCGCATTTTCATCATGCCGTTGTCATGCGTCATGCTGTGGATTTCGATGGATTTGGCCGCCGGGGTCGTGCCGCCCAGCAGCACGCCATCCTGTTTATTGGTAATGGTTAAGTCCACCATGCCGACATCCTGCCCGGGGACTGTTTCCCGCGCCCAGCCGTCGGTCACAAAGGTCTCGGCATACGCACTGCCGCTCAACAACACTAACAAGGCGGCGATTACACGACATAATTTGCTCATCATCATTCCTTTCACTGGGATAAAAACTTGCCTGCCGGATTATTCGACAAAAGTGCGGCAACGCGCTGCGACATTTTGTCACACCTGTTTAACCCCGTGCTGACTTAAAATCACACCATGAATACCTTGACGCTCGTATCGCTACCGGGACACCGGCAATTGCACCATCTCGTCATTTTCCGCAATTGGGCGGTGGCACTCCAGCTACTGGTATTGGCAACGGTCTGGCAACTACTCGAACTGGCACTCAACTGGCTGCCGATGATGGTTACCGTTGCCGTGCTGGCGACCATCAATCTGTTATCCGCGCTGCGGCTGCGCAACAACCTCCCGGTCACCCACGCGGAGCTGTTCGCGCAACTGAGTGTGGATGTCATCGCTCTGAGCGTGTTGTTGTATTACAGCGGCGGCTCGACCAATCCGTTTGTCTCGCTGTACCTGCTGCCGCTGGTGATTGCCGCCGCCACGCTGCCGCGCCGCTATACCTGGAGCATGGCGGTGCTAACTGCCGCCAGCTACAGCGTGCTGATGGTTTATTTTCTTCCCCTGCCGCACAGCCACCAGAGTCACGGTGCCGACAATGCTTTCAATATGCACGTGATGGGCATGTGGCTGGGGTTTGTCATCAGCGCGGTGGTGGTGGCGTATTTCGTGGTGCAGATGGCGCAGACCGTGCGCCAACGCGACGAGGTGCTGCGTCAGGCACGCGAAGAAATGCTGCGTAACGAACGTCTGGTCGCGCTCGGCACTCAGGCTGCCGGTGCGGCACACGAGCTGGGTACACCGCTGTCCACTCTGGCGGTGGTGATTGGTGAGTTGCGCCACGACTTGAATAATGCCCCCTCTGCGGTGAACGACAGCCTGACCCTGCTCGATGAACAGGTGCGCGCCTGCAAACGCATCCTCGACAAAATCGCCCTGAACGCGCAGGACAGCGGAAAAACCACGCTCGTTCCGGCAGACCGATTGATTGCCGGGGTACTCGACGAATGGCAGCTATTGCGCCCCACCGCGCAATATCGCTACCACTGTAACGGGGCATTCCCCGCCCCCGAGATTCGCAGCGACATCGGCCTGCGCGCCGCCCTGATGAATCTGCTCAACAATGCCGCCGATGCCGGCGGCGGGCGAGCCATCGAAATATCGGCAGACTGGAATCAAAGCCGATTCACCCTGACCTTGGACGATTATGGCGACGGGCTGAGTGCCGACGCATTGCGTCACGCCGGATCGGCATTTTTCACCACCAAGACAGAGGGGCGCGGCCTGGGTTTATTCCTTGCCAATGCCTCCATCGAGCGCAGCGGCGGCACGGTCAAGCTCTTCAACCGCGACGCGGGCGGCGCAAGCACGGTGCTCACCCTGCCAGTTATACGGAGTGCAGCCCATGCCGATTGAAGAACGCGCCTCGCTGCTGTTGGTGGATGACGATGTCACCTTCTGCAAGGTATTGGGCGCGGCGTTGGCAAAGCGCGGCTTCAGTGTCACTGTGGCACACAGTGTGGAACAGGCATTGCCGCTCGCCCGAACCGATCCGCCGGAATATGCGGTGATTGATCTGAAAATGGACGGCGCACCGGGGCTGGTGTTGGTCGAGGTATTGCACCAGCTTGATGCCAACACGCGCATCGTGATGTTGACCGGTTACGCCAGCATCACCACCGCCGTCGAGGCGATCAAACTCGGCGCGACACAATACCTCGCCAAACCGGCAAATGCGGATGAAATCACCGCCGCCTTTCACCACACCGCCGACGGCAACCGCCCGCTTCAAGTCGCGACCAGCGAAGTCGGCAAAGTGGAATGGGAACACATCCAACGGGTGCTGCACGCCCACCACGGCAACATTTCCGCCACCGCAAGAGCCCTCAACATGCACCGCCGCACCTTGCAGCGAAAATTGTCCAAACCGCCGTTGCAACCGTAATTTACCCCGCCCGGCATGAGCCGAATGTGTCTTCCGCCGCCCAGACCGCATCACCAACGCAGGTGTCCGGTTAACGCATCGCGCTTTTCCGATAAAATGGCGGTCAACTCTTTCACCTTTTCCATCATGACACGACTGCTGTTACTCCTATCCCTGCTGCTGCCCGCGCACCGTTACGCCATCGCGGACGAGGTGCCGAGCTTGCCGTTGCTGGCGGCGAAGTCGTATGTGTTGCTCGATTACACCAGCAACCAGACGTTGCTCAGCCACAACGCCGACGAACGTTTCGAGCCCGCCTCGCTGACCAAGCTGATGACGGCATATCTGACTTTCGACGCACTCAGCCACGGCACGCTTAAACTGGAACAGCCGGTCACCGTTCCGGCAGCGGCAGTCAGCACCGGCAAGCCGGGGGACGAGTCGCGCATGTTGCTACAAACCGGGCAAACCGCCACGGTTGACGCGTTGTTGCACGGTCTGATCGTGCAGTCCGGCAACGATGCCGCCATCACCCTGGCAATCCATATTGCCGGCAGCGAAAGCGGTTTTGTCGATTTGATGAACAAAGAAGCGCGCCGCCTGGGACTGAGCAACACCCGCTTTACCAACGCCTCGGGTTTCTCCAATCCGCAGCACTACAGCACCGCCAACGATCTGGCGAAACTCTCGGTCGCCATTTTGCGCGACTATCCGCAACACTATCCTTTGTTCGGTCTGCGCGAATTTACTTTCAATAATTTCAGCCAGGCGAATCGCAATCGCCTGTTGTGGCTGGACCCCTATGCCGACGGCATCAAAACCGGTCGCACCCAGCAGGCCGGATACTGTCTCGTCGGTTCGGTAAAACGCGGGGAACGCCGCTTGATTTCAGTGTTGCTGGGCGCGGAGTCGGATACGCTGCGCGCCAGCGAAAGTCAGAAGCTGCTGAATTTCGGCTTTCAAAATTTTGATACGGTGCGCCTGTATCACAAAGAGCAGACGGTCACTACCGCCCGGCTCTGGGAAGGAACGGATCGGAATGTCCCCCTCGGTTTCCAGCAGGATGTGTTCCTGACCGTCCCCAAAGGCCAGCTCAAACAACTGCAAGCCACGCTGGAAACCAGCCAGCCGCTACTCGCGCCGCTGAGCAGCGGGCAACAATTGGGAGTGATGAAACTCACGCTGGCGGGCAAGCCGTTTGCCGAACTTCCGGTTGTTGCACTCAAGACCGTGCCGCTGGCGAATATTTTTTCGCGCGGCTGGGACAACATCCACCTGCTCATTCACAAGCTGCTGCAATAACCCGCCATGACGATTTATCTCAACGGTACTTTCATGCCCGTCGCGGAAGCCAAAATTTCCGTGCTGGATCGCGGCTTCATCTTCGGCGACGGTGTTTATGAAGTCATTCCGGTCTATTCGCGCAAGGCGTTCCGCCTGCAGGGACACCTGCACCGTCTGCAACACAGTCTGGACGGCATCCGCTTGAACAATCCGTACAGCAATGCGGAATGGGCGAGCCTCCTCGAAGAGCTGGTCGCCCGCAACCCCGGAGAAGACCAGTATCTCTATCTGCACATCACCAGAGGGGTGGCAAAGCGCGATCACGCCTTCCCCAATCCGGCAGTACCGCCCACGGTATTTATGATGAGCAACCCGCTGGGCGCGCCGCCCGCCGCGCTGCTGCAACATGGCGTGGGCGCGGTCAGCGCGCCGGACAACCGCTGGCTGCGTTGCGACATCAAAGCGATTGCCCTGCTGCCCAATGTGTTGCTGCGCCAAGCGGCGGTGGATGCGGGCTGCGCCGAGACCATCCTGATTCGCGATGACGCATTCATGACCGAAGGCGCGGCCAGCAACATCTTTGTGGTGAAAAACGGCACGCTGCTTGCGCCGCCCAAGGACCACTTGATGCTGCCCGGCATCACCTACGACGTGATACTGGAAATCGCCGCCGCCAACGGCATCCCGCATGAGGTCAGAAAAATCCTCAAAGAAGAAGTGTTCAGCGCGGACGAGCTGCTGCTCACTTCCTCCACCAAAGAAGTGCTGGCAATTACCAGTTTGGACGGCAAGGCGGTCGGCACGGGCAAACCCGGCGCACTGTTTGCCAGGCTGCACGGACTCTACCAAGACTTCAAACGCAAGGTGATGCGCGCACATGAGTGAACCCCAAACCAGCCTGATCGAATATCCCTGCGACTTTCCCCTGAAAATCTTCGGGCAGCAGCAGGCCGGGTTCGCCCAGGCCGTGCTGGCGGTGGTCAGCAAACACGATCCCGGCTTCGACCCCGCCGGCATGGAAATGCGCAGCAGTAAAAATGCGCGCTACATCAGTCTGACCTGCACCATCAGCGCCACCTCGCGCGCGCAACTCGACGCCGTCTATCAGGAACTGTGCGACCACCCGATGGTGGTCATGGTGATATGAACCACGGCGCGGGGACAAGCGACCAAGCCGCAGATGCCCCTGCGCACACGCCGCCGCATCCGCTCATCCACGCGCTCGGGCTGGTTGACTACCCAAGCACTTGGCAGGCGATGCGACAATTCACCGCCAACCGCACCGCCGACACCCGCGACGAACTCTGGCTGCTACAACACCCGCCGGTTTACACCCAGGGACTGGCGGGAAAACCCGAACACCTGCTGCAACGCACCGACATTCCCGTCATCAAAATAGACCGTGGCGGACAAATCACCTATCACGGCCCCGGCCAGATTGTCGCCTACCTGCTGCTCGACCTGCGCCGCTGGAATCTCAACGTGCGCCAACTGGTCAGCCTGATGGAACACGCCGTCATTGAGCTGCTCGCCGCACACGGCATCACTGCACGCGCGCGCGCAGATGCCCCCGGCGTCTATGTAAACGACGCAAAAATTGCCGCACTGGGACTGAAAATCAAGCACGGCTGCTGCTACCACGGCCTGTCATTCAACGTCGATATGGATCTGACTCCCTTCACCCGCATCAACCCCTGCGGCTATCAGGGACTGCGCGTCACCCAAGCCCGCCAACTCGGCATCACCACCCCCATCAACGAACTTCAAGCCGAACTGGCACAGAATTTAGTGCGTGGCTTGCAGCGGCATTTGGAGGGAAGTTTGGGGGCGGATTGCCGCTTGCCGAAATGGTTCAAGCAATCTGAATGATTTGGTTGAGCCTGTCGCAAACCTGCACAAACAATGCATCCGATAGCGTGCCCAACGGATGCGCCTTGGCCTTGCGTAAACGCCAATCGAATGATTTTGGTTGGTGACATAGCACATAGCTGATTTTTCCGGTTTTGCGGGCGACGCTCTCACCCACTGCGACCGCAAAAGGATTGTCCGAGTTGTATTCCGCCGTGGTCATCAGCAAACCAATCACCAGCGCGGTCTTTTCGTTAAAGTTGCGCGGAGATAGCACCAAGAAGGGGTGAACATCGCGCATTTCCCGACCAGCTTGCGGGTTGCAGTCTATCCAGATGATGTCCTGCCGGTCGGGTACCCAGCGTTTCCGGCTCACCGGCTTTTTGGCGACTACCAACGCTCTGCTCCCAACGCTTGCGTCGTCTCCATTTGCTCGCCGCCATGACGCTTTGGATCGTACTGCGCCAAGCGTTGCTCCAATGTCTGCGGCGCATCCCGCACCGGGGAAATGACAACACAATCGCCTTCCACCAAAATCTTTACGCGTTGATCCGCGTGCAGATGCGCCTTTTTCGCCACCGCCACCGGCAGGCGCACGCCCAAGCTGTTGCCCCAGCGTTTAATATCAAGAATAGCGTCAGACATGACCAGCCCCTTTGCTTGTGTTTATACGCGAGTATAAACATGCCCCCCCGCAGCCTGTCAATCACACCGGTCGGTTCACCCTATTTCGCCAGAAAAATTTCCAGTAAATCATTCAGAAAACGTTGCCCCTGTTGCGTCGGAGCGATGCGCCGGTGGTCGCGAAACAACAGGCCGCGCTGTTCGGCATCCTGTAGCTGGCGCCGGATCGCCAGCAGCGGCAGGCTGGTGCGTTCGTTGAACAGCACGCTTTCGATGCCTTCGTTCAAACGCAGCGCGTTCATCATGAATTCGAACGGCAGTTCGCGGCAGCCGACTTCGTTTTCGAGCTGTATCGGTGCGCCTGATTCCACCTGCCGCATATAGGCTTGCGGCTGTTTGTAGCGCGCCTGGCGGATGATTCTGCCGGGAAAACTCAGCTTGCTGTGCGCGCCCGCGCCTATGCCCAGATAGTCGCCGAACCGCCAGTAGTTGAGGTTGTGTTTGGCGCGATGTTTAGGCTGCGCGAAGGCGGAGGTCTCGTAATGTTCATAACCATGCTCCGCAAGCAAACTTTCGATGTGCTGCTGCATGTCGGCACTGGCATCGTCGTCGGGCAGCGGGGGCGGGTTGCGGTGGAACAAGGTGTTCGGTTCCAGCGTGAGGTGGTAGGCGGACAAGTGTTGCGGCTTGAAGGTCAACGCGGTGCGCATGTCCTGCAAGGCCTGCTCTAAAGTTTGGTTGGGCAGCGCATACATCAGGTCCAGATTGATGTTGTCGAAATGCCGCTGCGCGATGGCGATGGCGACCTTAGCCTCATCGGCGGAGTGGATGCGACCGAGTGCCTTGAGGTGCGCGTCGTTGAAACTCTGGATGCCCAGCGACAGCCGGTTCACACCCGCCTCGCGAAAGGCGGCGAACTTGTCGGCCTCGACCGTGCCGGGGTTGGCTTCCAGCGTGATCTCGGCATTGCCACTCAGCGGCAGCAACATGCGCAGCTGCCGCAATATCTCTGCAACACTCTCACCGCTTAACAGGCTGGGCGTACCGCCGCCGAAAAACACGGTATAGACCTTGCGTCCCCATATCTGCGGCAATGCCATTTCCAGGTCGCGAACCAGTGCGGCGACGTACTGGCGTTCAAGTTCGGCGGGGATACCGCCTTCGACTTTTCCCGATTTCCCCTCATGGGAATTGAAGTCGCAATACGGACATTTCTTCACGCACCACGGGATGTGGATGTACAACGAGAGCGGCGGCAGCGCCTTGAAATTGACGATTTGCGACTTGATGCCGACCGGTTGCAGCGGGATCATGCCGCTTTCAATCGTTGCAGCAGTACCCGCATCGCCTGCCCCCGGTGACTGATGGCGTGTTTTTCATCGCGACTCAACTCCGCACTCATCTTGCCCAGCGCAGGCAACCAGAACAGCGGGTCGTAACCAAAACCGCCTGTGCCGCGCATCTCGCGGGCAATTTCACCGTGCCACTCGCCTTCGCAGATGATGGGCTGCGGGTCACCCGCCGAGTTCATCAGCACCAATACGCAGTAATAATGTGCGCGGCGGTCATCGCGGGTCTTCATCGCCTCCAGCAGGGCGCGATTATTGCGTTCGTCCGACTTGGGAAAACCCGAGAACCGTGCCGAGATCACGCCCGGCAAACCTTTTAGCGCCGGCACGCAGATACCGGAATCGTCCGCCAGCGCGGGCAGCCCGCTTTCTTTGCTGACATGGCGCGCCTTGGCGATGGCGTTCTCGATGAAGGTGTGATGCGGCTCTTCCGCTTCGGAGATGCCGAGTTGCGCCTGCGTGACGACCTCGATACCCAGCGGTTCCAGCATGTGCTGGAATTCGCGCAGTTTGCCGGGATTGTTTGAAGCAATGACGAGTTTTTTCATAGCCCAAATCTTAATTGTGTCATTCCCGCGTAGGTGGGAATGACCGTTCCATTAACTTGACAGTGCCGCCTGCTGCATCCCGGTCAATTGGGCGATACCGTTGGCGGCCAGTTCCAGCAGCATATCCATCTCGGCGCGCGTGAAGGCATGACCTTCCGCCGTTCCCTGCACTTCGACGAAATGGCCGCTGCCCAGCATCACGACGTTCATGTCGGTATCACAGGCGGAATCTTCCAGATAATCGAGATCGAGCACCGGCACCCCCTGATAAATGCCGACCGAAATGGCGGCGACAGAGTCCTTGAGCGGACTCGCCTGTATCGAGCCCTTGTCCAGCAGACCGCTGACCGCATCGTGCAGCGCGACGTAGGCACCGGTGATGCTGGCGGTACGCGTGCCGCCATCCGCCTGGATCACGTCGCAATCTATCTGGATGGTGCGCTCTCCGAGCTTGGCCAGATCCACCACGGCACGCAGACTGCGGCCGATCAGTCGCTGGATCTCCTGGGTGCGCCCGGACTGTTTGCCCTTGGCAGCCTCACGCCCCATGCGGCTGCCGGTGGAGCGCGGCAACATGCCGTATTCCGCCGTCACCCAGCCTTCGCCGCTGCCTTTTTTGTGTGGCGGCACGCGCTCTTCGACACTGGCGGTACAGATGACCCTGGTGTCGCCACACTCGATCAGTACCGAGCCTTCGGCGTGTTTGGTGTAATGACGGGTGATGCGGATTTCCCGCAGTTGATTGGCTAATCTTTGACTGGGTCGCATGAATAAATACCGGAGATGAAAGACAAAAGGAAGGTGAAACGATTAGGCGATTTGCAACACCTGGCTGACGGGCAGGGTGGTGTTGTGTGCGGCTTCGCGCCCTCCCCAGCGGATAGAAATACCGGTGACATTGTCGGAATGACCTTGTTCTCTCTCCAAGGCCGTCAGCATCAACCGATCCAGCACTTCTGTCACCGATCTGGCATTGAAAGCGTCGATCAATTCCCGATCCCTGAAGGCACTCCACAAACCGTCGCTGCACAGCAACAGGGTATCGCCCGACTCCAGATCAACGGGTTTGCCTTCCTCGATATAAAACATGTTGTCCATACCGCCCAGGCAATTGGTAATCTGGTTGCGCTGCGGGTGGACGCTGGCTTCTTCGGCACTGATCACCCCCCACATTTCCCACTGATGCACCATGGAATGATCCTCGGTCTTGGCGATGACGGCATCGTCGCGCAACAGATACAAACGCGAATCCCCCGCATGTCCCCAATACATCCTGCCGTCATGAATCAGGGCGGCAACACAGGTCGTGCCGGGGAAGGTATTACCCAACTCCGGGTTATGCGGCAACTCCATAATGCGTTGGTGCGCGCGGCGCATGGTCTCGGCCAGGAAGGTTTGCGGGGTGCGTTGTTCGGACTGGGCAAACTTGCCGAACGCTTCGATGAAGGTCTCTATCGCCAGACCGGCAGCCACCTCGCCCTGCAGGTGTCCGCCCATACCGTCTGCCAATACCAGCAACAACACATCCTGACTGTACGCATAGGCGACACGATCCTGATTGTATTTGCGATTGCCGATATGGCTGGCTTGATGTACCGAAAAGTTCATATGACGAATCGTAATATAATGCGCGGTGTCAGCCCAGCCTTTTTTGAAAGTCCCCGCGATGATTTTAAGCATGACCGGCTATGCCAACGGCAGCATGGAAAACACCTTAGGCTCACTCACGCTGGAGTTGCGCGCGGTTAACCATCGCTATCTCGATGTCCAGTTGCGTATGCCGGACGAATTGCGCAGTCTGGAAAGCGCGCTGCGCGAAATCATCGTGGCACAACTGCAACGCGGCAAGGTGGATTGCCGCATTGGCTATGTTGCCGGCAACGCGCAAAGTGGCGCAACCCTGAACTCCGCAATGCTGCAACAACTGGGCGCGTGGAATAGAACCGTACAGGATGCTTTGCCGGGGGCGCAAACGCTCAGTGTGGCGGAAGTGTTGCGCTGGCATGGCGTACTGGAAACCCCCGCCGCATCGGCGGAAGATTTGCGTGACGCGCTGCTCGAATTATTGCAAACCGTATTGCGGGAATTTTCCGCATCGCGCGGGCGGGAAGGCGAAAAGTTGAAGGATTTCCTGCTGCAACGTATCGAAACAATCGAGACACTCCGCAACGCGGTCGCGCCGCATGTCCCCGCCGCCATCGCCGCCTATGAACAAAAACTTGTCGCGCGGCTGCACGAGGCGATGCAAAACGCCGAAGACGAGCGTATTCGTCAGGAGATCACCCTGTTCGCCGGCAAAATTGATGTCGATGAGGAGCTGTCACGACTCGCCAGCCACCTCGGCGAAATGCGCCGCGTCCTGGACAAAGGCGGCGCGGTCGGCAAGCGGCTGGATTTTTTGATGCAAGAATTAAATCGGGAGGCCAATACGCTGGCCTCAAAATCAGTCGATGCCGAAGTGTCGCGCAGCGCCATGGAGATGAAAGTCCTCATCGAACAAATGCGCGAACAAATACAAAATTTGGAGTAATTCATGCCGGGAAATCTGTTCATCATCAGCGCACCATCGGGAGCCGGGAAAACCAGCTTGGTCGGCGCGCTACTCAAGCTCAATCCGAACATCGACTTGTCGATTTCTTACACCACACGCGCGCCGCGTCCGGGTGAAATAAACGGCAAGGATTACCACTTTGTCAGCCGCGACATTTTTATGGCAATGGCGCAACGCGGCGAATTTATGGAGAGTGCCGAGGTTTACGGCAACTTTTACGGCACCTCACAAACCTGGATTAGCCAGGAAAACGCCAAAGGCCGCGACATTCTGCTGGAAATAGACTGGCAGGGCGCGATGCAGGTACGCAAATTGTTTGCGGCCAGCATCAGCATCTTTATCCTGCCGCCTTCCATTGAGGCATTGGCGCAGCGACTCAGGGGGCGCGCTCAGGATAATGAGCAAATCATTGCCAAACGACTCGCTGCCGCACGGCAAGACATCTCGCATGTCGCCGAATTTGATTATGCTATTATCAACGACGAGTTAGAGGTCGCACTGCAGCAGCTCAATGCCGTGGTTGTGGCTGCCGGCTTGCGTACCGGCAAGCAGCTCACCCGCCACCAAATTTTGATCAATCAATTACAACAGGAGTAGATTATGGCTCGCATTACCGTAGAAGAGTGTCTGACACAAATTCCAAACCGTTTTGAACTGACCTTGTCCGCCGCATATCGCGCACGGCAGCTATCCAACGGCGCGGCATCATTAGTCGATGAGAGCCGCGACAAGCCAACTGTCACCGCCTTGCGAGAAATCAGCGAAGGCAAGGTCGGCAAAGAAATTCTGAATCGCGGCATGGCCTGAGCGATACCAGAACGCCTTGCTCATGCCCATCATTTCACACACAACCATCGCCTACGCTCATCATCACGGAGCGTATTGTGCGCATTTTTCGGCTTTTCTGCACACGGCGTAACACCCAGAACACATGGCTGATGCAGAATTACTCATTGAGGAAGTTTCTGCCTACCTGAAGCCGCAGGATGTTGAGCACATTCGCGCCGCCATTGAATTCAGCCGTGATGCCCACCAAGGGCAGATCCGCGATTCCGGCGACCCCTACATTGTTCACCCGATTACCGTTGCCCGCATTCTCACCCCCTTACACCTTGATGTTCAGGCCATTATTGCCGCTTTGTTGCACGATGTGGTTGAAGACACCACCATCACTCCCGCACAAGTCGCAGACAAGTTCGGAAAGCCTGTTGCCGAAATCGTTAAAGGACTGAGTAAGCTGGATAAAATCCAGTTCGAGACCAGCGAGGATGCACAAGCGGAGAATTTCCGAAAGATGCTGCTGGCGATGGCGCGCGACGTGCGCGTCATACTCATCAAACTTGCCGATCGCTTGCACAACATGCGTACCCTGGATTCGGTATTGCCCGACAAGCGGGAACGCATCGCCCGCGAAACCATGGAAATTTACGCACCCATTGCCAACCGCCTGGGACTCAACGAAATTTTTCACGAATTACAAGACCTCAGTTTTAAGTATCTGCATCCAAATCGCTACATAGTGCTAACAAAAGCACTTAAAGTTGCCCGTGGCAATCGCCGCGAGGTGGTTGGAAAAATACGCGATGCCATTGTCCGGCGTTTGGGTGAACATCACATTGACGCCGATGTAAATGGCCGAGAAAAGGATATTTATAGCATTTACCGTAAAATGCAGAGTAAATCACTGGCGTTCACCGAAGTTTTGGATATTTACGGGTTTCGCGTGCTGGTCGATGATATCGACTCCTGCTATGTTGCGCTCGGCGCACTACACGGACTCTTCAAACCCGTACCCGGGAAATTCAAGGATTACATCGCTATTCCCAAGGTGAACGGCTACCAGTCATTGCACACCACGCTGCTCGACCCGTATGGCACACCCATCGAAATTCAGATTCGTACCCGCGAGATGCACCGCATCGCCGACACCGGTGTCGCATCGCACTGGCTGTACAAGAGCGGTCATCACTCCATCAACGATCTGCACAAAAAAACCCACCAGTGGTTGCAGGAGTTGTTGGAAAGTTTGAGCCAGAGCAGCAACTCCTCCGAGTTTTTGGAGCATCTCAAAGTCGATCTTTTCCCCGACGAGGTGTATGTGTTCACGCCCAAGGGGAAAATCATGTCGCTGCCGCGCGGCGCAACTGCGGTGGACTTCGCTTACAACGTACACACCGACATCGGCAATCGCTGCATCGCGGTCAAAGTGAATCACGACCTCGTGCCATTGCGCACCGAGCTACGCAATGGCGACCGCGTGGAAATCATTACCGCGCCGAACGCCAAGCCCAATGCGACTTGGCTCACCTACGTCAGCACCAGCAAAGCACGCAGCCACATCCGCCATTTCCTGCGCACCATGCAATCGGGCGAGTCGGCACAACTCGGCGAACGCCTGCTCAATCAGGCGTTGCATTCGCTGGGAATCGCCCCGAAAGATATAGACGAAGCGCACTGGAACAAGCTACTGAAAAGTACCGGTGCCAAGCAGCGTGCCGACATTTGCGCGGACATCGGACTGGGGCGGCGTCTTAACATCGTCGTTGCCCGGCAACTTGCCAGTCTCGGCGAGAATGACGACCCGAATGCTCCGCCCCCCAGTACCACCATTACCATTCAGGGGACTGAAGGTATGGCGGTACAGTTCGCCAAATGCTGCTGCCCGATCCCAGGCGATCCGGTGGTCGGCACGATCAGAAGCGGTCAGGGGCTGGTCATCCACACCCACGACTGCCCCACCCTGCAACGCGGGCGTAGCGGTGTCGAACAATGGTTGGATGTCATCTGGGACGAAAATATCGAGCGCAATTTTGACATCAACCTCAAACTCATCGTCGCCAACCAGCGCGGCGTACTCGCCAAAATCGCCGCCGCCATTGCCGAAGCGGAGTCCAACATCGGCAATGTCAGCTTCATCAACGAGGGCGAATACACCGCACTGAACTTCAGCCTGGAGGTGCGTCACCGCATACACCTTGCCAACATTATGCGCGGACTCAGAAAAATTCCCGAAGTGATACGCATTATTCGCGTCAAAAATACCGAATAAATCCTCAAGATGCACTGAATTATTCGCTTTTGTCGTTCTCGCGTAGGCGGGAACCCGGTCAAATCAAGCAACTGGATGCCCGCGGGCATGACGAATGAATCAGTATCTCCCCAACAGACTTTGCGCTTGGATTTTTCCTTCTTCCGGCTACCCCACCGAGCCGCCAAACTGCTGTAATAACGCCAGCATTGCCGACGCTTTATCCAGAGTCTCCCGGTATTCCGCCTCGCATTGTGAATCGGCGACGATGCCGCCGCCCGCCCAACAGCGGATAGTGTTATGCGAATAAACCAGTGTGCGAATGGCAATGTTGCTGTCCATGTTGCCGTCAAAACCGATATAACCGACTGTCCCGCAATAGATACTGCGGGCATCGGGTTCCAGCTGCTCGATGATTTGCATTGCGCGCTGCTTGGGTGCCCCGGTGACCGACCCCCCGGGGAAACAGCCTTGCAACAAGTGCAACGCGTCCCGTCCCGCCGCAAGCTCCCCCCTCACGGTGCTCACCAGGTGGTGAACGTTGGCATAACTCTCCACTGCAAATAGCTGCGGCACACGCACTGACCCCGGCTCGCAATTCTTACCGAGGTCGTTGCGCAGCAGATCAACGATCATCAGGTTTTCCGCGCGATCCTTGGGATGCCGGCGCAGCTCATCGGCAAGCCGGCGATCTCGGACGGCATCGCGGCTTCGGGGACGCGTGCCTTTGATGGGTTTTGTTTCTACCTGCCCGGCTCGCACACTGAGAAAACGCTCCGGAGAGTTACACAAGATTTGCATCTGCGGCAGATTCAGAAAGGCGGCATAGGGCGCGGGGCTGCGCCGCCGTAATTCCAGATAAGCCTCCAAAGCATCGCCATGAGCTGTTGCGCTAAAACGCTGCGCGAGGTTAATCTGATAACAGTCGCCCGCTTGCAGATAAGCTCGCACTTGGGAAAATGCCTCGGCATAGCTAGCGGGAGTCAGATTGGATGCGATTCGACCGGAGACACGAAATGCGTTTTGGACAACCCTCTTTGGTCTATCAGACATCACTTGACGCAAACGCTCAAGTAGCTTGGGCAGCAATGCGGCCGTCTCGTGATAGCGCCGGTGCGATACCAGTTTGGCGGTTTGTTGCTGATGGTCAAGCAGTAGCGCCCAATCATAAATGCCCACGGCCATATCCGGTGTTGCGTCATCACGCTGCGGACAAGCGGGCAGCACACAACGCTTTGCCAAGTCGTAACTCCAGTAACCCAGCGCACCTCCCGCAAACGGAATGTCTTCGACTGCGGCCAGTGGCGCACCCAAATATCCCCGCAACAAACTGAACGGCTCTTCACAGCTGATTTTCGGCTTCAATAGCACCGTTTGTTGGGGTGCGGCGGTGATAATGTCGTAGCGTGCGATGCCGCCACTATCCAGCCATACCGCCCACGGCAAATCAGCCAACACCGAAAAATAGGCACTGGCATCGGCGGAATAGGGAAGCTCGTTGGAATAGAAACTCATTACTTAATTCGTGATAATCTCGATGCCCAAAACCTGCGGAATAAAACCATGACCACCATTGTCGTCACCAGAAAAAACGGGGTTGCTGCCATCGCGGCGGATACTCTAACCACCTTCGGCAGCACGCGCCTGCCATCCCACCTTGATGCCTCGCATGACAAGATTTTGCATATTGGCGATAGCCATATTGGCATTTGCGGCAGTGCGGCTCATCACCTGGTTTTGGCGAATTTGTTGGCCAAGCAAAACGGCTTGCAGCTTAACAGCAAGGAGGCGATTTTCGAAACTTTTCGCAAGCTCCACCCGGTGTTGAAGGCGGAGTGTTTCCTGAATCCCAAAGAGGATGAAGAAGACCCTTATGAATCCAGCCAGATTACCGCACTGATTGTTAATCCCTGCGGCATATTCGGCATCTATTCGATGCGCGAGGTGTTTGAATACACGCAATACTGGGCGATCGGTTCGGGACACGAGTTTGCGCTCGGCGCGCTACATCAGGCGTATCCGCATTACGACGATGTCGCGGCACTGGCAACAACCGCCGTTGAGTCGGGCATCGCCCTGGATAAAAACAGTGCCGCGCCGATTACGTGTTACAGCGTAAAGCTGCGTGCTTAGCGTCCCAGTCCAGATTGCCGATGCGGTCACCTTGCTTCTCTTTCTCGGACTTTTTCAGCAATTCGCGGATCTTCGGCAAGGCCATCTTGGCGGCTTCTTCACCTTGCTGAATCATTTTGGATTTTCCCGCCAGGTCGGTATCTGGGGTGATGCCTATCAGCGGGCGAATAACAATCTGGGCGGATTCCATCTCGCACGACAAAATCGACTGCCGCATAATGCGTATGCTCTGATTCAGCGTGTCGATGACATCTTCCAGCGTTTTATGATCTTTGGGTTGCTCCGAAATATCCACCGCAATCACCACATCCGCACCCATCTCACGCGCCACACTGACCGCCACGGGCTTTTTGAGATCCCCGTCGACATATTCCAAACCCTCAATCGTGGCGGGAATAAATACGCCGGGAATGCTACTGGATGCACGTGCCGCCAGTCCCGTATTACCCCGGTTAAAGGCGATCGCATTGCCGGATGAAAGCTGGGTTGCCACAGCAATAAAAGGAATTTGCAGTTGCTCAATGGAACGATTGTGCAGGGCGCGATTGATGAAATCCTGCAATTGATCGCCGCGCAGATAGCCGCGTTTGGACAACTCGAAGTCATTCAACTTTTCACGATCCAATGCGAGCGCCAGCTGTTCCAACTGCTCACTATTGAATCCGCCCGCATACAGCGCACCCACGACGCTGCCGGCACTGGTTCCGACAACCAGATCGGCACGAATACCGTTTTCCTCCAGAGCTTTAATTACGCCCACATGGGCGAAACCGCGCTCACCGCCGCTACCCAGCACCAGTGCCACAATCGGTTTATCCGATTGCATGCGCTCAAACGGAATCGCCTGCGGCGGCACCACGTTGGGATATTGCAATGGCCTAGATGCACATGCTGTTAACAGCATGAGGCCTAGCAATAGAATGAGCTTTATCTGCGTGCTTGCCATGAGAAAAACAGGGTTGAGGAAACGCTGCCGAACATGCCGGATCAGCAACAGCAACAAATCAATGACGCAAAAAAAGGCCGTGGACAAACCCCAAGCAAAATCGCTAAGCGTTTACCACGGCACCATCAGTCCTTAGTTTGGCTTGCTGATTCCCGGTGTAGGGAAAGGCCATGTTGCTGCCGGACGCACGGGAGCCGGGGCAGACGGTGCCGGAGCATCCGAGCGCGTCGAAACCATAATAGCGGGTTTCTTTGCGGCGACTGCCTTTTTGGCCACGGGCTTCTTGGCGACTACTTTTTTTGCTGCGGGTTTCTTTGCAACTGCTTTTACCGCTGGCTTAGCTTTTTTGCTTGCTGCCATTTTGTTTCTCCTTCACTGATGAAAGTTAACTAAAACACAACACCTACCAACACCCCCAGCCCACAGCCTTTCCGCTAGCGTGAACCAAAGCCGACACCCTTAAGCCTTTAACCAATCTTCTCCGCAAGTCCAACCTTAAGAAGCGATTAGTCCCAAGACAACGCGCCACCCGTCTGATATTCGGTGACGCGGGTTTCAAAAAAGTTCTTTTCCTTCTTCAGGTCTATCATTTCAGCCATCCAAGGGAATGGATTGCTGGCACCCTGATATAATACATCCACACCTATTTGCTGGCAACGCCGGTTGGCAATAAAGCGCAGATACTCCTTAAACATCCCGGCATTCAAGCCCAGCACCCCGCGCGGCATTGTATCTTCCGCGTAAGCATACTCAAGTTCCACACCTTTTTGCATCAAGCCACGCACTTCTTCACGGAACTCCGCTGTCCAAAGATGCGGGTTTTCCATTTTGATTTGGTTGATTAAATCCACTCCAAAATTCAAATGCATCGACTCATCACGCAAAATGTACTGGTACTGCTCCGCCGCGCCAGTCATTTTATTCTGGCGCCCCAGAGCCAGAATCTGCACAAACCCGACATAGAAAAACAACCCTTCCATGATACAAGCAAACACAATCAAGCTGCGCAACAATTGACGGTCAGCCTCCGGTGTCCCAGTCTTGAACTGCGGGTTGGTCAAGGTATCAATAAACGGCAGCAAAAACTCGTCCTTGGCGCGAATACTCTCAACCTCATGGTACATATTGAAAATCTCGCCTTCATCCAGGCCGAGACTCTCGACAATGTATTGGTACGCGTGTGTGTGTATCGCCTCCTCAAAAGCCTGACGCAGCAAAAATTGGCGGCACTCCGGGTTGGTGATATGGCGGTAAGTCCCCAGCACGATATTATTGGCCGCCAGACTATCGGCTGTGGTGAAAAAACCGAGATTCCGCTTGACCAGACGACGCTCATCATCTGTCAGCTTGTCGCTTTTCCACAGCGCAATGTCAGCGGTCATATTCACTTCTTGCGGCATCCAATGGTTAGCACAACCAGCCAAATACTTTTCCCATGCCCACTTGTATTTGAACGGCACCAATTGATTCACATCCGCCTGACAATTGATGATGCGCTTATCCTCCACACGAATCCGCTTAGACGCCGATCCGACTTTGGGCGCGGTAATTTCCGCATCGTCCAAGTGAGCCGAACGCGACATCCCGCGCACTGCGGTTGTCGGCTTAAGATCTTCTTCAAATGTCAGCATATTGCATTCCTTATTTTCTTGTCAGCTGTTGCCAACCGATTCTATCCCCATCAGGCGCACGCAAACGCACACCATTCATTCACTCCGATCCCGCCTATTGGCAAGCCTCACACTCGGGATTATCAATCGAACAAAATTGACTCTCCGTCGCCACGCCGCCATGTGTTGGTACCGCATTCAGCGCGCCCGCGCGCCCGGTTGATTTTTCCGCAGAGGTCGCCCCCAATGTACGCAGATAATAAGTGGTCTTCAACCCCCGCAACCATGCGAGACGATATGTCTCGTCAAGCTTGCGCCCGGACACGCCCGCCATATAGATATTCAGTGATTGCGCCTGATCTATCCATTTTTGACGGCGCGATGCCGCCTCAATCAACCAGTGTGGCTCGACTTCAAACGCCGTGGCATACAAGCTGCGGAATTCGTCCGGCACCCGGTCTATTTTGGACAGGCTACCGTCAAAATATTTCAGGTCGGCAATCATCACCTCGTCCCATAAACCCAATTGCTTCAGATCAGCCACTAGGTGCTCATTGATGATGGTGAATTCCCCCGACAGATTGGACTTCACAAAAATATTCTGATAAGTCGGCTCGATACACGCGGACACCCCGACAATATTGGAAATAGTCGCCGTCGGTGCAATCGCGACACAGTTGGAATTGCGCATACCATGCTGTTTGATACGCGCACGCAACGCATCCCAGTCCATGCTAACCGAATCGTCCACCTCGACATAGCCGTCGCGCTGCTCGCGCAACAACGCCAAAGTGTCCTGCGGCAGAATGCCCCGGTCCCACAAACTACCGCGATAGCTCGCATAACGACCCCGTTCTTCCGCCAGCGCGGTGGAGGCCCAATAGGCGTAATAACACACAGCCTCCATCGAGCGATCGGCAAATTCAACCGCCGCCTCCGAAGCATAAGCAATCCTCAGGTCATGCAAACAATCCTGGAACCCCATGATGCCCAAGCCAACCGGACGGTGTTTAAGATTTGAATTGCGCGCCTTACCCACCGAGTAGTAGTTGATGTCGATCACGTTATCCAACATGCGCATCGCCGTATCTACGGTGCGGCGCAGCTTATCGTGATCCAGCTGACCGCACTTTTCATGCCCCTTGGGATACAAATGCGCGGGCAAATTAACCGAGCCCAAATTACACACGGCAATTTCATCCGCACTGGTATTCAGGGTGATCTCCGTACACAAATTGGAGCTATGTACCACACCGACATGCTGCTGCGGCGAACGGATATTGCAAGGATCCTTGAACGTAATCCACGGATGTCCGGTTTCGAACAACATGGTCAGCATTTTGCGCCACAAACTTTGCGCCGGCACCTTCTTGAACAACTTAAGCTCACCGCTCGCGGTCTTTGCCTCGTAGCCCACGTATGCCCGCTCAAATGCCGCGCCAAATTTATCGTGCAAATCCGGAACATCCGATGGAGAGAACAGCGTCCACTCGCCGCCTTCCATGACTCGCCTCATAAACAAATCAGGAATCCAGTTGGCCGTGTTCATATCATGGGTGCGGCGGCGATCATCGCCGGTGTTCTTGCGCAAATCCAGAAATTCCTCAATATCCAGATGCCAGGTTTCCAGATAAGCGCATACCGCGCCCTTGCGCTTACCGCCCTGGTTCACCGCCACGGCGGTATCGTTTACCACTTTCAAGAACGGCACCACACCTTGCGACTGTCCGTTCGTACCTTTGATGTGCGCCCCCAACGCGCGCACCGGTGTCCAGTCATTACCCAATCCGCCGGCATATTTAGCCAGCAACGCATTCTCTTTGATAGCCTCATAAATCCCGTCCAGATCATCCGCCACCGTCGTCAAATAACACGAGGACAGTTGCGAACGGCGTGTACCCGAATTAAACAAGGTCGGGGTGGAACTCATAAAGTCAAAGCTGGACAGCAAGCGATAAAACTCAATCGCACGCGCATCACGATCAATTTCATTCAGCGCCAAACCCATCGCCACCCGCATGAAAAAAGCCTGCGGCAACTCGATGCGCTTTTCTTGAATATGCAGAAAGTAACGGTCATACAAGGTTTGCAACCCGATATAGCCGAACTGGAAATCGCGCTGAGCATCCAGCTCACCCGCCAGCTTGACTAAATCGAATTGGGCAAGACGCTCATCCAACAGCTCGGCGGCAATGCCCCGCTTGATGAATTTCGGAAAATACTCGGCATAATGGCCTGCCATATCCGCCTGCACCACCTCTTTACCCAACACCTCGCAACAAACGTTATTAAGCAGAAGGCGCGCGGTGACAAAATTGTAGGTCGGCTCTTTCTCAATCAGGGAGCGCGCCGACATAATCAAACATTTGCGCACCTCATGATGCGGCACGCCATCGTATAAATCCTTCAATGCGCGCTGCAACACCAATTCGGCGGACACTCCCTCCAAGGCGACACACGCCGACTCGACCAGGTTGGAGAGATACGCCATATCCAGCGGCTGCAACGCACCGTCAGCCGCCGTTACATGAATAACCCGCGCCGCCTCTTTGGTCTTGGATTTGGCTTTGGCGCGCGAGCGTGCACGCTCTTCGCGATACAACACATAAGCGCGCGCAACATCGTGCTCACCGGAACGCATCAAGCCGAGTTCGACTTGATCCTGAATATCCTCAATATGGAATGTGCCACCCTGAGGTTGCCGACGCATCAGTGCCTCAACCACCCCATCAGTTAACCGCTCAACCAACTCGCGTATCCGCGCGGACACAGCCCCCTGCCCGCCATTGACGGCGAGAAATGCTTTGGTCAAGGCAATCAGAATCTTGCCGGGCTCGAAAGCGACCACCGAGCCATTGCGGCGCACCACTTTATATTGGTCAAATGCATCGCTGGAAACCGCGCCGGTATCGGGACGATTTCCCACGGGAACTGCGGGGCTGGAAATGTTATCTGTGGCGGTATAAAGCATGCACTGACTCCCTGAGGCTGGATTGACAACAAAAACTCAAAACTACTACATCTAGTGTATTTTTCTAAATTCTGGGCTAATTGTAGTAGTTGGGGAAAATTTTGCAAGCTAAAACTTTTCCCTGCGGGAATGCCTGCCATTACGCCAAACCGACCAGATAACGCAGCCAATCAAAACAGTAGCCGGGGTCTGTTTTACGTCCCGGCGCGATGTCATGGTGTCCTGCAATCGCGATATTCGGATAGCGTATCCGCAGCGCATCCGTCACCCCGCGCAATGCCGCATATTGCGCGTCGGCATAAGGCAGGTCATCCGTCCCCTCAAGCTCGATACCGACGGAAAAATCGTTGCATCGCCGCCGCCCCTGCCAGCACGATTCGCCCGCGTGCCAGGCGCGCTGCGAACAAGAAACAAACTGGATAATTTCTCCGTTGCGGCGAATAAAGAAATGCGCCGAAACCTTGATTGCCGCAATAGCTTGGTAATAAGGATGTTCGTCCGCCGGCAACTCATTCATAAAGAATCGTTGTACGGCATCGCCGCCGAACTGACCCGGTGGCAGACTGATGTTGTGAATAACCAGCAAGACAATCGCGCCATCTGGACGGACATCGCAATTGGGCGAAGGACAATGCGTCACACCCGACAACCAGCCCGCCTTATCAATCCGCATCATCCGGTGCCTTAATATCGAGTCTGGCCATGCGATAACGCATGGTGCGGAAGGTCAACCCAAGCAGTTTTGCCGCTGCGGTACGATTAAAATTGGTCTGCTGCAATGCCTCCAGCAGTGCTTGCCTTTCGACCTTATCCAGATATTCCGGCAATGGGCATCTGTCGCTCCCCTGCTCACCCGACAAATTAACGCTCTCCACTGCAGAAATCTGCAAATCTTCCGGCGTAATCACCGCATCCACACAGAGCGCCAAGGCACGCTCGACAATATTCTCCAGCTCACGCACATTGCCGGGGAAGTCATATTGTTGTAACGCCAGCAAAGCCGCCTCGGAAAAACAAATCAATGATCCGCTTGGGCGTAGCCGCTCCAATATCTGTTGCGCGATGCCCCCGATGTCTTCGCGCATGTCGCGTAATGACGGCATCCGCAACTGAATCACGTTAAGCCGATAATACAAATCCTGGCGAAACGCGCTTTGTGCCACGCGCACTGTCAAATCGTGGTGTGTTGCGCTGATAATACGAACATCAACAGGCTCTTCCTCAACCGCACCGACTTTGCGCACCCGCTTTTCCTGTATCGCGCGCAATAACTTTACTTGCATCGCCAGCGGCAAATCGGCCACCTCGTCGAGAAACAGCGTGCCCCCATCAGCCGCCTGAAAGAATCCTTCCCGGTCTTTGTCCGCACCCGTAAAGGCGCCCTTTTTGTACCCGAAGAACTGGCTCTCCATCAGATTTTCCGGGATCGCCCCGCAATTGACCGCGATGACGGGTTGGTCGTGCCGCGCACCGCTCTGCACAATTAGCCGCGCCGCCAACTCCTTGCCACTGCCGGACTCGCCACTGATATGTACCGGCGCTTGGCTACGCGCCACCCGTTCGATTAAGTCGCGAACTTTTTCCATTGCCGGTGCCTGTCCCAGCAGCAACTTACTCGCGGGAGAATCACCCTGGGGCAGATTTAGCACCGACTTTACCAGGCTGCGCAATTGGTCCAGCGCGACAGGTTTTGCCAAATAATCAAACGCACCCGCCTTGAGTGCCGCCACCGCATTCTCGGTATTACCATGCGCGGTAATTACGGCGACCGGCACATCCCAATTACTTTGCGCGATGTGCTCCACAATTTGCAAACCATCGCCGTCAGGCATACGCATATCGGTCAAACACAAATCATAGCGGCACGCCTTGAGCTTGACCAAGGCCTCCGCCACCCCCCCCGCGCGCTCCACCTGCAAACCCATTTTCAGCAAAGCGAGCTCCAGCAGCTCCAAAATATCCGCCTCATCATCCACCAGCAATACTGTCTGCGGACGTGATGACCGACTATCTTTCCTGCTCATCAAAACCTCCAAAGGTGATACGGAAACACGCGCCCGCCGTCATTTCCGCGCAATATTCCAGCGACGCATTATTAGCTTCACACAACTCTTTGGCGATATATAAGCCAAGACCGCTGCCATTGGCCGACAATGTAAAGAAAGGCTCGAACAATTTTCCCTGATGTTCGGCGGCAACGCCGGAACCGTCATCGCTGATATCCAGTAACACGCTCCCGTCCTGATTGGACACAGACAGCCTCATACTGCCCGGCTGTCCACTACCGTATCTCAGCGAATTGCCGCACAAATTGGAGAGAATTTGACGAAAATGACCTCGATCAAATGAGACCTCGACATCCAGCTCACCCGCCGCCACCAGCACACCGGCATCCAGTTGCTCGGTCAGAATAAATTCCTCGGCAAACGCCTGTAATCGCTCCCCCAGGTTAAACCGCTCGGCATGGGCGCGATCACGACGGTTCAACTGCATCACATCCTGCACGATTTGGTTGATGCGCTGGGTATTATCCATCACAATTTTTAGCAATCGCCGCTGTGCTACAGAGGCATCTTCTTCAGCCAGCAACTCACCCGCATAGCTGATTGCAGACAGCGGGTTGCGTACCTCGTGCGCAATATTTGCGGTCAAACGACCCAGTGCCGCCAACTTGATTTGTTGCGCTTCAATGCGCACTCGCTGCATATCTTCAAGAAAAACCACCGCACCCAGTGCCGCTTCACTATCGATGGACAGAAACCGCAACCTCGCCTGAACGCCCGCATTCAACTGCAAAACGTCCGCGCTGTTCAGCCCGCTCTGCCGCCACAACATATATTGTCCATACACAATCGGGGACACCTCCGCCAAAGCCACGCCACGTTCCACGGCATTACGCAACAAGCGTGCCGCACTCTGATTCATCTGTATCAGCAAACCCTGATCATCCACCACCAGCACACCATCTTGCACATCACGCATCACCAGCCGATTGGCTTCTGATAGCGCGGCCAAGTCCCGGCCCCGACGTTGCGCCAACAACTGACTGTCTGCGGCATAATTTGCCAGCACATGTGCCACCCAGGCCACCGAAAAATAGGCAATGCACAGCAATCCGACCTGCACATACTGGGTTGTCGATGCGCCGCTGTACAGCACGCCGTACGTGTGTTCGAGCAACGCCCCCAAACTGGCCAGCGCGGCAAAAAACAACGTAATTCTGCCGTGACTAATCATTCCGGCAGCCGCCAGAGAAACCAGCAACAATAGACCGATGTTGCTCTCGATACCGCCACTGGCGTATGACAGCACCGACAGCCCGACAATATCGCAGGCCACCTGCCCCGCCAACTGCCAGGTAAACCGTGGCCAGCGTAAGCGCAGCGGAATGAATGACAACAATACGACCAGCGCATATAACTCACTGGCGGAGAAGAACAAATTCCAGTCGCGCGCGCCCAACGATGAGGTATTGCCAAACACTCCGGCGATAAACACGAAAAAGCTTGCCAGCACCATGCGATACAAATTGTAGTAACGCAGGGAACGCCAGTAATTCACTGACGGATAACTTGTTTTGGCAGTAGCGACTTCCTGTTTCAACGGCAACCTTTCATCAGCCCAATGAAATGACAACAACCAGCATCAAGGCATCACACATTTGCTATGGGCTGAGACTTAATCGGCATTTTTCCGATTAAGGTGCATATCCCGATGCGCCGCGCCGCAGAAAAATAAATCACGGGACTGCACACTCTCACCTTTGGGCAAATGCACACCACAATGCGCGCACGACACCATATCTTCGGCGGCAAGTCGATCTTGCATCGGCGGGCGTTTGCGATATAAACGGATTAACCAGTAAATCAACACAACAATCGCAAGCAAAAAAATTAGTCGGCTCATGGGACACATCCTCCAGGTATCAAGACATCTGAGTTCATCGGATCACACCGGCAGACCACTAGGTCAGCTCCGGATCCCTAACGCATTCGACACAATGCACGCAATGCGGATCTTTGCGCAACACACTCCGCCAGACATTCATTTCCAGCGCGTCCATTCTGAGCAACTTGCCGCTCAAGCCACGCTCAATTCCGGCCAGCAACTTAATCGCCTCGGCCGCTTGCAGCGCGCCCACCATACCGACCAGCGGCGCAAACACGCCGGTAGTAGCGCAACGCAACGCCTCAGACTGGCTATCTTCTGGAAACAGGCAGTTATAGCAGGGCGCATCAACGCGGCGAAAATCGAATACCGCCACTTGCCCGTCAAATTGAATCGCCGCACCCGAAACCAGTGGCTTACGCTGCGCCAAACAAACATGATTCACCGCGTAACGGGTTGCGAAATTATCGCTGCAATCCAGCACCAGATCGACCCGGGCAATTAATTGTGGCAAATGCTCCGCATCGGCACGCAACTGCACCGCGACACACTCGACCTCCGGATTCACTCCCTGTAACGCAGCCCCGGCGGAAACCACCTTGGGCTGTCCCAGCGATGCCACCCCGTGGATGATTTGACGTTGCAGGTTGCTCAGCTCTACCGTGTCGTGATCACACAGAATCAACTTCCCGACCCCGCTGGCAGCCAAATAAAGTGCGGCAGGCGAACCCAAACCGCCCAAACCGAGAATCAGCACCTTGGCATCCAACAGGCACTGCTGGCCTTCAATACCCAACTCCGGCAACAAAATATGGCGACTATAGCGCAGCAATTGCTCATCCCTCATCGAGCCAGCCCCTCCAAACAAGATATGCGAGTTAAAGACGCTGCCATCGTCTCACGTTTTATCCTGTGCTCAAAATCAGTAGGTACGCCATCATCAGCCCGCCACACACTACTTGGCCAACAAAAACACCAGGCGCAAAAAAGCCCTGCATCGCTGCAAGGCTTTGATTTTATTGGTGCCGCTTGTCGGATTCGAACTGACGACCTACCGCTTACAAGGCGGTTGCTCTACCAACTGAGCTAAAGCGGCATATTGAATACAAGCGGTGAACCACTTGCAAGCCGAGAATATCAAGCGCAGCTAAATATTTCCTCCCGGCGGGCGCGCATTCTAACAACACATTCACCCATCCGCAATGATGAATGTTGCGCGCGGCTGGCATTTTAATTCCTTGCAGCAGTTTATCTAGAGTGATATTTTTGCACCGTCACTCCGGCAACGCATCATAAGACATGAAAAAAAATCTCAACGACGACACGCGCTATGCGAAAAAATGGGACGACACCCCGATTGAGAAAAAATCAGAGTGGCTGCCTTTCGCCTTGCTGATTGCAACCATTTTGCTTCTGGCCTATTTCATTCTGGGGTAAAGGAAAATAGGAGCGTACGTATCCGCCTTTAACAACACACCAGGAACATCCTCAAGTGCCTGCGGCACACTAGTAATTGTCCTGATAGCGCGCCGTAATCGGATAACGCCAGTCTTTCCCATAACCACGCTCGGTAATACGAACACCAACGGCGGCTTGGCGGCGTTTATATTCGCTGCGGCGAATCAAATTAACGACTTTACGAACATCCTCTTCTATAAAGCCACGCGCGATAATTTCCGCTACAGAAAGGTTCTGCTCGACATAACTGGACACAATCTCGTCCAGCACCGAGTATTCCGGCAAGTTGTCTTGATCCGTCTGATTGTCGCGCAGCTCGGCAGACGGTGCGCGGGTGATAATCCTTTCCGGGATTACCTTGCCGAGAGAGTTGCGATATTTTGCCAAGCGGTACACCAACATCTTGCTGACGTCCTTCAATACCGAGAAACCTCCCGCCATGTCCCCGTACAAAGTGGCGTAACCGACGCTCATTTCGGACTTATTTCCTGTGGTAAGCAGCAGGGAACCGAATTTGTTGGACAGTGCCATGAGCAGGTTGGCTCGAATACGAGCCTGCAAATTTTCCTCCGTCGTGTCCGTTGCGCGCCCGGCAAAAGTTGCTTGCAACATGTCCAGATAACTTTGAAATAGCGGCTCGATGGGAAACTCATCGTAACGTACGCCCAAGATACTTACCATTTCCCGGGAATCGTCCATGCTGATTTGCGCGGTATAAGGCGAGGGCATCATCACCGCATGGACTCTGTCTGCGCCCAACGCATCAACCGCAATTGCCAGAGTCAGTGCCGAATCCACCCCACCGGACATTCCCAGCAACACGCCCGGAAATCCGTTTTTGGTAATATAGTCGCCAAGTCCGAGACACAAGGCCTGATACACGCCGGCATCATCGCTCAGGAGCGCACGTTGTTCACCTTGTGCCCGCAATTCATCATGCCGAATATCCAACAACAGCAACTCCTCTTGGAAATGTGCCGTTTGCGCGCTCACCTCACCGTGACTATCCATGGCGAATGAACCGCCGTCGAAGACCAACTCATCTTGTCCACCCACCATATTGGCGTAAATTATCGACATGCCGGTTTCAGCAATACGCTCGCGTATCACTTGGTAGCGAGCCTCATGCTTGTGTAACGCGTATGGAGAGGCGTTGAGAACCAACAGCACCCCGGCTCCTGCATTGCGTGCCTGAAGCGCAACATCAGCCTCCCAAATATCTGCACAAATACCTAACGCAAAGCGTATGCCATTCATTTCAAATGTAACCGCTTGATCACCCGCACAGAAATAACGTTCTTCATCAAACACGGCATAGTTAGGCAGGGTTTGCTTGAAATAAGTCAGCGCAACCGCGCCATCCTTAAGCAAAGATGCCGCGTTGTAACGCATTCCCTGACTTTCATACGGATGGCCGACAACGATGGCGACACCCTGGGTTCGTGCAGCCAAGTCAGCCAAAGCAGTTTGGCACGCTTGGTAAAACCCTGCGCGCAACAACAAATCTTCCGGCGGGTAACCACATAGGCTAAGTTCCGGCGTTAGCAGCAGTTCCACACCCTGCCGCTTTGCATGTTCGGCATACTGCAAGATTTTTCTGGCATTCCCCGACAGGTCGCCTAATGTGCAGTTAATTTGCGCTACAGCCAGCTTCATCTTTACCTACCTGCTAAACAAACGGCGATTCTATCATTCAGCAACAGCAAGAATTCTCGCCAATAAAAAAAGCGGGCTGTTTTACCAGCCCGCTTTTTAAGTTGTCAGCGTAAAACTTATTGAACTACGCGAACACGCTTTTCTTCTTTGACTACCGAGCGAATCTCCACGCGACGGTTCTGGGCACGACCTTCGGATGTCTTGTTGTCCGCGACCGGCTGTGTTTCACCGTAACCCTTGACCATCACACGTGAACCGTCAACACCGTGACTGACCAGATAGCCTTTCACAGACTCCGCACGACGCTCCGATAACGTTTGATTGTAGGCTTCATCGCCAATACTGTCGGTATGCCCGGCAGCCTCAAGCTCCGCATCAGGATATTGCTTGGCAAAGTCAACCACCTCATCCAACTTCTGCAACGAACCGCCACGCAATTTGGCAGAATCAAACGCGAAATACGCACCTTCGATATTGACAGGCTTGTTCTCCAACAGCGTCTTCCATACTTCTTTGGGCGTTGGCGCAGGAGTTGGTACAGGTGCAGCCATCGGCACCGGATCCGGTTTCGCCATAACGGGAGCCGCCGCAGCCACGACCATCGGCACCACTGCCGCAGGCTTATTGAAGTAATAATTCACACCCACGGTGTAATTGTTATTTGCAAGCCAGCCCGCAGCATTTGCCGCATGACTCTTCGAATACTCTGCCGCCAAGCTCCAAGATGGCGCGAATTTATACTCCACGCCGACACCGTAATGCTCGTCGCTGCTGCGAATCGTGGTTGCGCCACCGCTACCTGTTGTACGACCATAACCCACCTTGGCGTAAGGCAACCACTTGCCTTTGGGCAAACCAAGCTTCGCATCCAGGCCATAGGTATCGCTACCGTAATTAACCCCGCCCGGAGCGTGGGTCTTTTTCGCATTGAGGTCGTAATAACCGTTTACACCCAACAATACGGAGCCAACATTCCAGTTGTGACCGCCTTCCAGACCCAAAGCAGTTGAATCACGACGATTCAGCGTTGTCGGCAAAATCACCGCATCACTATCATTTACGCCAACCTTTGCACCCGCCCAGCTACCGTCAAACTCACTCGCGTGAACCGCGAAGCTACCAAACAAAGCACCCGCCAAAGCTAAAGTGATCGCGCTCTTTTTCATTACATTCTCCTAAGTTAAGGATGATTATCAAAAAATCTGAAGGATGGGTCACGTTTAATGACCGACAGCGCGGCATTATACCCAAGCAAACATACTCAGCCCCCACTGCTTCAAAAAACTGTTGCAATAAAGCAACACTATTCAAATCCACTTCCAACGCGAACTCGGCATTACTTGCCCCGCTCGCTTGACATACCCCCCCCCCGATAGGGTTCAATGCGCAATCGCAAGGCACATAGAACGCTAACCGTACGGGGAGAGAAGTATGTTCGAATATCCGCCAGCGCGGCGAACGCCGCATCGGGTCAGTCAAACAAGGGCGGTGAAACTGTTATGGGCATTACCCGGTCTGTGTGCCTTGATCGCGATGACTGAATCGCCCCGGGTTTTGAGGAGGCTCCTTTACCTTAGTAAAATGGAGCCACCATGAACAAATCAAACAAATATTCCCCTGAAGTAAGAGAACGCGCAGTCCGCATGGTGTTGGAACATCGCGGT
>JBMOPZ010000002.1:0-35768 GCA_049321355.1 Pseudomonadota bacterium | reverse complement strand
GACTCAGCGCCAATGATAGTGTGGATTACCCATGTGAAAGTAGGTCATCGTCAGACTCCTTATAACAAAAACCCCCTCCAGAAATGGTGGGGGTTTTTGCTTTGGGGGGAGGTATTTCTTCCTGTGTTTGGATGATTCAGTGGGCGATGCTTAGAATGCGGGCACATTCCAACCCGCTCATCACCGCCCCTTCCAGGGTCGCCGGATAATCGCCCTCGGTGTAATCACCCGCCAGCAGAAGTCGCGATAGGGTTGTCTGCCGCGAGGGGCGTTTTAGGTCGGGTGAACAGCAGAAGGTGGCGCGCTTTTCGGCGATGACTTGGTACCACTGCGGCGGTTCGGAGATGCCGAGTTCCTCGCGCAGTTCGTCTATCACTCTCCGCGCCAGTTCCTGTTGTGATAACTCCTGATGGATGCCTTCGGCACTGATGACGGCGGCGAGCAGTCCGCGTTGTGCGGAAATTTGACCTTTGTCGAATAGCCATTGACTGTAACACTGGTACAAGCCGAGCATGGGGTGGGGCAGAGTGACGTGAGCCGGGTATTGCAGATACACGGTGTAGATTGGCTGTTGCTGCATGCTATCAATCCGCGCGACTGTCTCCTTCAGCACGCTAATCTGGCGCAATAGTCTGGCAGCGACAACAGGTGGAGCGGCGCAGATAACATGGCTGAAATAGTGTGTGCCATCGGCGGTGACGAGTTCGATACCACCGTCTTGGGGGATGACAGCTTCCACACCACAAGATGTACCCACCTTGCCGCCGCGTTCTTCGACGTAAGCTGCTGCACGTTGCGGGAACAGCGCGGTGAAGTCGATGCGCGGCAGCAACATGTCGCTATCGGCACGGGTGCGGTTCAGGGCATCACGCAGCACGTTGAGAAATACCTGGGCGGAAGCTTTGCCGACAGGCGTATTCAGTGCGGCGATGCACAGCGGCTCCCAGAGTTTGAGTGTCAGGCCGACATCTTGGTCGTATCGCGCGAGTAATGAAGAGACCGTGATGTCGCATGAACTCTCGCTGCCAGCCGTGGGTGAGAAGAGTTTGTTCAGGCGGAAATTGGCATTGCGTAGCGTGAGCATGAAGCGCGTGGCTTTGAGACGTTCGTCCCAGCTTAGACCTTGAGCTTTGAGCAACGCGACCAGTAGATGCAGCGGGGCGGGTAGCCGGGGGGCTTTAAGGGCGAAGTGCCCGTGCAGGTCGAGTTGTAGCGGCAGACGCAAAAAATCCCGCTGGATGTCGCCGCCAACTTGTTCGATCAGGCGCAAAGTTTCGCGGTAGCAGCCGAGCAGCAGATGCTGGCCGTTGTCCAGAGTCACATAATCCCCGGACAGGGGATGCTCGCCGGGGGGAGGTTGGATAGAGGTGGACGTATCATGTGTTGCTTGCCGTATCGGATTTGGAACGTGCACGCCGCGTGCGCGTCCGCCGAGTTGTCTGGCACTTTCGAATACCCTGACCGGGATGCCTCTGGAGGCGAGCTCGACCGCCGCCGCCATGCCCGCGTAGCCGCCGCCGATGATGGCGACTGTTGCAGGTGGTTTTGTGCGGTTACCTTCCCCCGCGCTTGCGGGAGAGGGTGGCAGGTTCAGTTCTTTAGCCACGTTTTGAAAGCCAACCACAGTTTGTATCCGCCACCCAAAGAAACGCGTTCCCTGAGCACGTGGCAACCGCTGGCGACGACCTCGTCCAGCGTGGCACGATAGATGGCCGCCATGATGAGCCCGGTGCGTTGGGCCTTGCGATCCACTGCGGGCAGATGCGCCATCGCTTGCTGATAGTAGCGTTGCGCGCGCTCCACCTGAAACGCCATCAGTTTGTGAAAGTTGCCGGTTTCGTTCGCGTTGAGGATGTCGGCGGCGGTCACGTCGAATTGTTTCAGTTCGTCCATCGGCAGGTAGATGCGGTTGCGCCGCGCGTCTTCGCCGACATCGCGAATGATATTGGTGAGTTGGAAGGCGATACCGAGATCGTGCGCATATTTGAGCGTCTGGCGGTCGCGGTAGCCGAAAATCTCCACCGATAGCAATCCCACCACCGAGGCGACCCGGTAGCAATACAGTTGCAGCGACTTGAAGTCGGCATAGCGCACCTGGGAAAGATCCATCTCCATGCCGTCGATGATTTCCAACAGGTGTTCCTGCGCCAGATTGAACTGCTTGACGATGGGCACCAGTGCCTGTGCCACCGGGTGTTGCGGCTTGCCGCCGTAAATTTCCGTGACTTGTCCGCGCCACCAGTTGAGCGTGGTACGCGCCACATCGGCATCGGAACACTCGTCCACCACGTCGTCCACCTCGCGGCAGAAGGCATACAGTGCGGTGATGGCACGACGCTTGTCTACGGGCAAGAAACGGAAGCTGTGGTAGAAGCTGGAGCCGCTTTGTCTGGTTTTGTCTTGGCAGTATTGATCCGGGGTCATGGCGGTTTCAGAAGGGTGCGCTTTTCGTCAGCATGATAACCCAGTCGAACGGGCGCAATACCGGGCGGTGGCGGAACACGTCGTAATCGGCGGCTTCAATCTTGTCGAGAATGCGCAATCCCCCCGCGATAATCATGCGCATCTCCAGTCCGATGCGTCCGGTGAGTATGGTGCCCAAGGGCTTGCCGTAAAGCATCATGTCGCGCGTGCGGGCAACTTGGAATGCCATCAGGCGTTGCCACGCCGCATCGCTGATTTCTTGCCCGATTTGCGTTGCACCCACGCCGAATTTTTCCATGTCGTCCTGCGGCAGGTAGATGCGCCCAATGGCGTAGTCCTTGGCGACATCCTGCCAGAAATTGATCAGTTGCAAGCCGGTGCAGATGGCATCCGAATAGGCGATGTTGACCGCAGTGGCTTCGTCGTAGAGATGCAGCAATAGATTGCCGACCGGGTTGGCGGAACGGCGGCAGTATTCCAGCAATTCCCCAAAGTCGGCGTAGCGCTTTTTCACCACGTCCTGCGAAAAGGCATCAAGCAAATCTCGGAACGGTTGCATCGGTAGCGCATGTTGGCGGATTTCTGCGGCGAGATTCTGGAACAACGGCATCTGTGGTGTGGCATCGCGCTCGATATGCGCAAGCTGGTCACGGAACGCATCGAGTTGCCGCATGCGTTGCTCGTTTGGCAAGTCACCCTCGTCGGCGATGTCGTCCGCCGCGCGGGCAAAATGGTAAATCGCCGCCACCGGCTTGCGCAGTCGCCTAGGCATCAGGATGGATGCGACCGGGAAGTTCTCGTAATGATCGACGGACATGCGAGATTATTTGGCGTAAGGGCCAAGGAAGCGAATGCCGTTGAAGTGGATGAGGTGGGTGGTGTCGCTTGCGCACCACACTTCTGTTTCCCAAGCGACGACGGATAGGAATTTACGCATGGTTTCGCCGCGATCAGGAAAGGCGGTCACGAATACAAGTCCGGCTGTGCTGGATTTGAAAAGCTCACAAAGTTCGGCGTGACGTATGCCATCCACAGGGCCGCTGCTGGCGACAGCCTCGACAAGAATGAGCCAGTTTTTCTTGCGGTAGTAGATCACCACATCGGGCATTTTCCCGTGATTACCAACCTTGACACCTAGTGCATGTAATAGCTGCTCATCGAAGTAGCTCCACTTCGTTCCCGTATCACCAACATAGACCAGCTCGCCTCCTGGAACAAATCGAGGGATGAAATCCTCGATGATCGCGCGAATGAGATCAGAGTGTTTCCCCGCACTCAACTTGATGGTTTGTTTCTTGTTGATGACGACAGGAATCCGCTGCATGTCGCGGTGCCGGGCGAATTGATCTGCCAATGTCTGGCGTGTTTCCAGGTAGGTGAGCAATGATTTTTTCCAACCTTTCGTGCCGAATTCTCGGAATAAGGCGAGGGCGTTGGGTTCCACTTGATAGCAGTTGTCTGAACTGTTGACAGCCCGATCCGGTTTGTCCGGGTTGTGCAGCAATATTCCTGCAGCAACAAGTTGTTTGACGCTATATTTTCTAATGCTTTCCCGCGTGTTTTCCGCGTAATTGTGTCCGAGTTTTTCACGGGCGAAGTCGAGAATGGCACGAATGCCCAGCATCGGGTTGTTGGCTTTGTCCCATGTCTTCGTTTTAGGTAAATCGAGTAAAGCCAGCAGGCAAATAGCCGTTCTATCGTTCAATTGCTCATTTGGCATGCCAAGCTGTCTGAGAACATCCAATGCCTCTTCGATCCGTTTTTGTTTTGTGGTCATGCTGTTGCAAGCTCCTCAATCAATCGGTCTATGCCGGCTTGGTCGTTGGGCTGATTCCTGGCGCGTTGGCCGAGTAATCGCAACTTTTCGCGGCTTGGGTAACGCATATTTCGCAGGTCTGTGGCATTGACCTGCGTGTGGCCCGAGAACACCCGAAAGTGCTCGTCAAGCAGGGTCGAATTAAGGAAGGTGGTCAGGCCCCTGGCAGTGTTTTCGTCGACGCCGTGTTTGCCGGTGTGGAACACGTTCCAATGATTCTCGAAGCCGATCTGTGCGGCATTCAGCGCGTCGGCTGGTAAATGATAAGCAACGAGACGGCGATGCTCTTCTTTCGCGGTAAACCGCTTAACGAGCACGTAGTGACCGCGCGGCATCAACCATTTGCGGACATCGTCGGCAAGGAGCAGGGCATTGGGTTTTTTGTGTGGCTTCGGCCAGCATAGTCGGCCATCGTTGAAGTGGTGGGGGTAGAGCAAAGGGGCGGAGTCGTCGCTTGGCACGTCCAGCCAATAGTCCTTCATTCGGAAATCCACCACTGGCCCGGTACAAACTTCCAGCCCGATGTCGTGCAATGAATGTGTGCAATGCATTGGTGAACTGGTTTGTTCGGTGGCTGTCGGGATGTGGATGAATTGCTCCAAGTCATTGGGTTTAATGATTGCGGCGGACTCAAACATTGTTTGGCGGTAGTCCGAAAATTTCCCATCGCGCGAGGTCGATACAATGACTGTGCCTTGCGGTTCCCCTTTGACCAGGTGAATGATGACGTTCTCTTGTAAAACATCATCATCCTGGAAGGCTTGGTTGCGGCTCTCGAACAAATGCAATTGGCGTATCGCGCAAGTTCTCATAATCAATTCCCGGAACGGGCGGTAATAACTGCCGTTACAAAACGAACGGGGAATAATGGCGACAACCTCACCCCTGTCTTTCATCAATAGCACTGTCAGAGCGACGAATGCCGTGTATAGATTGACCGTCTCAATCCCGACCATACGCAACAACTTGCGGTGCCTGGAGTGGCTGGATATTTTTTTGTAAGGCGGGTTGAGGATTGCGTGGGTGTACTTATTATCGAGGTCAAGCTGTACGGATAAGGTCGCATCCTCGATAAAGTCTGAGGCATGGATACAGGCTTTGATCTTTCCTTGTCCGTGTTGCACTAAATCGTCGAGCGTATTCTTCAGGTAGCCGCCCAATATGTCGTCGATTTCCCATGTTTCAGCATCGACCGCCATCCCGTTTTGTAGCGCTCTATCTACAAACGCGGACGTTAGTGAGCCTATCCCTGCACCTGCATCCAGCAGCCTGGCTTGGCCATGGTAGGAAAAAAGCGAGGCCATAAACCCGGCAATAGCAGAGGGGGTCATGTATTGACCAAATTCGGAACGCCGCCGGGAATCCAGCAAGCTGCTGGCTTCGCGTCGAACCTGGTCAATAACAATGTTCATGGATTAAAGCAGATCGTTGCGGTGCAGCATGAACACGAACTGGTCGCCCGCGCTGACATCCAGCCAGGTGAACGGCAGGTCGGGGTAAGCGGCTTCGAGTACCTCGCGGTTGTGGCCGATCTCGACGACCAGCAAACCGTTTTCGGTGAGATGGTCGGCGGCGTGTTCGAGGATGATGCGCGTGGCATCCAGCCCGTCATCACCGCTGCCGAGTGCCAGCGCGGGTTCGTGCAGATATTCCTGCGGCAGCACGCTGACCGATGCGGCATCGACATAGGGCGGGTTGCTGATAATCAGGTCGTAGCGTTGTTCGCCGAGTTCCGCGAACAGGTTGGATTCAAGCAATTGGACGCGATGTTGCAGGCCATAGTCGTTGACGTTGCGTCTGGCGACGGCCAATGCGTCAGGCGACAGATCAATGGCATCGACTTCCGCAAAGGGAAAGGCGTGTGCGGCAAGGATGGCAAGGCAGCCGCTGCCGGTGCATAGGTCGAGCACGCTATTGACGGCATCGGGTTCGGCAATCCACGGGGCAAGCTGTTCGCGCAGCAACTCGGCGATGAAGGAGCGCGGTACGATGACACGTTCATCGACGTAAAAACTGAAGTCGCCCAGGAAAGCCTCGCGGGTCAGGTAAGCGGCGGGGATGCGCTGCTCGACCCGTCGCTGAACCATATCCAATACTTGCCTGCGTTCTCCGCCGGTGAGGCGTGCATCGAGAAAGGGTTCCAGTCTGTCCAATGGCAGGTGCAGGGTATGCAGAATCAAATAGGCGGCTTCGTCATAGGCATCGTTGCTGCCGTGACCGAAAAACAATTTTGCCGCGTTGAATCGACTGACGGTGTAACGCAAAAAGTCCCGCAGCGTGTGCAGCTCCTGCGCCGCTGTCTCGAAGTCATTACTCATGGTTGCGTTGTGTTAGCAGGGTTTGTCATCGGGGTGATCCGATAAATTGTTCGCATCGCTCGCGGATCTTTTTTCGGCATCCTTGATCAGTTGTTCCGCCGCGCGTTGAGCTGCAACGTGACGATAGACATCAATACGCAGAAAGATAAATCCGACGATTAACAGGCAGGAGACTACCAGTATCAGTGTCATCATTTAGACCGCCAGCAAATAGTTTAAGGTGAGTTGGTAGGTTTGCTTCAACGGTTCGATGTCCGCCACGGCGACGCATTCATTCAGCTTGTGTATGGTCGCGTTAAGCGGGCCAAACTCGATCACTTGCGGGCAGATGTCGGCGATAAAGCGGCCGTCCGATGTGCCGCCACTGGTGGACAGTTCCGGGGTGATGCCGTAAGCCTGCCGGATTGCCTTGCTGATTGCCGCCACCAGACTGCCTTTCTCGGTGAGGTAGGGCTTGCCGGATAGTTCCCACAGCAAATCGTATTCAACCGCGTGCTTATCCAGAATCGCATGAACCTTGTCCTGCAAACTTTGCGGTGTGCTGGCGGTGGAGAAGCGAAAGTTGAACAGAATTTCCGCCGTACCCGGAACCACGTTGGTTGCGCCCGTGCCGCTGGTCATGTTGGAAATTTGCCAGGAGGTGGGCGGGAAGTATGCGTTGCCCTCATCCCAAACGGTGTTGGCGAGTTCCGCAATCGCGGGCGCAACCGCATGGATGGGATTTTTTACCAGATGCGGGTAGGCGATGTGGCCTTGCACCCCCTTCACCGTGAGCGTGCCGTTGAGCGAGCCGCGCCGGCCATTCTTGATCATGTCGCCGACCCGCTGGTTGGAAGTCGGTTCGCCGACAATGCAAAAGTCGATCGTCTCCCCGCGTGCCTGCAAGGCTTCAACAACGCGCACGGTGCCGTCAACCGCCACGCCTTCCTCATCGGACGTGATGAGCAAGGCAATCGAACCCCGGTGGTCGGGATGTTCAAGCAGGAAGGCTTCGATGGCGGTGATGAAGGCGGCGATGGAGGTTTTCATATCCGCCGCACCGCGACCGTACAACATACCGTCGCGTATCGTCGGCTCGAACGGCGGGCTAAACCAGGACTCCGGCGGGCCGCTGGGGACGACATCGGTGTGCCCGGCAAAGACCACCACCGGGCCGGTGGTGCCGCGACGCGCCCACAGGTTGTCAACATTGCCGAAGCGCATACTTTCGATGTGGAATCCCAGTTTTTCCAGACGCTCGATCAGGATTTCCTGGCATCCGGCATCCTCCGGAGTAAGCGAGCGGCGCGCGATGAGTGCTTGGGCGAGTGCGAGTGTGTCTGACATAAAATTACCGGTTAAAAATTTTTCGGTAGGCCGCTTCGTCAAAACCGATGTGCAGTAACCGCCCATCTTTTTCGAGTAGCGGTCGTCTGATGACGCTGGTTTTCTCCAGCATTAAAGCGAGTGCGGACGGGTTGTCGGCTATCTGCTGCTTGCGCTCGTCCGACAAGCCGCGCCAAGTGAGCCCTTTGCGATTGAGTAGTGTTTCCCAGCCGCTTTGTTGCAACCAGTTTTGCGCGGTAGCGTCATCCAGTCCGTGTTTTTTGAAGTCGTGAAACTCGACGCTGATATTTTGTTGCGCCAGCCAGGTGCGCGCCTTCTTTACCGTGCCGCAGTTGGGGATGCCGTACAACTTCATTGTTCGTCGTCCAGGTTCAGGGTGATGCCGCTGAAGTCCGAGGTTTTGGGCGCGCTCGCGGGGACATCCTGATTGGGATTGAATACCGGCACTTTCATCGTGTTGGTGCGCTCGGAGAAATCAATCAGGCTGGCAAGATTGCTGGAAGAGTCGGCATTGCGCATGGCTTCGTCTTTGGTGATCTGGTTGGACTTGAACAGCTTGTACAGTGCCTGTTCAAAGGTTTGTGAGCCGGAAGAAACGCTCTTGGAAATGGCATCGCGAATTTTGTCGATTTCATCATTTTTAATCAAATCGGAAATCAGCGAGGTGTTCAGCAAAATTTCCACGGCGGGAATCTGCTTGCCCTGCACGTTGCGTACCAAACGTTGCGAGATAACCGCGCGCAAACACATGGACAGGTCGGACAGCACACTCTGGCGGGAGTCGTAGGGGAAGAAGTTAACGATGCGATTGAGCGCGTGATAGCTATTGTTGGCGTGCAGCGTGGTGAGGCACAGATGTCCGGTTTGGGCAAAAATCAGCGCGTGTTTGAGGGTGTCGCGGTCGCGCACTTCGCCTATCATCAGCACGTCCGGTGCTTCGCGCATGCCACTGGACAGCGCGGCCTCGTATGTCAGCGTGTCAGTGCCGATTTCACGTTGATTGACGATGGATTTGCCGTGCTTGAAGATGTATTCCACCGGGTCTTCAATGGTCAAAATGTGGCCGCTCTTAACCGAGTTGCGGTGTTCAATCATCGAGGCCAGCGTGGTGGATTTCCCCGATCCGGTTGCGCCGACCACCAGCACCAGTCCGCGCTTTTCCATAATCAATTCTTTGAGAATGGCGGGCAGATTCAGCTCTTCCACTTTGTCGATCTGGCTTTTGACAAAGCGCACCACAATGGCAATATCGCCGCGCTGACGGAAAATGTTGACACGAAAACTGCCGACACCTTCCGCGCGGAAGGAGAAGTTCATTTCCATCTCCGACTCAAACTCGGCAATACGCTTGGGTGACATCAACTCGTAAGCGATGCGTTTGATGATGTCCGCATCCAGTATTTGCGAATTGACCGGCACGGCAATGCCGTCGATTTTGATGTTGACCGGCGCGCCGACCGAGAAAAACAGGTCGGATGCGTTTTTGTCGGCGGCGAGTTGCAATAGTGGGGTAACGATCATCGTGCGCTCCTTGGAATCAAAATTATGCTGCCACGTTGTTTTATGCCCGAAGCAATTCCGGTTAAATGCCGCGCAGCAGTTCGTTGATGCCGACCTTGCCCAAAGTTTTGGCATCCACTTTTTTGACGATCACGGCACAATACAGGCTGTAGCTGCCGTCTTTGGAGGGCAGGCTGCCGCTGACCACCACCGATCCTGCGGGTACGCGACCATAATGAACTTCGCCGGTTTCGCGGTCGTAAATCTTGGTGCTCTGGCCGATAAATACGCCCATCGAAATAACCGCGCCTTCTTCCACAATCACGCCCTCGACGACTTCGGAGCGCGCGCCGATGAAGCAATTATCTTCAATGATGGTGGGGTTGGCCTGTATCGGCTCCAGCACTCCGCCGATGCCGACACCGCCGCTCAGATGCACGTTTTTGCCGATCTGCGCGCAGGAGCCGACTGTCGCCCAAGTGTCCACCATGGTGCCTTCGTCCACATAGCCGCCGATGTTCACGTAGGAAGGCATCAAGACCACGTTCTTGGCGATGTACGCGCCCTTGCGCGCCGCCGCCGGCGGCACCACACGGAAGCCGCCATCGCGAAAGTCGCGGCTGTTGTAGTCGGCGAATTTGGACGGCACTTTGTCGTAATAATTGGTGAAGCCGCCCTTGATGAAATTGTTGTCCTCCAGGCGGAACGATAGCAGCACCGCTTTTTTCAACCATTGATGCGTGACCCAAGTGCCATTGATTTTTTCGGCGACACGCAGCTTGCCCTGATCGAGCTGGTTGATGACGTTATCAACCGCTTCTTTGAGTTGTGCATCGGCGTTGCGCGGCGTGATGTCGGCGCGATGTTCAAAGGACTGTTCGATGATTTGTTGCAATTGATCCATGATGATTTCCAGTTGAGTTTAATTAAGCGATGAAACGAAGCGGGCAATGCGTTGCGCGGCTTCGACGGTTTCGTCGGTAGGGGCGACCAGTGCCAAGCGCACAAAATTTTCGCCGGGATTCGCGCCGTTTGCATGGCGCGCGAGATAGCTGCCCGGCAAAACTGCCACATTATAGTCGCGATACAGGGCTTGCGCGAAGGCGGTGTCGGCGATGGGGGTGGGCAGCCACAGGTAGAAGCCGGCATCCGGCAACGCCACGGGCAGCAGCGGGCGCAGCAAGGCGTGTACCCGGGCGAATTTGTCGGCGTACAAGCGGCGGTTTTCGGCGACATGCGACTCGTCGTTCCAGGCGGCGACACTGGCGGCCTGAATCGCCGGATTCATTGCGCAGCCGTGATAGGTGCGATACAGGGCGAACTGCGCGATGACGGCGGCATCACCCGCGACGAAGCCGGAGCGCATCCCCGGTACGTTGGAGCGTTTCGACAGGCTGGAGAATACCAGCAGATTTTTATAATCGGCACGTCCCAGTTGCAGGGCGGCCTGCAACGCGCCCAGCGGTTTATTGTCGCCGAAATAGATTTCTGAGTAACACTCGTCTGCGGCGATGACGAAACCGTAACGGTCGCTCATCTCGAACAAATCTTGCCATTCGCGCAAAGACATCACATGACCGTTGGGATTGCCGGGCGAGCAAACGTAAATGAGTTGGGTGCGTTGCCACACACACTCCGGCAACTGGGCGTAGTCCGGTACGAAATTGTCCTGCGGCAGGGTGTTGAGGAAATGTGCCGTCGCGCCCGCCAGCAGTGCCGCGCCTTCATATATTTGATAGAAGGGGTTGGGTGAGACGACCGCCGGATCGGGTTTGCTGCGGTCGATCACCGCTTGGGCAAAGGCGAATAGCGCTTCGCGACTGCCGTTCACCGGCAGCACCTGGGTTTTGGCATCGGGTGCGGGAATTTCATAGCGTGCGCCCAGCCAGGCGGCGATGCTGTTGCGCAGCGCGTCACCACCGGCGGTTGTGGGATAATTCGCCAGCCCGTCGAGTCCGGCAGTCAGCGCATCTCTGATGAACTGAGGCGTGGCGTGCTTGGGTTCACCAATGGATAGGCTAATCGCCGCGTAGTCGCGACTTGCCCGCACTTCGCTAAACAGCCGGGCGAGTTTCTGGAACGGGTAGGGCTGGAGTTTATTCAGGTCGGGATTCATTTTTAACAGTCACGGCGCTCGAACGAGCGCGCATTATAAGGTTGCGGCGAGTGCCATCAAAACAAAATATCCTGCCGATAGTCGGCGTGTTGAGCAGTGCGCTGGTATGGGGTCTGATTTGGTATCCCTATCGGGTGTTGCAGGATGCCGGTGTCTCCGGCGGTTTGGCGACATTGTGTACCTATAGTGTGGCGGTGTTGTGCGGGGTGTTTGTCTTGCCGCGCGTTTGGCGTGAGTGGCCGACTGCGGGTTGGTGGTCGGCATTGCTGGTATTGAGTGCCGGTTGGGCAAACTTCGGCTACGTGTTGGCGATGCTGCGCGGCGATGTGATGCGGGTACTGTTGTTGTTCTATCTTGCGCCGGTGTGGACGATTCTGTTTTCGCGGTGGTTGCTGGGGGAACGCCCGAACCGCTATGGTTATCTGGTCATTGCCCTATCGTTTTGTGGCGCATTCATCATGCTGTGGGAACCCAATTCCGGTATGCCGTTACCGCAAAATATGTCGGAGTGGATAGGCGTGTCGGCGGGCATGGGTTTTGCCTTGTCAAATGTGGTGTCGCGTCGCGCAAGTACATTGAGTGTGATGACCAAATCATGCAGTGTGTTGATCGGCACGGCGGCGTTAACCGCGCCGTTGTTATGGTGGCAAGGTGGCGTGCCGCAACAGTTTTTGGCGTTTGATGGGCAGATTGTGCTGCTGTTGGTTTTGATGGGCGGGGTACTGTTCGCTACCAGCATGGCGGTTCAATACGGCGTGACGCACTTGCCGGCCAATCGCGCCATGCTGTTGTTTTTATTTGAACTGGTGGTCGCCGCAGTGGCGGCGTATCTGTTGGCGGATGAGGTGATGCAATGGCGCGACTGGTTGGGCGCGGTATTGATTGTTTCCGCGAGCTTGTTGTCGGGGAAATTGCATCATGTCGGCGACCACGACCACGACCACGACCACGACCACGGCAACGGTAATGCTCACGCATGAGCCAATGCGGCAGCGCGCTTGGCTTTTTTGGTGGCATACATGATTTCATCGGCCTCGTCGAGTAGTTCTGCCGGTGATTTGTTGTTGCCGATGTGAGTCACTTCTCCGATGGACAAAGAGATGTCCCAGCCGTGCTGTTGGAACTCGGTGCCGGACGAGGCCATGATGCGAGATTTTAACAGTTCGGCACCCTGTGCATCGGTTTCCGGAAATAACAGCACGAACTCATCACCGCCCAGCCGGGCGATGGTATCCACCTTGCGTGAACTGGCGCGCAGAACTTCGGCGACTCTGTGGAGTACGACGTCGCCGACCGAGTGACCCTGGTCATCGTTTAGCTTTTTGAAGCGGTCAATATCAATGAATAGCAAAGAATAGGGTTTGCGTGAACGTTCGCTGCGCACCTGTTCCTGTTTGAATTTATCCAGGAAATCTGGACGATTTGCCAAGTCGGTGAGGAAATCTTTATGGCCGTATTCCCGTTCCTTCCATAAACGCGCCACCACTCTGCCGAGTACCGTGAAAGTTACGCCACGGGTGAAAATGTTGAGCGCGATGGCACCAGCGGGGAAATTGTTGGCGACCAGTGCTTCTGCCAGACTCCACGCCATGCCGACAGTAAAGCCGATAATTAACGGGAGGTATGAATCCGAACTGCGTTTTGCCTGCAATGCCTTGACGCGCGCGGCCTGGATAATCGGCAGACAGTAGAGCACGTCCAAAGAGACGTGGGTGCCGGACATTTCGTAATTGAGTACCGTGATGAGTACAATCTCGGTGAAGATAATCAATAAACTCAAGGGCATCTCTCTCTCTCTCTCTCTCTGGCGGTTTTGCAAGAAGCCGTCAAGCATGAAGTGAGCGATGTAAATATCTCTTGTTGTTGATTCGGGGGCGTGGCTGGTACGTATTCCCTTATTGTGGCGCGGAGTATAGTCGAAATTCACGTGTCCGCAAGGATTCGCATAAAATGCCGAACCGCCATCAATCACAAGAGATTTTCATGCAAAGAAACACCCTCTCCCGCATTGGCACACCATTTTCCCCCTCTGCCACCAAAGTCATGCTGCTCGGCAGTGGCGAGCTGGGCAAGGAGGTCATCATCGCCCTGCAACGCTTGGGTGTGGAAGTCATCGCGGTGGATCGCTATGCGAATGCACCGGGACATCAGGTCGCCCATCGCGCGCACGTCATCAACATGGCGGACGGTGCGGCGTTGCGCGGATTGATTGAAACAGAGCGACCGCATTTTGTGGTGCCGGAGATTGAGGCGATTGCCACCGATATGCTGGTGGAAATCGAGCAAGAAGGGTGGGCGCGCATCATTCCGACTGCCCGCGCCGCGCAACTCACCATGAACCGCGAGGGCATCCGCCGACTGGCTGCCGAGACGCTCGGGCTGCCGACCTCGCCGTATCGTTTTGCCGACAGTCCGGCGGAGTTGCGTAGCGCGGCGCAGCAGATAGGCTACCCGTGTATCGTTAAACCGGTGATGTCCTCTTCCGGCAAGGGGCAGTCCAGAGTGAATCATCCCGACGAGCTGCAAGCCGCATGGGATGCAGCCGCCAGCGGTGGGCGGGTGGATCAGGGGCGGGTGATCGTCGAGGGTCTGGTTGATTTCGATTATGAAATTACCCTGCTTACGGTACGTGCCATGGCTGATAACGAGACGGTTGAAACGGTTTTCTGCGAACCGGTCGGTCATGTGCAGGTGAACGGTGACTATGTCGAGAGTTGGCAGCCGATGGCGATGTTGCCGCTGGCCTTGCAGCACGCCCGGGAGATCGCCAGGAAAGTAACGGATGACTTGGGTGGTTTGGGTCTGTTTGGCGTGGAGCTGTTCGTCAAAGGGGAACAAGTCTGGTTCTCGGAAGTCAGCCCGCGCCCGCACGATACCGGCATGGTGACGATGTGCTCCCAAATACAAAATGAATTTGAACTGCACGCGCGCGCTATTTTGGGCTTGCCTGTCGATACCCGTTTGCGCGCACCCGGTGCCAGCGCGGTGATCTACGGTCAGTTGGAAGGGGCGGGCATCGCCTACAGCGGTGTCGCTGCGGCGTTGCGAGTGCCGCAGTCCGACATTCGTCTGTTTGGCAAGCCGGAATCGTTCAAAAAACGTCGTATGGGCGTGGCCTTGGCAAATGGCAAGGATACCGATGAGGCGAGAGCGCGTGCCAAATTAGCGGCAAGCAGGGTGGTGCCGGTGCAAGGTTCGCTATGATTAACGGCATTCTGCACGCCACTTTTCTGAGTGCGGATCTGACCCGGTCGCGGGATTTTTACGAGGATGTGCTGGGATTAAAGGCGGATGCCGGTCGCCCGGAAATGAGCTTCGCCGGGGTGTGGTACGGGGTGGGGGAGCAACAGCAAATTCACCTGATGGTGTTACCGAGCCCGGAGCTGGGCTTGCAACGCCCTGCTCACGGCGGGCGGGATCGCCATGTCGCGCTGGGGGTGTCTGATTTTGATGCTTTGTTGGCACGCCTGAAATCGGCAGGGATTGCCTACACGCTCAGCCAATCGGGTCGCCGTGCGTTATTTTGCCGCGACCCGGACGACAATGCGCTGGAATTTATTGCGACACAGCGTGACGTAAAAGCTGGCTAAAAAGGTCTGCCTTAAAGGCTTTCAGGCCATTCTATGGCGCGGGCGGGGTGTGTTTCATGTTCAGGTGTGCTATTTTAAGACAGTCGTTTGACCGCACTCTGCCATTTTAATAGCCATCGGCGGTCAGTCTGACAACACATCCTTTAAGTGCTTTAAGGTGTTCCCTTCTGCCGCATCTCTAGGATGCCGGGTCGGCGCAGCCGACCTTCTCTTTCCGCCATTGCGGTGACCGTATGGCCTGCTAACACATTGGGTTGTTTGGTTTGTCCCGCAGGCGGCTTACCGAGACCATTATTTGTGAGGCGCAACCGCTATGCCATTAAATTTCGATTCATACGAGACTGAAAATTTTTACGATGAACTCATCGAGGCACCCGGTGTGCCGCGACCCGGTGCCAAGATTTTGCTTGAGCGCCTGACCGATCTTCGGCAGGGCAATATTGCAGGACGCCAGAAAGCGGCAGAAACCGCGATGTTTAATATGGGCATCACCTTTACGGTGTACGGTAGCGATGAGGGCACCGAGAAGATATTTCCCTTTGACATTATCCCGCGCATTGTTGAAGCCAAAGACTGGTCGTACATAGAGCGCGGTTTGAAGCAGCGTATTCACGCGCTGAATTTGTTTTTGGACGACATTTATCACGATCAAAAGATCCTGAAGGATAAGGCCATCCCCGCCGATTTGATTCTTTCTGCCGCCTCGTTTCGTCCCGAGTGCGTGGGGCTGAATGTGCCGCGCGGCATTTGGTGCCATATTACCGGGACAGATTTGGTTCGCGACCGGGACGGGCAACATTATGTGCTGGAAGATAATTTGCGCTGCCCGTCCGGGGTGTCTTATGTGTTGGAAAACCGGCAGGTACTCAAGCGAACTTTCCCGGTGGCATTCGAGGCATCGCGGGTGCGGCCTGTGGATGATTATCCCGCCAGATTGCTTGAAACGCTGGCGTACCTCGCGCCCGAACATGTTGCTTCGCCCACTGTGGTGGTGTTGACGCCGGGCAGATTTAATTCCGCCTACTTCGAGCATTCCTTTTTGGCGCAGCAAATGGGCGTAGAGCTGGTTGAGGGCAGCGATTTGGTGGTAATGGACGGGTTTGTGCAGATGCGCACCACCCACGGCTTTCAGCGGGTGGATGTGATTTATCGCAGAATTGACGATGATTTTATCGACCCCAAGACGTTCCGCGCGGACTCGGTGTTGGGTGTACCCGGTCTGATTGATGTGTATCGCAACGGTCGGGTGGCACTGGCGAACGCCCCCGGAACGGGCATTGCCGACGACAAGGCGGTATATGCCTATCTGCCGCAGATTGTGAAGTATTACCTGGGCGAGGAGATGATACTGCCCAATGTGCCGACCTATATTTGTGCGGATGAAAAGCAGCGCGAGTATGTGCTGGCCAACCTGGACAAGCTGGTGGTCAAGCCTACCAATGAATCGGGCGGCTACGGTTTGCTGGTGGGACCGCATTCCACTGCGGAACAGCGCACGGAATTTGCCTGCTTGATTCGTAAAAATCCGCGCAACTATATTGCGCAACCAACGCTTTCGCTGTCGCGCGCGCCTATTTTGATGGGCGATCATTTTGAAGGGCGGCATATCGATCTGCGCCCCTACATCCTTTACGGCAAAGAAATCTACGTGATGCCCGGCGGGCTGACCCGTGTCGCGTTGAAGAAGGGTTCGCTGGTGGTCAACTCTTCCCAGGGCGGAGGCAGTAAAGACACCTGGGTGTTGAGCGAATGAGCACTACAAAACGGATACAGGGAGGTAAACAGTTATGTTAAGTCGCGTCGCAAATTCAATCTATTGGATGAGTCGGTATATGGAGCGAGCGGAGAACGTTGCGCGTTTTATCGGCGTTAATCTGAATCTCAGTCTGGATATGCCCTCGGAATTTACCGAGCAATGGGCACCTTTGGTGAGCATTAGCGGGGATCGAGAGTTATTTGACCGGCTTTACGACGCGCCCACACGTGAAAACGTGATGCGCTTCCTCACCTTTGACCGGGAGAACCCGAATTCCATCTTGAGCTGTGTGCGCAATGCGCGCGAAAACGCCCGCTCGGTGCGGGAGGTCATCTCGTCTGAAATGTGGGAGCAGGCAAATCATTGTTACCTGCTGGTGAAAGAGGCTGCGGCGAAAAATAGTGCACCGGAAAATCCGCACGATTTTTATACCGCCGTGAAATTGGCAAGCCATTTGTTTGACGGCTTGACCGAAGCGACCATGTCCCACGGTGAGGCGTGGCACTTTCTTCAAGTCGGAAAATTGCTGGAACGTGCCGACAAGACCTCGCGGATACTCGATGTGAAGTATTTCATTTTGCTGCCCGAGCAGCTGTCGGTCGGCACGACGGTGGACAACATCCAGTGGGCGGCGCTGCTCAAATCGGCGAGCGCGTTGGAAATGTATCGCAAGCATTCCAAGCAGGTCAGTCCGTCCAAAGTGGCGGATTTTCTGATACTGAACCGTCATTTTCCCCGTTCGGTGCATTCCTGCCTGAGTCGTGCGGCACAATCGCTGCACGCCATTTCGGGTTCGTCGCTGGATGCCTTCAGCAATAAAGCCGAGCAGCGATTGGGACGGCTGTTGGCGGAGCTGAATTACACGCAGATAGACGAAATTATCGCCAGCGGGCTGCACGAATTTCTAGACAGCTTGCAAACACGGTTGAATCAGGTTGATGCCGCCGTTTTTGAAACCTTTTTCGCGCTGCGATCGGCGACCGGTAGTAACATGCAAACCCAAATCGAAAATCAATAAAACATCATGACATTCTGCGCGGCAATCAAAATTAACGAAGGGTTGGTCGGAATCTCCGATACGCGCTTAACATCGGGTGCGGTACGCACAACGGCGCGCAAGGTGACGATCCACCAGCACGGGCAGCACTCCATGTTTCTGATGACCTCCGGGCTGCGATCGGTGCGTGACAAGGCATTGACCTACTTCGAAGAGGTAGTGGAAGAGAGCGATGCCAAGTTCGACAAGCTATACAAGGCGGTGAATGCATTTGCGGAGCAAATTCGCCGTGTTGCCGATGAGGACAAGGCGGCCCTCAAAGAAAGCGGTCTGGATTTCAATCTGTTTTCGATTATCGGCGGACAGTTGGAGAACGACAAAGAGCACAAGCTCTATATGCTCTACCCGCAGGGCAATTGGGTGGAGGTGGGGGAGGGGTCGCCCTATTTTCTGATTGGCGAGTCCAGTTATGGCAAGCCCATCATTGATCGGGTGCTGCGTCACGATACCTCAATGGATATGGCACTTAAACTTGCCTATCTGGCATTTGATTCGACGCGCATTAGCGCGGTTGATGTCGATTTTCCGATTGATGTGGTGTTGTACAGGCGCGATTCTTTCGACATCGTGCAACATCGCTTTGAGCGCAAGGATTTGCAGCATTTGCCTGAATGGTGGCAGGCGCGCCTGCATCGGGCGGTGGCGGAAATGCCGGACGAATGGGTGAGTCAGGCACTTAACAAATTGCCGCCGAAACAAACATAGACCGCTCCCGCCCATGCTGTTTGAAATCATTCACCGTATCCGCTATCACTACAGTCAGCCGGTATTCCTGGAACCCTTTACGGTCAGCCTGCGTCCCCGCAGTGATGTCGCCCAGACGGTGCGCGGCTATCGTATCGAGGTTACGCCCACACCGGGCGGCATCACTCACTGTGTCGGGCTGTACGGCAATAGCAGCGACACAATCTGGTTCGACGGATTACACCATAACCTGTTGATCGAGGTGAACACGCGGGTGGAAACACATCGCGGCAACCCCTTTGATTTTTTGGTGACCGATCCCGCTGCACTGACGTTACCGCTTGGGTATGAAGCGCATATTGCGGACGCACTTAACCACTACCGTGCCCACGACGGCGACCATCCGCAGTTGGCCGAGTTTGCTCGGGAAATAATGGTGGCGGCGCAACACGAAACCATTCCATTTTTGACGTTGCTGGCAAATGCGATATACCAACGACTCGAATATGTGTTGCGCGAACACGGCGAGCCGTGGACTCCGCAACAAACCCTGCGGCAAGGCAAGGGTTCTTGCCGGGATTCTGCCGTGCTGTTCATCGACATTTGCCGCCGCGTCGGCATTGCGGCCCGTTTTGTCAGCGGTTATTGCCTTGGAGATGATGCCGCCAACCGTGCGGATATGCACGCCTGGGCCGAGGTTTACCTGCCGGGAGCGGGCTGGCGCGGATTCGACCCCAGTCGCGGGCTATCGGTGAATGACGATTATGTCGCGGTGGCTGCCGGACAGTGTTCACAGGATGCCGCGCCGACCCGGGGAAACTTTCGCGGCGATGCCACCTCCACCATGGCGGCGGCAATGTCGATGACTGTGGTGGCGGGTGATGCCGACAATGCTTAGTTTTAAGGCCATGGTGCCGAGGTCGCGCGCGGACTCCAGGGAAAAACGGTCACGGCAAAATTGCGGCAATGACCTTGCGGTTCTCCGCAACCAGGATGTTGTAGGTGCGGCAGGCGGCGGCGGTGTCCATGAATTCCACGCCGACACCCGCATCAGTCAGTGCGCGGTACAGGCGCGGGTGGGGAAATTGCTGTTTGCTGCCGGTGCCGAAAATCAACACCTCCGGCTTGAGCGGCAGGAAGTAGCTGAAATCGGATTCTTCCAGATTCGCAAAGCTGGCGACCGTCCAATCGCTGCGCACTTCCTCGGGCAGGACGACGAGGCTGTCGGCAAAGCGTTCACCGTTCACCATGACATGATCGGCCGCGATGGCGGTAAAAAGTTTGGTGTCGCCAAGCTGGTTGAGATGTAGTTTCACCGTGTGCCCCCATTTTTTGATGGTGTTTTCTGACCGTGCGTTTGCTGTGTTAACTGGGCGCGGGTAAAATCACGCCTTTCGTTGTCCTGTGCCGAATTCTAACATTGGGCATCATTCAAAATGACGGGTGTCTAAAACTGTGAAACCGATTCTGAAATCGACCAAACTTTCCAATGTGTGCTACGACATTCGCGGTCCGGTGATGGAGCGCGCCAAGCAGATGGAGGAGGACGGGCAGCGCATCATCAAACTGAATATCGGCAACCTCGCGCCGTTCGGCTTCGAGGCGCCGGAAGAGATCCAGCAGGACGTGATTTTGAATCTGCCGAATTCGTCCGGCTATTCCGATTCCAAGGGCATGTTCGCGGCGCGCAAGGCGGTGGTGCATTACTGCCAGTCGAAGAAGATTCCCGGCGTGGGGCTGGAAGATGTGTACATCGGCAACGGTGCGTCGGAACTGATTGTGATGTCGATGCAGGGCTTGCTCAATACGGGTGACGAGGTGTTGGTGCCCTCGCCGGACTATCCTTTGTGGACTGCCGCCGTGACCTTGGCGGGCGGTACGCCGCGCCATTATCTGTGCGACGAGGCGAACGAGTGGATGCCCGATCTTGCCGATATGCGCGGCAAAATCACCGCCAACACCCGCGCGATTGTCGTCATCAATCCGAACAATCCCACCGGTGCCTTGTATTCGGATGAAATGCTGCGCGACATTATTCAGATTGCGCGCGAACACAACCTGATTATTTTTGCCGATGAAATTTACGACAAAATGCTGTACGACGGCGCAACGCATACCTCGATTGCCTCGCTGGCGGACGATGTGCTGTTTGTAACGCTGAACGGGCTGTCGAAAAATTATCGCGCCTGCGGCTACCGTTCCGGCTGGATGGTGGTGTCGGGCGAGAAAAAACACGCGCAGGATTACATTAACGGGCTGACGATACTCGCCTCGATGCGTTTGTGCTCCAACGTGCCGGGACAGTTCGCGATCCAAACCGCGCTGGGCGGCTATCAAAGCATAGACGATCTGGTTGCGCCGGGCGGTCGATTGTCTAAGCAACGCGATCTTGCCTACAAGTTACTGACTGAAATTCCCGGCGTGAGCTGCATCAAACCCAAGGCCGCTTTGTATCTGTTTCCACGGCTGGATCCGAAGATTTATCCGATTGAAAACGACCAGAAATTTATTCTGCAACTGCTCGAAGCGGAAAAAGTGCTGGTGGTGCAAGGTAGCGGGTTTAATTGGAAGCATCCCGATCACTTCCGTGTGGTGTTTTTGCCCACGGTTGACGATCTCACCGATGCGATTCGGCGTATCGCAAGATTTTTGGAACATTATCGTAAGAAACACGGCACGAATTAAACGGGAAACGTGAAATGTGAAAGGTGACACGCAACACCGCCTGCACATTTCACCTGTCACATTTCACTTTTTACATGGTTAATAAAGTTATGAAACCAATCAACGTAGGGCTCCTCGGTATCGGCACAGTCGGCGGCGGCACGTTTAATGTATTGCAGCGCAATGCGGAAGAAATCACCCGCCGCGCCGGTCGCCCGATACGCATCACCGTGGTGGCGGACAAAAATTTGGAACTGGCGAAGCAAGTCACCGCCGGCAGTTGCCGTGTCGGCGACGATGCCTTTGCCGTGGTTGCCGATCCCGAAGTGGACATCGTCATCGAGTTGATAGGCGGTTACGGGGTGGCAAAGGACTTGGTGATGAAAGCCATCGCCAACGGCAAGCACGTGGTTACCGCCAACAAGGCCTTGCTGGCGACGCACGGCAACGAAATTTTCAAAGCCGCACAGGACAAGGGCGTGATGGTGGCATTCGAAGCGGCCATCGCGGGCGGTATTCCCATTGTCAAGGCGGTGCGCGAAGGCTTGACCGCAAACCGCATCGAGTGGATTGCCGGCATCATTAACGGCACCACCAACTTTATTTTGAGCGAGATGCGCGACAAGGGTCTCTCCTTCGACACCGTGCTGAAGGAAGCGCAGCGTCTGGGCTATGCCGAAGCCGACCCGACCTTCGATATCGAAGGCGTGGATGCCGCGCACAAAATCACGCTGCTGTCGTCCCTGGCGTTCGGCATCCCGGTACAGTTCGACAAGGCGCACATCGAAGGTATCTCCAAACTGGATGCGGCGGACATCAAATACGCCGAACAACTCGGCTATCGCATCAAATTATTGGGCATCACCAAGCGCACACCGGAAGGTGTTGAACTGCGTGTGCATCCGACGCTGATTCCCACCAAGCGCCTCATCGCCAATGTCGAAGGCGCGATGAACGCCGTGCTGGTGCAGGGCGATGCCGTGGGTGCGACGCTCTACTACGGCAAGGGCGCGGGTGCCGAGCCGACCGCCAGCGCGGTGATTGCCGACCTGGTGGACGTGACGCGCATGCACACCGCCGACCCCGAGCATCGCGTGCCGCACCTGGCCTTCCAGCCGAATGCGATGTCCGATCTGAAGATCTTGCCGATGGACGAAGTGCAGACCAGCTACTACCTGCGCCTGCGCGTGGCAGACAAACCGGGCGTGCTGGCCGACATCACCCGCATCTTGGCGGACGAGCAGATCTCCATCGACGCCGTGATACAAAAAGAGCCCGGCGAAGGCGAAGAGCACGCCGACCTCATCATGCTTACCCACCAGACCCGCGAGAAACGCATCAACGCCGCCATTGAGAAGATCGAAGGCTTGGGCGTGGTGGCGGGCAAGGTGACGAAGTTGAGACTGGAAGAACTGGGAAAGTAAGGGATGAAAAAGCAAAAAGGAATGACATCTGAGCAATTCCTAAAGAATTTACAATCTCATGCCGAGTCTTTTACCGCCGCTGTTGCGACTAATGAGGGCGACTGGATCATCAAGGGGTTTATCGATGTGTACCAGCGCATCTACACCATTTCTGTCGATACTAAAATTGTTTCGAAGGTTCTTGAATTGTTGCTTTTCCCAATGTTTGTGGAATTTGCTAAGCAGCATGGTTTGAAAGTCGAATTGTCGCCGCATCAGAACTTTTACCCAGACCTGACATTCGTTGATGATAAGACAGGAAATAAATTCGCTGTCGATATAAAAAGCACCTACCGAGTGAATGATGGGAATGTAAATGGCATGACACTGGGTGCATTCACTGGGTATTTCCGCAATCGAAAAAGCAAAAAAAATACGCTGTATCCGTATGGTGAGTATCAAGGACATTTTGTTCTTGGTGTGATCTACTCAAAACCCTTGAATGCGATTGATGAAAGAAAGCAGTACGAGTTGAAAGACATCAAGAAAATTCCATCGGTTATTAAAGATTTTCAGTTCTTCTCACAGCCAAAATATCGAATTGCAGCCTCAAGACCGGGAAGTGGGAACACCAAGAATATTGGCTCTACCGCTAAAATTGACCACCTATTGAACGGCACGGGTGTCTTTGCGAAACTTGGCGAGGAGGTCTATGACGATTATTGGATGTTCTATTTGACCAAGGATATGGCCAATTCATTGGATATTGAGCGCCCCTACATCAACTTGAAGACATACCTCGAATACAAACAAAGAGGCGTGGATGCTTTACGGAAATATGAAAAGGAAATTGCTTCTCTTGGCGACGAGGAGTTGAGTGATGAGGAAGATGCACAATGAGTTCGCCGCCACTCGTTCCCCCAATCAAATGTCAAGGTATCAAAACCAAACTGGCAACTGAAATAGCCAAGATGGCTGGCGAGTTGCCGGATGGTCTATGGATTGAGCCGTTCTGCGGTTCTGCTGTAGTTGCATTAAATCTCCACCCTAAACGGGCACTGTTGTGTGATTCAAACATTCACATCATTCAGTTCTACAAGGACATTCAAGCGGGGCGATTGACGCCGCTTGGCGTAAGGGAGTTCTTGGTCGAGCATGGTGCGAAACTGCTTGCACGCGGTGAAGATTATTATTACGAAGTGAGAGAGCGCTTCAATAACTCTCCCAACTCTTTTGACTTCCTTTTTTTAAACAGGTCATGCTTCAACGGGGTGATGCGGTTTAACCGTTCGGGGCGATTCAATGTCCCGTTTTGTCGCAAGCCGGAAAGGTTCGCGCCAGCTTACATCACAAAAATCGTGAATCAGGTGCAAACCATCTCCAGGGTGGTGTCGGTCTCGGATTGGGAATTCAGGGTTGCTGATTTCAAGGAGTCTATTGCAACTGCGCAGCAGGGTGATCTGGTCTATGCAGATCCGCCATATGCGGGGCGGCATACGGATTATTTCAATGGGTGGTCAGAGCAGGATGAACTGGATTTGGCTGACGTGCTTGCCAGTTTGCCGTGCAAATTCATTCTTTCCACGTGGCACAGCAATGAGTTCAGAACTAACATGCAAGTGGAGAAGAGCTGGGCTTCCGAGAGGTTTCATGTGTTTACCAAGGCGCATTATTACCATGTCGGTGCGGCAGAGGAGTTGCGGCACCCGATGTTGGAAGCATTAATTACCAATTTTGGTTATAACGAAGTTGCAGGGAGGCATGATGCGCATCAGCAATCGTTATTTGTCGAACAGCGGCGTGCTCGTTATGTGTCCATTTAAAATAGCAAGGAATCTTGAATGAAATACATCTCCACCCGCAGCAATGCGCCCGCCAAGACCTTTACCGAAATCCTGCTGGGCGGTTTGGCGCCGGACGGCGGCCTGTATCTGCCGGAACAATACCCTCAGGTGAGCCGCGCCGAACTGGACGCGTGGCGCGAGCTTTCCTACGCCGATCTGGCGTTCGCAGTGCTGTCCAAGTTTGCCACCGACATCCCGGCGGCGGACCTCAAGGCCATCCTCGACAAGACCTACACCGCCGAGGTGTACGGCAACGGGCGCGCAGATTCGGATTTTTCTCAGATCACGCCGCTGCGCAAGCTGGAAGACAACGTCTTCCTGCTGGAGCTGTCCAACGGCCCGACGCTGGCGTTCAAGGACATGGCGATGCAGTTGCTGGGAAACCTGTTCGAGTACGCGCTGGCGAAACAGCATCAGGAACTGAACATCCTCGGCGCGACTTCGGGTGACACCGGTTCGGCGGCGGAATATGCGATGCGCGGCAAGCGCGGCATCCGTGTGTTCATGCTCTCGCCCAACGGCAAGATGTCGGCTTTTCAGCGCGCGCAGATGTACTCGCTGCAAGACCCCAACATCTTCAACATTGCCATCAACGGCATGTTCGACGACGCGCAGGATATGGTGAAGGCGGTGTCCAACGACCATGCCTACAAGGCGGCGCACAAGATCGGTACGGTGAATTCGATCAACTGGGGGCGCGTGTCGGCGCAGATCGTTTACTACTTCAAAGGCTATTTCGCCGCGACAAAATCCAACGACGAGCAGGTCGCGTTCTCCGTGCCTTCCGGTAACTTCGGTAATATCTGCGCCGGCCATATCGCGCGCATGATGGGCTTGCCCATCGGCCAGTTGATTTTGGCGACCAATGAGAACGATGTGCTGGATGAGTTTTTCACCACGGGTGTCTATCGTCCGCGCGGTACGGCGCATACCTACGAGACCAGCAGTCCGTCCATGGACATCTCCAAGGCGAGCAACTTCGAGCGTTTCGTGTTCGATCTGGTCGGTCGCGATGCCGCCAAAGTGCGTGAATTCTGGGTCAAGGTGGACGCGGGGAGCGCGCCGGATGTGCCGGCATTCGATATTAAGGGCACGCCTTATTGGGATGCGTTGCCGCAATTCCATTTCTCATCCGGCAAGAGTACGCACTATGACCGCCTCAAGACCATCCGCGAGCTGTGGGAGGAATACGGTGTGATGATAGACACCCACACCGCCGACGGTATCAAGGTGGGGATGGAGCAACGCCGTCCCAATTTGCCGCTGATCTGTCTGGAGACCGCGCTGCCCGCCAAGTTTGCCGAGACTATTCAGGAGGCGCTGGGCCGCGAACCGGAGCGTCCCGCCTCTATGGTGGGTATCGAGAAGCTGCCGCAGCGCGTGGAAGTGATGGATGCGGATGTGACGCAGCTGAAGGCTTTCATCACCAAAAATTTGTCGCAATAGGAACACTATCATTCCCGCGCAAACGGGAATGACGCGACAGCCATGACTAACCTCATTCTCTTCATATTCTGCTTTGTGGTCGGGGTGCTGTTGCACCACTCCAAGCGTATGCCCGCCAACACGCCTGCGGTGCTGAATACTTACATCATTCATGTGTCGCTGCCCGCGCTGACGCTGCTCTATGTGCATGATCTGAAAATCAGCGGCGATGTGGTGTTGATGGCGGCGATGGCGTGGCTGCTGTTCGGGCTGTCGGCGGGATTTTTCTGGCTGGTCGGGCGATGGTTGAAATTGCCGCGCGGTACGCGGGGCGCGCTGATTTTGACCGGCGGGCTGGGCAACACCTCCTATCTGGGGTTGCCGATGATCGAGGCATATTACGGACACGAGGGGCTTGCCAGCGGCATCATCGTTGATCAGCTTGGTTCGTTTTTGGTGCTCTCCACATTGGGTATTACCGTTGCGGGCATTTATTCGACGGGACGCCCCACCGTTGCCGCCATGGCGAAGCGCATCGGATTATTTCCGCCGTTTATCGCATTGGTTATCGCGCTGATCTGTATTCCCGTGGACTACCCCGAGTGGCTGATCGTGGTACTCAAACGCATGGGCGATACGCTGGCACCGTTGGCATTGCTCGCCGTCGGTTTTCAATTACGTCTGGGGCATTTTGCGGGCAACCTCAGAAATCTCTCCATAGGGTTGGCTTTCAAACTGGTATTGGCGCCGCTGGTGCTGTTTTTGTTATACGTGCCGCTGCTCGGCGCACACGGGCAGGCGATACAAATCACCCTGTTTGAAGCCGCCATGCCGCCGATGATTACCGCCGCGATTCTTGCGACCGAGCATGATCTGGATCCGCCGCTGGCGAATTTGATGGTCGCTATCGGGATGGTGCTGTCCTTTGTCACCTTGACGGCCTGGTGGTGGTTGATGCGCGCGGTGTAAAAAAACCCGCCCGGAATGGGGCGGGTTGTGAGCGGGCGAAACGGTTTAAGCCGCCAATACCTTTTGTGCGGCGGCAACGGCGACACCGCGCTGAATCGGTGCTTTTACGCGACTCAACACATCGTCCAGCGCGCCCAGGCAGATGAGGATGTTGCTGGTGTTGCTGGCATGTCCCATCAGGCCGACACGCCAAACCTTACCGGCCATGGCACCCAGCCCCGCGCCGATTTCCAGGTTGTAGTCGTTTAACAGCGCGCCACGCACGGCGGCTTCATCGACCCCTTCGGGAATGGCAACCGCGTTAAGCTGCGCCAAACGTTCCGCTTCCGGCACGACAAATTTCAGCCCCATTGCCTCAAATCCGGCGCGTAACGCGAGATGGTTTTTGTGGTGGCGCGCCCAGGAATTTTCCAGGCCTTCTTCCTGCAAAATCACCAGAGATTCGTGCAAGGCATACAGGGCATTGACGGGCGCGGTGTGGTGGTAGGCGCGTTTGGTGGCACCGCCCCAGTACGCCATGACCAGATTCAGATCGAGAAACCAGCTTTGCACTCTGGTTTTGCGGTTTTTGATTTTTTCCAAAGCGGCGGCACTGAAGCTGATCGGCGAGATGCCGGGGGTGCAGGACAGACATTTTTGCGTGCCGGAGTAGATGGCATCAATTTTCCAGTCATCCACTTTAAGCGGCGAACCCGCCAGGGAAGTGACCGCATCCACAATGGTCAGGCAGCCGTGTTCGTGGGCGATTTCCACCAGAGTCTTGGCGTCGGAGGATGCGCCGGTGGAAGTTTCGGCATGGACGAAGGCAACGATTTTGGCGTCGCCATTGGCTTTGAGTGCGTCGCGTAATTTTTGCGGATCGCAGGCGCGTCCCCAGTCGTCCTGCACCATGACGGCCACACCGCCGCAACGCTCGACGTTTTCTTTCATGCGTCCGGCGAACACACCGTTCTGACAGATGACGACCTTGTCGCCCGGCTCAACCAGATTGACGAAGCAGGTTTCCATACCCGCCGAGCCCGGTGCGGAAACCGGCATGGTGAGTTCGTTCCCGGTTTGAAAAGCGTATTTCAACAGCACTTTCATTTCGTCCATCATGTTGACGAACAGGGGATCCAGGTGCCCCAGCGTCGGTCGCGCCATCGCGCCCAGTACGCGCGGGCTGACATCCGAAGGGCCGGGTCCCATCAGGATGCGTTGCGGCGGATTGAATGATTTGATGTTCATGCTGTTTTCTCCTTGGGTTGGGTGACTAATAATTCTATCCAATGTTTGACCGGAACTTGCGCCCGGCTTTGCAAATGCAATTGGCAGCCGATATTCGCGCTGGCGATGATTTGCGGTTGCCGGTGTTGCAGTGCCGCCAATTTATTGTCCAGCAATTGTTGCGACAGCTTGGCTTGCAGCAGGGTGTAAGTGCCCGCCGCGCCGCAGCACAGGTGGCTATCGGCAACCGCGGTGAGTTGATAGCCGCAGCGTTGCAGAATGTCTTCCACCATGCCGCTGATTTGCTGGCCGTGTTGCAGGGTGCACGAGGCGTGATAGGCGACCCGTTGCTGCTGTCCCGTCCGCGCGTAGGCACTCAAATCCGCATCATGCAGTACTTCGCACAGATCGCGGGTCAGGGCACTGATGCGCGCTGCTTTGTCGGCGTAGTCGGGATCATGGCGCAGCGCGTGGCCATAGTCTTTCACCATCACTCCGCAACCGCTGGCGGTCATTACAATGGCTTCCGCACCCTGTTCAATCAGCGGCCACCATGCGTCGATGTTGCGCCGCATGGCGGTTTTTGCGCCGTCACTATCGGCGAGATGTTGCTGCAATGCGCCGCAGCAGCCCGCCTGTGCCGCGCTAATCAGCGATATGCCGAGCGTGTCGAGTACCTGTGCGGCTGCCGCGTTGGTATTGGGCGCGCTAACGGATTGCACGCAACCTTCCAATACCAGCATGGTGCGCGCGTGACGGCGGCGCGGACGTGCCAGCGCGGCGGCTTGCGGCGGTATCTTCCGGCGCAGAGCCGCGGGCAACAAGGGGTGCAGCAGTTGTCCGCATGCCAACAGTGCCGCGAAGCGTTTGGGCTGCGCCAGCACCGCAATCAGGCCGCGACGCATTAACCGTTGCCACCAGGGGCGCGGTGCGCGCCGGTCGATTTCCTGTTTGCCGATGTCGATCAGGTGTCCGTATTGCACGCCCGAGGGGCAGGTGGTTTCGCAGGAACGGCAGGTGAGGCAGCGATCCAGATGCAAACGGGTTTTTGCGCCGACGGGATTGCCTTCGAGCATTTCCTTGATGAGATAAATCCGCCCGCGCGGGCTGTCCAGCTCATCACCGAGAATCTGATAGGTGGGACAGGTTGCGGTGCAAAATCCGCAATGCACGCAGCTGCGCAGAATCGCGTCGGCGGCGGCGATGTCGGGGTTAAGCAGGGCGGTGTCGGAGAGTTTGGTTTGCATGTTAAATCCCGGCGTACATGCGACCGCGATTGAAAATGTTGTCGGGATCGAAGCTGTGTTTGATGCGTTGCTGCAAGGCGAGCAGGGGCGCGGCAAGCGGCTGGAATGGCTCGTCACGATTGCCGTTGCGCCACACGGTGACATGCCCGCCGCTGTCCGCGACCACGCCGCGAATTTTTTCCAGTGGCTGGTCGCTAATCAGCCAACGCTGCGCCCCCGCCCAATCCAGCAACCATTCGCCGCTGATGGGCAGCACCGGAGTGTCGGGTTTGACGACAATGCGATACAGCGGTTTGCTGTTGTTAAAAAAGTGCAATTGTTGCTCGCGCAACTTGTGCCAAAAAATTTCCGGGTGAGGCAATACCTCGCCGCCCAGCAGGGTTTGCGCGTGGTGCACGCCCTGCTCGCTACCGGAGAGGCGCAAGTGGCATTGTCCGGCGTGGTAACACACCGCGTCCAACGGCAGCGGTTTGCCGCGCAACGCGCTCATGGCGGCGATGGCTGCGGTGACGCTGTGTTCCTGGATCAGGGTGCAACTGGCAGCAGGGCGGGGCAGTACCTTCAGGCTAACCTCCAGCAATGCGCCCAGCGTGCCAAACGCCCCTGCCATCAGGCGCGACACGTCATAGCCCGCGACGTTTTTCATCACCTGACCGCCGAATTTCAGTATCTCGCCGCGCCCGTTAAGCAGCCGGCAACCGAGTACGGAATCGCGCGCCGCACCGGCATGGGGACGCCGTGCGCCGGACAGCCCGCAGGCGATCGTGCCGCCCAGTGTGGCGGTGGAAGCGTAATGGGGCGGTTCAAACGCGAGCATTTGCGAGGCCGCGTCCAGCGCGGCTTCAATCTCGCCGAGCGGGGTGCCCGCGCGCGCGGTAATTACCAGTTCGCGCGGGTCATATTCGACGATGCCGCTGTGCGCGGACATATTGAGCGGCGTACCGGATGCGTGGCGACCGAGGAAAGTTTTGCTGCCGCCGCCGCAGATGTTGAGCGGTGTGCCGGTTTTAATCGCTTGTTGCACCCGATCCCGGAGCTCGTGGCTGATGTCCATCAGAAACGCTCCAGTTCGGGATGCGCGAGCTGCCCGTGGTGCACGTGCATTGCGCCAAATTCCGCGCAGCGTTGCAGGGTGGGAACCGCCTTGCCCGGATTGAGCAGGCCGTCGGGATCAAACGCGGCTTTGATGGCGTGAAACTGGCTCAATTCCGCCGCCGGAAACTGGCTGCACATCACGTCGATTTTTTCCATGCCGACACCGTGTTCGCCGGTGATGGTGCCGCCGACCTCGACACATAATTCGAGAATGCGTCGCCCGAAATCTTCGGTGCGCGCCAGCTCGCCCGGCTTGTTGGCATCGAACAAAATCAGCGGATGCAGATTGCCGTCCCCCGCGTGGAACACATTGGCGACCGGCAAGCGATATTCGGCAGACCACGCGCCGATTTGCTGCAACACGCGCGGCAACTGGCGGCGCGGGATGGTGCCGTCCATGCAGTAGTAATCCGGCGAGATGCGCCCAACGGCGGGAAAAGCGGATTTGCGCCCCTTCCAGAAGCGTTGCCGTTCCGCCTCGTCGAGCGCGGTGCGCACTTCGGTCGCGCCGCTTTGTTTCAATACGGCGCGCACTGCCGCCACATGCTCGGATACCTCGGCATTGCTGCCGTCCAACTCGCACAGCAGGATGGCTGCGGCATCGCGCGGATAGCCCGCATGGGCAAAATCTTCCGCCGCCTGAATGGCGAGCGCGTCCATCATCTCCAGTCCGGCGGGAATAATCCCCGCCGCGATAATCGCGCCGACCGCCTCACCCGCTTTGACGATGTCGTCGAAGGCGGCGAGGATCACCTGGGCGCGTTCCGGTTTGGGTAACAATTTCACCGTAACCTCGACGATGATGCCGAGCATTCCTTCCGAACCGGTCAGCAGCGCGGGCAAGTCATAGCCGGGCGCATCCAGCGTTTCCGCGCCCAAGGTGAGCAGTTCGCCGTTGATGGTGACCAGCTTTATTTGCAGGATGTTATGCACGGTCAAGCCGTATTTCAGGCAATGCACGCCGCCGGAATTTTCCGCCACGTTGCCGCCTATGGTGCAGGCAATTTGCGAGGAAGGATCGGGCGCGTAGTACAAACCGTGGGCGGCGGCAGCTTCCGAGATGGCGAGATTGCGCACCCCCGGTTGTACCGTCGCCATCGCGTTGGGTGCATCAATGTGCAGAATTTCTTTGAACTTGCTCAAACTCAACAGCACACCGTCCGCCGAGGGGAGTGCGCCCCCGGACAGCCCTGTCCCCGCACCGCGTGCCACCAGCGGCACCGCCAGATCGTGGCACAAGCGCGCGATGGCTTGCACCTGCGCGATCGTTTCCGGCAAGACCACCACCAGCGGTAAACGCCGATAGACCGACAGTCCGTCGCACTCGAACGGGCGCAAATCCTCGGCTTCAGTCAATACGGCGTGGGCGGGTAACAGCCGGTGTAATGCCTTGAATAATGCGGAAGAGGAATGGGCGGGTGAGGGTACAGCTGACATCGAATAATGATTCTGTTGAGCAATTTAGTCGGGTAAGGATTTCAACAGAATATCGTTTCAATGGCAAGCCGCGCAAGGGTGCGGGTGGAATGCGACGGGGGGAAGTCTCCGGCAACAGACTTCCCCCCGTTTAGCGCGTTATAACGAACGGTTTTAGTGCAGCGTTTTGTGCCAGGCAACACTTACGGAGTGGCGACGCGCGGTGATTTCGACGTGCTGGTCTTCCGACTCAAAGCGCAACCGGGGGGCAAGATTCGCGCCCTGCGTGGTTGCCGCCATGTTGAGGTGAATGCTGGTAATCCAGCCGCTACGCTTTTCTTTGCTGGCGGCAAATTCCGGAAAGCGCGGTGCGCGGTAGCCCGGCGCGGCGGAATCAATACTGTGCGCGGCATGTTCGCTTGCGTCCGCATCAAACAGATTGAAGCCGACCAGGTTTAAGTCCACCGTGCCGGAGTTGACCTCTGCCAGAGCCTCCGGTGTTGCCAGCGTCAAGGCGGCAACCGTTAATCCGGAAACAACCTGACGACGTGCTGCCACTATTACAGTAGATGAGTTGAAAATAGACATGATGATCTCCTTTTCTCACTTGTTACAGTGCCCAAAGGAGCGGTAATCCATGTGCACACAAGCTGTCGTACACGCAGTCCCGCTACCGTAGATCTTCCCCTTAGGCCGGTGACTTTGCGCCCTTACCTTTCGATAAGTTTGCCAAGTGGGCGCACCTTAGCGGGGAGGACAGCGGGGGGCAACAGGTATCGGGATAAGTGGGACAGCGTGATGACAGAAGGCGTGAGGCCGGAGTGAACGGTGGAGTGTGACCGACGGATGGTTGCCGTGCGCTGGCGGCAAATTGGGGGGCAGCCGCATTGCTGCGGTTTTATTCGCGCATCAAGCCCGGCAACCACTGCACCATTTGCGGGAAGGCCACAATCAGACCCAGTACCAATAATTGCAGGGCGATGAAGGGAATCACGCCGCGATAAATGTCCTGGATGCGTACCGGGGGCGGGGCGACGGATTTGAGATAGAACAGTGAAAAGCCGAACGGCGGTGTCAGGAACGAGGTTTGCAGATTCATCGCGATGAGAATGGCGAACCACAACATATTGATGCCCAGCAATTCGGCAATCGGCGCGAGGATGGGCACGACGATAAAGCAGATTTCCAGAAAGTCGAGGAAGAATCCCAACACAAAAATCAGCAACATACTGGCGGCAAGGAAGCTCCACTCGCCGCCGGGCAGCGCGGTCATCGCTTCCTCGACCACAATGTCGCCACCCATGGAACGGAACACCAGGCCGAACGCCGTTGCCCCGATTAATACCATAAACACCATACTGGTCAGACGCGCGGTCTGGCGCGAACTATCCTGCAAATTTGCGAACGACATGCGTCCGTGCATCGCCGCCAACACCATCGTACCCAATGCGCCGACTGCCGCCGATTCTGTGGGGGAGGCGATGCCGAAAAAGATCGACCCCAGCACCGCGAACACCAGCAATAACAGCGGCAGCAGATTCTTGATGACCTTGCCGAGCAACTCCGGGAAATCTTCGGGCACGCCTGCGGCGGGCACCAGTGCGGGGCGAAGCCAGGCAATGACCATCACGTACGCCATAAAAACCAATACCAGCAACAGCCCCGGCACGACGGCGGCGGCGAACAGCTCGCCGGTCGCCACCCCCATCACATCACCCAGCAAAATCAGAATAATACTCGGCGGGATAATCTGCCCCAGCGTCCCCGACGAAGCGATGATGCCGGTTGCCAGCCCCTTGTCGTATCCGCTTTTCAGCATCACCGGCAGCGCGATCACACCCATCGCCACTACGGTTGCCCCCACCACCCCGGTGGTTGCCGCCAATACCGCTCCCACCAGCACGATGGCGACGGCCATGCCGCCGCGTAATCGTCCCAACAACCGTTCCACAGTTTCCAGCAACTCCTCCGCCAAACCGGAACGTTCCAGTATCACACCCATGAAGACAAACAACGGCACGGCCAGCAGACTGAAATTGGTCATCACCCCCCAGACGCGCATCGGCAGCAACTCAAACTCCTGCCAGCCGAGGAAATAGCCGCCAAACCCCATGGCAATCGCGCCCAGCGTAAAGGCGACCGGAAAGCCGGCCATCAGCAGCAGCACCACCACCGCAAACATCACCACCGCCCAGTATTCCATCGCCATTAACGCTGCTCCCCGCTGTCGCAGAGAATGTGCAAACAGCGCACCACCATCGCCACCCCTTGCAGCATCAACAGCGCGAAGCCGAACGGAATCATCGCCTTCAACAGCCAGCGGTAGGACAGCCCGCCGGGATCGGGCGAAGTTTCCGCCCAACCGTAGGACTGCGCCACAAACGGAAGCGCGCTGTAAATCATCAGCGCGCAGAACGGAAACAGCATGAACAGGCAACCGAAAATATCCACCAGTGCGCGGCGTTTATCGGTCATCCAGTGCGCCTGATAGAAAATATCAACCCGCACATGCTCGTCATGCTTGAGGGTGTAAGCACTCCCCAGTAAAAATATCAGCGCGAACAAATGCCACTCCAACTCCTGCAAGGCAATCGAACCCGACTGGAAAAAATAACGCATGGCAACGTCGTAACACACCAGCAGTACCAGCATCACCACCAACCACGCGCTCAATCGGCCAACGACCACGCTGATCCAATTGATCGGCGCGGCGACATATCCCAAAATTTTCAACAGCATTCTCGTCATAGTGGGCGGTGCGTTTGCGGTTTTTTTGGCGGGGGCGGCGGGACTCGAACCAGCATATTTCGCTGCTTAGCAGCTTAGCCTTTACCCATCGGCGGACAGCCGTTCCCGGCGCGGAGCAGTATATACGATGAAGGGAGAGCAGGCGGGAGCTGATGTATGTTCCCCCCAGCCTAAAACGTCCGAAACGGAACCGCCTCTAACGCAGCCGGATCGGGGTCGAACCGATATAAGCGGTGAATGACCGCCCTGTTCCCACATCCAGGCACCGACTACTTGGAGGCAGTATATAGCAAAAGGATGCTCGCATTAACTAATCCATTGGATTAGAATGTCAACATGATCACAATCGCCGAAGTGCCGGAATACATCCGCCAAGCGGAAAAACTGATGACCGTCGAGGAGCGCCAGGACATCGTGAGTTATCTGGCTGCACATCCGAAATCGGGCGATCTAATCGAAGGCGCGGGTGGCATTCGTAAGATACGTTGGGGTAGAGGCGGGCGCGGCAAGAGTGGCGGGGTTCGGGTGATCTACTACTACCACAGCGAATTGATGCCGCTTTATCTGCTGGCACTGTTCGCCAAGAATGAGCAGGCGAATTTGAGCAAGGCAGACCGCAACGGGTTGGCGAAGTTGGTGGATATTTTGGTTGCAACCTGGATTGAGAGGTGAATTATGGGAAAAGCTTTTGATAGTATCGCGCGTGGATTGAATGAGGCGATTTCGCATGCGAAAGGCGGAAAGGTCGCGGTGAAACTTTACAAGCCGGAGGTGGTGGATGTTTCTGCCTTGCGCCGCAATATGGGCATGACGCAAGAACAATTTGCCGCACGGTTCGGGTTTTCTGTGGCGACGTTGCGCCATTGGGAGCGTGGGGATCGTTCGCCGCAAGGTGCAGCATTGGTGCTGCTGAATGTCATCAAGCGCGCACCGGATGCGGTGCAGGCGGCATTGAGTTGAACCGAACAGGCACAAATGCTTGCGCACTTGTTGGTGATGTCGTCACAGACTGGCATATCCAGACTGTGGCTTGTTTGATTGGCACAACAGCGATGCTATTGCGCTAGGTAGTGTCACAGACTTGCGATGCAAGACTGTGGGGCTGTTGTCGAAACCGTATCAAGCGCGCAGTGGAATGACTTCCGCGCCAGCTTCAACCTTGTC
>JBMOPZ010000001.1:0-4321 GCA_049321355.1 Pseudomonadota bacterium | reverse complement strand
GACAAGGTTGAAGCTGGCGCGGAAGTCATTCCACTGCGCGCTTGATACGGTTTCGACAACAGCCCCACAGTCTTGCATCGCAAGTCTGTGACACTACCTAGCGCAATAGCATCGCTGTTGTGCCAATTGAACAACTTGCAATTTGGCATCGCCAGTTTGTAAAAACTTCTTCACAAGTGCGCAGCATTTGTGGAACTGCTTTGAATCACAAGCAAGGCTTTCAGGTCGGTGGTATCCTATTGCTGAGCGGTTGGTTTCCAATGGGTAATGGTTGCAAGCGCAAGCCTGCATTATCCGGTTCAAGTCCGGCACCGCTCACCCTTCCCCCCTTCACCTAAAAGCTCCTCAATCCCCTACACTTCGCATAGAATCGTCCCTATTGACCTAATCGGGGTATTGAATGGCACTCACCCGCAACGAAATCCGCAAGCGTCTCGCTGCATTCGCAAAGGAACAGCAAAACGCCAGCAACGAACGCAGCCAAGCCCAAACCTTCTGGCTGCGTTTTTATGAGTGTTTCGGCATCCGAGCGGAAAGTGCCACCATCTACGAACAGTCCGTCAAGAAGCTAGGCGGCGCACCAGGCTTCATCGACAGCTTCATCCCCGGCAAACTCATCGTCGAACACAAAAGCAAGGGCAAAGACCTCGATGCCGCATTCGACCAGGCCAGCGAATATTTCCTGTCGCTCAAGGAAGAAGACCGCCCCCGCTACATCATCACCAGCGACTTTGCGCGCATCCGCATCTACGACCTGCGAACGGGTGGTGGCTATCATCAATGCAAACTCGCTGAACTGTCTAAAAAGGCTGACTGGTTCATGTTTCTGGTGGAAGGCGAACTCACCGACTACACCGAAGAATCCGAAGCCGACCGAAACGCTGCTTACACCATCAGCAAGCTGCATGAGTCGTTACTGCGCGCCAACTTCAAAGGCCGCGATCTGGAAGTCCTGCTCACCCGACTGCTGTTCTGCCTGTTTGCCGAAGACACCGGTATCTTCGGCGAGAACGGAATTTTTCGGCGGCTCATGGAATCCACCCGTGCTGACGGTAGCAATGTCGGGCGTGTTCTGGCTGAATTGTTCCAAGTATTGAACACACCGGAAGACGATCGCCAAAACAACCTCGACGAAAACCTCGCCCGCTTCGCCTACATCAACGGCGCACTGTTTGCCGAATCTACCCGCATCCCCAGCTTCGACAGCACAATGCGCGAACAACTCATCGCCTGTGCCAAGCTGGACTGGAGCGGCATCTCCCCAGCCATCTTCGGCGCGATGTTCCAAGGCGTGCTGGAAGAACACAATCCAGACGGTGCAGACAGCAGCAACCGCAAAGCCTCCCGCCGCGAACTCGGCGCGCACTACACCAGCGAACGCAACATTCTGCGCGTCATCAACCCGCTCTGCATGGACGACCTGCGTGCCGAACTCGCCAAGGTCAAGCGCAACAAAAAACTGTTGCAAGCTTTCTACGACAAACTCCCCACCCTCACCTTTTTTGATCCTGCCTGCGGCTGCGGTAACTTCCTCGTGATCGGCTTCCGCGAACTGCGCCAACTGGAAATGGACACTATCGAAGCAATGACCGAAACAGGTCAGACCAAAGGTGGCCTGCTCGATGTTTCCACCCTGTGTCGCGTCAAGGTAAACCAGTTCTACGGCATCGAGATCGACGAATCTGCCGCCCATATTGCCCGCGTCGCCATGTGGATCACCGACCACCAGATGAATCTCGAAGCCGCTGAACGCTTCGGCACAACACGCCCCACCGTACCGCTGGTAGATAGCGCTACTATTATTTGCGAGAACTCGTTGCGCATCGACTGGAACGACGTAATTCCGGCAGAGCAATGCAGCTATGTGCTGGGCAATCCGCCATTCATCGGCGCGAAATACTTGAACGACGAACAACGCGAAGATGTTGCGCATGTCATGGGCAACATCCCTAGCAGCGGCCTGCTGGATTATGTGACCTGCTGGTATGTCAAAGCACTACCCTATATACACGCCAACCCATCTATCCATGTTGCATTCGTTTCCACCAACAGCATCACCCAGGGCGAACAAGTTGCCGTGCTGTGGAGCCATATGTTAGGGAATGGCGTGAAAATTCATTTCGCGCACCGCACCTTCCAGTGGAGCAACGAAGGAAAAGGCGTTGCCGCTGTGCATTGCGTCATCGTCGGCTTCGGCTTGAACGAGTCCAAACAGCACACAATTTTCGACTACACCGGAAACATCAAAGGCGAACCCAACGTGCTGTCGGTTCGGCACATCAACCCCTATTTGGTGGATGCACCGGATGTGGTAATGGGCAACCGTCAAACCCCGCTATGCAACGCGCCAGAGATCGGCATCGGCAACAAACCCATAGATGGCGGAAATTACCTATTCACGCCGGAAGAAAAGGATGAATTCATAAAGCGCGAACCTCAATCTGCGCGCTGGTTCCGCCGCTGGATTGGTGCAGTCGAATTTATCAATGGCTATGAGCGCTGGTGTCTGTGGCTGGGCGATTGTCCGCCCAATGAGTTGCGCAAAATGCCGGAAGCGATGAAACGCGTGGAGGCCGTGCGCGAATTCCGCCTAGCCAGCAAGAGCGCACCCACACAGAAACTGGCCGCAACACCGACGCGCTTTCACGTCGAATATATCCCGAATGAACCCTATCTTCTGATACCGCGTGTTTCCTCAGAGCGTCGCGCCTTCGTACCGATTGGCTTTATGCAACCGGATACCTTGACCAGCGACACGTCATTGACCGTTCCGAATGCCACCCTCTACCACTTCGGCATCCTGATCTCGACCATGCAAAACGCCTGGATGCGCGCCACAGCCGGACGATTAGAAAGTCGCTATCGCTACTCAGCTGGCATCGTTTACAACAATTTCCCGTGGCCTGAATCGACCGACAAACACCATTCCACCATCGAAGTTGCCGCACAAGCTATCCTTGATGCCCGTGCGCGCTATCCTGAATCCTCACTCGCTGACCTTTACGACCCACTCTCCATGCCGCCCGAATTGGTCAAAGCTCACGCCGCGCTGGATAAAGCCGTGGATGCCGCTTATCAATACAAGTGCGGCAAGGACGATGCCGCACGCGTCGCCTTCCTGTTCGAGCGTTACCAGCAGCTCACCAGCTTGCTGCCAACTGTTAAAGCCAAGAAAGCCCGCAAACGTAAGGCATGAGCGGAACCTCCTACGCCAAAGGCATCACCGCCGAAGACCTGCGCACTTTTCTTGAGTCATGGTCACGTTTCGCCGCTGAGGGTGAAGAAATTAAGCGAATGTTGATCGAGGATAAAGACATTATCTTCGGCAAAGACGCTATTCCCTTTAGTTGGTGCCATCTGTATGAGCTTCCGATCAAAGAACACATGGTTGCGACGATGGCAGGATTTCTCCTGGACAAAAAATTCCTGGACATACTCAAAAATATGGTCGAGTCTCCAAGCCAGATAGCTGCATTACCCGATATTTTCAAGCAGATTGACGGATATCTCGATGCATCAGGAATGCCCAGCAAAGAAGAGGCAATGGAGGTTCTCCCGATGCTTGGTGCTTTTCTAGGCGTGGGCTTCTCCGCATACAACTCTCTGCGCTGTGTTCTCTACCACGGCTGCTTCCTTAACGAACTAATCCAACGCATTCCGCTGGGCGATGATAAGGCACTCTTCGACGCAGTGCGTATTGATCCAACAGTGATTGGCTGCAAGCCTGTGATAGCAAGAGTCAGCAAGGCTACTCTGCTGCAAGATGTTAAATTCTTCGCCAAGCTCAAGGCTGCGCTCATAGGCAAAATTGCCAAACGCGAACAAGCCAACTTTCAGAAAATGCGCATGGTGTTGGAGATAATCCACGAGGCTGGTGGGGTGCGCTTGAACGATCAACACCTTCACCAGTTATTCGTTGAAGAGCTGAACCTCTACACCAGCAATGTGAAAGGTGGTGGTAGCGACAAGGCCCTACGCAAATTCGCCGACACCTACATGAAGAAAATGGCAACCACCTAAAAACTCGATTTTTGGGTGGGATACTTCTTACCTCCTGACATATTTAATTCATTCCGTCGCGATTGCATGGTGCAGTCGCTCAATTCGACGAAGGACTATTTATGTCAACCCAACCCAAAAAGACTTCGGACTTGTCCGATAGCGTTACGTGTCACAATCAGGCAACCATTAAAGCCGCAGCCGTGAGGCCGCCCGCCCGAACGCGCGCAGTGCGCGCGCCGGACGGACGGACTCGCGGCGAGGACTCCCAGGGTACGCCGCCTTGTAACACAGTACCCTTAAAATACAATCCAGAAAAATC